>CADBCY010000033.1 GCA_902793325.1 uncultured Eubacteriales bacterium
TAATTCTCGACCACAGTGCCCTCGGTGTAGAACCAGTAGCTGAAGGTCATGTACTGCGCCGAGCGGTCGTCCGCCGCAATGGTGACGATCTCCCCCGCCTTGGCCTTCGCCTTGCTGGCCGTGCCGCCTGTGACGGAGATCGCGTATTCCTCATCGCCCTCGAACGTATTGCCGGACAGCAGCTGCGCACCCGTGCACATGGGTGACATTGCGATTAAATCCAGGTAATCGCCTTCGCCCCTGAACAGGAGCGTCGCCTGGTAACGATACGCGGAATTGACGGTTTTGGAGCCGCCGGCGATGTCTTCCGGGCCTACATTCGGAAGTCCGTTCCAGCTATGTTCATCGACTTGTTTGCCCTCGGAATCGTATACCCTGAGCGTGAAATACAGGTACACCGCATGTTCGGGAATCGTCCAGTACAGTTTTGTGCCCTTCCACCAGATCGAGGGTTCCTTCATCTGCGGAAGGGTGCACAGATAGGTATAGCCGACGCTGCTCTGTGCCAGGGTTTCCAAGCTTCCATTGTACGCATAGATCGTGATCGTGTAATCGCCGCTCCTGATTCTGCTGTTATCGCGGGCCATGGCGTCCATATGGGCCTTGAGATCCACCGTCCACTTTGTTCCCGCGCGGGTGACGCCCAGGCTCTCGGAGGGAATCTTGTGCAGGCCGTTTATTTCATTGCCGATATAATAGCTTGTCGCGCCCCCCACGTCGTCGAAGGTGGCGTAGCGGCTTCCGTCATAATGGAAGTTCGGCAGCTCCGCGGTGTTTGCCTCGGCCGGCTCCGCCTGTTCCACGTTCCCGACCCACAGGTCCGCCGCGGCAAGCTCTTCCGCTTCCCCGGGTTCTCCGGCCTCCACAGCCTCCGCCGCCAGGTCCTCGGTCTCCGTCGCCGCCCCGGCGATTTCCTCCGCCGGGATCGCGTCGTTCTCCGCCAGGGCGCACGTACCCAGCGCAAGCAACAGCGCGAGCAGCATTGCCAACAGCTTCTTCATGGTCATCCCTCCCTGTCGTCGTTCAAGGCATGCGGTTTAAGCACGTGTCGATAACCTGCCGTTTACATTATACTTCCGCTTTTGCGCACTGTCAATCCCGCGGCTGCGGGGCATGGAGGCATCTTGACAATCCGCGCCCGTTCTGCTATCATATATCCATACTTATTTGTGGAGGAATGCATCATGACCCATATCAAGACCATCGAAACCCGCAACCTGTGCGACAGCGCCAAGAACGGCGGCTGCGGCGAATGCCAGACCTCCTGCCAGTCCGCGTGCAAGACGAGCTGCGGCATCGCCAACCAGCAGTGCGAGCAGAAGGCCGACAAGTAATCGAGCCAAAGAAAAACCGTGAATGCCGCCCCGCGGGGCGGCATTCGTGGCGTATGGGAGCGAGGATATGATACACCAGTACAAGCTCGGCGGCTATAACATCGTGCTGGACGTCTGCTCGGGCAGCGTCCACGCGGTGGACGAGGTCGCCTACGATATGATTGCCCGCTTTGAAGCCCTGCCCCGGGAGGCCGTGCTGGCGGAGATGGCGGAGAAGTACGAAGGTCGCCCGGACGTGACGCCCGCCGACCTCGCGGAGTGCTACGACGAGGTGGCGCGGCTGAAGGACGCCGGGCGGCTGTTCGCCCCCGACAGCTTCGAGCCCATGGCGGGCGAGCTGAAGGCGCGCACCTCCGGCGTGGTCAAGGCGCTGTGCCTGCACGTGGCCCACACCTGCAACCTGAACTGCGCCTATTGCTTTGCCAGCCAGGGCAAGTACCACGGCGAGCGCGCCGTGATGAGCTACGAGGTCGGCAGGCAGGCGCTGGACTTCCTCGTCGCCCACTCCGGCAGCCGCCGCAACCTGGAGGTCGACTTCTTCGGCGGCGAGCCGCTGATGAACTTCGACGTGGTGAAGCGCCTGGTCGCCTACGCCCGCTCCATCGAAGGGGCGGCGGGCAAGCGCTTCCGCTTCACGCTGACCACCAACGGCCTGCTGATCGACGACGACGTGATCGACTTCGCCAACCGGGAGTGCTCCAACGTGGTGCTGAGCCTGGACGGGCGCAAGGAGATCCACGACCGCTACCGGGTGGACTACGCCGGGAAGGGCAGTTGGGAGCGCATCGTGCCGAAATTCCAGCGGCTGGTGGCCGCGCGGGGCGGCAGGAACTACTACATGCGCGGCACCTTCACCCACGCCAACCCGGATTTCCTGGAGGACATCCGCACCATGCTGGACCTGGGCTTCACGGAGCTGAGCATGGAGCCGGTGGTGTGCCCCGAGGGCGACCCCGAGGCGCTGACGAAGGAGGACCTGCCCGTCGTGCTCCGGCAGTACGAGGAGCTGGCGGCGCTGATGATCCGCCGCCGACGGGAAGGGCGGCCCTTCACCTTCTACCACTACATGATCGACCTCACCGGCGGCCCCTGCATCTACAAGCGCATCTCCGGCTGCGGCTCGGGCACGGAGTACATGGCGGTCACCCCCTGGGGCGACCTGTATCCCTGCCACCAGTTCGTGGGCGAGGAGGACTTCCGGCTGGGCGACATCTGGCACGGCGTGACCAACGAGGCCGTGCAGGCCCGCTTCGCCGCCTGCAACGTGTACGCGCGGCCCGCCTGCCGGGACTGCTGGGCGCGGCTGTACTGCTCCGGCGGCTGCGCGGCCAACGCCTGGCACGCCACCGGCAGCGTCACCGGCGTGTACGAGTACGGCTGCGAGCTGTTCAAAAAACGCATGGAGTGCGCCATCATGGTCGCGGTGGACGCGCAACTGGGAGATCACGATGCACAGCAATGAAACGAGGGGAGAGGCGCGGAGCCTCTCCCCCATCTGCGATTTCGTGCGGGCATACGCCGCGAAGGACCCCGTCCGGCTGCACATGCCCGGCCACAAGGGTGCGCCCATACTGGGCTGCGAGGCGCTGGACATCACCGAGATCGACGGCGCGGGCGAGCTGTACGCCGCGGAAGGCCCCGTCGCCGAGAGCGAGGCCGTCGCCGCCCGGCTGTTCGGCTGCCCCACCTTCTACTCCGCCGAGGGCTCGTCGCTGGCGCTGCGGGCCATGCTGTACCTGGCGCTGTTCGCGGGGGACCGGCCCCGGCGCGCGCGGCCGCGGGTGCTGGCCGGGCGCAACGCCCACCGCGCGTTCCTCACCGCCGCGGCGCTGCTGGACTTCGACGTCGCCTGGCTCCTCCCCGCCCCGGGGGATTCCTACCACGCCTGCACCGTGGCCCCGGCGGACGTGGCGGCGGCCCTGGACGGCCCGGACGCGCCCTTCGACGCCGTGTACCTCACCAGCCCGGACTACCTGGGCCACATGGCGGACGTGGCGGGCATCGCCGCGGCCTGCCGCGCCCGCGGCGTGCCGCTGCTGGTGGACAACGCCCACGGCGCGTACCTGCGGTTCCTGTCCCCCTCCCGCCACCCCATGGACCTGGGCGCGGACCTGTGCTGCGACTCCGCGCACAAGACGCTGCCCGCCCTGACCGGCGCGGCGTACCTGCACGTGCGGGACGCGGCGCTGGCGGGCCGGGCGAAGGACGCCCTCGCCCTGTTCGGCAGCACCAGCCCTTCCTGGCTGATCCTGCAATCGCTGGACGCGCAGAACCCCATACTGGACGCGCTGCCCGCGCGGCTGGCGGCGTTCCTGCCCGCGCTGGAGGCGATGAAAACGCGGCTGCGGGCGGCGGGTTACGCCTTCGTCGGGGACGAGCCGATGAAGCTGACGCTGGACGCCCGGGCCGCGGGAACCACCGGGGACGCGCTGGCGGCGGTGCTCGCGCGGGAGGACATCGCCTGCGAATTCCACGACCCGGACTTCCTCACCCTGATGCCCACCTCCTGGAACGACCCGGCCGACCTCGACCGGCTGGAGGCGGCGCTCACGGCCTTCCCCCGCCGCCCGGCGATCCCGGAGGCGGCCCCGCCCTTCGTGCTGCCGGCGCGGCGCTGTTCCGTGCGCGAGGCCATGTTCGCCCCCAGGGTCGCGCTGCCACTGGGCGCCTGCGCGGGCCGGGTGCTCGCCACCCCCGCCGCGTCCTGCCCGCCCGCCGTGCCCATCGTGATGCCGGGGGAGATCATCAACCCCGCCGCCATCGCGCGCATGCGCTACTACGGCATCGAAGCCTGCGCCGTGGTGCGGGAGGATTGAAACCCATGCAAATGCGGCCGTCCCGCGTGGGACGGCCGCCTGTTGTATTATGCGCTTGTTCAATTCAGCTTCTCGTCCAGGCTGTCCGAGAGCGGCATCACCAGCGCGGCCAGCTCCCCGGGGGTCTCCGGGCGGCGGAGCCAGGCCTTGACCTCGTCGTTGCCGCCGCTGAACACGCAGTTCATCACCTGCATGTCGTACCCTTCGCGCATCGCGCCGAGCGTGACGGTGCGATCCTTCGCGCCGGGATGGACGATCAGCAGCGCGGAATTGCGCGTGCCTGCGATGGGCATTCGGATGAACACGGGCCGGCCGCGCCCGGTGGACGGGACGTCCGCATCGATCCGCTCCGCGAGGAAATCCGCCGCGCCCCTCAGCTCCTGTGCCAGGGCCGCCTCCTCCGCGGAGAGCGCGAGCTTTACCTCTGCGGGAGGGGCGGGCACTGCCTCTGCGGGAGGGGCGGGCTTTGCCTTAACTTCTGCGGGAGGCGAGGACTTTGCCTGCTCTGCCTCCGCCTCCGCGGGAAGGGCGAGCTTTGCCTGCTCCGCTTCTGCGGGAGGCGCGGGCTTTGCCTGCTCCGCCTTCGCGCTGCCTGCCTGCGGTTCGGGCGCCTTCGGCGCGCTCTCCCGTTCCGCGCGCTTTCTCCGGAACCACTTCAAAAGATTCATGGCGCAGCCTCCTTCCGTTCGCTCTGCCGGGCGGTCGGCGCCCGGCTTGCGAGTAGGACGCGAAGGCCGGCCCGGCGGTTCCCCGGGATAGGGCCGTGCGCAAAGAGTTTACAGGATGAGCGACTCTCCCTCCCGGCAGACCTGCTCCATCCTGCCGTCGGCAATGCGCCACGCCTCGCCCCGCAGCTCCTGCCTGCCCTCGCGCAGGTACAGCCAGCTGCCGTCGGGCACGGCGTAGAAGCAGCGTCCCACGCTGTCCGGTACGGCGATGTCCTCGATCAGCCGCAGGCCGTCCAGCGAGTCGTACCGCCAGGACTGCACGTGCGGCAGCAGCATGACCTCCGTCAGTCCCAGCCCGGGCAGGAAGCGCCGGTAGGCGGGATCGACGGCCTCGCCGGGCAGCTCGGGATGGGCGTAGACCCGCTCCGCGCTGTTCATGCTGCCGGCGCTGATGCCCAGGATCGCGCCGGGATACCCCTCCAGCAGCGCGCGCAGGCCGATCTCCGCGAAGAACCGGTTCTGCGTGGGCACGTGCCCGCCCGCCAGCACGACGAGCTCCGCCCCGCGGATCAGCCCGGCAGCGGCGTCCTGCGTCCTGTGGTCCAGGATATCCCAGCGGGAGAAGCGGAAGCCCGCCGCCTCAAAGCTCTCCCGCATCGCGGCGGCGAAGCGGTCGGTGGCCGCGGGGTCGTCGGGACTGGAGCACGCGAACAGGCCCGCGCAGGGATTGGGCAGCGCCGCGCGCAGCTCCTCCACGAGGCCGTTCGCCGGGTTCAGCGCCCCGGATTCCAGGCAGGGGCTGCTGGTCAGGAATGCGATCACGCTTCATCCCTCCCGTCATGTACTATTCGGTTTCCGCGATCCGCCGCGCCACGTACACGCCGCTGGCGCTGGCGTGGCTGAGGGAATGGGTGACGCCCGAGCCGTCGCCGATGACGTACAGCCCCTTGTGCCTCGTCTCCAGGTTGGAATCCAGCTCCACCTCCATGTTGTAGAACTTGACCTCCACGCCGTAGAGCAGGGTGTCGTCGTTGGCGGTGCCGGGGGCGATCTTGTCCAGCGCGTAGAGCATTTCAATGATGCCGTCCAGGATGCGCTTGGGCAGCACCAGGCTGAGGTCGCCCGGCGTGGCCGCCAGCGTGGGCACCACGGTGCCCTCGTCGATGCGCTTGGGCGTGCTGCGGCGGCCGCGCTCCAGGTCCCCGAAGCGCTGCACGATGGCCCCGCCGCCCAGCATATTGCTGAGCCGCACGATGCTCTCGCCGTAGCCGTTGCTGTCGCGGAACGGCTCGGAAAAGTGCTTCGACACCAGCAGCGCGAAGTTGGTGTTCTCGGTCTTGCGCGCCTCGTCCTCGAAGCTGTGGCCGTTCACGGTGACGATGCCGTTGGTGTTCTCGTTGACCACGATGCCCCGGGGATTCATGCAGAACGTGCGCACGTTGTCCTCGTACTTCTCGGTGCGGTACACGATCTTGCTCTCGTAGAGCTCGTCGGTGATGTGGGAGAAGATCACCGCGGGCAGCTCCACCCGCACGCCCAGGTCCACGCGGTTGGACTTGGTGGCGATGCCCAGCTCCCCGCACACCCGCTCCATCCACTTGCTGCCGCTGCGGCCCACGGAGACCACGCAGTTCGCGCACTCCGCGCTCTCCTCGCCCCAGCGCACGCGGAAGCCGCCGCCGGGCAGCGCCTCGATGGCGTCCACGGTGGCGCGGAAGAAGAAGTCCACCCGTTCCTTCAGGTGGTTGTACAGGTTGTCCAGCACCACGTAGTTGATGTCCGTGCCCAGGTGCCGCACGCTGGCCTCCAGCAGGGTCAGCTTGTTCTGCATGCACAGCTTCTTGAACCGGGAACCCGCGGTGGAGTACAGCGTGGTGTCCTGGCCGCCGTTCTGCACGTTGATCCGGTCCACGTAGCGCATCAGGTTCATGGCGCGGTCCCGGCCGATGTACTCGTACAGCGTGCCGCCGAAGTCGTTGGTGATGTTGTACTTGCCGTCGGAGAAGGCCCCCGCGCCGCCGAAGCCGTTCATGATGGCGCAGGTCTCGCACTTGACGCAGCTCTTCACCTTCCTGCCGTCGATGGGGCACTTGCGCCTGTCCAGCGGGTTGCCGCTCTCGAATACCGCGACCCGCAGCCCCGGCTTTTTCTCCATCAGCTCGTAAGCGGTGAAGATGCCGCCCGGCCCGGCCCCGATGATGATGACGTCGTAGGTTTTATTCATAGGATTGTCCTCCCGTATGTCCGTAAATGCATCCCGGTCTGCCATGCTTTCCGCCCTGCCATTCTAGCATAAACGCGGGGGCGTTGTAAAGCAAGGCGCGGTTCAAAGCGGCGCTTTCGGCCGCAAAAAAGCAGGGGCGTGGAAGCCGCCCCTGCGGTGGGTCGATGGTCTTTGCGTCGGAGGCGATCGCCTGCGCCCGAGGGGCTACAGGTCGCCGCCCACGCCGAAGTCGTCCATGACGTCGCCCTCGGCGGGCGTCTCGTCCTCTTCCTCCTCCACGGTGGGCGCGGGGATGAATTCCTCCATCCAGGCCGCCTGGGGCAGCTCCGCGATCATGCCGGGCAGGTTCACGACGATGCCGTCGATGCCGTAGGGAATCCTGATGTCGAAGCTGTAGCGCTCCGGCTCGGCGTCCTTCTCGCGGATGACCTCGATGTCGAACTTGAATCCCTGGCCCATGGTGGTGGCCATGCCGCGCTCCTTCTTGGAGAGCTTGGCCACCTGCTCGCCGTTCACGTTCACGTTGATGCGGCGGATGGCCTCGTACTTCTGGCCCTCGTACTCCAGGCTCTTGTTGTCAAAGTAGATGGTATGGCCGCGGCCAATGACCATCATGCACGCGCCGATGGCGACCAGCACCAGCACCGTGATCAGGCAGAAAAGCAATCTGCGCTTGTTCATTGCTGCTCCTCCTCCCGCTGCGCGGCCTCGAGCTGGGCGGCCATGCCCGCCTTCGCCCGGCGCTTCTTGGTCTCGTACATCACCAGCGCCACGGTAATGACGCCGTAGGACACGAACACGCGGAAGTACTCGCCGATCATCTCATCGCCGGTGATGACGCCGCCCGCCTTGGGCGCGAGAATGAACATCAGGTGGAACAGCACCACGCCCAGGAACACGTTGCCGATGGACGCGCGGTCCACGCTGGCGCCGCCGACCAGCAGCGCCGCGATGCAGAACATGCCGATCTGCGAGTGGGCGGAATAGGTGGCCATGTCGCCCATGTTCTGCAGGTAGATGATCATGCCGAAGCCCGCCAGCACGGTGGAGATGATGATGGAGATGATGCGGGTGCGCTCCACGTTGATGCCCGCGTCGCGCGCCACCTCCATGTCCTGGCCCACGGCGCGCATGTCCTGGCCCAGCTTGGTGCGGCGGAACCACACGATCAAAAGGCACATCAGCGCGATGATCAGGAAGGTGAGCACCGGGATCTTCACGCCCGCCACGCGGATGGCGAGGGCGTTGTCCAGGCTCTGGCGCATGGTCAGCAGGCCCACCGTCTGGCGGACGCCGTAGCCGCGGGGCAGCTTGATGGAGTTGTGGATGATGGGGATGATCGCGCCCATGATGTACAGCACCAGCAACTGGTACAGGCCGTTGGTGAAGTAGCTGATGATGTAGCTGGTCACCATCTCGCGGCCCTTGGAGGCGTTCAGGATCTTGCCGCACATCCAGCCCAGCAGCACCGAAATCGGGATGGACATGATGCAGGCCAGCACCACGCCGGGGATGCCCCAGATCTGCCAGTCACTGACGAAGATCAGCGCGATCTCGCCCGCCATGGCGCCCAGGGTCATGCCGAAGTTCAGGCCCATGCCCGCCATGATGGGGATGAGCAGGCTGAGGATCAGGAAGATGTTGCGGCCCATGCGGGTGATGATCTCGTTGATCAGGAACACCGGGCTGAAGCCGGACAGCGGGATGCAGATGGCCACGATGATGATGAACATGATGGGCACGCTGTTGCTGCCCAGGAAGCCCAGCACCTTCTTGCCCGCGGAGGTCTGGTTCTTCATTAGCGCGTCACCTCCGTCTTGCGGGTCAGGGCGTAGAGGATCATGCCGTTGGACACGACCATGCGCAGCACCTCGCTGATGTCCATGTGGATCATGTTGTTCATGACGGTGGGCGTCATGGTGACGATGCCCTGGAACAGGATCGTGCCAATGACCACGTTGGTGATCGTCGCCTTGTTCACGCTGGCGCCGCCGATCAGTATGGCCGACACCGCCGGCAGCGCCATGTTGAACGGCGCCATGTACAACTGGATGAAGCCGAAGCCCTGCTCGTAGACCAGGATGCCGATGGCGCCCAGCCAGGTGCTCATGACCACGGACAGCAGGCGGATCTTGTCCACGTTGATGCCCGCCGCCCTGGCGAACACGGGGTTGGAGCCCACGGCGGTCATGGCCGTGCCGGTCTTGGTGTGCAGGAAGGCCCACATCAGGAAGGCCAGCAGCGCGAAGAACAGGATCGCGCCGGTGGGGATCACCAAATCGCCCAGGCGAATCTGCAGGAAGTTCGCCAGGATCTTGTCGTAGTAGCCCTCCAGGGAGATGGTGGTACGCAGGCCCTTGCCCGCGTAGCCCCACACCATGTCCGCCTTGTGGTAGGGCAGCAGCAGCCACATCATGCACATGAAGGACACCGAGGAGAAGCCCACGTAGGTGGCAATCATCATCTCGCCGCCCTTGATCTTGTTGAGCAGCCAGCCGTAGCCCGCGCCCAGCACCAGCGCGAAGGGGGTGGACAGCAGGATGGCCATGAGGAAGCTCGCCGCCCCGGTGAAGCCCAGCTCCAGCGACAGCGTCGCGCCCAGCAGGCCCGAGATGATGCCCAGCGGCAGGCCGAAGTTCAGGCCGCAGCCGGAGTGCACCATGGGCACCATGGCCAGCACCAGCACGCCGTTCCACGTAAAGCGGTTCAGCACGTTGGTAATCTGCATCCAGAAGTTGGCTCCCACGAAGGGCGCGGCGATCAGCAGCACCAGCAGCATGCCCGCAATGATCAGGCGCGGCAGGCCGAAGCTGCGGAAAGCGCTCTGGATCCGCTCCAGCGGAGTCGTCGCGGCGTTGTTGGAAATATCACTCATAGTACGATTCCCCACCCTTCCTTAGACTACGGAGCTGACCATCAGCGCGCCGAACTCCTCGCTGGGCTGGCTGGCGGGCAGGATGCCCGCGATACGGCCGCCGGACACGATGGCGATGCGGTCGCACACCTGCCGGAGCTCCTCCAGCTCCGAGGAGATCATCACGATGGTGATGCCGCTCTCCCGGTTGAACTTCTTGAGCGCCTCCAGCACCAGGGCCTTTGCGCCCACGTCGATGCCGCGGGTGGGCTCGGACACGAACAGGAACTTGGGCTCCAGCGCGAAGGCCTTGGCCAGGCACACCTTCTGCTGGTTGCCGCCGGAGAGCTGCTTTGCCTTCTGCCTGGAGGACGTGCACTTGATCTGCAGGTCGTCGATGTACTTGCGGGTGACCTCGCCGACGGCCCTGTCGTCGCGCCACTTGATGAGGCCGCCCAGCAGGGGCTTGAGGAACTTGTCGTGGATCTGCATGGCCGGGAAGGCGATGTTCCACTCCAGACTCTCGTCCAGCAGCAGGCCCACGCCGCGCCGGTCCTCGGACACGAAGGCCAGTTGGCTGTCCAGGCACTGGCGGGGCTGGTTCAGCGGGATGTTTTTCCCGTCGAACTCCACGCTGCCGCCGGCGGGATACAGGCCCATGACGCCGTTGGGAATGCCGAGCTTGCCCTGGCCCGCCAGGCCGCCGATGCCCAGGATCTCGCCCTCGCGCACGTCCAGGTTGACGTTGCGCACGGTCTCGCCGGGCATATCGACCCACAGCTTGCGGATGGCCATGATGGTGCGCGTCTCGGGCGGCTCGCGGTGGCTGACCGCGCCCTGGTTCACCGAGCGGCCCACCATCCAGCGGGTGATCTCGGTGACGTTGGTCTCGGCGGCGGGCACGTCCTGCACCAGCACGCCGTCGCGCATGACCACCACCTTGCCGCACACGTTCAGGATCTCCTGCAGGCGGTGGGTGATGAATATGACGGCGATGCCCCGCGCGGACATGCCGCGGATGGACGCCAGCAGCGCGTCGGCCTCCTGCTCGGTGAGCACGGCGGTGGGCTCGTCCAGGATCAGCAGCTTCAACTGCTCCTTGGAGAGCTCGCGGGCGATCTCGGTGAACTGCTTGTGGCCCACGGGCATGTCGGCAATCACCATCTCGCCGTCGATCTTCACGCCCATCTTCTCGATGGCGGCTTCGGAGCGCTGCTTCATCTCGCGGCGGTCCAGCGTGTTGAGCCGCTCGCCGAACACCTCCGAGACCACGCTCTTCTTCTGGGGCTCGCGGTTCAGCAGGATGTTCTCCGTGGCGGTGAAGCCGGGGATCAGCGAAAACTCCTGGTGCACCATGCCGATGCCGGCCTCCAGCGCGTCGAAGGGGCTGTTGAAGCTGACCTTCCTGCCCTCCAGGATCACGTCGCCGCCGTAGCCGCCGGTCTCGCGGATCTCGGTCATGCCGAACAGGATCTTCATCAGCGTGCTCTTGCCCGCGCCGTTTTCGCCCACCAGGCCCACGACCTCGCCCTCGTGCACGGTGAGGTTGATGTCCGTCAGGACCTGGTTGCCGTAGAAGTCCTTCCTGATGTTCTTCAGTTCCAGTAAGGGTGCCTGATTGCTCATGATAATCTACCTTTTCTGTGTTGGACTGGATGTCCCGGTTGCTCCGGGAACGCCGACGCGCCGCCCGCGGGGGCCGGCGGCAGGTCGCCGCTTCCGAAGAAACACGCCCGGGATGAAATGCTTAAAGAAGGGGAGGAGTGACTCCTCCCCTTCTTTCCCTACCGCGCCGAATTACTTGACGGTGTAGTACTTCTCGGGAATCTCCACATCGGGGGTGTGCATGAACTTGTCGCCCTCGCGGCCCATGATGTAGGTGTCCTGATAGATCAGGAACAGATTCTCGGTCTTGACGCCGGTGGTCGCATCAGTGTAGTTCGCACCGGACCAGTCCACGTTGGAGACCTTGCCGAAAGCGTCGGCGATGTCGTCCAGGTCGGTCAGCTCGCTCTCGCCGTTGATGACGTTCACGGCATGCTCGGCCAGGGCGAAGGAAGAGGCATAGCCATAGGAGTAGGCCCAGGTGCCGAAGCGGCCCGCGCCACCCTTTTCGATCACGGCGTTCTCGACGGTCTCGAGGATCTTCTCGAAGTCGCCGGCGGCGTCGGTCAGGTCAACGCCCAGCGCGCCCGGATAGCCCATCAGCGGGGAGGGCAGGTCGGCCTCGATGAAGTAGCCGCCGCACTCCAGCAGCTCCTTGATCAGGGGCTCGGTGTGCGCGTCGTTGGTGCAGAAGTAGGCGGAGTCGGTGCCGTACTTGTTCACCCACTCGGGGGTCTTCTCAAGGATGAACTGCTGCGCGCCGGCGACGCCAACGTCGCTGGTCGGGTCGGGAGCGGTCTCCTCGACGATCTCAACGCCCAGCTCCTTGCCCGCTTCCTTCATGACCGCCAGACGACGGCTGAGGGACTCGATGCCCAGGTGACGGGGGAAGGAGATGTGCACGAAGGTCTTGCAGCCCAGGTCGGCGGCGGTCTTGATGATCAGGTAGCCGCGGGACACGAAGTCGTTGACGACCACCAGGTCGGCGGATTCCGCGATCACGGGCAGGTCTTCCTGGGACTCGCCGGAGATGCAGATGATGTCGGAGCGGCGCTCCTTGATCTGGCGGAAGGCCTCGGCGGTGCCGGGCACGCCCTGGTTGACGATGACGGCCTTCATGTCGGGGTCGTCGGCCATGTTCACGATGGTCTGGATAACGGTTTCCTTCTCATCCGGGAAGTTGTCGGGATAGGTGGCCAGGAAGACGCAATCCTCGCCGTACTTGGCCTGGAAGGCCTCGGCGCCGCGGCGGTCGTCCTCGGACTGGGACACGGTACCGGTGATGATGCCGACGTGGAAGGGCAGCTTGGCACCGGTGGTCGTGGTCTCGGCAGCGGGCTCCTCAGCGGGGGCTTCCTCAGCGGGAGCAGCTTCCTCGGCGGGAGCTTCCTCGGCGGGGGCAGCTTCCTCAGCGGGGGCTTCCTCGGCGGGGGCAGCTTCCTCAGCGGGGGCTTCCTCGGCGGGAGCTTCCTCGGCGGGGGCTTCCTCGGCGGGGGCTTCCTCAGCGGGGGCTTCCTCGGCGGGGGCTTCCTCAGCAGCGTTCTCCTCGGCGGGGGCTTCCTCAGCGGGAGCTTCCTCAGCGGGGGCTTCCTCAGCGGGGGCCGCTTCCTCGGCGGGGGCAGCTTCCTCGGCGGGGGCTTCGGCTTCCTCGGCGGGGGCCGCTTCCTCAGCGGGCTCCTCGGCGGGGGCCTCGGTGGCCGTCTCCACGGGCGCTTCAGGCGTCGTCGGCTTGGCGGACATCTTCGTATAGGCGAAGACACCAATCGCCACGACCAGCACGACCAGAATCAAAGCCAGAATCTTCTTGTTCATGGGGTTTCCTCCTTACTTCTCCTGCGGCGGCGCCATGCGCTCGCCCTCAGGCATTCGTTTGAAATTATACGTACATCTGCAAGAAATGTCAAGGAAGAATGCAGGCCCAACGCCGAAAGGAACGGATTTATAACAGAAAATGCACATTCGCACGCATACGATAAGCGAAATGACGAATTGCGTCACAAATCGGAATTCCACCCTTCCCTCTGCCCCTCGATTATGCTATAATCTGTTCAAACGCACCCGTGCGCGAACAAACCCGAAGGGAAGACGCAGCATGAAAGTGGTATTGCAGCATCTCACCAAGAAGTTTCCCAGCCGGAACAGGAAGGTCAACGACGAGGTGATCGCCGTCAACGACTTCGACTTTGAGATCCCCGACGGCAAGCTCATCGGCCTGCTGGGGCCCTCGGGCTGCGGCAAGAGCACCTGCCTGAACCTCATCAGCGGGCTGCTGACGCCCACCAGCGGGCGGATCCTGTTCGGGGACGACGACGTCACCGACCTGCCCCCGGAAAACCGCGGCGTGGGCCTGGTGTTCCAGAACTACGCCCTCTACCCCCACCTGACCGTGCGGCAGAACATCCAGTTCCCCCTGCAGAACCTGAAAGGCGCGGACCGGCCGAGCCGGGAGGAGATGGACCGCCGCGCGCTGGAGGCGGCGAAGCTGGTGCAGATCGAGGGGCTGATGGACCGCAAGCCCGGCGAGATGTCCGGCGGCCAGCAGCAGCGCGTGGCCATCGCCCGAGCCGTGGTGAAGATGCCGCGGGTGCTGCTGCTCGACGAGCCGCTCAGCAACCTGGACGCGCGGCTGCGGCTCCAGACGCGGGAGGAGATCCGCCGCATCCAGCGGGAGACGGGCATCACCACCGTGTTCGTCACCCACGACCAGGAGGAGGCCATGTCCATCTCCGACATGATCGTGGTGATGAAGGACGGCGTGGTGCACCAGATCGACCAGCCCCAGAACGTGTACGACGACCCGGTGGACCTGTTCGTGGCGAAGTTTCTGGGCACGCCGCCCATCAACGTGTTCGAGGGCGCGGTGCGGGGCGGCCGGCTGTACATCGGCGACGAGGACGTGCTGGACGTGCCCGGCGCGGACGACCGCGCCGTGTGGGTCGGCATCCGCCCGGAGGGCTTCGTGCTGAAGCCGGACGGCCGGTTCACCTGCGGGCTGGACCGGGTGGAGGTCATGGGCCGGGACATCAGCGTGGTGTGCCACCACCCCGCCGCGACCGCCGACCAGATCCGCGCCATCATCAGCGCCGAGAACCGGGCGGGCGCGACCGGGCAGGCCGTGCGGTTCGACCTTAAGCCCCGCAAGGTCCACCTGTTCGACCGGGAGAGCGAGGCGCGCGTCCCCTTCGACGGCCCGCGGGCGCCCATGGACGAGGTGAAGTGACATGCGCGGCGATAAGAAGGCGAACAACCTCAAGGGCTGGCTCTACCTGCTGCCGGCCATGCTGTTCCTGGGGTTCTTCATGGTCTACCCGCTGGTCGACGTGTTCGTGTACTCCTTCGAGGAGGGCTACAACTCCGCCAGCCAGACCTACTTCGGCGTGGGCCTGTACAACTACAGCTACGTGCTGCACGACCCCTACTTCCTGCAGGCGCTGAAGAACACCTTCATCCTGGTGGTCATCACGGTGCCGCTGTCCACGCTGCTGGCGCTGCTGATCTCGGTGGGTCTGAGCAGCATATCGAAGCTGAAGGAGCTGTACCAGACGGTCTACTTCCTGCCCTACGTGACCAACACCCTGGCGGTCGGCCTGGTGTTCATGATCCTGTTCAAGCGCACCGCCTACACCGACGGCCTGGCGAACCTGGTGCTGGCCTGGTTCGGGCGGGGCCCGGTGGACTTCATCGACGGCCCGTACTGGGCGAAGATGTTCGTGCTGTGCTTCTACACGGTGTGGGTCGTCATGCCGTTCAAGGTGCTGATCCTCACCAGCGCCCTGGCGTCGGTGGACCAGACCTACTACAACGCCGCCAAGGTGGACGGCACCTCCCCCTTCCGCATCTTCCGCAAGATCACCCTGCCGATGATCTCCCCCATGATCTTCTACCTGGTGATCACCGGCTTCATCGGGGCCTTCAAGGCCTACAGCGACGCCGTGGCCCTGTTCGGCACCAACCTGAACGCCGCGGAGATGAACACCATCGTGGGCTACGTGTACGACATGCTCTACGGCGACAGCGGCGGCTACCCCTCTTACGCCTCGGCGGCGGCCATACTGCTGTTCGCGGTGGTGTTCACCATCACGCTCATCAACCTGTCCATCAGCAAAAAGAACGTGCACTACTAGAGAGGAGGCGCGAACGTGTCCGCCCGGCAAAACGAACTGAGCCGCATCTCCCGCGCCTCCCGCACCCGGAGGGCGGCGGTGCGCACCGTCACCTACATCCTGCTCACGCTGTGGGCGTTGATGGTGCTGTTCCCCTACTACTGGATGATCCTCAGCTCCGTGAAGAGCTACAGCGCCTACAACGGCGAGTACGTGCCCGCCTTCTTCACGCTGTCCCCCACGCTGGAGAACTACCGCGAGGCCTTCTCCGCCGTGCCGCTGGCGCGCTACTTCCTGAACAGCCTGCTGTTCACGATCGTCACCACGGGGCTGATGATGGCGGTGATCATCCCGGCGGCCTTCGCCTTCGCGCGGCTGGAGTTCCGGGGCCGCAACCTGGTGTTCGCGCTGTTCCTGGCGCTGATGATGATCCCCAACGAGCTGGTCATCATCACCAACTTCCAGACCATCACCAACGCCGGGCTGCGCAACACCTACGCGGGCCTGATCCTGCCGTCGGTGACGTCGGTGTTCTACATCTACCTGCTGCGGGAGAACTTCGCCCAGATCCCGGACGAGCTGTATTCCGCCGCCAAGGTGGACGGCACCACCGACTTCAAGTACCTCACCCGCGTGATGATGCCCATTTGCCGCCCGACGATCATCACCATCGTGATCCTGAAGGTGATCGAGTGCTGGAACAGCTACGTCTGGCCGCGACTGGTCACCGACGACCCCGCCTACTTCCTGGTGTCCAACGGCATCCAGGAGATCCGCGAGAACGGCTTCGGCCGCGAGAACATCCCGGCCATGATGGCGGCGGTGGTGGTCATCTCCCTGCCGCTCATCGCGCTGTTCCTGTGCTTCCGCAAGAAGGTCATGGCAGGCGTGTCGAGGGGAGGGATCAAGGGATGAGTCGCATGGATAAGCGGAAAACCGCGCGTCGGGGGTCCGTCGTCAGGCGGATCGCCGCGGGGCTCGTCCTGGCGGCGGTGGTGTTCGCGCTCGCGGGCTGCCACGGCTCGCGCGGGCGGAGCGCCTTCGAGGTGCCCGCGGAATTCGACACCTCCCGGCACTTCGACCTGACCTTCTGGGCCAAGAACGACACCAACCTGACCCAGGCCAACATCTACAAGCAGGCCATCGCGGACTTCGAGGCGCTGTACCCCAACGTCACCGTGTCCATCAAGCAGTACAACGACTACGGCAAGATCTACAACGACGTCATCACCAACATCGCCACCGACACCACGCCGAACGTGTGCATCACCTACCCGGACCACATTGCCACCTACATGACCGGCGACAACGTGGTCGTGCCGCTGTGGAACCTGCTCACCGACGAAAAGTACGGCCTGGGCGGCAGCGACCTGCGCTTCGACGGCCCCAATGGCGAGGAGATCGTGCCCGAGTTCCTGGCGGAGTGCGTCATCGGCCAGGGCGAGGCGGCGACGGTATACGCCGTGCCCTTCATGCGCTCCACCGAGGCGTGCTACGTCAACCGCACCTTCGTGGAGGCCCTGGGCTACGAGGTGCCGGACGTGCTCACCTGGGACTTCGTGTGGGAGGTGTCCGAGGCCGCGACGAAGAAGAACCCCGACGGCACCTTCGCCGTGAACGGCCAGCAGGTGATGATCCCCTTCATCTACAAGAGCACCGACAACATGATGATCCAGATGCTCCGCCAACTGGACGCGGGCTACTCCACCGACGCGGGGGAGATCCTGATCCTGAACGACACCACGAAGCAACTGCTGCTGGAGATCTCGAAGCACGCGAAATCCGGCGCGTTCTCCACGTTCAAGATCTCCAGCTACCCGGCCAACTTCCTGAACGCGGGCCAGTGCATCTTCGCGGTGGACTCCACCGCCGGCGCGACCTGGATGGGCAGCGACGCCCCGCTGGTGGACATCGCCGAGGACAAGATTGTGCGCTTCGAGACCGACGTGCGCCCGGTGCCCCAGTTCGACCCGGACAACCCCAGGATGATCTCCCAGGGCCCGAGCCTGTGCGTGTTCAACAAGCAGGATCCCCAGGAGGTGCTGGCGAGCTGGCTGTTCGCGCAGTACCTGCTGACCAACGACGTGCAGATCGCCTACGCCGAGACGGAGGGCTACCTGCCCGTCACCCGCAAGGCCGTGGACGACCCCGCCTACCAGGACTACCTCGCCCGCGCCGGGGAGGACAACGCGCTCCACTACCCGGTCAAGATCGAGGCGGCCCGGCTGCTGATGGCGAACGTGGAGAACACCTTCACCACGCCGGTGTTCAACGGCTCCACTTCGCTCCGGGACGCCGCCGGCCAGATGATCGAGGACGTGACCAAGGCCGTGCGCCGCAAGAAAACGGTGGACGACGCCTACATCGACAAGCTCTACGACAGCGTCACCTCCCTCTACCACCTGGACCAGACCTCCGCCGGCGGCGACGGCAGGAAGGAGCTCGGCCCGCTCCCCGCCGGCTCCCGCGCGCTGCTCATCGCGCTCGCCTGCGTGTGGGCGCTGCTGGGCGCGTATTGGGTTCGCGGAAGGCTGAAGAAGAAGTAGCGCCCCGGCGCGCAAAAAGCCCCCGTTTCCAAAGAAACGGGGGTTTTCGCGCGGAACTCTGACCTCGATCAGATGTCCACGCCGCCGTCCACGCGGATCAACTGGCCGTCGATGAACGAGGAATCGCTGGTCGCCAGGAACAGCGCCACGGTGGCGATCTCGATACCGTCCGCGATGCGGCCCAGCGGAGAGCGCTGCTTCATGAAGCCCATGGCCGCCTCGCCGCCGGCGGAGTCCAGCATGGCGGTGCGGATCGCGCCGGGCTGGATGCCGTTCACGTGGATCTCCGGCCCGAGCTCCAGCGCCATGGCCTTGGTCAGGCCGTTCATGGCGTGCTTGCTGGTGCAGTAGGCCACCGGGCCCCAGTGCGCCGCGCAGCCCGCCACGGAAGAGGTATTGATGATGTGGCCCTCGCCCTTGGCCTTCATGACCGGCGCGCACAGCTTGGTCAGCAGGAAGGCAGAGGTCACGTTCACGTTCATCACGTTCTGGAACTCCTCCAGGGACAGGTCCAGAATCGGCTTCAGGCTCAGCATGCCGGCGTTGTTGAACAGGATGTCCACGGTGCCGTAGGCTTCCATGGTGGCGTCGAAGATCTTCTGCGACGCGCCCAGGTCGCTGGTGTCGGCGATGACGTAGATGGCCTCGCCGCCCTCTTCCCTGATCTTGTCCACAACCGCCTTGGCGCGCGCCTCGTTGCGGCCGGTGACGACCACTTTCGCGCCTTCCTTGGCGAACAGATAGGCCGTGTCGCGGCCCATGCCCGAGGTGGAACCGGTGATGATTGCCACCTTTCCGTCCAGTTTGCCCATAGGTCTTTCCTCCTTTACTCGCTCGTTGAACGAGCGTCCATTGGCAACTCTCATTATACCCCGTTTCTCCATGCATTGCCGGACTTTTACCAACTTTTAACATCCTGCGGCGCGCAAAAGGGCGGCGGAGCACTCCGCCGCCCTTCCCGTCAGCCCGCGTTGAACAGCGGCTCCAGCGCCTCGCGGTTCTCCCGCAGCGCCTTCAGCACCCATTCGCTCCAGTGGCGGGCGTCGGTGTCGCTGTCGCCGAACACGTAGTCCTCCTGGCCGTAGTCGATCACGTCGAAGCCGGGGACCGCCTTGGAAGCGCCGCTCGTGCGGTAGGCCATGCCGTCCGCCAGCGTGAAGGACACCAAACCCCCATCGTCGAGCGTCACCCAGCCGGACAGGTCCGTGCCTGTGGCGGATTCGGCGGTGCCGTTGGTCGTCTGCGCTTCCGCCTCCGCCTTCACGGTCTCCACGCCGCTGACGTACTCGCCGTACATCGTATCCACCCACAGCGCCAGGCTGTTGCCGAGCACCTCGCCGGGCACGTGGCCGCCGTCCCACTGCCACTCGATCGTGGCGTCGATGCCCGCGTTCAGCGCGGCCAATTGCAGGTTCAGGGAGTTGAACATCGCGATGTCGCCCTCCACCGCGCCACAGACGATCCGCATCCACGCGGGATCCTCCGTGCCCTCCGCGCCGATGTAGTTCAGCGGGTTGTAGAGATCGACGATGTTGTTGCCGTAGGCGTCGCCCGCCTGGATCTCGGCGATGTCCGCCTCATACGCCGCCAGCAGTTCATCATAGCTGGCGTAGTTGTTGGAGTCGGTGCCGCTGCCCGCCGCCTGCGTCGTGCCCGCGTCGGGGGTGCCCACGTCCATTTCGTCGCCGGCGCTGTTCTCGGCGACATCGGCGTTGTCGAAGCCGCGCCCGTTGCCGTCCGCGCCGGTCATCTCCGGGGGATTGCCGCCCATGCCGCCGGGGCCGCCGTCCGCGAAGTCGGGGCGCTCGCCGCCGCCCGGGAAGCCGCCGCCCATGCCGTGGCCGCCCATGCCGCCTCTGCCGGTGCTGCCCTTGGCGTAGCGGCCTTCGAGGAACGCCTGCGCGCGGTCCGCGTCGGTCATCGCCGCCACTTCTTCGTCCGTAAGCGCCTCGCCCTCGGCGTCAAACCATGTCCAGCCCTCGGCATAAGCCAGGTTGTCCACGTACCATTGCAGGTTCTCGGTCAGCTCCGCGAGGTACAGGTCGAGGTAGGTTCCGCCGTAGCCGTTGGTGTCGGCGTACTGCTCTTCGTCGTACTCGATGGTCAGCGCGATCGTGCTGTTCAGCGCCCCGTCGCCGTCCAGGTCGAAGCCCACGGCGAGCTCGTCCACGGTCAGGTTCTGGCCGTTGATGTAGTCCATGTACGCCTGCGACAGACAGGCCGCCAGCGCCTGCTGGAAGTCGGTGTTGAAGTTGAAGTCCGCGTTCAGCGTGTACTCCATCGCCAGCGCCATGTCGGCCTCGTAGAGCGAAGTGATGGCGGAATAGGCCACGCAGCCCCACGCGCCGTCGGACAGCTCCACTTCCTCGCCGTCGATGTTGACCGTGGTGCAGTAGGTGCCGTCCGCGTTCCTGTAGACGCCCACCGCACCGACCTCGATCTGATAATCCCAGAAATCCGGATTATTGGAGGTCGCCGCGAACATCGCCGCGTGCGCGCCGCCGCCGCTGCCGCCGGTGGACACCCAGTAGTCCACGCTGCCGGGCAGGTTGCCCAGCAGGATGTTGTACTTCACGAAGCGCGCCGCCGCCTTCTGGTCGACCAGGCAGGAGGGCGCGTCGCCGGTGTAGGCCGTCTCGCCCGCGGAATTCGTGGTGCTGTCCTGCTTGCCGCGGTTGCCGCAGGCCACGTTGATGTAGCCCTCGGCGGCGTAGGTCGCGGCGGCGGTGGTGTTGCTGGAATTGCCGTAGCCCGCCGCGCCGGTGTTCAGGATCACGGGCGCGGTGGCGGCGGTATAGGTCTGGCCGTTGGTACTGGTGATTTCGGCCTCGTAGTCGATGACCAGACAGCCCTTTACGGCTTCCGTGGCGGTATCGGCGGTCACGTCCGCCGCGCCGTCGCCGTCGGTGTCGATGCCGGTGACATACGCGCCGGGCACGCACACCGACACGCCCTCCTCGTCCTCGATGACGGGCTTCGTCACCGCCGTCACGACGGACAGCGTCCAGGCGTCGGCCTCGGAATTGTAGGTCCACTCCTGGTCGGGATTGTTCGCGAGGTTCAGCGCCGCCTCGATGGCCGCCTTGTCGGAAGCCTCCGCGGCGCCCTCCGCCCACGCGGGCAGCATGCCCAGCGCCATTGCCAGCGCCAGCAGAATGGCCAGTGTCTTTTTCATGATGATGTCCCCCTTTCGGTCGTCGTTGGGGACATTATAAGCGGCCTTCCTTAAATGAACCTTTAGCGCTTCGGGTTTTTCCCCGCCAGCTCGTTCGCCAGCGTAAAGGCGAGGATCATCGCGCCGCCGACCAACTGCGCCGGGGCGACGGGCTCGCCCAGCAGCGTCACGGACAGGATCACCGCCACCAGCGGGTCGATGTAGCTGAGGATGGCCGTCTCCTGCCCCGGCAGCGTGCGCAGCGCCGAAAAGTACAGCACATAGGCCGCGCCGGAGTGGATGAGGCCCACCGCCAGCAGGCTGGCCCAGCCGGGGGCGTCCATGGCCGCCAGGTGAAAGCCGCCGGTGAGGTAGACGTAGGGCAGCAGCACCGCCGCCGCGGCGAGGAACTGCAACAGCGTGCGGTCCAGCCCCGTCACGGACCGAATACGCTTGTTCAGCAGGATGACCTTGGCGTACAGCACCGCCGCCGCCAGCCCGAACGCCACGCCCAGCAGGTGGCTGCCCTCCCCCAGCCCGCCGGGGTTGACCACCAGCACCAGACCCGCCGTGGAGCCCACGAAGCAGAGCACCTGCCCGCGGGTGACCCGCTCCCGGAACAGCAGCGGGCTCGCGACCATCACGATCACCGGGGCGAAGTAGTAGCTGAGCGTCGCCACGGCCACGCTGGTGTAGCGGTAGGCCTGGAACAGGAACACCCAGTTGAGGCCCATCGCCGCGCCGGAGAGCAGCAGCATCCACGTTTCGCCGCCCAACCGCAGCCGCTCCCCCGCGCCGCCGCGGCGGAGCCGGCGCGCCGCCTGCACCGCCCCCAGCGCGATGACCGCGCGAAACAGCGCCACCTCCGCCGAGGACAGCGGGATGCGGCGCACGAAGGGAGCCAGGGTTCCGTAGATGGCCATGGCGAGGATCATTTGCAGCTTTGCGTTCATGGGTGTTTCCAATCCGGTAACCTGTTACCACAGTAAATCCACAGGCGGAAAAGGGGCTGCCCCGGCATGGCAGTCCGCGGGATCATGGGGCGCGGCGGCGCCGCGCATCGCCCCTCCCGCTCCTGTCGCGCCGGGACAGCCCACGGTGGCGCGGCGCTTACGCCTCGAGGTTTTCGAAGTACGCCATCAGCGGCGCCATGGCCTCGTTCATCGCCTCGCCGTCCAGCTCCTCGATGGAAACGCGGTTCTCGGGCCAGGCGATCTCCACCGGCGCCTCCTCGCTCAACTGCATGGCGATGTTGCCCGTGATGACCACATCGTCCGCGGTGAACGATACGGTGCCGGTGCGCACGCCGTCGGCGCCCATGGCGGTGTCGAAGTTCAGCGAGAGCGCGCTGCCGCCGCCGAAGGCCTCGAAGTTCAGCAGGTCGCGGCCGTTCGTGTTGCCGTAGCCAAACGCCACCTTGAAGGCGTCCTCGCCGTCGGAGGACACGTCGAAGGTCATCTTCTGCAGGCCGTCCTCCGGGAACAGGCGGAAGCTTATGCTCGCCTCGCCGATGCTCATTTCCGCAGTCAGCGACGGCTTGGCGGGGTCGGAGAGCAGGTTCAGTATGAACATGGGCACGCCCGACTGGCCCTCCGGCATGCCGATGGCGACGATGGTGTTCTCCTCGGAGGAGACCGACAGCTTCAGCACGGCGCTGTCCATCTCCACAAAGTTGTCCACGGGGATCAGGCTCGCGGTCACGTTCTGCCGCCTGCCGTTGTCCTCGATGGTGCCCCGCACCATGAAGCCCTGGCCGTTGGCCTTCATCTCGTCGATGGCCGAGAGGACCTCGTCCAGGTTGGGAATCTGGCTACCGGCCAATGAGGCGTACTGCTTCACCATGTCCAGCAGGCTGACGAACTGCCCGTAGTGAATCGTGAATTCCGACACGCCGTTGCTCTCGCCGGTGATGAAGCCCGACAGCAGCTCGGACAGGTCCATCTTGGGGATGGTCACGCCGGAGAAGGCGGGCAGCACCAGCTCGTCCATCGCGGGCACCAGCGTCCGCATCAGCTCGGGCAGCTCCTCATAGCTCTGGGAGGCCATCCCGGCCACCGAACTGTCGATCCCCTGCTGGGACGCCAGGCTCATGATGTCCGCCGTGTAGGAGGCGTCCAGGTTCTCCAGGGTAATGTCCATCTGGCCCTTCGCGTCGATGCGCATGGCGGCGGCGGCCAGGTAATCGGTCCCGTCGTCGGCGGTGAGGATGAAGGTGGGGTCGTTCTCGGCGTCGATGGCCGCGGTGATGCACAGGCCCGTCAGCGGTACGGACTCCCCTCCGTTGGTGGCGACGATGTCGGTCAGGGTCAGTATGGCGGCGGTGTTTTCCGCCAGCGCGACGGGCGCCAGCAGCATGAGCGCGGCCAGCAGGATGGCGACGAGCTTCTTCATGGTGATTCCTCCTGTCATGGGTCGTTGGGATGGGCGGTTTCACGGGCGGTCATCGGTTCGATTCACAGTGCGCGCGCCTTCTCCCGCTGCGCCAGCACCCGGTCCAGCAGGTCGCCGGTATCCACGGGGCCGCTCTTGCCGCGCAGGCGCTCGGTCAGCTCGCACACGGGCTCGTAGATCGGCGTCAGCGCGAGGTTCCCGATGGAACCCTTCAGCGCGTGGGCGGCCTCGAAGGCGGCCTCGGCGTTTCCCGCGGCCAGGGCATCCTTCAACCTGTCGAAGTTGAGGTCGGCCAGGCCCACGTCCACCAGCCGCAGGTAGAACGACTCGTCGTTGAAGCAGCGGGCCAGGCCCTCGTTCGTGTTGGCGCCAAAGGCCCTCAGGGTTTCAATGCTCCGCATGGTTGCCCTCCTCTCGCACTTTCGCGTGCGTCCGGGTCGCTTCCGCCGCGCCGGTCCGCTGCGGGCGGCGCTGCCCTCGCTCCCATGATAGTATATTCAACCGGCGATGTCAAGGCGTTTTGGCGCCGCCGCGCCCGGGAGACAAAAAACAGGCGCGAACGCCGTCGGTTCGCGCCTGCCCAGGTACGGGTCAGCGGTTGTCCACCTTCTCGGGGTAGAGATCGTGCTGGCTCAGGCGCTGCCAGGCGACCTCCTCCCAGCGGGTGCCGGGCTTGCCGTAGTTGCAGTACGGGTCGATGGAAATGCCGCCGCGGGGCGTGAACTTGCCCCAGACCTCGATGTACTTCGGGTCCATCAGGCGGATCAGGTCCTTCATGATGATGTTCATGCAGTCCTCGTGGAAGTCGCCGTGGTTGCGGAAGCTGTACAGGTACAGCTTCAGGGACTTCGACTCCACCATGCGCACCCCGGGCACATAGCTGATGTACACCGTGGCGAAGTCCGGCTGGCCGGTGATGGGGCACAGGCTGGTGAACTCCGGGCAGTTGAACTTCACGAAGTAGTCGTTGTCCGGGTGCTTGTTGACGAAGGTCTCCAGCACCTCGGGGGCGTAGTCGCTCTTGTAGACCGGCTTCCCGTTGCCGAGCAGGGACAGGCCCTCGGTTTCTTCATGGGTACGTCCGCTCATGTCATAACCTCCAGATCTTCTTGAGCGCATTGACCAGCAGCGCGCCGATGACGCCGGCGATGGCCTGGCCCACCAGCAGGCTGCCCGCCAGCGCCCAGTAGGGCACGCCGATGAGCCCGCTCAGCCACAGCGATACGCCCAGCGCGGGGATCAGCGCGATCGGCGCGATCACCGACCACGTCGTCAGGCGCCTGCGGCCCAGCAGGGCGCAGCAGCCGGCGGTGAGCAGGCCGACCAGCCCGCCGCCGACGATGTCGAAAAAGCCCAGCCCGCCCATCACCATGTTCGCGAGCAGATTGGAAAGGCCCAGCGGCACAACCAGGAACGGAAACAGATATGCGGTACCATAGATCGCGGTCGCGACGCGAACCTGGTACTGCCCGAAGGCAAAGCTCTGCGTGAAGTACATCACCACGATGTACAGGGCCATTGTAACGCCCGACAGGGTCAGTTTCTGGGTATTGGTCAGGTTCTTCATATCCATTTTCGTCACCTCCTTGTGCGTGTCGACGATTTCTGCCGGAAGGATTCTCTCACTTCCCCTCCGACAAAAAAGAGCGCACCCATCCCGGGCGCGCCCCAACAAAAATACATTTGTCTTCGTCCCTAGTTTTGTTTATAGACAGGATGGTTTCGAACTGTCTTGCCGCTAAGCCTTGGCAGTATAACACACCGCGGTCGGGAATGCAAGTTAAGAGTTCGCCCCGTGGAAGGCGCAGCAGCCCTTGCCGCCGCGCTTGGCGGCGTAGAGGGCGTCGTCGGCGTCCCGGAAGACGTCGCCGAGGGGCGCGGATCGGTCGCCGAAGGCCACGCCCACGCTCAGCGAGATGCCCGGCGTGCCCTCGCCGGGCTCGGCCAGCCGCGCCATCACGCGCCGCATCCTGTCCTCCACCAGCCCGGCCAGCGCCGTGCCGCCGCCCTTCATGACCACCAGGAACTCGTCGCCGCCCATGCGGACCACCGCGTCCCCGGCTCGGAATTCCGCCCGCACCGCGCGCGCCACGCGCTGCAGCACCCGGTCGCCCATGTCGTGGCCGTAGGTATCGTTGTAGCGCTTGAAGTCGTCCACGTCCATGGCCAGCACGGCGATGTCGTCCGTTTCCAGCTCCGCCCGCAGGGCCTCGAAGCCCGCGCGGTTGTACAGCCCCGTCAGCGCGTCATGGGTGGCCGAGTACGCGAGCTGCCGGGCGTGGTGGCTGTGGCGGGCGAACATGTCGTTGTAGGCGCGGGCCAGTATGCGCATCTCCCGCGAGCCGGTCACCGGCAGCTCCCGGTTGGCGCGGATGTGCTTCACGGCCCGCTCCAGCGGGCGGATGACGAGCAGCGACGCGGCGACGGTCGCCGTCAGCAGCAGTATGAGCGACAGCGCGACCAGCGCCTGCAGGCCCCGGAAGTCGCCGGGCCGACGCGCAACGACGCAGACCAGCGCCGCCGCGGTCAGCGCGTCCACGGCGATCAGCGCGCGGTTCAGCGCGCCCAGCGGCAGGCCCTCCGGCCGCTCACGGCGTCTTTGCGGCATGCTGCGCTCCCTCCCCTGCGTTCAGATGGCGGACATGGAAAAGGCCGCAACGGAATGCGTTTCCGTTGCCGCCTCTCTCCCGATCCCGGCGCGCCGGGCGGGTCCGTTGGATTATATGCGCTTCGCCAGCGTGTCCGGGCTGACGGCGTAGATCAGCGCCGTCTCGCGGCTGATGACGCCCGCGCGCACCAGGCGCTGCAGCTCGCCGTCCATGGACATCATGCCCTGGCCGCCGCTGCCGCCGAAGATGGCGTTGTCGATCTGGTGGGTGCGGCCGTCGCGGATCAGGTTCTGCACGGCCGGGTTCACGGTCATGACCTCGAACACGCCGATCTGCCCGCCGTCCTTCTTGGGGATCAGGCGCTGGGAGACCACGGCGCGCAGCACCATGGAGATCTGCACGCGCACCTGGGCCTGCTGCTCCGCGGGGAAGGTGTCCAGGATGCGGTCCACGGTCTTGGCCGCGCCGGTGGTGTGCAGCGAGGACAGCACCAGATGGCCCGTCTCCGCCGCGGTGATGGCCGTCCGGATGGTCTCCAGGTCGCGCATCTCGCCCAGCATGATGACGTCCGGCGCCTCGCGCAGCGCCGCGCGCAGGGCGCGGGCGAACGTGGGCGAGTCGTTCGGCACGTCGCGCTGGCTCACCAGCGACTTCCTGTGGTTGTGGATGTACTCGATCGGGTCCTCGATGGTGACGATATGGCCGCTGCGCTCGTTGTTGATGCGGTCCACCATGCAGGCCAGCGTGGTGCTCTTGCCGCTGCCGGCCGGCCCGGTGACGAGGATCATGCCGTTGCGGAAGCGGGTCAGGTCCATGATCATGTCCGGAATGCCGAGATCCTTGGGGTCCGGCAGGCCGAAGGCCACCAGGCGGCAGGTCGCGGCCATGGTGCCGCGCTGGTAATAGGCGTTGCAGCGGAAGCGGCTGACGCCCGGGATGGCGAAGGAGAAGTCGTCGTCGCCCTCCTCGCTCAGCCGGGTGACGTCGCGCTTGGCCAGCTCGTAGGCCTCGCGCACCAGCTTTTCCGTGCCGTCCGGCTTCACAATATCATCGGACAGGGGCACCATTTCGCCCTTGACCTTACACGTGACCTTCGCGCCGGGCACGATAAATATATCCGCGCCGCCCAGGTCGTATGCCTTTTTCAGCAGTTCCCTCAGTTCCATGTTCCCTCCGTAACCGCCGTCAGGCGGTGGCTCTTCCACGTCAGGCGCGGTTCCGCGCCCAGGGGCGCCACCTCGACGGCACACTCCAGCGTGCGAAAGCCGTCCGTCTCTTCCCAGGAAACCACCCGCTCCTCCAGGCTCATGCCGGAGGGCAGGCTGGCCTTCAACGCCGTCAAATACGCCTCATCCGACGAGGCGGTCTGCCCGACCCGGGCGGCGACGGCGTCCAGCGACGCCAGCGTGCGCTCCGAGATGTCGTTCAGCGCGTAGCCCGCCGTGACCACCTCGATGCTCCGCTTGCTGAGGCGGCTGTCGCTGCGGGCGTTCATCAGGGCGAGTATGCCCAGCACGCTCATCGACAGTATGACCACAATCAGTATCAGCGAGGCCGCGCCGGGACCCAGGGAGACCCTGCTCTTCTGCTTCATCCGCGCACCTCCTTGTAACGGGTGCAGGGCAGCGTGAACAGCTGCTCATCCTCCTGCCGGGCGGTCCCGGGGAGGCGCCGGGAATAGAAGGCGCTCACCTCGCCCGCCCACAGCTCGCCCGCGTCGGTTTCGTGGGTTTCGGCGATCACGTACAGGCTGAAGTCGCCGTAGTCGCGGGACCAGGCCCCGTGGGAATTGTAGAAGTCCATCGACTCCAGCACGGCGTCGGGGTCCTCGGCGGCGTACAGCGTTTCCGCCACGTTCTGCGCCTCGGCCAGCGCCAGGGTCTCCACCCCGGAGCGCGCCGTCATGTTCCTGGCCGCGGCGAACACCTGCACCAGCACCGTGGCGGACAGCATGAAGAACAGCACCGCCAGCAGAATCTCCACCAGCAGCACGTTGGAACCATTCCTCTTGCGCATCATTGACTCCTTACTGCGGGCAGCGCAGGGCCACCTGCACGACGCTGGCCTCGTCCCGCTCGTTGGTGGCGCGCACCGTCAGCAGGCCGTCCCCCAGCTCCGGGTCGAAGCTGTGAGCCGGCGTGATGGGCGTGCCGTCCTCGGGGTCGAAGTCGTAGCCGTCGCTGGTAAACTGCTCCCGGAGGTACCCGTCGTACTGGTAGATCCAGGTCACGTAACGGTCCGAGCCGATGTCCTCGTACAGGGCCAGGGCCATCACGCCGTCGTATTCCTGCAGCTCCACGGTCTGCGCGCCGTCCTGGGCGCGCACCATGCTGCGCAGGTAGGCGCTCAGCACGCGCTTGGCGTTGTTGTCCTGGGCGTTGGCGACGGTGCTGCGGTACATCTGCGCGCCGAGCAGCACCATCAGCGTGGACATCAGCGCGAACAGGCCCAGCAGCACAAACACGAACACGCCCTGCATGCCGTGCTGTTCCGCGCTCCTCTGCTTGCTCATTCGTCCGCCTCCACTTCCACCACGCGAATTTCGGGCACCAGGTTCGAGGCAAACGCATCGTAGGTCACAAGGTAGCGCGACTCGTCATAGGCGAGACCGTAGCGACTGCGCAGGTATTCCAGGCTGTCGGGGTAGGCCCCCTCCACCGCGTAGCAGGTGAGCGCCGCGTTTTGCACGGCGTCGTGCACGAACTGGGTCTGCGCGCCGTCGTTGGCGCTCTCCACGCGGGATACCAGCAGCCACACGCCTACCAGCAGCACCGCCATTGCCAGCACGATGGCGATTTCCTTTCGCGTGATCATCGGCCGTCCTCCTTGGATTCACGATTCGCGGTTGGCATAGATCATAGCATGCTCGTCAGGATACCGGCCATGGGCAGCATGACGGACAGCAGTATGGCGCCGATGACGATGCTCAGCAGCGCGATCAGCGTGGGTTCGATGATGGCCACCAGGCGGGAGATGCCGTCCTCCACCTGCTCCTCGTAGATCCCGGCGATCTTGGCCATGACCTGGTCCTCGCGGCCCGCGGCCACGCCCATGCGGATCATGCGGTCGTGCAGGCCCTCGAACAGCTTGGAGTTCGCCATGGCGTCGGCGAAGCTCTCGCCGGCGTCCAGGTCCTTGTGGATACCCTTCACGCGTTCGGCCGCCTCGGCGTCGGAGAGTATGGACGGCATCAGCCGCATCGCCTCGCCGGTGGGGAAGCCGCTGGAGAGCATCATGGAGAGCACGCTGGCCACGCGGGAGGAGGAGAGCTTCAGGCTCAGGTTGCGAAGCGGCGGGAACAGCCGGCGCAGCAGGTTCATCACGCTGTCGCGGGCGGAGGTACGCATCAGCACGGCGCAGATCACCGAGGCCAGCACCACGACGCCCACCAGCACCAGCACGATCCAGCCGATGACGGTGCCCAGGCGCATCATGACGCTGCCGGAACCGGACAGATCCGCGCCCATGCTGTTCAGCACCCGCTGGAACACGGGCATGACCTTCCACAGCATGATGGCGATGATCAGCACCAGCATGATGCCCAGCACCAGCGGATAGGTGACGGCGCTGACCACGGAGGAGCGGATGCGATCCTCGCGGGCGTAGTAGTCCGACAGGCCGTTCATCACGTTTTCGAGCTGGCCGGTCTGCTCGCCGATGCCCGTCATCTCCACCATGTAGGTGGGCCAGCGGTCATCCTGCTGCAGCGCCTTGTACAGCGAGCCGGACTCGTTCACGCCCTTGTAGGCGTTTTCGTAGAGATCGGCGTATTCGGTGCCCCGGGTCGTCTCGGCCAGGGTCTCCATGCCGTCGTACAGCGGCAGGCCCGCGCTGAGGATCAGCGCCACCTGGCTGCAGAAGCTGGACAGCTCCGCGGAATTGAGCCCTTTCTTCTTTCCGGCCATTTCGGTATCCTCCCATGTTATGGTTTGTGCGATCCGTTCCGTCGCACAGAATTACAAACCCCAATCCCCGGCGCACCGATATTTCGATCGGATGCCCCGGGCCGACCTGCGCGATTCGTCAGTAGAAGCGCTCGATCTGGTACTTTTTCGCGTTCAGCGCCCCCACGGCGGCGGTTGGATCGAAGAAAATCTCCTCGCCGTCCACCACGGCCACGGTCCAGGCGTGATAGTACTTGTCGGCGTAGCCGATCATCAGCTTGGCCGGGATACCCTGCACGCGCAGCATGCACACCATCACGGCGGAGAGGTCCTGGCAGATGCCGCTCTTCTTGTTGAAGCAGGGGTCCACCTCGGGCAGCACGCCCGCGCCGATGTTCTTGGCGCGCACGAAATCGTAGGAGAAGTTGTCCGCCATGTAATCGCAGACGGCCTTGTAGATTTCCTTGTCGCCGGACGCGCCGCCCGTGATTTCGTCCGAGGCGCGCACGGTGGCGGATTTGAAGTTGTAGTTCACGTACTGGTTGCTCACCAGGAAAGCGGCGTTCTCGTCGGCGAGATCCACGGTCAGCGTGACCTTGCCCTCCGCGGAATACTTGGTGCTCTTGACGTTTTCAAACAGCTCGAACACGTACTTGCCCGAACCGAGCTGGAGGGGAAACACCTCGTAGCGGCCGCTGTTGTCCAGGTCGTACATCAACTGCGTGCCGTTGTAGGTAACGCGCAGCTTCATGCCGCGGTCGCTGGGCGCGGAGACGCAGCACATAACATAGCCCTGGGCGGAATTGCTCTCGTCGACGGACAGCTTGCCGTCGTTCGACACCACTTCCCCCGGGTGCTGCGGCCAGACCGCGTCCGCGGACGACGCCTGTGCCGAGACGGCCAGCGCAATCCACAGCGCGCCCACCAGCAGCAGCGCACCGCCCAGGCGCAAGAAGGATCGGATGCTCATGCGTACAGACCTCCCATACCATTCCATGGTCAGTATACCATTATCCGGTCGACTTTGCAACGGTTTTTTGTTTTGCTTTATAGTGAAATGACAAATTTTGCACGGCGGGATACGATGCTTTTCCTCAAAATAACAGCGCCCCGGGATCCCATCCGGGGCGCGATGGCGGAGGGCCGGCGCAGCGCGCCGGCCCTCCGCGGGGAGGAAGTTTCTTCCTATTTTAATGAATCAATATGAACCGGGCTCAGTTCGCGCCCTCGGCCTCCTGTGCCTCGGCAGGCGCTTCCTCGGCAGGCGCTTCTTCGGCGGACGCTTCCTCGGCAGGCGCTTCTTCGGCGGGCGCTTCTTCCTCGGCGTTTCCGTTGGCCAGTTGCACCAGGCCCACCACGTCGGCGCCGTTCAGGAACACGATGCCCCAGTTCAGGTCGGTGTCGGTGACGACGCCGGTGACGGTCTGGGACGTCTCGTACTGCTGCATGTCGAAGCGCACGGAGTCGTTTTCGCTAAAGATGACGGCGGTCGTGGCGTCGCCGCCCATCACCAGGTCGAAGGTGATGATGTCGCCCAGCTCGGGGTGCAGCTTATAGGTGATCGGCTCGGCCTCCTGCCCGGGCGCCTCGGCGGCGTCCGCTTCCGCGCCCTCGGCGTCGGAGGGAATCTCCATCTGGGAGGGATCGGGCTCCACCGGCGGGTCGCTGTAGTACAGGCCGCTGACGCCGAAGTCGCCTTCCACCACGGGGGTCCATGCGTCGGGATTGCCGATGAACAGGCTGGGGATGGTGCCGTTCGCGGCGGTGAAGCAGCCCTCGTCCATGAAGACGTAGTACTTTTTGCCCATCTCGAGGGAACGGTCCAGCTGAACCATGACGCACATGCCGCCGCCCCACATCAGGTTGTCCAGCTCCCAATCATCCAGAAGGCGCAGCTTAACGTGATCGCCGTCGGCGAAATCATAGGTCCCGACCACCTCGTTGTCCTCGGTGTAGAGGGTCAGGGTGCCTTCGTTCAGCGCGAGGTCCTCGCGGGGCAGGTAGATTTGCAGCGCGTCACAGAAATACTTCGCCGGCATCTTGGTGCGGGGATACATCATGATGTATCCGATGGTCTGGGTCAGATCCAGCTCCGGCACGCCGGAGTAGGGCTTATGGGGACCGAGCCCCTCCGTCCATTCCGCGGCGGACGCCGCGCTCGCCAGCAGCATGCACACCAACAGAATCGCAATCAGCTTTTTCATTCTTCCACTTCTCCTTCCCGCAGCTTTCTGCCGACCAACACGAACCGGCCGTTTCGCCGCGAGTAGTTGCAGGTCGTCAGCGTGATGAACTCATCGCCGAAGCCCACGTCGATTCCCGTATCATAGAGCTGGTTTTCCCGGATCTCTCCCAGCCACTGGTCGGCCTCCAGGCGATACCGGATGTCGGCGCTGTAGCGGAAGCCCTCCTCGTCGTCCTCGTAGGCGGCGGAGTAGAACGCCGCGAAGACCACGTACACGCCCCGGGACATGAGGGTGTCAAAGTGCACGTACTTGTGCTTTTCCCAGTAATCCTTGCTGGCCCACTTGACGAGCCCGGCGAACATACTGCCGTTGTTCATGCGGTGGCCGCTGAGGATCAGGTTATAGCTTGGGGTATAGGGGTCGCACTGGGCGTCCAGTATGATTTGCCCGTTGGCGTTTTTGTTGCCGTAGAAGTCGTGCTTCAGGTAGTATTCCTCGTCCTCGTTCTGCACCACCGGGTAGTCGATGATGGTGTCCGGAATGCTGATCCAGCCCACGAAGTCGTGGTTGAGGTCGTAGATATCCTTCAGCTCCGGCAGGATCTTCTGCTCGTCCAGCTCGATCTTTTCTTTATTGGGATAGGCCAGCGCCTGCGTGCGCGCGTACCGGTCCACGGTGGGCGTGGGCACGGGGGTGATCTTCGGCGTGGGCTTGGGGGTCGGGCTGGGGGTGGGCGTCTCGCCGGGCGCGAAGTCGAGGATCAGGTCCATCAGCCCCGGGGTGGGGCTGGGCGTCGGGGTGGGTTCGGGGGTGGGGATAGGCGTGGGAACCGCCGGGGGGATGTCCGTCGTTTCCTCCCCGAACTCATCTTCGACCACCTGCTCGGGCTGCGCTTCGACGTCCTGCTCGGGCTGCAATGCGCTCGCCGGTTCGGGCTGCACTTCGACGTCCTGCCCGGGCTGGGATGCGCCTGCTTGTTCGGGCTGCGCTTCGACGACTTGACCGGGCTGCGATGCGCTCGCCGGTTCGGGCTGTACTTCGACGTCCTGGCCGGGCTGGGACGCGCTCGCCGGTTCGGGCTGCGCTCCGTTGTCCTGCTCGGGCTGGAACTCGCTCGCCGGTTCGGGCTGCGCTTCGACGCTCTGGCCGGGCTGGGACGCTGCGCCCGCTTGTTCAGGCCGCACTTCGACGTCCTGCGGCGGTTCGGGCGCGTCGTCGCCCGCATCCTGCGCGGGGGCTTCGGGCGCAGCCGGCGCGGCCGGCGCGGCGGTTTCCTCCGCCGCCTCCTGCCGGGCCAGCGCCTGCGAGCGCATGTCGGACAGCGAGCCCAGTTCCGTATTGTTACTGCGCTCTGCCAGGCGGTAGGTGATCGGGTAGTACAGCGCTACGCCGAAGCACACCACCGCCACCAGCACGAGCAGCAGCCTCCAGTGCCGCATTACCGCTTCGCCTCGTTCTTCTTACGCTTCCTGCCGAACACCAGCAGCAGCACGACTGCCAGCACGCCGATGCCGCCGAACACGAACGGATAGATTGGCGTCTCGTCGCCCGTCTTCAGCGGTTCGCCGAACAGCGGCGTCCCGTAGGAGAACACGTCGACGAATTCCTCCAGCTCTTCCATGGTCTTGTCCTGCAGCTCGGGCATGCGGCCCGCGAGCGGCGTCGGATAATCTATGAATTCCTCATCCTCTTCATCCGACGTGCTGTTGCGGGTGACGGCCTTGTCGCTCGGCAGCCTGGAGTTGATGATATTCGTCCCCTCCACGCGGCTGTAGTAGCCGGACACGGCCTTCTCCCTGAAGGTGTAGGTGTAGGTATGGCCGTAGCCGTTATCCACCGGCAGATCCTTGAAGGTGTAGCTCCAATTGTTGCCCGCAGAGACGGTTTGCTTCTTATAGTCCTTACCGTCGCGCCTCAGGGTTATCTCGATGTATGCGGGGCGCTTGTGGTCGGCATCGTTGTTGTCCTCCCAGATCTTGGTACCGCTGATGGTACGCTTTGCCTTGGGCGTCGGAGGAATGACCTTGTTTTTAATATCGGTGCCGGAATAGGAGACTTCGTATCCCTCTACCGCGCTCTCGGTCACGGTGTAGGTAATGCTCTCGCCGGCATCGTCCACCGCATCCAGTTCGGTAAAGCGATAGGCCCAGGTGGGGGCGGTCAGCGTCGCGGACCTGACTTCCTTTCCGTTGGCGAGCAACTGCACATAGATGCTGGAGGGCCGAATGCCCAGCTCGTCGTTGTTATCGTCCCAATACTTGTGCACCACGACCTCCGTGTGCGGCACGGGCGGGGTAGTCGTCGACGGCGGCGTAGTCGTCGTGGGCGGCGTAGTCGTCGTGGGCGGCGTGGTCGTCGTGGGCGGCGTGGTCGTCGTGGGCGGCGTAGTCGTCGTGGGCGGCGTGGTCGTCGTGGGCGGCGTGGTCGTCGTGGGCGGCGTGGTCGTCGTGGGCGGCGTGGACGTCGTCGGCGGCGTGGATGTCGTCGGCGGCGTAGTCGTCGTGGGCGGCGTGGATGTCGTCGGCGGCGTGGATGTCGTCGGCGGCGTGGATGTCGTCGGCGGCGTGGATGTCGTCGGCGGCGTGGATGTCGTCGGCGGCGTGTAGGGCGTCACGGTCAGGGTGCCCCGGTTGAGCCTGAGATTGGTGGGCACGCCGATGATGTACACGCCCGCGGTCAGCTTGTCAAAGACGATGTTGTTCGTCGCCTTGCCGCCTTCCCGGACAAATCCCTGCTCGTTCGCCTGTTCGCCGGGCATCGCGAAATCCTCGGAATGCGCGCTGACGTAGGCGAACATCTCCCGCGCGATGGTGTTCAGCGCTTCCTTGTCGGTATCCGGCGACAGCTTGGTGATGTCAAACTTTGCTCTTTCGCCCCCGTCGCCCCCGGTGAGCGTATCGTAGATCTTCCAGGGCGAAGTCGTACTGGCCTCCGCGTCGCCGATCCGGTAGATCACCAGCTTCGTCAGGTCCACGTCGCCGGTGCTCTGGAGGCTGGCGAACACTTCCTTCGTGAAGTGCACGGTCAGGCTGCCCGTCTTCTCCTCTGCCAGCGCGGGCTGTCCCGCTCCCGGCGGCAGCATGCCCAGCACAAACAGAGCGCACAGCAGCAGGGCCAGCGCGGCTCTCTTCATTGTGAATTCCCGTGTCTTCATATTCCTATCCCCATTCCGTCCTGCCGGACAAGTTTTTTATCTCCTGCGAATGCGATTCATTCGCTTTTTTATCCGATTCAGCCTGTACCGGCCCCGCGCCCGCACGATGCCCTCGATCAACAGCAGCAGCAGCCCGCCGGCGGCCAGCGCCGGTAGCGCCAGCACCGCGTTCAGCGCCACTTCCGGCACCCTCGCGGCGGCGTCGTTCTCCGCCGTCAGCCGATCCTCCGTGATCCTGCCCCGCACCAGCAGCCGCGCGCCGTTGTCCACCCTGGCCACCAGGGTGCAGCAGTCGTCGTCGCCGGGCTGGTTGATGTCGCCCATCCGCTGCGGGGAGCACTCCTCCACCCGGTCGACCCGGTAGTGGATGACCTCGTTCATCACCCGGATGTCGAACAGGTCGCCCTCCTTCAGCCGGTTCAGCCGACCGAAGCGGCGCCCGTCGCCCTTCCCGCTGCGCGCGGCCAGCACCGTGTGGGCCTTCTGCCCGCCCACCGGCAGGCTCGAGCCCTCCGCGAAGGCGGCGCCCTTGTCCAGGGTCTCCGCGTTCACGCCGCGGTACACCGGCAGCGCCACGCCCAGCTTCGGGATCTCCAGCACGCACAGCGCGCCGCTGTCGTCCACGGCCTCCAGGCGGTCGAGCAGCTCATCGGCGTTCGCGTCCGTCAGCGGCCGGGTAAACGGGTCCGCGATGCCGTAGCTCCGGTGCCAGAGGTTGTAGGTTCGGCACTGCTCCAGCAGGTCCGCCTCCGCCTCCGGGTCCATGTCGTCCGCGCTCCGGGCGTACTGGGCGACGAGGCGGGCGTCGAGGCGGCGGTTATACTGGTCGCTGGCCAGCGGGCGAAGCGCCCACACGGCGCCTGCCGCTACCAGCAGAAAGACCAGCGTCTTGAGCAGCCATCTTCCCATTCCGTCAACCCGTCACTTCAACGTCGTTTCATTCGGTAAAGTCGTCATTGCAGCACGGAGGACGTCCCCTCCCCCGCCGGTTCGGCCGCGGGCCGCGCCTGCTGGGGGATCGGGTCCAGCTCCTCCAAATGGTTCTCCAGGCGGAAGTCCGCCAGCAGGCGGATGCGGTCGGACGGCCAGATGACTGCCCACGGCAGGCCCAGCATGTCGCTCTCGCGCACCAGCCCGAACGCCTGGCTTCGGCTGTCGGAGAAGGTGTTCCGGTCGTCCGCCATCACGAACAGCCTGCCCTCGGGCACCGTCAGGGGGAAGGAAGTTTCCTCCCAGCGCGGGTCCCGCTCCTCCGCCTCCTGCGCCGGCTCGTCCAGCGCAAAGGGGTTGGCGAGCAGGCCGCCGCCGACGTCCTCCACCCCCGTGCGGTAGGTGGCGTAGGGCTCGTCCAGCAGCGCGTCGTTCACGGTGATCCGGCCCGTGGCGTCCACGAACACCTCGTCGCCCTCCCGGGCGATCACCCGGCGCACCACGTGGTGCCGCGCCTGGCCGTCGAAGCTGGACACCAGCGCCAGCTCGCCCGTCCGCGCCTTGACGCTCGCCGTGCCGGAGATGGGCAGCGAATGCAGGTACAGCACCGTTTCGCCGCCGCGCAGCGTGGGCTGCATGCCGTCGCCCTCCAGGCTGACGGCCCCGATCAGCGCCCACTTCAGCAGCATGCCGAAGCCTATCGCCACACAGAGCAGGATTAACAGGCTCCGACGAACGCGCCGCCGGGCTTGTCTGCGGGTCGTCCTGCGGATTTCCCGGTCGACCTGGGCTTCGTTAAACTGAAAGCCGTTCCATCTGATATCGTTGCTCATCGCCAGCGCGTCCGTGCCGTCCTTCCAACGCCTTGCCGGGGAGTCCCGCCGCCGCTGAAGGAGCGCGTAAAACTTATACTTCCCCACTCATAATTATAGCACACAAGACGGAATCTCGCAATTGTCTTTTTGCAGGAAATCCCGTCTTGTGCAAAAGTATTTTCAAATCTCAACTTTTTGTCCGATTTTCGCAACAAATGACGCGCCCAAACGCCGCTCCTCTCCATATTTTATTCCCGAATTTCCCGTCCGGCAACTGTTCTCCGGAAAAGTTCTTCCGAAATCCGCGGCGTCTGCCGGGTTACTTTTCCGGTTCCGCGTCGCCGCTGTGGTCGTCGCGGGCGGCCTCGCCCAGCATGCCCAGGCGGTAGTGGAAGGGGATGTCGGAGTTGGGGTACTGCTTGTAGAACAGCATCTGGATGCGCTCCATGACGAGCTGTCCCGTCTGGTAGTTTGCCGTCGGCAGCAGCATCGCGATGATGGAGGGCGCGTAGTGGGTGACGATGTCCCCCTTGCGCAGGTGCTTGCGCAGGATCTCCGTCAGCGCGCGCATGATCGTCTCCTGGCGGATGCTGTCCATCTCCGCGTTGTCGGCGTCGCCCACCATGATGATGCCCAGGCACATGGTGGTACCGAGGCGCTCCAGGTTGCGCATCTGCAGGTTGTAGATCTCCCGGAACATCGGGTATTCGCACACGAAGGCGCCGCGCCCGCTGCTGCTCTCGTACAGCTCGTTGCGGATGGCGTCCAGGTTGAACTTCAGCGTGCGCCGGGTGCGGTTCATCTGGTGGTAGAACGCGCGCATCTCCGGGCTGGGCTCCGCGCCGAGGTAGCGGTAGGTCATGTTGGTGGCGTGCTTGTACTGCTGGAGCGCGTCGTTGGCGCGGTTCAGGTTGATCATGGCCTTCATCAGCTCGATGTGCAGCCGGTCGTCGAAGCCGTCCACCTCCAGGGCCATGCGGCACACGGCGCTGATCTCGTTGTACTCCTCCGCCTGGTTCAGGTCCTCCAGGTAGCCGTACACCGCCCGCAGGTATTGGCTGTGCAGGTGCTCGGCGTAGGCGGCCTCCTCGTCCAGGCTGCCGGTCTGGAACAGATCGCCCTTGTACAGCTTCATCATCTGCTGGTACAGCGGGCGCCGTGACGCTTCGTCCTGCGCCGTACCCAGGCGGTCGAACAGCTCCATCAGCTCCAGGACGTCCACCCGCACGTTCTCCGGCGTCTGCCAGTGGTACGCCCCGCGGTCGGACACGATGCAGTTCCCCAGGCCCGGCGACATGGCGTTCAGCATGCTGCGCACGCGGCTGATCAGGGTCTTGAGGGCGTTTTCCGGGTTGCTGATGCGATGCTCCTCCCACAGGGCGCGCAACAGGCGCTGGTTGGGCACGCTGTTGCCCCGGTGCAGTATGAGATACTCGATCATCGCCGCGCCCTTGCGCGACTTCGCCACGGGGTTCTCCACGCGCTGCTCGTCAATATAGATCAAAAAGTTGCTCATCAACTGAATGCGCACGACGTCGTCCATGGTTGTCCTCCATTCCCGGGGCGCCCTGTCGGGCGGGGCCGGGTACGATACTCCACTGTCCAGTATACCATATTATGCCATAAATGTTAAGCCCGGAAGGAAAAAAACTTCCGGGACATAGCAATCGCGGCGGGGAAAGCGCTTCCCCCGCCGCGGTCGGTGCGTCACAGTTTCCGGAAGTCCACGTTCGCATCCTTGAGCATTTTGGCGGTCTTCTTCTGCCGGCGCTTGTCGCGGCCGGTGCTGGACATCATGATCACGAACAGCAGCAGCAGCATCGGCGCGGCCACCGCGGGCATCACGATGATGGGATCGATCTGCGTGGCGTCGGAGGGCACCAGGATGGTGCGCGCCTCCTCGATGTTGGCGATGCGCCGGCCCCGCACCAGCATGCGGTGGCTGTTGATGCCGTAGGGCGTGCAGGTGACCAGCGTGCAGTAGTCCTGCTCGGGATCGATGGCCAGCGCTTCCATCTCGTAGGGAAGCACGATGAGGATCTGGTTTATCTCGTAGGTCAGGATCTCGTCCATCACGCGGATCAGGAACACGTCGCCCTCTTCCAGCTGGTCCAGGTCGGTGAACAGCTTGGCCGACGGCAGGCCGCGGTGGCCCGACAGCACCGCGTGGGTGCCCTGCCCGCCGATGGGCATGGAGGAACCCTCGATGTGGCCCACCGCGATTTGCAGCACCGCCTCATCCGTGCCGTGGTAGATGGGCAGAGAACAGTTGATCCGGGGGATTTCGATATAGCCCATGATGCCCGAACCGGTCAGATTCAGGACGCTCTCGTATTCCGCCTGCTCCGCGTCGTCCATGGTCCAGCGATCGCTGCTGCCGATGAGGCCGGCGTTGTATTCCTCCGCCCGTTCCCATTCGCGCGCATAGATCTCGGGGTCGATCTGGGCCACCTGTTCCACGTAGCTGGCGATGGCGCGGGACTGGTGGAAGCTGTTCCAGTAGTCCGACACCGTGGGATACAGCAGCACGCTGACGCCGACGATCAGGATCAAAAACAGCAGTATGGTTGAAACGTGATTCTTCATTGCCGTTCCCCTGTCTTCGCTTTCCGTATGAAAGATAATGATACTCAGGGATGTTAATATTATACACCCCTGAGATACGGCTGTCAATGCGCGGAGAGCAAAGCGCGCCGCCGTCCGGCGCTACCGGGCCGCGTTCTCCCGCAGCAGGAAATCGGCCACCCGGCGTTTGAAGTCCTTCGCCTCCTCGTAGGCGGCGTGGCCGAGCTGCTCGTACATGTGGATCTCGCACCCCAGCTTTTCCGCGATCTCCTCCGAGGCCCGTCCGGTGACGACCCTGTCCTCCCGTCCGCCCAGCACCAGCGCGGGGCAGGCGATCTCCTCCAGCCGGTCGTAGCAGTCCAGCGTGAGGATGGACTTCGCCAGCGTCAGGAAATGGGCGGTGTCGTCCAGCTTCGCCAGCTTCATCACCGCCGGGAATATCCAGCCCCAGCGGCGGGCGTAGGCCGGGGAATACAGCCGCTCCGGCATGTCCCGCGCGAAGCTGTCCAGGTCGCCCGCCTCGGCCCAGGCGATCCACTGGCCCACCACGCCCCGGAGGGTATCGTTCAGGCGGCTGGCGGTCACGGCCAGCACCAGCCGCTCGACCCGCTCCGGGTGGTTCAGCGCCAGGTACTGGGCAATCATGCCTCCCTGGGACACCCCGAGCACCGCCGCCCGGGGGACGCCCAGCAGCGCCATGGCCTCGGCGGTGTGCTCCGCCAGGTCCTCCAGCGTCGTGCCCTCCGGCAGGTCCGAGCGCCGGTCCAGCGCATAGACCCGAAAATCCCGGTCAAACAGCCGGAAGCCGTGCGCCAGGGCCAGCCCCGAGCCCGCCAGCGGCCGCAGGCTCAGCCCCGGCAGCAGCACCATGGGGCGCTCGCCCCGGCCGAAGCAGGCGCAGGTCATCGTCCCGCCCGCCAGGCGCAGGGTGCGCTCCTCCGCGTTGTACAGCGCCGTCATCCGTTCACCCCCAATACAATGGGTCGGCCCCGCCCGCGGCGTGTCCGCGGCCCCGGGGACGCCCTCTAGGTATCGATGCGGATCAGGGGCGTGAGCTCGCGGTTGCGGTAGTTCACGTCCTCGCGCAGGGAAAACCCCTGCTTCTCCCAGAAGGCGTTGCCGGCGTCGTTGTAGCGGAACACCAGCAGCGCCACCTTGTTGATGCCCTCGGCCTTCATCGCGTCCAGGCAGCGCGTCACCAGCGCCGTGCCCACGCCGCGCCGGCGGAAGCGCTCGGCCACGGCCATGTGGTAGACGTACCCCCGCCGGCCGTCCTGCCCGGACAGGATCACCCCCGCCAGCGCGCTGTCCTCCTCGGCCACGAAGCACGTGCCCGGGTTCCGCGCCAGCAGGCGGGCAACGCCCTCCCGCGAGTCGTCCAGGTTGTTGAAACCCATGTTCCGGCAGGACATCCACAGCGCGTACACGGCGTCGTAGTCGGCCATCTGCATCAGGCGAATGTTCATGGGCGGGACTCCTTTATCCTTTGATTCGGGGGCGCGTCCCCCCCTCAGCGCTCGCGGCTCTTCAGCCAGATCATCAGCACCGTCACGTCGCCGGGGTTGATGCCGGGAATGCGGCTGGCCTGGCCGAGGGAGCGGGGGCGCTGGGCGTCCAGCTTCTGCCGGGCCTCGATGCGCAGCCCCGACAGGTTCAGGTAGTCGGCGTCCGGGGGCAGGGGCGTGTCCTCCATCTTCAGGAAGCGCTGCCGGTCGGCGTCCTGGCGGCGCAGGTAGCCCTCGTACTTCGCGTCGATCTCCAACTGCTCCTTCACGTCGGCGGGGTAATCCGGCAGCTCCGGGCGCTCCGCCCGCAGGCCGTCGTAGGTGGCCTCGGGGTGGCGCAGCCGGTCGGTGAGGTGCAGCCGGTCCAGCAGCCTGCGCCCCTCCGCGGTATCCTCGCGCTTTTTCAGCATCTTCTCGTAGCGCGCGCGGCTCGCCAGGCCCACCCGATAGCCCAGCTCCGTCAGCCGCAGGTCGGCGTTGTCCTGCCGCAGCAGCAGCCGGTACTCGGCGCGGCTCGTCATCATGCGGTAGGGCTCGTCCACGCCCTTGGTGACCAGATCGTCCACCAGCACGCCCAGGTAGGCGTCGGCGCGGGTGAGGCGCATCGGCTCCCTGCCCTGCAGATACAGCGCGGCGTTCACGCCCGCGTACAGCCCCTGGGCGGCGGCCTCCTCGTAGCCGGAGGTGCCGTTCACCTGGCCCGCGCAGTACAGGCCCTCAATGTGCCGCGCGCGGAAGGTCGCGTCCAGCTGGGTGGGGTCGATGCAGTCGTACTCGATGGCGTAGGCCAGCCGCACCAGCGCCGCATGCTCCAGCCCCGGGATGGACGCATAGATCTCGCGCTGCACGTCCTCCGGCATCGAGGTGCTCATGCCCTGGGCGTACCACTCCACCGTGTACAGGCCCTCCGGCTCCATGAAGATGGGGTGGCGGTCCTTGTCTTGGAAGCGCACCACCTTGTCCTCGATGGAGGGGCAGTAGCGCGCGCCGGTGCCGTGGATGCTCCCGGAGTACATGGGCGCGCGGTGGAGGTTCCTGAGGATGATCTCGTGGGTCCGGGGCGTGGTGTAGGTCAGGTAGCACATGGCCCGGTTCTTCAGCGCCGCGCCGTCGGTGAGGAAGGAGAACGGCACCACGGGCTCGTCGCCGTACTGCGGCTCCATCCTGGAAAAGTCGATCGTGCGGCCGTCGAGGCGCGCCGGGGTGCCGGTCTTGAAGCGGCGGATGGAGAAGCCCAGGTCCATCAGGTTCTGCGTCAGCGCGTTGGCGGCCAGCAGGCCCTGCGGCCCGCCGTTCCAACTGCATTCGCCGATGATGATGCGGCTGTTCAGGTACACGCCGCTGCACACCACCGCGGCCCGGCAGGCGACCCGGCTGCCCGTGGTGGTCTCGACGCCCGCCACGCGGCCGTTCTCCACCAGAATGCGCCGCACCTCCGCCTGGCGCAGGGACAGGTTTTCGCACTCGTCCACGGCCTTGCGCATGCGAAGCTGGTACGCCTTCTTGTCCGCCTGGGCGCGCAGCGAGTGCACCGCCGGGCCCTTGCGGGTGTTGAGCATGCGGGACTGTATGAACACGTCGTCGATGGCGCGGCCCATCTCGCCGCCCAGGGCGTCCAGCTCGCGGACGAGGTGGCCCTTGGCGGTGCCGCCGATGGAGGGGTTGCAGGGCATCATGGCCAGGGCGTCCAGGTTCAGCGTGACCAGCAGGGTCTTCTGCCCCATGCGCGCGCAGGCCAGCGCCGCCTCGCACCCCGCGTGGCCCGCGCCGATGACGACGATGTCGAAGGTATCGGAGAACAAGACTTGTCACCTCGGGAATCGGTTCGCTTTTGATATGACCGGGGAATCGCCTCCCCCATTATACATGATTCCCGCCGTCCGGGCGCGGGAACGGAGAAATTTTACGTCCCCGGCGGGAATGCGCCGACATGCAGCGCAGCGGCCATGCCGGATTGCCGTCGGGCCAAGGAGCTGCCGGTTATCGAGGCGCAATCCATGAAAAGGGGCTGTCTCAAAATGACTTGAAGAGGTCATATTGAGGCAGCCTCTTCATTATGGGATGAATCCAAGGGAAGGAACGAAAATGGGCAGCAAAA
>CADBCY010000034.1 GCA_902793325.1 uncultured Eubacteriales bacterium
CAATATCATACAAACGCTGCCAGGTCTGCGCAAGACCTGGCATTACTTTTTTCGTGTCCCATTATAAAGAGGCTGCCTCGTTTTGAGACAGCCCCGTCCGTTCATGTCGGGGCGCGATTACTTCGTGGCCATCATGAACAGCTTCTCGCCGGTGGGATACTGGGTCACGCCGGTGATCTCGGGAATGGCGATCCAGGTGGTCGCGTAGTAGTAGACGGGGATGCAGCAGGCCTCGTCGCCGACCGCCAGCTTCTCCGCCTCGTGCAGCTTGGCGAAGTGCTCCTTCAGATCGGTGGTGGCTGCGGCCGCCTCCATCAGCTTGTCGAACTCGGGGTTGTTGTAGAAGGTGGAGTTGTTGCCGGAGTAGCTGGTGAACAGGTCCAGCAGGTTGCTGGGATCGCCGTAGTCGGCCACCCAGCCGTCGCGGGCCAGGGTGTGCTCGCCGTTGCGGCGCGCGGCCAGGAACACGTTCCACTCCATCTGAGCGATCTCGACGTTCACGCCCAGGTTCTCCTTCCACATATAGGCCAGCGCTTCCGCGGTGGGCAGGTGGACGCCGGAGACATTGGTGCAGTACTCGACGGTGGGGAAGCCCTCGCCGTTGGGATAGCCGGCCTCGGCCATCAGCTCCTGCGCCTTCTTGATGTTCGCCTCGTAGTCGCTGCGGTCGATCACGGTGTCGTAATCGCCGAAGTCGCTGCCGTCGTCAGCCACGAAGCCGCCGCCCACGAAGTCGGTGGCGGGCAGGTAGGTGCCCTGGGTGACCTGCTCGGACAGGTAGTAGGGATCGATGGCGAGCTGGAAGGCCTTGCGGACGCGGACGTCGTCGAAGGGCGCGACCTTGTTGTTGATGTTCACGTAGTAGGTGCCGAGCTGCGGAGAGCTGTAGAACATGCCCTCGGCCTGCAGGGAGGCCAGCTCCTCGGAGGGATAGTCGTCGCACCAGTCGAGCTCGCCCGCGCGCATGGCGGCCAGCTTGGCGTTGGGATCGGCGATCAGCTTCCAGCAGATGCGCTTGCACACCAGCTTGTCAGCGTCATAGTAGTTGGGGTTGGGCACCATGACGATCTCCTCGTCCATGGTGTAGCTCTCCAGCACGTACGGGCCGTTGCCGATCAGGGTCTCGGGAGAGGTGGTCCAGGCGTCGCCATTGGCCTCGATGATGTCCTGACGCACGGGATAGTAGGTCGGGAAGGCCATGATCTCCAGGAACCAGGCGCAGGGCTGCACCAGGGTGATCTCGATGGTCTTGCTGTCGATCGCCTTCACGCCCAGATCGTCCACGGGCTTGTCGCCGGAGGAGATTTCCAGGCCGTTCAGGATGTACTTGCCCATGTCGCCGGCATAGGGAGCGGCGGTCTCGGGATCCACCAGGCGCTTCATGGTGTACACGAAGTCGTCCGCGGTGAGGTCCTGTCCGTCGGACCACTTGGCGTTCTCACGAATGTGGAAGGTGTAGACCAGGCCGTCGTCGCTCACGTCATAGGACTCGGCGGCGCCGTTCACGATGCCCTTGCCCTCCCAGTCATACTTCATCAGGCCCTCGAAGAGGTGCTTGATGTAGTTGGAGCCGTCAGAGGCGGAGTTCTTCTGGGGGTCCAGCGTTTCGGGCTGGGAGCCGATGCAGGCGTTGATGGTCTGGACTTCCTCAGCGGAAACCGTACCAACGATCCCCGCGATCAGCGCGAGCGCGAGTACAAGTGCGAAGAGTTTTTTCACGGGTATTCCTCCTTTTGATATTGTAAAAAGTCTGAAACAGACGATTTACTTCGGCGATTACAGGCCAAGATCCCGCTGCACCTTGTGGCAGGCGCAGGTGTGGTTGGGCCCGACGGTGATCGTCGTCGGCCGCTGTTCGCGGCAGATGTCCATGGCGTAGGGGCAGCGGGTGTGGAACTTGCAGCCCTTCGGCGGGTTGATGGGGCTGGGGACGTCGCCCTCCAGCACGATGCGCTGGCGGCTGCGGCTCACCTCCGGGTCCGGGATGGGGATGGCGGAGAGCAGCGCCTGCGTGTAGGGGTGCATCGGGTTGCGGTAGAGGCTGTTCGATTCGCACACCTCGACCAGGCTGCCCAGGTACATCACGCCCACGTGCTTGGAGATGTGGCGGACGACGTTCAGGTCGTGCGCGATGAACAGGTACGCCATGCCCAGCTTCTGCTGCAGGCCCATCAGCATGTTGATGACCTGCGCCTGGATGGATACGTCCAGCGCGGAGATCGGCTCGTCGCAGACCATGAAATCCGGGTGCAGCGCCATCGCGCGGGCGATGGACACCCTCTGGCGCTGGCCGCCGGAGAACTCGTGCGGGTAGCGGTTCATGTGCTCGCTGTTGAGGCCGACCAGGTTCAGCAGCTCCAGTATCCTGTCGTGGCGCTCCGCCTTGCTCGCGCAGGCGTCCTGGATGTCCAGCGGCTCCCCGACGATGTCGCCGACCGTCATGCGCGGGTCGAGCGAGGCGTAGGGGTCCTGGAACACGATCTGCATGCGCTTGCGGTAGGGGCGCATGTTGACTTTCGTAATGTCCTCCCCGTCCAGCAGGATCTGGCCGGAGGTGGGCTCGTGCAGCCGCAGGATCGTGCGGCCGATGGTGGACTTGCCGCAGCCGGATTCGCCGACCAGGCCGAACGTCTCGCCCTTTTCGATGGTGAAGGATACGTCGTCGACCGCGTGCACGACGCGGGGCTTGCTGAGGAGGCCGCCCCCCAGCTGGAAGTTCTTGACGATGTGTCGCGCTTCAAAGAGTGGAGCTCCGCTCAACTGTCCTGCACCTCCTCTCCGACGGCTTCCAGCGCATGGAGCCAGCAGACTGAAGTATGTCCCTCGCCGACCTGGAAGGTCGGCGGCTGTTCGCTGAGGCAGACCTTCATGCAGTTCTTGCAGCGAGGCGCGAAGGCGCAGCCCTTGGGCAGCGCCAGCAGGTCCACGGGCGTGCCCTCGATGGGCTCCAGCGGCTTGGAGCTGTCGCTGTCCAGCCGGGGCAGGCAGCGCAGCAGGCCCTGCGTGTAGGGATGGGCGGGCCGGTAGAAGATGTCGTCGGTGGTCCCGCGCTCCACGATCCGGCCGGCGTACATGACGATGACCTCGTCGCAGATGTCGGAGACGATGCCCAGGTCGTGCGTGATGAGTATGATCGCCGCGTTGATCTTCTCGCGCAGGCGCTTCATCAGGTCCAGGATCTGCGCCTGGATGGTTACGTCCAGGGCCGTGGTGGGTTCGTCGGCGATCAGCAGCTTCGGGTTGCACAGCAGCGTCATGGCGATCATCGCGCGCTGGCGCATGCCGCCGGAGAACTCGTGCGGGTACTGCTTGATCCGCTGCTCGGGGTTGTTGATGCCCACGAGCCGCAGCATTTCAATGCTCTGCGCCCAGGCTTCGGCGCGGGTGATCTTGGTGTGGCGGCGCAGGGTCTCCACCAGCTGCTCGCCGATGGTGAACACCGGGTTGAGGCTGGTCATGGGGTCCTGGAAGATCATGCCGATCTCCTTGCCGCGCACCGCCTGGATCTGCTCCGCGTTCATGGACAGCACGTCCTGGCCGTTGAAGTGTATGCTTCCGCCGACCACGCGGCCCGGGTAGGCCAGCAGTTGTATCATGGCGCTCACGGACACGCTCTTGCCGCTGCCGGATTCGCCCACGATGCCCAGCACCCGGCCCTCGTCGAGGTCGTAGGAGACGCCGTTGACGGCCTTGACCTCGCCCGCGGGCGTAAAGAAGGAAACCTTCAGATCCGTGATTTCCAGAAGATGATCTTTCACGTCGGTTTCGCCTCCTTAATTGCGCATCTTGGGATCCAGCGCGTCGCGCAGGCCGTCGCCAAGCTGGTTCATCGCCAGGATGATCAGCGCCAGCACGGCCGCCGGGATGAACAGCCGGTAGGGCGCGGTCTGGAAGCCGTTGAGCGCGTCGTTGACCAGCGAGCCCAGCGAAGCCATCGGCGCGCTGACGCCGAGGCCGATAAAGCTGAGGAAGGACTCGGTGAAGATGGACGACGGGATCTGGAATGTGGTCGTCACCACGACGGTGCCGATGCAGTTGGGCACCAGGTGCTTGCGGATGATCCAGCTGTTGCTGCCGCCCAGCGCCCGGGAGGCGGTCACGTATTCGGAATTCTTCAGCGCCAGGATCTCGCCGCGGACCATGCGGGCCATGCTGACCCAGTACAGCAGCGCGAAGGTGACGAATATGCAGATGAGGCCGGTGCCCACCGTGCTGAGCGCTTCCATGTGGCCGGCGTCGAAGAAGCGCTGCATCGGCTCCTTGAGCACGATGTTGAGCAGTATGATGATCAGCACCGTGGGGATGGAGTAGATGATCTCGCAGATGCGCATCATGATCATGTCCACGGCGCCGCCGATGAAGCCGGAAACCGCGCCGTAGAGCACGCCGATGACCACGATGAACAGCGTGGAGACCACGCCGATGACCAGCGAGATGCGGGTGCCGATCATGACGCGCACGCACAGGTCGCGCCCCAGGTTGTCCGTGCCGAAGGGATGGAAGAATTCGCCGTTGATGACCGGCGCCAGGCGCTCGTGTCCGCGGAGCTGCTGGTCGTAGGAATAGGGCATCAGCAGGGGCCCGACAAAGGCGAAGAGCACGATGAGCAGGATCAGCGCCAGGCTGACCATGGCGACCTTGTTGGCCTTCAGGCGGCGCATGGCGTCCTTCCAGTACGTGGTGGACTCGCGCATCATGATCAGCTGTTCCCGCTCTTCCTTCGTGGCGGGGATCATCATTTCGGGGGTCAGCTTGATGCGGAAGGGATCGAGTACCGGCTTCGGCGGCAGATTCGCGTTCCTTGAGGTATCCTTGTCCATAGTTCCTGCCGCTCCTTTCATTCGTACTTGATGCGCCGGTCGATGACGCCGTACATCAGGTCCACGATCAGATTCATCAGCACCAGCAGCGCGGAATAGAAGATCGTCACGCCCATGATGAGCGGATAATCGCGGTTGTTGATGGATTCCACGAAGAACTTGCCCATGCCGGGGATCGTGAAGATCTTTTCAATGACGAAGCCGCCCGTCAGGATGCCCGCCGTGAGGGGCCCCAGATAGGTCACCACCGGCAGGATCGCGTTGCGCAGTGCGTGCTTGAAGAGCACGACCTTCTCGCGCAGGCCCTTGGCGCGGGCGGTCTTGATATAATCCTGCCGCAGCACGTCCAGCATGCTCGAACGCATGAGGCGGGAGATATAACACATGGGGTTGAAGGAGAGCGCCAGGGCGGGCATGATGTAGTGCTTCCACGTCTTGAGCCCCAGCGTCGGCAGCCAGCCGAGCTGCACGCCGAAGAAGAACAGCAGCGCCGTCGCCATCACAAAATTGGGCACGGCGATGCCCAGGTTGGCGATGAACATCACGACGCGGTCCAGCGGCCGGTTGTGCTTGAACGCGGCGATGATGCCCACCGGCACGCCGATGAGCACCGCGAGCAGGATCGCGAACACGCCCACGCCGGCGGAAACCGGGAACTTCTCGGCCAGGATCTGGTTCACCGAGAAGCCGATGCGCTTGTAGCTGTCGCCCAGGTCCAGCCGGACCAGGCGCTTGAGATACATCAGGTATTGCTCGAAGAGCGGCTTGTCCAGCCCGTACTTGCTCTCCATCATCTCGACGGTCTTCGCGCTGGCGCGCTCCGTGTTGAACGGGCCGCCGGGGATCATGTTCATCAGGAAGAACGTGATGGTCGCAATCACGAACAGCGTGAGCAGCGCCGAAAGGATTCTCCGTACCACAAATCTCGTCAAAGGATATCACCTTCAGATCAATATATAGATTATTTTATATCACCCGTGGGATTTCGTCAAGTAGAATATGCATTTTCGGGACCCGCGCGCGTGAAATCCTGGAAAAGGGCGGAATCCCGATCGGGATTCCGCCTGTCGCAGGGGAGGGCCCGGCGCGCCGCGATTCCGCCGGGCGCGGGGTCACCCGACGGGGGCGAACCGCGCTTCGAATTCCTCGACCGACACCGGCCGGGAGAAGTAATACCCCTGGAAATGATTGCATCCCATCTCCGAGAGCGCGCGGAGCTGCTGTTCCGTCTCCACGCCCTCCGTGATCACCTCCATGCCCAGCGAGTCCGCCAGGTCGATCACGGACTTCAGTATGATCCGGCTGCGCTCCCTGTCCCGGATCTCGCGCAGGAAGCTCATGTCGATCTTCAACACGTCCGCCTGGATGTTCTTCAGCAGGCCCAGCGAGGAGAAGCCCTTCCCGAAGTCGTCGATCTCCACGAGGAAGCCCGCCTTTCGCAGCTTCGACACGACGGCGTCGCTCTTGTCCGGCTCCACCAGCAGCGCGGTCTCCGTGATCTCCAGCCGGAGCATGCGGCTGTCCACGCCGTACCGCTCGACGAGCCCGGTCAGCACGTCGTACACGTCGATGCTGAAGAAATCCTTCGCCGACATGTTGACGGAGATCGTCAGGTTCTCCCTCTCGGTCCCCTTCCAGGCGCAAAGCTGCTTTACCGCCAGCTCCCACATGTATGCGTCGAGCCGGTGGATCAGGCCGGCGTTTTCCAGCGTTTCGATGAAATCGCCCGGCAGGCCGACCGCGCCGTCCGGCCTGCACCAGCGCGCCAGCGCCTCCGCGCCGATGACGCGGCCGCTGTCCCCGACCAACGGCTGCAGGTACATCCGGAACTGCCCGCTCCTGAGCGCCTCGTCGAAGCCGCTGATGATCGTCTGCTCCGTCAGGAGCTTCTCCATAATGGCGTCGTCGAAGTACGCGACGGTGCACGTCAGATCCTCGCGGATCGTGCGCAGCGCCGAGTTCGCGCGCCCGCACATCACCGACACGGGGATGGAGGGATCGTCGACGTGGTACACGCCGAAGTGGATGCAGAACGTGTAGATGCCGCTGTTGAAGGCGGCCGACAGCGCGCGGGCGATGCCCTGCAGCGTTTCCTCCCGGTACGCCGACCGCGGGATTATCAGCGCGAACTGATCCCCGCCGAGCCGGCCGCACAGGCCCTTCGCCCCTTCCGAAACCGTCCGCAGCATGGCGGCCGTTCGCACCAGGACCTCGTTGCCCTTCAGCACGCCGAACAGCGTGTTGACCAGGCGGAAGTTCATGATGTTGCCGGTGATCATCGTCCACGGGGTGTCCGGGTCGTCCTTGAGCTTCTCGCGGGCGAATTCGTAGAACGCCTCGGCGTTCAGCGCGTTCGTCAGGCTGTCGTGGTGCGCCGCGTAGTGGGCGGCCCGGCTGCCGACGTTCTCCGCCGCCCGGTCGTTGGCCGCGCGGCCGCCCTCCTTATCGACGTTCACCAGCTCGACGACGGCGTCGAACACGCTCCCGTCCGCGAGCTTCAGCGACACCGGGCTGGACTGGATGTCGTACACCTGCTCCTTGAAGTGCTCCGTCTTCCGCTGGCGGCATCCGGTCCTGCAGGCGAGGGCGCTGGAGCAGTTGATGCACTTCTGCTCCGCCTCCCATATGCCGTAGCAGCGCTCGTTCATGCGGATGCCGCCGTCGTCCTGGAACTCCAGGATGCGGCATTCGATCGGGTCCACCACGCGCGCGAGGTCGTACTTGCCGGACATCTTCGCCAGGAAGGCCCGCATCTCCCCGACGGTGTACTCGTTCGCCTTCTCCTGCGGCTGCGCGATCTCGCACTCGATCACCGGCATGCGGACCTTGTCGCGCTTCGTGTGGTACATCTCCTCGTCCGCGTTGGCGATGAGGTTGCGGAGCCGGGAGGAGTCGTTCACCAGCGCGTGCACGAACCCCACCGAGAAGCCCACGTCGTTGAATTCGTCGATCATCGGCCGCCTGCGCAGCATGGCGTCCAGCTTCTCCCGGAACGCCGCCTCCGCGATGTCCGGCTCGATGATGAGAAACTCGTCGCCGCCGTAGCGGTAGCAGTGGTCCCGGCCGAAGGTTTCGGCGAGGAGGCTCCCGGTCTCCCGCAGGATGCGGTCGCCCTCTTCGTGCCCGCGCGTGTCGTTGATGGACTTGAAGTCGTTCAGATCCAGCATCATCACCGCGACTTCGTGGCCCTGGTAGGAGGCGTAGTCCTGCCGCAGCGCCATGCGGTTGCGGATGCCCGTGAGCGCGTCGGTCAGCGACATGTGCTGCAGCTGCTCGTTCTCGAGGTGGAGCTTTTCCGTAAGGGCGTCCACCTCCCGGAACGCCTGGAGCTCCGACTTCTTCAGGAAGCACACGAGCAGCATGTCCGCGGTCACGCCGATCAGCGACACGGCCACCTTTTGCAGGTTCTGGGTCGTGAACTGCGTGAAAGTGTGGTCCGTGGAGAAGAAGAACAGCGTGTAGCCGAGCATGATCACCGACGCGACGATCCCCCCGCCGAACCCGAACAGCGCGGAGCACAGCACGAGCCCCGCAATCAGGATCATGTTGGGGTTGGGGATGTTGCCGAAGTACACGAACAGGATCAGCATGAGCATGATCCCCGCCGTCACCGCCACCTTCGTCGGCAGGCTGACCTGTAGCTGCAGCAATGTGGGCTTGCGTGGTTTATCCATCATTCCGTCACTCCTGACTCTCGCACAGGGTTACAGCTCCGGCGGGACCCTGTCGTCGTTCTCGATCAGGTGCTCAAAATCCTGCACCGTCATGGGCTTGTAGAAGTAGAAGCCCTGCATTTCAGAGCAGCCGACGCTCTGGAGGAAGCGGGCCTGCGCGACGTTCTCCACGCCCTCGGCGATCAGGCTCATGCCCAGCGAGCGCCCCATCTGGATCATGTAGTTGATGATGACGCGGCCCTTCTCCGGGTCGCCCGTCTCGGTCAGGAAGTAGAGGTCCAGCTTGATGCGGTCCACCTGCACCTCCTTGAGCATGTGCAGGGAGGAGTAGCCGCTGCCGAAGTCGTCCATCTCCACCTGGAAGCCAAGCTCCCGCAGCCTGACCGTGGTCTGGATCAGCAGGGCGGGGTTTTCCACGTAGGCGGTCTCGGTAATCTCGATCCTCAGCTGGTCGGGCGTCAGGCCGTAGGTCTGGATCAGGTCGCAGAAGTGCCCGGGGATGTCCCCGCCCTCCCGGATGTCGCAGCGCGACAGGTTCACCGATACGGACCGGCGCAGGCCCATGCGGTTCCAGCGCTGCAGGTCCTGGCAGACCCGATCCCAGACGTAGCAGTCCAGCTCAAAGATCAGGCCGGCCTCCTCCAGCATGGGGATGAACTCCGCCGGGCGGAGCCACCCCAGCCGGGCGTGGTTCCAGCGGCACAGCGCCTCCGCGCCGGTGATCTCGCCCGTGTCGTAGTTCACCTGGGGCTGGTACCAGACCTGGAATTCCCCGGTGTCGATCGCCACGGGCAGGTGGCTGACGACGTCCGCGGCCCGCTTGCCCTTCTCCCACTGGTCCGGGTTGTAGAACCCATAGCCGTCCTTGTAGGTGTCCCGGACCTTTCGCTCCGCCAGGCGGGCGAAGTCCAGCATGTGGTCCACGTCGATCTGCTGGTAGTCCTTCGGCGTCAGCACGTAGATGCCGCTGCAGATCTGCACACGGTTGCCCTTGCCCTGGTCGATGAAGAAGTTCCGCACCGGCGCGAACACGTCCTCGCCGTCCCGGATCAGCAGCGCCTCGCCCCCGACGCGGCGGAGCACGGCGAAGTGGTCGCTCTCGATGCGGCCCATCGCCTCGTCCTCCGTCAGCGTTTCCATCGATTTATCGACCCAGAAGCGCAGCAGGTCGTCCCCGGCCGCGCGGCCCAGGGTGTCGTTGATGTATTTGAAGTCCTTGATGTTGTTGTAGGAGATGAGGTACGGGACGTCCGGGTGCGCGCGCAGCAGCTCCTCCGCCCGCTTGCGGAAGCCGTTCAGGCTGTACACGCCGGTCAGCGGGTCGTGGTCGATCAGCCGGCGCATCTTCTCCGCCTGCTCCATGCGGACGGTGCGGATCTTTTGCAGCGTAATCACGATCAGGGAGACGAACAGCATCAGCACCAGCAGCAGGATCAGCCCGTACTGGTACAGGTAGTCGACGAGGCCGTACCGGTACAGCCGCCGCGACGTGTAGTCCAGCACCACGGCCTGGCGGCGCGTGTCGCTCAGCGCGGCGATGCCGCCGTTCAGGCGCTCGATGATCGCCCGGCCGGCCGGGGTGTCCAGCGTGCCCGCGCGGAAGTCCATCGAGAACATGGCGGAGGGCTGGACCCGCAGGTCCGAATAGGAGGGCTTTTGCAGCACGTAGCTCCACACGTAGGAGTTGTGCAGCAGCGCGTCCACCGCGCCGGCGCGCAGCGCCCGCACGCTCCCGGCCATGCTCTCGTACATGACGATTTCGATGCCGGGGTAGAGCTGGCGGACCGTCTCCGCCACGCCGCCCAGCGAGTGCGGCATGCCCACCCGGAGGTCGTTCAGCGCCGACAGGTTGCGCTTGCCCAGCGTGACGAGCGTGAACGGCGTCTGGATCAGGTTGTCCGAGACGACGCTCGCGCGGCTGGAGGCGCTGGCGATGGCGCTGCCGAAGGGCATGAGCAGATCGTAGCGCTCGTTGTCCAGGGCGTCCTTCAGCGTTTCCTCCCCGATGACCTGGAACTCGACGGCCAACCCGGCGGACTCCGCCGCGGCGCGCATCAAATCCACGCCGATGCCCACGATCTCGCCCGTGTCGGCGTCCTGGTAGAATATGGGGCAGCGGTCCACGGGCACGCTGATCGTCACGGGCCCTTCCTGCGCAGCAAGGGCGGCGGGGACCGCCGCGGCGGCGCAGCAGAGCGCGACGATCATGCATAGCAGGAACGTCAGGGCGCGTCGGGATAATCGCATTCCGATCAAGGGCGACACCATCCTCTCATCAGCCGAAAGCGGGGATCGAGGGGGAGGGGAGAAACGGTCGTTTTCCGCGCTGCGGAGCTACTTCGCCGCGGGCTTGGGCGTCCCGCGCTTCTTCCTGTACGTCAGTTCCACGTCGTAGCCGAGCTCGTCCAGGATCCGGAGAAACGTCTTGTTGATGATCCGCTCCCGGCCGAGCGTGATCCGGTTGATGTACGAGGAGGACACGCCCACCCGGTCGGCCATCTGGGTCTGTGATACCTTGCTCTGGATAAACCTCGTCTTCAAATCCAGTTCGACATTGTTTCGAAGCATCGGTTCATATCCCTCCCAAAAGCAACTTATTCCTTGAAAATTATAACATATCTGTCCGTCGGTTTCTACCCATGCGGCGAAAAAAAGCGCGGCGACATTGCCCATTGACAGAAATCCTGTGTTTTATTAAAATAGAAGCGGAAATACGGGAACGGGAGATGTACAACGCATGTTCATCTGGTATCGGAAATCCTTCCTGGCCTCCCTGGTCAGCATCATTTCCTGCACCGCCATCATCATGGCCATAAAGGGCATCCGCGACGGCGAGCTCAAAATGGAGGAGGGCATCGCGGTGATCGCGGTCGGCGTCGTCGGCTTTATCCTCGGCGCGCTGATCAACAGCCACAAGCAGAAGAAGCTCGCGGAGAAGGCGGCGGAGGCCGCCCGGATCGAAGCCGCCGCCAGGGCCGAGGCCGCGCGGGCCGAAGCCGCCAGGGCCGAAGCCGCCGCCAGGGCCGAAGCCGCGCGGGCGGAAGCCGCTGCCAGGGCGAAGGCCGAAGCCGCCGCAAAGGCGGAAGCCGCTGCCAGGGCGAAGGCCGAAGCTGCCGCCAAGGCGGAAGCCGCCAGGGCGGAAGCCGCCAGGGCCGAAGCGGCCAGGGCGGCCCGTACCCGCGCCGAGTCGGCGGGATTCGGGCAATCCGACGACCGCGCGAGGGCGGGCGAGCGGTTCGCCGCCGGCGCGCAGCGCTTCTGCACCCAGTGCGGCGCCCCGCTGCCGGAGGGCTCCGCCTACTGCGGGTCCTGCGGCGCGAAGGTGGGCCAGCGCGCCGCCCAGGCCTCGGCCTCGCAGGCGGACGACGGCGGGCGCGCCTCCGTGAGCCTGGAGGAGGTGCTGGAGCAGTCCACCGCCCTCGAGGAGAAGGGGGACTACAGGCGCTCGCTGGAGCTTCAGCTCGGGGCGCTCGAGCAGTACCGCGACAACACCACGCTGCTCGTGCGCGTGGGCCGGGCCTACCGCAACCTGGGGGAGAACCAGAAGGCCATCGAGTACTACGAGCGGGCCGCCGCCATCGACCCGGACGACCCGGTCATCTACGGCAACATGGCCATACTGTACCTGAGCGTGGGGTTCTATGCCCAGGCGAGGCCGCTGTTCGACAAGGCGCTCTCGATCATCTCCCACAAGCCGGAAAGCGTTCCCCAGGCCACGCTGGCGACGCTGCTGGCCAACTACGCGCTGTGCCAGGGCAAGCAGGGTGAGCTGGAGGAAGCCGGGCGCAAGCTGAAGCGGGCGGAGGAGATGGGCTACAACCCGGAGAACGCCGCCAATATCCGCAGGCAGTTGGGCATCTGAAAAACGCCGGCCTTTCTCTGCCCTCTTGCAGCATGTCGACTTCGTCGACATGCTGACGCCTCCCATTCGGGAGGCGTTTTTTTGCGGGAATCGGGCCCTTTCCGTCCGGGATGGCGTTATTTCCAGAACAGGGGGAAGTCCGGGTTGGAGTAGATCGCCTGCGGATGCTGGGCGAACTTTTGGGTATATGCCTTGTCGATGGTCTTCTCCGTGACGTAGTTGACGAATTCCTCCACCGTCAGCACGCCGTCCTTCGGCTGATTGTCGCCCTTCAGATCCCGGATCGCTTCGGCCATGACCACGGAAAACCCGTTGCCCTCATCGTAATCAGAGCCGAAGGACTCTTCGTTCCGATCGCAGCCGACGAACAGGATGATGCGGTCGTCCCTGAAATCCGGGACGTCCAGCGCACGCCCGGAGAGGCAGGAATCCAGCAGCACCACCTTCGTCCCCCGCATCATTCGGATGGCCCGCGCGAGCACGGACAGGCTCATGAAGCTTTTGGCGTCCAGCACCAGGTCGCCCTTGTGCGCATGCTCGCGGTCCACGCCCTGCCCGTGGGCGGTGACGTACAGTATGAACACGTCCCGGTCCGAGACATAGTCCGCGTCGTCGTTGATCAGCGACAGCAGCCTGCCGGCCGTGATGTTCAGGTATTTGCTCGTGTGCAGCGTTTTGCCGTTGGTCTCCTTCAACGCCTGGTTGATCGCCTCGGTGCCGTAGTAAAACCGGTCGTTCAGTTTTGTGCCGTCAGCGTTAAGCCCGGTCTGGCCGACGCACAGCGAAATCATATTCCGCTCCAGGGGATACCTGGACCCGCGGATGGCCGTGACCTTGCCCTTGCCGCTCACGGTGAAGCGCAGCGCGAAGAAGCCGGGATGCTTCTCCCATACGAACTGCTTGACCCACTTCTGCGCCCCGATATCGCCGGTGTACGCCGGGTTTTCCTCCCAGCCGTTCTGCCTCAGGACCTTCTGCGCCTTCGACCACGACATCCCCGGGACCACGCCGCCCAGGGTGTAGCTCTGCTTGCCGTCGGAGGTGAGGTAGATGTAGTCCACCATGCCGATGCCATAGGGGTAGGGATCGGAATAATCGCCCAGGGAGAGCCCCTTGAGGCCCCAACTGCCCTCCCCGGCCCTGTTCCACTTCAGCTTCAGCTTCTTGGCGACCTTGTTCGCGGGCTTGCCGACGTAGTCGCTCAGCTCGATGCGCGCTTTGCCCTTTTTGACCTTGACGGTGATGGTCGCCGTCTTGCCGCCCGCCGTCGCGGTGATCTTGGCGGTTCCCGCGCCCCTGGCCCGGACGAGGCCCGCGGCGTTGACCGTGGCCACCTTGGGCTTGTTGCTGTGCCACTTGACGCCCTTGTTGCAGAATTCCGGGGAGACGGTGGTCGTCAACTGGAGCGCGTCCCCGACCGTCAGGGTTTTCTTCTTGCCCTGGTTGATCTTCACCTTCTTCGGGGAAACAGAAAGCACGGTCAGTTCAAGCTTCAGCGTGCGTTTGTCGGAGAGGGTCAGCGTGATTTCTGCGGAACCCGCTTTCTCCGCGATCACGATGCCGTTATCGAGGACGTCGATGACGCCCGACGGCGAAAACTCATAGCGTTCGATGTACGCGGGCGCGGCGAGATGGATCTGTTCGCCGACGAACATGACGTAGCTGGTATCCTTGTCGACGTAGACCGTCTCCATATTGTCCGGCGGCAGCGTGACCACGGGGCCCGTGCTGGGCGACGCAGAAGGCGACGCAGAGGGCGACGCGGAAGGCGATGCGGAAGGCGATGCGCTGGGTGACGCGGAGGGCGATGCGGAGGGCGATGCGCTGGGCGAGGCGGAGGGGTTCAAGGTGGCGAGGTTGTGCGCGTTGGCGTAGTCGTCCGCCGCCGACCCGGGGGAGCAGTAGAGCGTGAGCTGCTCGCCGCAGTCTTTGAAGACATCGATGCCGAGCCGGGTTACGCTGTCGGGGATGTCCACGCGCTCGAGCGCGCCGCACTCCGCGAAGACCATGCCGTCCAGGGCCGTGACCGACGCGGGGATCGTGCACCGCACGAGGCCGGAGCACTTCCAGAACGTGCCGTGTGGCAGCATCTCCAGGCTGTCCGACAGCGCGACGGAGGCCATGTCCCTGCAGCCGTAGAAGACCGCGTTTCCCAGGGTGCGCACGCGGTTGGGCAGGGTGATGTCCTGCAGGCAAACGCAGTTCATAAAGGCGTATTCGCCGATGCGCTCCAGGCTCTCCGGGAGCGTCGCGGAAACCAGCTTCGAGCAGCCGGCGAAAGCGTTCGCGCCGATGGCCTTGACGCCGGCCGGCACGGTCACGGAGGTGATGCTGTTGTTGACGTAGAACGCCTTCTCCCCGATTTTCTCGATGCACAGGTCGGCGGGGATCGCCACGTCGCCGCCCGCGCCGTTATACCCGGTGAGCACCCCGTCCGTCACGGTGAAATCGCCGCTGTTGGGCGCGGCGGACATCGCGTCGCTCAGGTTCACCAGGCCGAGCTCCCGGGACTCGCCGTCCCATTCCGCGCAGACCTGCGAATCGGAGATCAGCGCCTCGTCCGGGGCGGGTTCGCGTTCGCTCCATGCGTCCGGGTTGATCGCTTCGCCGGGGACGAATTCTGCCAGCGCACAGGGCAGAAGCATGGCCAGGCATACCACGATTGCCAGAAACCGCTTCATTCTAACCACCTCTGTATTGCGAAATTCCCGTCCCGCGGGCCGCCGGGTCCGGCCATGCGGCCGTCGCCCCGGCGGCGGGAGCCTTGCGGGGAACCGCGTCGCCGCAAGCCTGTTTATGCCTGATTTTACCACAGCCAAGGCAGGTTGTCGAGGGCGAATTCCGCGCGATGCGCACGGCTGCGAAAAGGGCCGATTCTCTCCAGCGCGCGCCCGGAGAATCCAACAAATCAATCTGTTCCATGGGTTTTATGGCGGCCTTTTTTCCCCGGTTTTTTGCGCGTTTTCAGACATTCCGCCCGGATTGTCTATGGTTTTTTCCGGAAAAGCGGCGTAAGATTACTCCCGTAATCAACCAACACGAGGAGGAAAAAACCATGAAACGCACTTTGGGAATGCTGCTTGTTCTGACCATGATCATCGGCCTGCTGCCCGCCTACGCCGCCGGCGGCATCGAAACCACCGAGGAGACCTGGTACGCGGTCTCCAAGTCCGACGATTACAAAGTTTATTACTACAGCACGGTGACCAACACCGGCGACGAGCCCGCCGCCATCAAAAACCTGCTGTTCGAGATCAAGGACGCCGACGACCGGGTGCTCGAGTCCACCTCGAAGTTCAGCCTGTATCCCAGCGTGCTGACGCCCGGCCAGACCGGCTGGCTGGTCATCACCCAGGACGTGAAGGACATCGCCAAGAAGGCGGTCATCGACCACTGCGACCTGGAGATCGCCGGCAAGGTCGACGACGACCACGCGGCGAACCTGCTGCCCGCCACAGCCGAGTACCTGAAGGAGGACGAGGACGAGAACGAGGACATGCTGCGGATCGCCGTCACCAACCCCGGCGAGGGCAACGCCTTTGAGATCACCGCCGCCATGGCCGCGCGCGACGCCTCGGGCAAGCTCCTCTACATCGTCGGCGCGGGCACCCGTGACATCGGCCTGCCGGCGGGCGGCGCGCTGACGCTGCGCAGCCAGGTGCGGTCCGACATCATGGACGCGCTGGAGGACGAGAACGCGGAGATCGCCTCCGTGGAAGCCCTCGCCTATACCGTAGAGGACCTGGACGACTGATATTCGAACATTGGAGGAATGCGTCATGCGTTCTACGAAGCTCATTCGCACGGCCAAGGCCGGATACCTCACCCTTTCGGCGGCGTTCTGCGCCCTGGGTGCTTTCCTGATGCTCCGCCCCGGCCTTTCCGTCCCGTTGATCGAGCGGATCGTGGGGGTGGGCATGGTGGCCTTCGGGCTGGTAAAGCTGCTGGGCTACTTCTCCCGGGACCTGTACCGGCTGGCGTTCCAGCACGACCTGGCCTTCGGGAGCCTGCTGGTGGCCATGGGGCTGCTGCTCCTGCTGAAGCGGGGCGCCGTGATGAGCCTGCTGTGCTCGATACTGGGCGTGGCGGTGGTGGCGGACGGCTTCTTCAAGGCGCAGACCGCCCTGGACGCCCGGCGCTTCGGCCTCTCGAGCTGGTGGCTGATGCTGGTCGTGGCCCTGGCCGCCGGGGCGGTGGGCGTGGCGCTCGTCGCCTGCCCCGCCGCCAGCGTCCGGGCGGCCACCCGGCTGCTGGGCTTCTCCATGCTGATGGAGGGCGCGCTGAACCTGTGCGTGGGCCTGTGCGCGGTGAAGATCATCCGTCACCAGTGCGGGGAGTCCCGCCAATACCTGTGAGCGAAAGGGCGACAAACGCATGCGTTTTTCCAGATTCATTGTCAAGAGCCGCGTGGTCATACTGGCGCTGGCCATCGCGCTGCTGGTGCCGTCGGCGATCGGCATGGCGGCCACCCGCGTGAACTACGACATGCTGACCTACCTGCCCGGGGACATCGACACCATGGTCGGGCAGGACGAGCTGATGAACGAGTTCGGCAAGGGCGCCTTCTCCTTCGTCATCATCGAGGGCATGAGCGACGAGGACGTGTCGAAGCTGCGCGACCGCATCGAAACGGTGGAGCACGTGGAGTCCGCCATCTGGTACACCAGCTTCGCGGACCTGTCCATCCCCAAGGAGCTGCTGCCGGACAAGCTGTACGATGCCTTCAACGCCGGCGACGCCACCATGATGGCGGTGTTCTTCGACGGCACCACCTCCGAGGACGGCACCATGGCTGCCTTCCAGGAGATCCGCAGGATCTGCGGCGAGCAGTGCTTCGTCTCCGGCATGACGGCCATGGTGCTCGACCTGAAGGACGTGTGCCGGAAGGAGGAGCCCATCTACGTGGCCATCGCCGTGGCGCTGGCTGTGGCGGTGATGATGCTCCTGCTGGACAGCTTCCTGGTGCCGCTGGTGTTCATGGCCTCCATCGGCATGGCCATACTCTACAACATGGGCACGAACGTCCTGCTGGGGGAGATCTCCTTCATCACGATGGCGCTGGCGGCGGTGCTGCAGCTGGCGGTGACGATGGACTATTCCATCTTCCTCTGGCACAGCTACAACGAGCAGCTTGAAACCTATGCCGACAAGCAGGAGGCCATGGCCGTGGCCATCCAGAAGACGCTGTCGAGCGTGGTGGGCAGCTCCATCACCACGGTGGCGGGCTTCGTGGCGCTGTGCTTCATGAGCTTCAAGCTGGGCCTGGACATGGGCCTGGTGATGGCCAAGGGCGTGGTGCTGGGCGTGATCGGCTGCGTGACCATACTGCCCGCCATGGTGCTGCTGCTGGACAAGCCCCTGCAGCGGACCCGCCACAAGGCGCTGATCCCCGACATGCAGAAGTTCGCCGGGGCGGTCACGAAGGCGTTTCCCGTGTTCGTGGCGCTGTTCGTGCTACTGGTGGCGCCCGCCTACGGCGCCTACCGCCAGGCCAACGGCGAGGTGTACTACAACCTCGGCGCGGCGATGCCGGAGTACATGCAGTACTCCATCGCCCAGCGCAAGCTCGAGGATACCTTCCACGTGGCGTCCACGCACATGCTGCTGGTGGACGCCGGCACCTCCGAAAAGGACATCCAGGCGATGATCGACGAGATGGAGCAGGTGGACGGCGTCAAGTACGTGCTGGGGCTGGAGAGCATGACCGGCGCGACCATTCCCCGGGAGATACTGCCGAAGCGCATCGTGGAAAAGCTGCGCGGCAAGCACTGGGAGCTCATGCTGATCAACTCCGACTACGCCGTGGCCAGCGACGAGGTCAACGCGCAGTTGGGGACGCTGAACGAGATCCTGAAGAAGTACGACCAGCGGGGCATGCTCATCGGCGAGGCCCCCTGCATGAAGGACATGATCGAGATTACCGACCACGACTTTCAGGTGGTCAACCTGGTGTCTATCGCGGCCATTTTCGCGATCATACTGCTGGTGACGCGCAGTGTCAGCCTGCCCTTCATACTGATCGCGGTGATCGAGCTGGCCATATTCATCAACCTGGGCTGCGCGCACTACCTGAAGCAGAGCCTGCCCTTCATCGCGCCCATCTGCATCTCGACCATCCAGCTGGGCGCCACGGTGGACTACGCCATCCTGATGACCACCCGCTACAAGACCGAGCGCACCGCCGGCAAGTCCCGGCGCGAGGCCGTGGCCATCGCGCTGTCCACCTCCGCGCCGTCGATACTCGTCAGCGGCATGGGGCTGTTCGCGGCGACCTTCGGCGTGGGCCTGTATTCCGACATCGACATCATCAGCTCCATCTGCATGCTGCTGGCCCGCGGCGCGATTATATCGATGGTGCTGGTCATACTGGCGCTGCCGGCGATGCTGATGCTGTTTGACGGCCTCATCCGCCGCACCACCCTCGGTATGAGGGTCAAATCCGCAAAGGAGGAAGGTTGAACCATGAATATGAAACTGTATCGCGCCCTGTCCCTGCTGCTGACGCTGGCGCTGTTCTGCGGCGCGGCCGCGCCTGCCTTTGCGGAGGACAAGAAGGAAACGGTGTTCGTGCTGGCGGACGCCCTGGGCAACCCCAATCAGGTGACCGTCAGCGAGCGGCTGTACAACCCGGACGGGCTGGACGTGCTGCAGGACGTCAGCAGCCTGTCGGACATCGAGCGCGTGGACGGCGGCCCGGCGGGCGACGGCGCCGACGGCGCGCTGACCTGGCAGGCCGACGGCCGGGAGGTTCGCTACGAGGGTTCGAGCGACGCGCCGCTGCCCGTGGGCGTGCACTTCGCCTACAAGCTGGACGGCGAGGCGATCGCCCCCGAGGCGCTGGCCGGCAAGAGCGGCCACCTGGAGATCGACGTTACCTATGAATCGCTGCAGTCGGAGGACGTGGAGGTCGCCGGCGAAACGGAGCGCATGGCCGTGCCCTTCCTGATGGCCACCGTAATGGTCATCGACGAGGACGTGTTCGACAACGTGCAGGTGGAGAACGGCAAGGTGATCGACGCCGGCAACCTGCGGGCGGTGCTGTGCTACGGCCTGCCCGGCGTCAACGAGGCGCTGCGGCTGGACGAGTACGAGGACATCGATATCGACATCACCTCCGCCAGCAAGATCACCGCGGACGTGACGAACTTCGCCTTCTCCGGGACCTATACCATCGCTTCCAACGCCATATTCACCGACCTGGGCAAGGACAGCGACCTGGACCTGGACGTGAACGACATGAGCGGCGATCTGACCGACGCCGTGACCCAACTGCTGGACGGCGCGGACGAGCTCTACGGCGGCGCGGACGCCCTGGCGGACGGCGCGCGGCAGCTCGACGACGGCATGGGCGACCTCGCCGGCGGCGCGGCTCAGCTCGCGGACGGCGCGGGCGACCTCACCGGCGGCGCGCGGCAGTTGAACGGCGGCGCGAACGACCTCGCGGACGGCGCGAGCGAGCTGGCGGACGGCGCGAGCGACCTCGCGGACGGCGCGCGGCAGCTCGACGACGGCGCGGGCGACCTTGCGGACGGCGCGGGCAAGCTGAACGACGGCGCGGGCGACCTCGCGGACGGCGCGCAGCAGCTCGACGACGGCATGGGCGACCTTGCGGACGGCGCGGGCAAGCTGAACGACGGCGCGGGTGACCTCGCGGACGGCGCGCAGCAGCTTGCGGACGGCACGAGCGACCTTGCGGACGGCGCGCAGCAGCTCAACGACGGCGCGGCCCAGCTCGCGGACGGCCTGCGGGAGATCGACGACAACAGCCAGGTGCTCAACGACGGCGCCAGGCAGATCTTCGAGGCCATCATCGACAGCGCCAACGAAGGCCTGGAGGAGAAGCGCGCCGACTTTGAGAAGCTGGACATCGAACTGAAGCCGCTGACCATCGGCAACTATTCCGGCGAGATCCGCCGCCTGCAGCGCGAGCTGCTGGACAAGGTGGAGGACTACGTCTACAGGGAGGCCGACCGGACGCTGGCCGAGAAGGTCCGCGCCGCGGTGGCGGACGAGGTGGACCGGCAGGTGCGCCTGGCCGCCCACGCGAAGGTGGTCTCCGCGGTGAAGGACGCGGCCCGCAAGAAGGTGCGCGCCGAAGTGAAGGACGCCGCCAAGGACCTGGTGCGCCAGAAGGTCAACGAGGGCGCGCGGGCGAAGGTGCGCGAACAGGTGGAGGCCGCCGTGGGCCAGAAGGTGCGCGAGGCGGTGGAAGCCGCGGCCCGGCAGCAGGTGGAGGCCATGGTGCGCAACCCTGATGAGGCCGCGCTGGAGGCCGAGGCCGACCGCCGCGTAAAGAGCGAAGCCGTGCAGGCGCAGATCGACGCCGCCGTAGCGGAGCAGATGCAGTCCCCCGCCGTGCAGGGCATGATCGACCAGCAGTTGGAAGCGGTCGTCCGGCCGCAGGTGGAGGCCGCCGTGCAGGCGCAGGTGCGCCAGCAGGTGACCGCCGCCGTGGAGGAACAGGTGCGCCGGCAGGTGACCGCCGCCGTCGAGGAACAGGTGCGCCGGGAGATCCTGGCCAACCTGGGCCAGGAGGAAGCCAGCCCCGGCAGCGCCGCCGAGCCCGCGGAGGAAGCCGAGCCCGCCGAAGCGCCCGCGGAGGAAGCCGCGCCCGCGGAGGATGCCGCGGAGGACTCCGCACCGGAATTCGCGGACGAGGGGGAGGAAGCGTCCGAGCCCGCGCCCGAAGGAGCGGCGGAAGCGGAGGACAAGGCCGAAGACAAGACCGAAGACAAGGCCGAAGCGGAGGATCAGCCCGAGCCCGAGGACAAGACCGAGCCCAACGGCGCGGACGAAGGCGCGGAGGAAGGCACGGAGGCGGCCGAAACCGTCCCCGGGAAGCAGCCCGAGGTCGCGGAGGCGGACGAAGCGGTGAATCCGGAGAAGGTACAGGTGCCCGCAGAGGCCGCGCCCGCGGAGGCGTCCGCGCAGAAGGGCGACGCCGAACCCGCGGAGGAAACCAGGCTGGACGCCGGCGAATCCGAAGCGGCGGAAGAGGCGGAAGCCCCGAAGGCCGGGAAGAAGGGCGGAAAGTCCAAGTCCAGGAAGGGCGGGAAATCGAAGAAGGCCCGCAAGGCGAAGAAGAGCGGGAAGGCGAAGAAAGCCGGAAAGCGGACGAAGTGCGCCGAGGGCGTCCTCTCCCTCTCGAACCTGATCCCCGCCGCCCAGGCGGAGGAGGCGGACATGGAAGCCCAGCTTGCAAAGCTGGTGGCGCAGCAGATGGCCGACCCCGCGGTGCAGGCGAAGATCGACGCCGCCGTGGCCGAGCAGATGGCCGGCGCGGAGGTACAGGCGAAGATCGACGCCGCCGTGGCCGAACAGATGGCCGGCGCGGAGGTGCGCGCGAAGGTCGACGCCGCCGTGCAGCAGAAGCTCCGGGACCCCGACGTTCGCGCCCAGGCGGAGGCCCAGGCCGAGGCGAAGGTGCGCGAACAGGTGGAGGCCGCCGCCCGGCAGAAGGTGATCGACGCCATCCGCAGCCTGCCCGAGTCGCAGATTCCCGCGGCCGTGGAGGAGAAGATGCAGAGCGCCGAGGTCCAGGCGCAGATCGACGCCGCCTGCAAGGCCAAGATGGGCGCCGAGGACATCGTGCAGACCATCGAGGCCGAGACGGACAGGCAACTGGCCGCGCCCGAGGTGCAGGCCATGATCGAAGCCGAGTATGAAAAGCAGTTGGGCTCCGACGAGGTGCAGCGCACCGTGGACGCCAACGTGAAGAAGTACATGGCGTCCGCCAAGGTGCGCCGCCTGGTGGACAAGAACGTGAACGAGCAGATGGCCAGCGGCAAGGTGCGCCGGCTGATCGACCAGAACATCGACGAGCAGATGCGTTCGCAGAAGGTGGCGGACATCATCGCCGAGAACATCGCCGACCAGAAGAAGAAACCCGCCTACCTGAACGGCGTGGCGGACGCCCTGGAGGAGAACGGCGAGAACGGCGCCGCCTACCGCTCCCTGGCGGACCTGATGGACAGCCTGGACGACGTGCGGACCTTCTACGAGGGCCTCGTGGACTACACCGACGCCGTGGGCCAGGCCGCGGACGGCGCGCGGACGCTGAGCGGCGGCGCGGGCGACCTGCTGGACGGCGTGAACGCGCTGGACGACGGCGCGAACAGCCTGCTGGACGGCGCGCTCCAGGTGTCGGACGGCACGGGCGACCTGCTGGACGGCGCGGCGCAGCTGAAGGGCGGCACGGGCGACCTGCTGGACGGCGCGAACGCGCTGGCGGACGGCGCGCAGACGCTGAGCGGCGGCACGGACGACCTGCTGGGCGGCGCGAACGACCTGCTGGACGGCACGGGCGCGCTGGCGGGCGGCGCGACGAACCTGCTGGACGGCGCGGGCCGGCTGGCGGACGGCACCTTCGACCTGCTGAGCGGCGCGGAGCAACTGGAGGCCGGCGCGGGCGACCTGCTGGACGGCTCGGAGCAGTTGTACGGCGGCGCGGACGACCTGCTGGACGGCGCGCAGCAGCTCCGCGACGGCATGGGCAAGCTGAAGGACGGCATGAACGAGTTCAACGACGAGGCCATCGAGAAGCTGGTCAGCTTCCTGACCGACGACCTCGAGGTGGTGTCCGATCGCGCCACCGCCATGCTGGACCTGGCGAAGGACTATCGCTCCTACTCCGGCATCGCCGAGGGCATGACGGGCATGACCCAGTTCATCATTAAGACCGAGGGCGTCTGAGGCCGCGCCGCGGCGCAACGCCCAGTATCCAAGGCGGCTCCCTTGAGAAGGGAGCCGTCTTTGCATCCCGGCGCTCGGAACGGAGCGCGGGATTCGGTCGCCGTTTTGGAGGGATGTACAATCCTGCCGATGCACAGCGCAAGAAAGGATAGTCAATTTTTTCAGTTTGTGTTATAATTACAATAGAGGGGTGTAAGGTTCGCGGGAGCCGGCCCCGGACGAGCAGAGAGGCGCAGCGACCATGAGACGAAAGACAGCAGCGGTATACATCTCCAATCTCTACATGGACATGGTGCGGGAGACGGTGGAGGGCGTGCAGGAATCCGCCAGGCGGCACGACGTCAAGCTCCTGTTCTTCACCAGCTTCAGCGATAATTTCAGCAGCCGCCAGTACGCCCGGTACAAGAACTACGATACCGGCGATTTTGTCGTCTTTCTGCTGGCGGACCCGGGGGAGTACGACGGGCTGATCTCCTTCGATACCTACATGCCGATCCTGTACCTGGACCCGGTGGACCGACTCAAGGCGCAGGCGAATTGCCCGGTGATCACGCTGGGCACCGTGAAGGACGGGACGTACAGCGTAGTCAACGACCAGGACCGCTCCATGCGCGAGGTCATCGAGCACGTGATCCTGGCGCACGGCTGCAAGGACATCATGCACGTGGCCGGGAACCGCGAGATGAGCTTCACCCGGGAGCGCATCGACATCTTCCGCGAGACCCTGGAGCGCTACGGCCTGCCCTGCGGCGACGACAGGATCGTCTACGGCGACCTCTCCCCGGAGTGCGGGGACGCGGTGGTGGCGGAGATGCTGGAGCGCCGCGCCGCGGCGGGCATGCCCGCCCTGCCCGAGGGCATCGTCTGCGCGAACGACTACATGGCCATCGGCGTGTGCAAGGCGCTGCGGCTGCGCGGCGTCCGGGTTCCCCGGGACGTGATCGTCACCGGCTACGACGACATCCTGCGGGCGAGGTTCAACGAGCCGTCCATCACCACCTCGGCCCAGCCGTTCCGGCAGGTCGGCTGGATGGGCATGGAGGTGCTCGCCAGCCTCTGGGCCGGCGAGGCGCCCAAGCCCGTGATCGCGGTGCCCGGCGTGCTGGCCTGCCGCCAGTCCTGCGGCTGCGAGCCCTTTTACGTCTACAAGAAGGATACCATCCGCGAGAAGTACATCGATATGGTGTCCCGGATGGAGAACCTGATCCAGTCCAACACCAACCTCATCCTGGGCGCCGCGACGGACGAGACCGTGGAGGACGTGTTCAACGAAATCGAGGAGAGCTGCCTGCGGGAGACGGGCTTCCGCGACGCCGTGCTGTGCCTGATCCGCGACTGGGACAAGAAGAAGGTCATCCGAAGCCGGGCGGACTTGCGGGACGCGACCTTCGACATCGTGTGCGGCATGTACAACGGCCGCCCCGTACGCCGGCGGGCGCTGCCGAAGGGCGCGCTCGTGCCCGAGGAAATGATGGATTCGCCTGAGCCGTGCTTTCTGTATCCCATCCACCACATGCAGTACTTCATGGGGTATTTCGTCGTGTCGCCCGACCTGAAGAACCTCGGGCAGCTGCACATCAAGTCCTGGCTGATGAGCATCAGCACCATCCTGGAGAACTGGTGCATCCGGCGGCAGCTCACGCAGAGCGTCGAGGAGCTGGAGCAGCTCTACCGCACGGACATGCTGACCGGGCTGTTCAACCGCCGCGGCTACTACATGAGCTTCGAGGAATACTACCGGGCGTGCCGGGAGGCGCAGACCAACCTGGCCGTGTTCCTGATCGACATGAACCACATGAAGGCCGTCAACGACAACTACGGCCACGCCGAGGGGGATTACTGCCTGTGCGCCATCGCGGACGCCATGCGGCGCTGCGCGACGATGGGGGAGATCTGCGTCCGCACGGGCGGCGACGAGTTTGTGGTGCTGGCGAAGCACTACGACCGGGCGCGGGCGGAGGCCTACGTCCGCGCGCTCCGGGAGGCCCTCGACGAGGTGCGCCGCAGGGACGGCAAGCCTTACGAGCTCTCGGTGAGCGTCGGCTATTCCATGATGGTGCCGCCCGCGGACGACGCGATTTCCGCGCAGAACGCCGCGGAGCTGTTCCTGCGGCGCGCGGACCGGGCCATGTACGCGGAAAAGAAGAAGCTGCGGGAAGGGCTGTGCGGATCGGAAGGCCGGGATGCGCCCATACAATAAGCCCGCTCCGGTTTGGAGCGGGCCAGGGCGCCGATAAGGGCCGCGACCGCGGAGATTTCCTGAAGGACCGCTGACGCGGAGGAAAGCACCGCTTGCCGCGCCGGGCTGTCCTGGAGGATTACTTACGTCATAACCCGCCCCGATTTGGGGCGGGTTTTTGATTGCGCGGGTCAGCGCTTTTTTTCCGCGTACATGGCCCGGTCGGCTTCCGCGATCAGCGCCTTGAGCGCCTTGCCGCGCTCCGCCCGTGCCGTGCCGACGCTGACGGTGAGGTCGTAGGGCGCATGCGCCGCCGCGTTCAGCCGCGCGAGGTGGGCGTCGATGCGGCCGCGCAGCGCCCGGATCTCCTGCGCCTGCTCCGCCTGCACCAGGATCACGAACTCGTCCCCGCCGTAGCGGGCGATGTTGTAGCGGCGCCGGAGCTCCCGGCAGGCCAGCCGCAGCGCCTCCGCGATCCGCTCCAGCGCGGCGTCGCCCTGGAGGTGGCCGCAGGTGTCGTTGATGGACTTGAACTTGTTGGCGTCGATCAGCAGCAGGTACAGCGGGACGGCGTCCTCGTGGCGCGTCAACTGCTCGTACTGGTGCGCGAGCTGCTTGCGGTTGTTCAGCCGCGTGAGCGGATCGACGGAGATCATGTCGTCCAGCCAGTTCTGGTACAGCATGAGCGTGGCGAAGGCCAGCGCGACGCAGGCCACCGGCAACTGCGGGTAGATGAACTGCAGGATGCCCGCGCCCGCCGGGGCGATGGGGAACAGCGCCAGCCAGAGGAGCAGCCTGCGCTGGGCGAGGTGTTTTTTCCGGAACAGGCCGACCAGCGCGTGCCCGCAGGCGGCGAACACGTAGACGTAGGAGAGCAGGTACTGTACCGCGAACAGCGGGCCCCGGCGATAGACGCCGTCCTCCAGCCGGAACAGTATGCCGGTGAAGCAGTTGACCACGAGCAGCAGGCCCATCGCCCACACGAGGCAGGAGCAGAGCAGCACGGTTCGCCGGTTGCCGACGAAGGCCGAGCCCTGCAGGTGCTCGAAGTAGATGAACCAGAAGAAGCACATCAGCGCGGTGGAGAAGAAATAGAGGGACTTCGCGGCCAGCAGCGCGGCGCCGCCGAGGGGCAGCATGCCGCAGGAGATCAGCACCGCCGCGGTGTCCGACAGGAAGAACACGATCTGGGCGTCGATGGCCAGCGAGAAGTTCCGCTGGGAGACCATTCGGGAGATGCCGAGCGTCTTGAAGCGGATGAAGCCGACCAGCAGCACGGCCACCAGATTGATCTCAAGGTAGAGGATGGCGTAGAGCGTCTGCAGATCCATGGCGATCCTCCCAAAGCGGTGTTCGACGGGGCGGGCTAGAATTCGATTTCGGGAATGCCCAGGAACGGCGTGGCCAGCATCAGCGCCAGCAACCTGGCGTCGAGGTTTTCGTCGACGGTCGCCACGTAGCGCCGCGGGAACTGCTCGCCGTACTTGACGCGGCCGAGGTAGGTGGAATAGGCCAGCTCAATGCGGCAGATCTCCTCCGCGCCGCGGGTGAACACGAAGGAGCGCTCCTGGGGCCGCCAGGGCTTTCCCTGGATGGTGTAGGCGTCGGCGTACAGCGCCAGCAGCCCCTCCGTGGACAGGGCGACTGAGAAGCGGTTCGGCTGCCAGCGGTAGATCCAGGCGTCCGATTCGCCGGTGAAGGCGTCGCGGAGGGCGTGCTCGGTCGCGCCCGGGGCGTCGGGCGGGGCGAACGTCCAGGAGAAACTGCCGGCGTAGACGCGCAGGGGATGGCCGGGAAAGGAAGCCCGGCTGACGCGCACAATGCTGTCCCCGTCGGCGTTGAAGAACTCATAGCTGGAGACGCCTGTCGCGGTGAAAAAGTAGCCGTCGCAGCGGGTCATGGCTTCGCGTACCTCCCTGTGGTTGGTTTTCTCCTTACTTGCCGAGCATCTTCACGTGCCCCGAGAGCTTCAGGCCGATCACGATGTTGCTCGTCTTTCGGCAGCAGGGACACTCGTGGGGGTCGGCGTACCGACAGTCCCGGTTTGCCAGATGCACGTCGTACCCGCGGTTCAAACAGCGCCGACAGATGTAGTCGCCGTATTGCAGCACCACCGGCTTCAGGGTCAGCATGTCCATACCCCCTCGATGTTATTTCTGTATGTATTCTACCATATCCTCCCCTGCCGGGCAACCGGTATTTGCGCGCCGGCGACGGTTTTTTGGGAAATCGCCCGCGTGAGCGGCAGAAATCCCCGCGGCGCGGAAGCGCAGCGGGGATTTCATGGCGCCGGCCGCGGCGTCAGTGCAGGTAGCTCGACAGCAGCATGGTGGTGAACTGGAAGTAGATGAGCAGCGACAGCACGTCCACGATGGTGGTGATGAACGGGCTGGCCATCACGGCGGGGTCCAGGTGGGCCTGCTTGGCCAGCATGGGCAGCGTACAGCCCACCAGCTTGGCGATCACGATGGTGCACAGCATCGTCAGGCACACGGTGAACGCCACGGGCACGGGGATGTGGTCGAAGGCCATCAGCCGGGCGAAGTTCACCGCCGTCAGCGTGACGCCGCACAGCAGGGCGACGCGGAATTCCTTCCACATGACCCGGAAGATGTCCTTGAATTCCAGCTCGCCCAGGCTCAGCGCGCGGATGACGGTGACGGAAGCCTGGCTGCCGGAGTTGCCGCCGGTGTCCATCATCATGGGGATGTAGGCGATCAGCATGGGAAGCGCCGCCAGCGAATTCTCGAAGTTCGAGATGACGATGCCGGTGAAGGTGGCGGAGACCATCAGCAGCAAGAGCCACGGGATGCGGTTTTTCCAGATGGTCAGCACGCCGGTCTTCAGGTAGGGGTCGTCGGAAGGCGTGATGGCGGCCATCTTGGCGATGTCCTCGGTGGCCTCTTCTTCCATGATGTCCAGGGCGTCGTCGACGGTGATGATGCCGACCATGCGGTTTTCGGCGTCGACGACGGGCAGGGAGGAGAAGTTGTACTTCGACATCTGCCGCACGGCGGTCTCCTGGTCGTCGGTGGTGGTGACGCTGATGGGCTCGGCGGTCATCATGTCGGCGCAGGGGGTGTCGGGGGCGGCCAGGATCAACTGGCGAATGGTGACGGTGCCCACCAGGTGGTACTTCTCATCCAGCACGTAGCAGGTGTTGATGGTCTCCTTGTCCACGCCGGTGGCGCGGATCTGGGCGATGGCCTCCGCGGCGGTCATGCCCTCCTTCAGGGCGACGAACTCCGTGGTCATCACGGAACCGGCGGTGTCGTCCTCGTATTTCAGGATCTCGTTGATCTGCTTGCGGGTGTCCGCGTCGGCCTGGGCCAGTATGCGCTGCACCATGCCCGCGGGCATCTCCTCGATCAGGTCCACGGTATCGTCCATGTACATCTCGTCGATGACGGCCTTCAGCTCGCTGTCGGTGAAGCTCTTGATCAGCGCTTCCTTCACGTCGCTTTCCATCTCGACGAAGGTGTCCGCCGCCAGGTCCTTGGGCAGCAGCCGGAAGATGGCGGACATGTACTTTTCAGGCAGGTCGCTGAGGATGGCGGCGATGTCCGCCGGGTACAGCGTCTGCATCAAATCCCGGAGGGAGGCGAACTTCTTCTCCTCCGCCAGCTTGCGGAAGGTCTCCTCCAGGATCTCGGTTCTTTCCTTCATGGGTCTCCCCTCCAATCATGTCGTGATCGCCGGCGGAAGGGCTTCCGCCGCGCGGAGCGGACCGTCGGGCATGGCCCGGCGGACGCCGACCGTCGCAGGACGACGGCAATCATTCACTTGGAGGACGGGGGCGCGCCCCGCCTCCTCTGACAGGAGCAGGACACAGCAGAATGGGAGACGGCAATCACCGCGGGAAGGCGGCTGTCAACGTGCGAAAACAGACGCCCGCGGGGATCGTCGTATGTGATCTGCGTATGTGCCGCATCGACCGCCAGCGTCCATTCTCGTTCACCTCACTTGCTTCGTTGATGGGAGAGCGCCGGGCGAAGCGCCCGCGCAAGCAAAAACCCGCACCCGAACGGATGCGGATTCATTCATCAATACGCATGACTGCCTTCGCACCGTTCGAGCTTCAGCTTCGCCGGGCGGTGAAATTGCATTAGATAATACCTTGTGCTTCGATATTACCTGCTCAAACCCTCTCATGGTGTCTCCACCACTTCGCGGCAGCAATCCATATCCCTGCGGTAGCCTTACTTACCGGATCTTACAGTATCATTGTATGCGCCGCGGGGCGCTTTGTCAACCCCGCGGCGGAAAAATCTGCGATTAATTCTGTCCTTCGCCCATATAATAGGTACGGTACCACGCCGCGAACCGCCGCAGGCCCTCCCGCAGGGGCGTGGACGGGCGGTAGCCGAAGTCCGCCTCCAGGGCCGCGGTGTCCGCGAAGGTGAGGGGCACGTCGCCCGGCTGCATGGGCACGAGCTGCTTGTGGGCCTCGAAGTCGTAGTCCGGCGGCAGCACGCCCGCCCGCACCAGCTCCTCGCTGAGCACGCGCACGAAATCCGTCAGGTTCTCCGGGCGCCCGCCGCCGATGTTGTACAGCCTGTAGGGCGGCACCGGCAGGCCGTCCGCGCCCGTGGCCCGGTCGGGGGCCGAGGCCATCACGCGCACCACGCCCTCCACGATGTCGTCGATGTAGGTGAAATCCCGGCGGCAGTTGCCGTAGTTGAAGATGCGGATGGTCTCCCCGGCCCGCAGCTTGTCGGTGAAGCCGAAGTAGGCCATGTCGGGCCGCCCGGCGGGGCCGTACACGGTGAAGAAGCGCAGCCCCGTGCAGGGGATGCCGTACAGCTTGGCGTAGGCGTGGGCCATCAGCTCGTTCGACTTCTTCGTCGCCGCGTACAGCGACACCGGCGCGTCGGTGCGGTCGTCGGTTCTGTAGGGCACCTTGGCGTTGGCGCCGTACACCGAGCTGCTGCTGGCGTACACCAGGTGCGCCACGCCCGCCGCGCCGCCGTCGTAGCTGTGGCGGCAGGCCTCCAGCACGTTGAAAAAGCCGACGAGGTTGGAGGAGACGTAGTCGTCCGGGTGCGTAATGGACCAGCGCACGCCCGCCTGGGCCGCCAGGTTCACCACGATGCGCGGCCGGTGCTCGGCGAACAGGGCGTCCAGCAGCGCCTTGTCGGCGATGTCGCCCCGCACGAAGGTGAAGCGATCGCTCCCCGACAGCGCGCGCAGGCGGTATTCCTTCAGGCTCACGTCGTAGTAGTCGTTCATATTGTCCACGCCGACGATGTGCGCGCCGGGCGCGTCCGCCAGCAGCCGCTTCACCAGGTTCGCGCCGATGAAGCCCGCCGCGCCGGTCACCAGTATGCTTCCGCTCAATTCAACCCTGCTCACGGGCAAGTTCCTCCTTCATGGTGTTCGCATCCATTATAATGCATCGCGGCCAAAAAGCAAACCCCCCGCGCGCCTTGACACCGCGGCCCGAGGGGGTTACAATGATGGACGATACCGGTTTTCGTTGGCTTTTACGGGAAGGATGGATGAGTGTGCGCGCGTCCAGGAAGAGGCGGTCGACCCCGTCGCCCCGATACGCCGCCGCGGCGGACCTGCTGCGGGTGCTGTGCGTGTTCATGGTGGCCTGGTTCCACATCTGGCAGCAGTCCTGGCTGAGCCCGGTGCTGCGGGTGGGCGGCTTCACCCTGAACCTGACCGCCCAGGTGCGGGCGGGATACATGTTCGTGGATCTGATGCTGCTGCTCAGCGGCTTTCTGTGCTACCTGCCCTATGCCCGGGGCAAGGAGTACGGCACGGGCGAGTTCTACGCGCGCCGCGCGCTGCGGATACTGCCCAGCTACTGGTTCTGCCTGGCGGTGATGCTGGCCATGGCGCTGCTGACCCCCGGCTTTTGCGACCCGGGGCGGTTGATGAAGGACCTGCTGCTGCACCTGGGCTTCGCGCACAACCTGTTTCCCGAGAGCTACACCATGACCCGCCTGAACGTGGTGCTGTGGACGCTGGCGGTGGAGGTGCAGTTCTACCTGCTGCTGCCCGCCCTGGCACCGGTGTTCCGGAAGCACCCGCTGATCACCTGGCTGGCGATGACCCTCGCGGCGTTCTGCTTCCGCTACCGGTGGACGATGTTCTATACCGACACCACGCTGTACATCAACCGCCTGCCCAACATGCTGGACCTGTACGCCACGGGCATGCTGGCGGCGCACTTTTATCCCCGGCTGGCGAAGATCCGCAGGCGCCGCGCGCTGGTGGCGACGCTGGCCACGGTGGCGATGATCGCCGGGCTGTGGGGCATCTGGCACATCGTCGCGGTGCAGGCGCGGGTGAGCGGCTACGAGGCCCTGCACAACGGCCAGTTGACGCGGCGCTTTCCGCTGGCGGTGTGCGGCGGGCTGTTCCTGCTGGGCGGCAGCCTGAGCTTCCGCCCGGTGCGCGCGCTCTGCTCGAACCCCCCGGTGCGCTGGCTGTCGGGTATTTCCTACAACTATTTCATCTGGCACCAGTGGCTGGCGGTGCAGTTCAAGAAGTGGCGCATCCCGCCCTATCTGGCCGAAGCCGACCCCAACCAGGTGGGCGAGCAGCCCTGGCAGCTTCGCTACACGCTGCTGTGCTTCGCGGCGGCGCTGCTGGTCGCCGTGGCGGTGACCTATCTCATCGAACGGCCCTGCGCGCGCCTCGGCCGGCGCTGGCTGGAGGCCGAAAAAACGGACGGGGCCGTTCCCGAAGAAACGGTTCCGCCCGCCGACGGGTAGGATTCAGCGAAACTTCTCCAGCAGCTCCCGCACCTCCCGGGACCGCAGCAGCCCGCGCGCCAGCAGCGCCGACGCGATGATACCGAAGGCCCCCTGCGCGAGGTTGCCGGGCACCTCCGGCAGCGCGCCCACGCCGTAGCCCAGGCACACCGCGGTATAGCCCAGGTAACCCAGCACCATGATGAGCTCCCCGCACAGCCCGCCGAGCAGCCTGCCCGCGGCGGGTCGGGCGGGGAGCTTGCGCGCGATCAGCCCCGCCACCAGCGCCGTCGCGGCCTTGATGACCAGCGTGCCGGGGGCGTAGGCCGGATAGCCCGCCAACAGGTCCGCCAGCATCGAGCCCAGTCCCGCTGCCGCCGCACCCCAGTACGGCCCCAGCAGGAACGCGCTCAGCAGCGCGATGGCGTCGCCGGCGTTGATGTACCCGCCGGTGGGCGAGGGGATGCGAATGATCATCGTCGCCACGCATACCAGCGCCGCGAACAGCGCCGTCAGCACGATGCGAAGGGTATGTCGGTCGCCCATGGAATCGCTTCCCTTCCGTTTGGTTTAATGGGTTGTATCATAGCACGCAAAATGCCTATCATAAAGATAGGTAAATGAAAGCTTCCGATAAGCTTTGGTTAACAGACGTGACGAAAGCGCGCCCCGCGGGGCGCGCTTTTTCGCGGAGGCTACCGATCCTCCCGCAGCCGGGTGCGCAGCCGGTCCTCGCAGCGGTGGAGCTCCATCTCGAAGTCCTGCCGGTTCTTCTGCGTCATGGTCTGTAGCTGCATGCCCGAGAAGAAGGCCTGCAGCGCGGCGATGACCGTGAAGCCGCAGACGATCAGCGTCGGGAAGTTGGGCACCCGCCCCGTGCGGATGTAGGTCGCCAGCACCGGGATGAAGAACACCAGCGCGAGGATCAGCAGCAGCAGCGCCAGCGCGCTGAAGAACATGAACGGCCGGTAGTTCTTGGACAGCCGCACGATGGTGCCGATGACCCGCAGGCCGTCGCTGTAGGTGTTCAGCTTGGACTGGCTGCCCTCCGGCCGGTCGCGGTACTCGATGACCACGCTCTCGATGTACATATTCTTGTCCAGGGCGTGAATGGTCATCTCCGTCTCGATCTCAAACCCCTTGGACAGTACCGGGAACGTCTTTACGAACGAGTAGCTGAACGCGCGGTAGCCGGTCATGATGTCCTTCACGTCGGCACGGAACAGTGTGTTGATGCCCCAGCGCACCAGGGAGTTGCCGAAGTTGTGGAAGGGCCGCTTGTTCTCCTGGAAGTAGGTGGAGGAGAGCCGGTCGCCCACCACCATGTCCGCATGGCGCTCCAGCACCAGGTTCACCATCTCGCGGCCGTATTGGGCGGGATAGGTGTCGTCGCCGTCCACCATGATATAGGCCTCGGCGTCGATCTCCCGGAACATCCTGCGGATGACGTTGCCCTTGCCCTGCATGTACTCCTGCCGCACCACCGCGCCGGCCTTCCGGGCGATCTCCCCGGTGCCGTCGGTGGAGTTGTTGTCGTACACGTAGACGGTCGCCTCCGGCAGCGCCTGCCGCCAGTCCGCCACCACCTTGGCGATGGTCTGCGCCTCGTTGTAGCAGGGTACCAGCACCGCGATGTGATCCACGTCCCTTCCTCCTTTGCGCGCGCGTTTGTACTATGTATTATAATCTGTAATCGCCGGGGCTGCAAGAGCGAAAAGGGCGGGGCGAATGATTTTCGTGGAGGAGGGGAGAAAAGGGGCGAAAAGGCGAAGGGAGGAGGGGGTGGGAGGAGGAATGTTCGTG
>CADBCY010000035.1:0-32150 GCA_902793325.1 uncultured Eubacteriales bacterium
TTCCTTGTCCATGCCGATGCCGGTGTCCCGGATGCAGAAGCGCAGCGTGGACTGGTCCTCAAAGACCGCCGTGCGCTCCACCGTCAGCGTCACGCTGCCAGGCGCGTCGGTGAACTTGATGGCGTTCGACAGGATGTTGATGAGCACTTCCTTCAGCTTCATGTCGTCGCCGATGTAGTAGTCGTCGACCTGGCTCAGGATGCGGCACTCGTATTCCAGCCCCTTGTCGCCGCACTGGGACATGACCATGGTGTTGATCTGTTCGAGGATGCCGCGGAACGAGAACGCCTCCTGCCGCAGCACCAGGCGGCCGGATTCGATGCGGCTCATGTTGAGGATGTCGTTGATGAGCCCCAGCAGGTGCCGCGCGCTGCCGCCGATCTTCTCCAGGTACTCGCGGGTCTCGTCGTCCAGGTTCTTCTTCCTCAGCGCGAGCGTATCCAGGCCGATGATGGCGTTCATGGGCGTGCGGATCTCGTGGCTCATGTTGGACAGGAACGTCGTCTTGGCCTTGCTCGCCTCCTCGGCCATGCTCAGCGCCTCCGCCAGCGCCTCGTTCTTCGCCATGGACTCGCGCACCTCGGCGTCGATCTCCGTCAGGCCCATGCCGATCGAATGCACGATGTGGTCGTCGCGATCCTCCACGCGGCGCACGCCGGCCATGCGGATCATCTCATAGTATTCGCGGCCTTCCCGCCTGGCCAGGTAGCGGTAGGCGATGAGCGGGTGCTTCGACAGCGCGTCGCGGATGTTGTCGGGATCGACGAAGCTCAGGAAACCCTCGCGGTAGCTCTCGGTCACGGCGGTGTTCGCATACCAGGTGATGCGCTCGTGGTAGGGGAAGTGGATGCCCTCGGGCGTCTGGTCCAGGTCGTCGGGGTCGCCGCGGAAGCAGATGGCCAGGTCCTCGTCCAAATCGACGTAGTACACGCAGCGGTAGTCCGAGGCCATGGCGGTGATCATGCTGTTCGCCTGGGTGTTGAGGTGGCTCACGTGCTGGCGCAGGTCGTTCCGCAGGCTCGCGATGGTGTTGTCCATCTTCAGGATGCTCTCATCCTTCAGGCCGGGCTGCGCCTCGACGCTCTCCCTGCCGACCGATAAACCCGTCAGCTCGCGCATGTCGTCCGCCAGGTCGTTCAGGTTGCCGTTGATCTGTTCGATGCGCAGGCCGAACTGGCGCGTCAGGTACAGCAGCAGCGCGATGCCGACGCCCAGCGAGAGCGCGCAGCCGATGGCGATGGTCCTCGTGTTCTGGTCGAGCTGCTTTTCGTACCACGCGGCGTCAAAGTCGACGGCGACGATGCCGCCCACCTTTCCCTCCGAGGTGAACACCGGGCTGTAGGCGCTGTAAAGCCGCCCCCACTGGTCCTCGTAAGCCCGGTCGTCCACCGAGGGGATGCCGAGGCTGGCGTTGTAGAGGGCGTCCGTATACTCCACGGGGGAACCGAATTCGGCGGGATCGTCGGGGTCGGGATCCACGCCGAAGGTAAAGCTCCTGTTCCCCATGTCGCGGATACTGTATATGTAGGCGTGGTTGATGTTCTCCCGGAAGCTGCCCAGCGTGCTCAGGGCCGCCTGGTATTCCGGCGTGTCCCGATCCTCCGCCGTCAGGCGCTTCAGCGCGTCGCCGTCCAGCATGTCCGCCGCCGTGTTGACGATGTCGAGCATGCGGTCGTCGTTCTGCGTCTTCAGCGCCCTGCGCGACTGCCGCGTCAACGCGGTGCCGAGCGCCAGGTTCGTGATGAGCAGGAATGCCGACGCGATCAATATGATTCGGGCGCGTAGTCCAATGGGCTTCATCAGTGTCCTCCTCCGTTATCGGTTGGCCGGACGGCGGCATGCCCGCATACCGTCCGGGAGAGGATCAGCGAAAACACTTCGGGACCGGGCATCGTCCGGCCGCCCGTGTCGGTCGGCAACATCGGCGGAACAGGCGCATCCCGCTCCGCTTTCATGGAAAGAGGGGAGAAAATCCCCGTATAAATTCTAACATGGCCGGCAAATGAAGTCAAGACCCGCATTGCCGCGCGGCCGGAACCCAAAGCGCGGCCTGCGGGCGGATATGGACGCGCGGCCTTCAGCGCATCGACGGGTTCGCGCCCTGTTTCCTGCGCTTGTTTTCGTACATCTTCCCGTCCGCGCGCTGGTACATGGCCTCGAAGGAATCGTCGCCCGCGCCGTAATCCGTCGCGCCGACGCTGATCGTCACGGCGGCGCCCAGCAGCTCCGGGATGTCGATGCGGCTGACCTCGCGGTGCAGGCGCTCGAGGACCCGCCTCTTTGCGTCCCCGTTCTCCAGGCCGGGGCAAAGACTGCAAACTCGTCGCCGCCCAGCCGGAACACGACGTCGCTGTCCCGGAACGTCCGGCGCAGCGCGTCCGCGACCGCCGTGATGACCAGGTCGCCGACGACGTGGCCGAAGTGGTCGTTGATCTGCTTGAAGCTGTCGATGTCCAGCAGTATGAACATCCCCTTCGTGCCCGACGCGAGCATGGCCCGTATGCGGGATTCGCCGCTTCTGCGGTTGTTCAGCCTGCTCAGCGCGTCCGTCTCCGCGAGCTCCCGCAGGTGCTCCTGCTGCCTGCGCTCCCTGTCGATCGACTCGATCGCCCAGATGATGTGCTTCGGCTTCCCGCGGTCGTCGCGGTCCACCACGATGAGCTGTACGCGCAGCCAGCGCCCCCCGCTGCTCAGGAAATCATAGGATACGGAATGCGTGCCCGACAGCCGCTCTTCATACGTGGCGGGGTCCATGAACTGCATCAGCATGTCGCGCGACTCGTCGGCGGCCATCTGCCCGGCCATCCGGATGGCCCGCCCGCTGTAGTCGGTGAGATCGCCCTCCAGCACCCGCTCCAGCTCGTCGTTGCCGCGCAGGACCGTCATCCGGTTCGTATTCAGGTCGACCAGCGTCATGGCCTCGTAGATGTCCGCCACCGCGTTCACTTCCCGGGAGAGCTGCTCGGCCTCCCGGTACTTGCGGTCGATCCGCCGGGAGATGCCGAACCACACCAGGATCGCCATCGCCAGGAACAGTATCAGTATCAGGTTCAGGTGCCAGATGGAGCCCAGCAGGTTCGCCTCGTTCAGGATCAGCACCGCGCACCATGCGCCGCTGATCCTCTCCGCGAATATGATCTCGTCGCCCGCGGGGCCGACCTCGTAGTAGTTCTTGCGGCCCGCGATGGCCCGGGCGCGCTCGACCATCGCCTTCTGGTAGTCGTCCCCGTCCTTCAGGTAGTTCCTCCCGGCCTGGTCGCGCTCCGAATGCACCACCATGCGCCCCTCGCCGTCCATGATGAACGCGGCCCGGACGCCCTCCTCCTGCGCCAGGTCGTCCACCGTCTTTTGCAGGCTGTCCATGTAAATGTCCATGGACAACACGCTCTCCCCGTCGCTGAGGAGCTTGCTGATGGACATCATCATGTCCCCCGTCTGCAGGTTCAGGAACGGCGACACCAGCGTGACCCTGCCCGCGTTCTCCTTCGCGGCGACGTACCACGGCCGCAGGGTGGGGTCGTAATCCGCGTCCGGCGCCCAGCCCGAGGCGTCCAGGTAGTCGCCGCGGCAGTAGCCGTACACGCCGGTATAGTTGTTTTCGACGAGCGTGGCGTAGTTGTCCATCTCCCGGACGAGGTACTCGCCGATCTCCTGATTCGTCTTTCCCTCGGCAATCAGGTTCTCCACGTGGGCGGCGCTGAACTCGATGGCGTCCGCCGGCCGCGCGAGGTAGTACTCCGTGCTCTTCGCCAGTTGGATGACGTTGTTCTCCCAGATGTTCAGTATGTTCTGCTCCGCGCTGTCGTACATGTTTCGGAACAGCGCGACGATGATGACGGACACGACGGACAGGATCAGCACGGACACGACGGCGCGCCGGTGCCTGTACCACTGGCGATCCCTGGATCGTTGGTTCTGCATCATGGTCTGCGCCACTCCTTTACCCGGTGAAACAACAAAGCGGACGGAACCGACCGGCCTGCCCGCCCCATCGCAGATCGCATCGGCGCATCGGTTCCCCCCGCGCGGCGCGGCCGACCCGTGCGTTCCCCGCGGTCAGGGCGCCCGACGCCGCGCTTTTTCTACTATATATACAGGCTGAATCGCCAAAAAGCAAGGGCCGGCCGCCCGGTTCGAAGACTTCGGCGCCGCCCGTTTCAAACCGTATTTCGACGGCCCGCGCGGCGGGAAAACCTCGCGCGCCCCTTGACATGTGACCGATCGTTCGCTATAATAGCGACCGCAAGCCGGTAAAGGCGGATGCGGCGAGGGCGCCGATCGAGGCGTCCGGCCGGCATCTTATCCGGGTCTGCGGGGCGCAAATTTCAAACGAAAAAGAGGCGGCGAGCGATGAGCGACCATGCGATGCTTGAGATCAGGCACTATTCCAAGTCCTACGGCGCCGGGAAGAAGGCCGTCGACGACGTGTCCCTCAGCGTTGAGCGCGGCGATATCTACGGATTCATCGGGCACAACGGCGCGGGCAAGTCGACGACCATCCGCGCGGTGGTGGGCGTGCTGGACTTCACCGAGGGGGAAATCACCATCGACGGCCATTCCGTCCGGGACGAGCCGATGGCCTGCAAGCGGGTGACCGCCTACATCCCCGACAATCCCGATCTCTACGAAAACCTGACCGGCATACAGTACCTGAACTTCGTGGCGGACGTGTTCGGCATCGGCGCCGCGGAGCGAGAGGCGCGCATCCGGAAGTACGCCGATCTCTTTGAGATCACGAACGACCTGGGCGACCTGATCGGCGCCTATTCCCACGGCATGAAGCAGAAGCTGGCGATCATCTCCGCGCTGATCCACCGCCCGAAGCTGCTCGTGCTGGACGAGCCCTTCGTCGGCCTCGACCCGAAGGCGACCTATGCGCTGAAGGAGATCATGCGCGACATGTGCCGGCAGGGTACGGCGGTCTTTTTCTCGACCCACGTGCTGGACGTCGCCGAGAAGCTGTGCAACAAGGTCGCGATCATCAAGCGCGGCAGGATCGTCGCCTCCGGCCCCATGGAGGCGCTGACCGAGGGACATTCGCTGGAGCAGGCGTTCCTGGAGGCGGACGGCGATGAATAACGGCATGGTACTGCTGAAGGCGCTGCTCCTGTCCACGAGCCAGCGCAACATCTACCGGCACACGAAGGACAAAAAGAAGCGCCGGCGGATCGTCGGCAACGCCATCGGCGTCGCGTGGCTGTACGCGGTGATCGTGGCGTTCAGCATCGCGATGTGCGTCGGCTACGGCAAGTTCGGCCTGATCCGGGCCGCGCCGACGCTGTGCGCCCTGATGATCAGCGCGCTCGCCTTCGTGTTCACGCTGTTCAGGACGAACGGCTACCTGTTCAACTTCCGGGAGTACGACATGCTGATGTCGCTGCCCTTCGAGTCGCGGACCGTGGCGGCGTGCAGGTTTCTGTACATGTACGTCAGGAACCTGCCCTGGTACCTGAGCGTCTCGCTGGCCACGCTGGTCGGATACGGGATCTACGCCCGCCCGCCCGTGGCCGCGTACCCCGTCTGGCTCGCGCTGTCGCTGTTCCTGCCGATCCTGCCGATGCTGGCCGCGGCCTTCCTGGGCTTTTTGATCGCGCGGATCAGCGCGGGCTTCAGGAGGACCGGCCTCGTCCAGACCGTGCTGACGATGGCGCTGGTCATCCTCTGCTTCTCGCTGCGCTTCATCCTCGAGGACGTGTTCCGGAACAACCGGGTGCAGGCGGTGCTGAGGACCGTCTCGGCGCTCACCGGCAACGCGGCGAAGGGCTACCTGCCCGCCGGGTGGTTCGCGGACGCGGTCGCGCGGCTGAGCGTCCCCGCGATGCTGCTCCTGGTCGGCGCGAGCGCGCTGGCGTTCGCCGCGGTGTTCCGCATCGTCGGCCGGTCCTACCGGCGCATCAATTCCGCGATGAAGTCCCACGCCGCGGCGGGCAGGTACCGCGTGGCCGCGCAGAAGCGGCGCAGCGTGGTCGCGGCGATCGCGTTCAAGGAATTCCGGCGGCTGACCGGCTCCACCGCGTACATGGTCAACGGCGCGATGGGCGTCATACTGGCCCTGCTGGTCGGCGCGGTCGCGCTCGTCGTCGGGCCCGACAGAATCATCCGCGCGATCACGCACGGCGCGCCGATCGACTCGGTCATGCTCCGGCCCGCGATTCCCTACATCGTCTACTTCTTCACCGGCATGGTCGCCACCACGGCGTGCTCCCCGTCGCTGGAGGGCAGGAATTACTGGATCCTGCAGAGCCTGCCCATCGAGAAAAAGACGGTGTACCAGGGCAAGATGCTGTTCAACCTGGCGCTGACGGTTCCGTTTACCGCGCTGTCGATCCTGTGCCTGTGCGTCGCGTCGAAGGCGCCGCTGCTCGATTCGGCGCTGTACCTGGCGCTGGGCGCGGCGCTCTGCGCGTTTTCGACGGCGTGGGGCTGCGTGTGCGGCATCCGGCACATGCGGCTCGACTGGGAGAACGAGATCGAGGTCATCAAGCAGAGCGCGGCGGTCGCCGTCTACATGCTGCCGAACATGTTCGCGGTGATGGGCCTCGCCGTGCTGGCGGTGTTCCTCGGCACGAAGATGGGCCCCAGGCTGCCGACGCTCGCCATGATCGCGGTGGCGACCGGCGCGGCGGCGCTGTGCTACCGCAGGGTCATGATCCTGTCGCGGCGGCGCGCATGACGCGATGGCGCCGCCCGGAATCCCCCGACGGGGGCGGGCCGGTCACGACGCAACACATGGACGACAGGACGAAAGCGAGGAGGCGCGCGATGGACACGGCGTATACGTTCTTTGACATTTCGCAGGAGGTCTTTTCCTGCAGGGTTTACCCGGGCGATGCGTCGCCGGTGATGACGCCGCAGATGCGCATGGGCGACGGCGCGATCTGCAACCTGAGCGATTTTTCGATGTGCGCGCACAACGGCACGCACGTGGACGCGCCGTTCCACTTCTACCGGGACGGCAAGACGATCGACCAGTTGCCCCTGTCGCACTACGCGGGCGACTGCTACCTGGTCCGGCACGAGGGCGAGGTATCCGCGGCGGACGCCGCCGCGATCCTGCGGCGCGCGGAGGCGGCCGGCGCGCCGCGGCGAATCCTGATCGCGGGCAGGGCCACCGTCACGGAGGCGGCCGCGCGGGTGTTCGCGGAGGCGGGCATACTGCTGCTCGGCAACGAGAGCCAGACCGTCGGCCCGGAGGACGCGCCGATGCAGGTGCACCTGATCCTGCTCGGCGCGGAGGTGATCCTGCTGGAGGGCGTCGTGCTGACGGGCATCCCGGAGGGCCGGTATTTCCTGAACGCCGCGCCGCTGCAGCTGGGCGGCATCGACGGCGCGCCCTGTCGCGCGTGGCTGATGCGCCTGTAGCGCCGCGCGACGCCTGCGGGCGGAGCTGCGTCCTGTGGGCATCCGGGGCGATGAGAGCCTGTCAGCGTTTTCTAATCATCCCCTAATCCATTTTTCTTGGCATTTCATCTTCCGGCGTTATAATGGGCCCATCAAAACGAACGGAGGATAAAACCATGACACAGTATGAAATGACCGAGAAGCTTTCCGAGAAGATGAACGTGACCCTGGAGGAGGCCAAGGCCGCCCTGGAGGCGAGCGAGTGGAACATGCTGGACGCGGCGCTGCTGCTGGAGCAGGAGCACGGCCCGTCCGCCAAGCCGGAGGCCGCGCAGCGCGGCGAGCGCCACAAGGGCCTGCGCAACGCGGGCCGCGCCGTCCGCAAGCTGGTCGCCTGCGGCAGCCGCAACCGCTTCACGGTGCGCCGCGGCGACGCGGTGGTGGTGGAGCTGCCCGTGACCGCGCTGGCGCTGCTGCTGCTGTTCGCCTTCTGGGTTTGCGTGCCGCTGCTGGTGATCGGCCTGTTCGCGGGCTGCCGCTACAGCTTCAGCGGGCAGGACCTGAACCGCGAGAGCGTCAACGGCGCGCTCGACAAGGTGGCCGACGCCGCCGAGCGCGTGAAGGCGACCGTCGCCGAAGCCTGACCTGCCGGATTGCAAAACCATCCCCGCCCGGGACGCGCCGGGCGGGGATGGCTGCATGCCTCAACGGGAACCGCGCCCTTGCGGGCCGTCCGCGCGCCGCGGCAGGAGGAGCACGGCGGACCGGTACAGCGCGTACAGCCCGGCGCTCAGCAGCACGGCGCCGATGATGTCGGTCATCCAGTGCACGCCGGAGATCAGCCTGCCGATCGCCATGAACAGCGCGAACCCGGCGGAGAGGATCGCCGTCATGCGCCTGACGGCGGCGCTCCGGGCGCGTCTGTTCACCTGAAACACGAGCGTCGGCATCACGCTGAGCACCAGCAGCGTCGTGGACGAGGGGTACGACGCCTCCATGACGCCGTTGATCGGGATGGGCCGGTAGTTAATGGGGATCATCTCGAAAATCAGGTATCCGAGGATGACCAGGATGTAGTACGCCCCCAGCAGCAGGATGTCCGGATCGACCCGGAGCAGGCGCTTCCTTCGGATCCACTGTACCAGTCCGAGCGCGCCGAAGCCCATGCATATGGCGATCGGCACCAGGCCGAGCCAGTCCGTGAGCGTATAGAGGCCCATGTGGACGCCCGTCAGGCGGTGAAACCAGGTGTTGACCGCGGCAAAGCCGATGTTCGTGCCGTTCTGCCCGACCGGCCGGACGTCCACGCACTGTATGAGCGCGGTCCACAGCGCGAAGCACAGGATCAGCGCCGCGCCCACCGCGATGCCCTTTTTTCCGTTACGCATTGATATTCTCCTCCAATCCCCTGTGGTTCGGCGCAGCCTCCTGCTTCGCGGGCCACAGGCAATACGCGATTGCGACGGCGAGGCAGACCCGCGGCGCCGAAACCGGCGCGGCCTGCCCCGCCGGTTTCCGGCAGGTTGTCCGCCCGCGAAAGTACCCCCGCGACGGATTCTCCTCCCGTCGCGGGGTGTGCGTTATCCTTCTCTTCACGACCTGTCCTGCGCGCGGCGCTCCGCCGCCGGGGCCCCATGGCGTCGGCTACAGCAGCGCCACGTCCCCGCCGCAGGCCTCGACCCGGTCGGCGCGGGCGATCATCCCGCGGAGGGCGCTGCCGATCCGCCTCAGGCCGCGACGTTCCGCCCTGCGCTCGGTCCGGTTCCGCTCGGCCTCGGCCCGCTCCGCGCGCGCACGCTCCAACTGCAACAGCCGCGCCGCGTCCAGCACGTTCCATTCCCGCGCCTCGAGGGCGTCGCGGGCCTCTTCCATGGTCACGCAGATCGTCTCGGAGAGCATTTCCGTCATCTTTTCCCGCGTCATGGCCCTATCCTCCGCTCGTCTTGATGGGTCCATTATAGCGCGCGAAAATGAAATAGCAAGAAAACAGGATTAGAGTATCATTAGAAAACGCTCCTGCGGCGCTCATCCGCCGCGCGTCACCTCGTGTACATCGCGTCGTCGAGGAGCACGATCCCGGCCTCGACCGCCGCCGAATCGTTGTCGTCCGCGATGCTCGCGCCGTCCGGCATGACGCCGGCATCCCCCACGTCCGGCGCGGTCCGGCTCTCGATCAGTCCAGCGTCGCAGGCGGGCAGCGCGTCGCTGGGCGACGCCGCGCCGGCGGACGGCCCGTCCACGGTCACGGTCGGCTCGATGACCGGCTCCTGCGCCGGCGGGAAGGCGCCCGCGGCGGTATGATTATAGCACATTCCCTCCCCCGCGGCAAGCAGAACGCGGATCGCGCGGGGCGGACGGCAGAAAAATCCCCGGGCGATCCGCCCGGGGATGGCCGCAGCGCGGCGGGGTCAGAACAGCAGGCTCTCCTCGCTCTTCGGATCGAACAGTTGCACGACCTTCTCCGGGAACGCGAAGCGCAGCCGGTTGCCGTAGGCGAGCCCCGCGCGCCGTTCTTCGGTGAGATCCAGCGTGGGGATGCGCAGGATCACCGAGGTACCGTCGGCAAGGTCGACGTGCAGGTGCAGCTCGCTGCCCATCATCTCGTTGACGCGCAGCACGCCCTCGATGGTGTTGTCGGCGTCGTCGAAGGCGAGATGGGTGTGCTCCGGGCGCACGCCGAGGATGACATCCTGGCTGCCCACGCCCTTCGCCGCCAGCTTCGCGCACTTCTCCGCGCTCAGCGGCACGCGGATGCCGTAGAGCTCCACCGTGTAGTCGCCCGCGCCGCGGACCAGCTTTGCCTTCAGGAAGTTCATCTGCGGGGAGCCGATGAAGCCCGCCACGAACAGGTTCTTCGGCGTCTCGAACACCTCTTGCGGCGTGCCGACCTGCTGGATGTAGCCGTCCTTCATGATGACGATGCGGTCGCCCAGCGTCATGGCCTCGGTCTGGTCGTGGGTGACGTAGATGAACGTGGTGTCGATGCGCTTGCGCAGCAGTATGATCTCCGCGCGCATCTGGTTGCGCAGCTTGGCGTCCAGGTTGGACAGCGGCTCGTCCATCAGGAACACCTGCGGCTCGCGCACGATGGCGCGGCCGATGGCCACCCTCTGGCGCTGGCCGCCGGAGAGGTTCTTCGGCTTGCGGGCCAGGTACTGCGTGATGCCGAGGATCTCCGCCGCCTGGCAGACCCGCCGGTGCACCTCCTCGTTGTCCATCTTCCGCAGGCGCAGGCTGAAGGCCATGTTCTCGTAGACGGTGATGTGGGGGTACAGCGCGTAGTTCTGGAACACCATGGCGATGTCGCGGTCCTTGGGCTCCACGTCGTTCACCACGCGGTCGCCGATGGTCAGCGTGCCGTCGGAGATGTCCTCCAGGCCCGCGATCATCCGCAGCGTGGTGGACTTGCCGCAGCCGGAGGGGCCGACGAACACGATGAATTCCTTGTCCGCGATCTCCAGGTTGAAGTCGTGGACGGCCACGACGTTTTTATCGTATACCTTCTTGACGTGCTCAAGCTTCAGACTTGCCATATCTCATCATCCTCCCTGTTATCCCTTCACGGCGCCGCCGGTGACACCTTCGACGTAGTACTTCTGCAAGGCCAGGAACAGCGCGGTGATCGGCAACGCCACCAGCACGCCGCCCGCGCAGAAGCGGGTGAAGTAGTTCTGAAAGTCGTTGGTGTTGACCCAGTTGTACAGGCCGACGGCCACGTTGTAGCCCTGCTGGTCGCCGAACGCCACGTAGCTCGCGAACACGTAGTCGCCCCAGGGCGCCATGAAGGCCATCAGGATCGTGTAGATCACGATGGGCTTGGCCAGCGGCATGATGATCTTCATGAACACCTGGAAGCGGGTCGCGCCGTCGATGCGGGCGGATTCGTCCAGGGACTTGGGGATGGTGTCGAAAAAGCCCTTGGAAATGTAGTAGCCCATGCCCGACGAGGCGCAGTAGATCAGGATCAGCCCGGGCACGGCGCCGGACTGGGTCAGCCCCATCTGCTTGAGCAGGAAGTACAGCGTGATCATCGTCAAAAAGCCCGGGAACAGGCCCAGCACCAGCACCGCGTTCATGATGAGCTTGCGCCCCCGAAAGCGCAGCCGGGACAGCGCGTAGCTGACCGACAGCACGATGGCCGTCTGCAGCACCGCCGTGAACAGCGCGATGGTCAGCGTGTTGGTGTACCAGAGCAGGTACTGGCTCTTGGTCATCGGGATCAGGATGTATTGCAGGATGATCGCCAGCAGCGCAAACTCCGCAAACATCGCGGCGAGCTTCTTCGCGCCCTCGTGCCTGTCCTCGACGACATAGCCCGGGATGGAGCGCAGCAGCTTGCTGTCCTGCTTCAGGTAGACGCGGGCGATGATCGCCCCGATCGCGAGAAACAGCATCAGGCAGACCAGCACGGCGACCGGGCGCTCCGCCGGCGCGAAGCCCTGCAGGGCGGCGGTCAGCGCGACCAGCAGCGCATACCCGGCGGCCAGGCACGCGCCCAGGATGCCGACGCGCGCGGGGCGGGCGCCCCTGTCCTGCCGGTCGAACAGCTTCCCGGCCAGGCAGACCAGCGCGACCGTCGCGGCGGCGCAGGCCAGGCCGACCAGGATCGCCCTGCCGCACCAGTGGAAGAAGTTGCTGCCCTCGAACAGGAAGGCGTAGTTGTCCAGCGAGAACGTCTTGGGCAACAGGTAGTCCACCATGCCGCCCTTCTCGAGCTTGTAGGAGCGGAAGGACTGGAGGACCAGGAATACGAACGGCACCAGCCACACGATGCTCATGACCGTCAGCACGGTGTAGATCGCGCCGTTGGTCCGCCGCTCGTGCCCCTTCTTGCTGCGCAGCTTCCGCTGCGGTCCGACTTCTTTGATGACACCGGCTTTCTCGTCAACGATGATGTCGACTTCCGGTATTTTTCGCTCTGCCATTACTGGAAATCCTCCTCATTCTTGACGGACGGTATCAGGTTGTAGACCACCAGGTTGATCACGGCCAGCACCACGAACACCATGATGCCGATGACGGCGGCGATCTTGTAGTTGGTGTCGGTGACGGTCATGCGGTACAGCCAGGTGATCAGCAGGTCGGTGTGGCCGGCGTTGCCCGCCAGGCCCATCGGCTTGCCCTGCGACAGCAGGAAGATGACGTTGAAGTTGTTGATGTTGCCGGTGAACGACGTCAGCAGGTACGGCCCGGTGACGAACAGCATGTAGGGCAGGGTGATCTTGCCGTACATCTGCAGGGCGTTGGCGCCGTCGATGCGGGCGGATTCGTACAGGTCCGCGGGAATGTTCATCAGTATGCCCGTGGCAATCAGCATCAGGTAGGGAATGCCGATCCAGATGTTGATGAGTATGATGGTAAAGCGCGCCCAGCCGGGATCGGTCCAGAAGGGTATGGGCTGGGCGATCCAGTGCCATTTCATCAGGTAGGTGTTGATGAGGCCGTCCGCGGCGAACATCTTGGACACGTACAGCAGCGACACGAACTGGGGAATGGCGATGGTCATGACCAGTATGGTGCGCCACATCTTCTTGAGCCGGATGCCCTTTTTATTAATCATGATGGCCACGAACATGCCCAGGAAGTAGTTCAGGAACGTGGCGAAGAACGCCCACACCAGCGTCCAGAACAGCACCTGCCGGAAGGTGTCGCCGTAGCTGGCCGAGCCCGAGGACAGCAGCGTCCGGAAGTTCTCGAACCCCACCCAGGTGAACAGCTTCGCGGGCGGCTGGTGGTTGTAGTCGAAGTTGGTGAACGCCACCAGGATCATGAAGAATATGGGCAGTATCGTGAACACGAACACGCCCAGCGTGGGCAGCGCCAGCAGCGTCTTGTGGAACTGGCTGTCCACCAGCGACTGCAGGTTGTCCTTCGTGCCCTTCAGCTTGCCGCCGGAGGCCAGGATCTGCTGCGACACCTTGTTCTGGCGGATGTTCACCCGCCAGGTGTAGATGAACGCCGCGATGAAGAACAGCGTCAGCACGCCGTACAGCAGGATCAGGAAGGAGTTGTCGCCGTACACGGTCTTGCGCCCTTCCTTGTAGGTCTCCACCACGCCCAGCGTGTTCAGCTTGCCCAGGTAGGCCATGCCGAAGTTCACCATGTACAGGTTAAAGACCGTCTGGAACAGGAAGAACAGCAGCCCCCTGCCCCACTGTCCCCGCGCCATGGAGCCGGAACCCATGACCAGGTAGCTGAGCCGCGTCTTCCAGTCGCCGTCCCGGAAGGTGGTAAACAGGTCCGCGATGGACAGCCCCAGCCCCTTCAGGCACCTGCCCACGGCGAGCGCCAGCCCCTTCAGGCCGTTGCCGAGCCTGCCCGGCAGGCGCGCAAAGAACCCGGCGAGGTCGTGGAGCAGCTTCCGGGGCCTGCTCATTTTCAAATAATCAAGATCGACCATATTCGATTATCCCCTTTGCTCTGCGCAATGATCGTACCCCCGCAAATGCCGGCGCCGTCGCCGGACCGGCGTTTGCCGGGCGGACCGAACCGCCGCAAGCCTTCATTGAAAACGGACCGGGAGGTTGAATTCCCGGTCCGTCGCGCGTTCCGTCAGCCGACGTAGGAAATGCAGGCGTTCTGGAATTCGGTCAGCACGTCCATCAGCGCGGCGTCGTCCGCACTGTCGAACTCCTTGGCGATGATCCTGTCGCCCAGGCCGGTGGCCAGGGACCAGTAGTCGCCGGGATACTGACCCTGCGGCACGGTGAAGGCCAGCTGCTCGCCCAGCGCGGAGAGCGCCACGTCCGCCTTCACGGCGTCGCTCTGCTGGGCCTCCAGGTTGGACGGACCCCAGCCCAGCGCCTCGTAACGGGCCTGCTGGACCTCGCCGGAGGTCAGGAAGGCGGCCAGCGCGTCGCAAGCGGCCAGCTTGTCCTCGTCGGTCTGGGGCTTCACGCCCAGCATCTTGAAGCCGCCGAAGCCGGACAGCTGGTAGCCGTCCACGGTGGGCAGCTTGGCGGCGGCGTAATTGTCGCCGAACAGCTCCTTGGCGGCGTCGGAATCCCAGGTGCCGTCCACGATCGCGCCCACGTTGGTGGCGTTGGAGATGGAGGAGCCGTTCACGAACGCCGGGCTCTGGCTGACCTTGATCATGCTCTTCAGGGCCTTCAGGCCGTTGTCGGAGGCATAATCCACGTTGCAGTTGGTCAGGTTGCCCTCGTTGTCGGAATCATAGGTCAGCGTGCAGCCCGCGCCGAAGAAGAACGCGGTCTGGTACCAGCCGGAGTTGATCTCCATATAGAAGCTCTTGCCGGCGGCCTCGCAGTCGGCGAGCACCTTGTCCAGGTCGGTGGGATCGGTGACGACGCTCTTGTCATAGTACATGAAGTAGCCGTTGTCACTGGTCATCGGGTAGGCGTACATGGTGTCGCCCAGGGTGACGGCGGCCACGGAGCCGGCGTCGTTCTCGGCCTTGACGATCTCGGCGTTGCCGGGCTCCACGTCGATCAGGGCGCCGGCGGCCACCATGCGGGCCAGCTGGTCCTGCGCGAAGCCGAAGATGTCGGCGGCGGCGGCCACGTCGGTGATCACCTTGTTGGCGGCGTCACCCTCGCCCACGGCCTCGACGGAAACGTTCATCCCCGCGTACTCGGGATAGGCGGCCTTGAAGGCATCCACCTGCGCCTTGGTGAAATCCACGGCGGCGTCCGCCACCCAGATCTTCAGATCCCCGCTGTAGCCCTCCGCAAAGGCCGGGCAGCTCAGCGTCAGCGCCAGCGCGACGGCCAGCACCAGAGTCAACAGTTTCTTCATGGTACATCCTCCTTCGTTTGGGGTTACCCCCCACTTTTTTTCGCCCATAGTATAGCACTATGCCGATAATATGTCAAAAGTAAACGCGCGGTTTTTTTCACGATGATCGAATCTTTTTGTCCGGCGATAGGAAAGTGCTATTCTTTACAGGTTCTTCGGGTTCCTGCGGTACCGCCCCGGCGAGGCGCCGTACCTGCGGTGAAAGCGGCGGATGAAGTAGCTGATGTTGTCAAAGCCGCAGTTGGCGGCCACGGTGCCGATGTCGTCGTCGGTCTCCCTCAGATAGTACACCGCCGCCGCCAGCCGGTAGTCCGTCAGGTAGTCCACGAAGGTGCGCCCGGTGGCCCGGCGGAACACGCGCATGAAGTGGGACGCGCTGTAGCCCGCGACGGCGGCGGCGTCCGCCACGGAGATCGGCTCGCCGAAATGGGCCTTGATGTAGCCGATCACGCCCTTCAGCTTTTCCGCGTCCCCGTTGGCCTGCATCGCGCCGCCGGTCTGCCGGAAGCTGTACAGCGCGAAGAGCAGCCGGAACAGCTCGCTCTTGACCAGCAGCGCGTAGCCCGGCGCGTGTTGCGCGCAGGCCGCGTCCGCGCCGTCCAGCGCCGCGGCGGCGGCGCGGTGAAGCCCGGTGCCGGGCCGTATGGGGCGCTCAAAGCGCAGCGCGCCGCGCCGGAGCGCGTCCACCACGCCGTGGCACCAGTCGTCGGCGTCGACGCTGTCCACCAGCGAGAGCGAGAAGATGATGTTCTCGTACTCCATCCGCTCGCCGGGGGCGCCCTCGATGGCGTGCAGCTCCCCCGGCAGCACCGGCACGATGCAGCCCGCGTCGACGGCCCAGTTCTCCAGGTTGACCGACACCGAACCGCTGCCCCGCTTGATGTAGATCAGCTCCATCTGGTCGTGCCAGTGCAGGTTGACCCGGTCGAAGTCCTGGGGAATGGTGCACAGGTAGGTATTGTAGGCAAAGCCCGGCTGGATGTGCCGGCGGGTTTCCTGATACTGGGTGTACTGCTCGAGATCCATGTCCTCGCCCCCGGGTTCCGGCGCGCCCGGCGTCTGCCGTCGGCGCGGCGTTGATGATCGTATTGTATCATAACAGACGCCGATATTGCAAGATTTCCGGCGCGCATAAGCGTATAATGCTGTCAACAAAACGAATCGGAGGTTTGCCCCATGCGTCAACCACTTTGCGAGTACACCGGAAAGCCCCTGCAGAAATGCACGAAGCTCGAACTGTTCAATGCGCTGCTGCGCTGCGTGGACGACGCGGCGGCGGACCGCGGCTTCAACGAAGGCAAGAAGAAGCTGTACTACATCTCGGCGGAGTTCCTGATCGGGAAGCTGCTGAGCAACAACCTCATCAACCTGGGCCTGTACGACGCCGTCAGCCGCGAGCTCCGGGAGGCGGGCATCGAGCTGAGCGAGCTGGAGGAGTTCGAGCAGGAGCCCTCGCTGGGCAACGGCGGCCTGGGCCGCCTGGCGGCGTGCTTCCTGGACAGCCTGGCCACGCTGGGCCTGCCCGCGGACGGCGTGGGCCTGGCCTACCACTGCGGCCTGTTCCGGCAGAACTTCGTGGACCGGCGGCAGGCCGAGACGCCGGACGGCTGGCTGCGCTGGGGCACCGAGAGCTGGATGCACCGCACCGACGTGCACTTCGACATCCCGCTGGGCGACGCGCGGGTGCGCTCCACGCTGTACGAGATCAACGTGACCGGCTACGACGGCAAGTGCGGGAAGCTGCGGCTGTTCGACGTGGACACCGCGGACGAGCGGGTCATCAAGTCCGGCATCGCCTTCGACCAGGCGGCGCTCGAAAAGAACCTGACGCTGTTCCTCTACCCCGACGACAGCACCGACGCCGGGCGCCTGCTGCGGGTGTACCAGGAGTACTTCATGGTCGCCAACGCCGCGCAGCTGATCCTGGACGAGTGCGTGGCGCGGGGCAGCGACCTGCACGACCTGGCGGATTACGCTGCGATCCAGATCAACGACACCCACCCGACGCTGGTCATCCCGGAGCTGATCCGGCTGCTCGCGCTGCGCGGCATCGGCGAGGACGAGGCCGTGGCGATCGTCACGAAGGTGTGCGGCTACACCAACCACACAATACTGGCCGAGGCGCTGGAGAAGTGGCCCGTGTCCTACCTGGAGCGCGCGGTGCCGCACCTGATGCCCATTATCCGGCGGCTGGACAAGCGGGTGAAGGCGCGCTTCGACGAGCCCTTCCTGTGGATCATCGACGGGGACGGCTTCGTGCACATGGCGAACCTGGACATCCACTTCAGCCATTCCGTGAACGGCGTCGCCCGCCTGCACACGGAGATCCTGAAGCACACCGAGCTGGCGCCGTTCTACGCCGTCTACCCGGAGAAGTTCACCAACAAGACCAACGGCATCACCTTCCGCCGCTGGCTGATGAGCTGCAACCGCGACCTGGCCGCACTGATCGACGAGCGCATCGGCGCCGGCTGGCGCAGGGACGCCGCCGAGCTCGGGAAGCTGCTGGATTTCGCCGACGACCCGGCGTTCCTCGACAGGCTGGGCCGCGTGAAGCGGGCCAACAAGCGGCGCTTCGCGGACTGGCTGTACCGGCACCAGGGCGCGGTGATCGACCCGGATTCCGTGTTCGACGTGCAGTCCAAGCGCCTGCACGAGTACAAGCGCCAGCAGCTGAACCTGCTGTGGATCATCGACCGCTACCTGCGCATCCGGGCGGGCGAGAAGCCGCAGCGCCCCGTGACCGTCCTCTTCGGCGCGAAGGCCGCCCCGGCCTACACCATCGCCAAGGACATCATCCACGCGATCCTGTGCCTCTCCGACGTCATCGCGGCCGACCCGGCGGCGAACGGGTGGCTGAAGGTGGTCATGGTGGAGAACTACAACGTGTCCGCCGCCGAGAAGCTGATCCCCGCCTGCGACCTGTCCGAGCAGATCTCGCTGGCGTCCAAGGAGGCCAGCGGCACCGGCAACATGAAGTTCATGCTGAACGGCGCGGTCACGCTGGGCACCATGGACGGCGCGAACGTGGAGATCGCCGAGCTGGTGGGCGCGGAGAACATCTACACCTTCGGCGCGTCCTCCGATGAGGTCATCGAGCGCTATCGCCGCGGCGACTACGATCCGAAGACCTGGCTGGACGCGAACCCCGCGCTCGCCGCCGCCGTGGACTTCCTGGCCGGGAAGCAGATGCTGGCCGTCGGGAACGCGGAGAGCCTGCTGCGGCTGAAGAACGAGCTGTCGAACAGGGACTGGTTCATGACCTTCCCCGATTTCGCCGACTACTGCCGCACGAAGGAACGGGCCCTGGACGACATGGGCGACGCCGCGGCCTGGGGCAGGAAGATGCTCACGAACATCGCCCGGGCGGGCTACTTCTCCTCGGACCGCACGATCGCGGAGTACAACCGGGACATCTGGGGGCTGTGAGACAAAGCGCCGACAGGCGCTCCACGCGCGAGGCCGCCGGAGGGACTGCAACGTCCCTTCGGCGGCCTCGTCGGTTTCAACAGGATATGCACGCCGCGGCGCGCCCTGCGGGATCTGGCGGATCGCCCTCGCGGGCGTCGACGCATTCCGAAACCGGATGCGTCATGGTCGCCCTTCCCCTTTGTATCGTTCGTCACGGCCATTGTAGCGCAATTGCCTACCTGTTTTCCGTGGAATTGTCCTCCGCCCTATTATTCATTTTCATGCCGATTTCCCACAAAAGAGATTGATTTTTGAAGGTTTTGCGTGTATTATAGGTCATGTATGTTTTCGGAGGTGACCCCGGAATGGGCAAATATCTGCTCAAGCGCCTGGTAATGATGGTCATTACCCTGTTCCTGATCGCGCTTCTGACGTTTGTGCTGATGCACGCCGTGCCCGGCGGGCCGTTTACCAGCGACAAGCAGGTGTCGAAGGCGGTGCTGGACGCGCTGAACGAGAAGTACAAGCTGAACGATCCGCTGTGGAAGCAGTTCCTGGATTACATGGGCGGGCTGCTGCGGCTGGACCTGGGGCCGTCGTTCAAGTATCAGGGCAAGACGGTCAACGATTTCATCAGCAACGGCCTGCCGTATTCGGCGCGGCTGGGCGCGGTGACGCTGGTGTTCGTGCTGCTCTCGAGCATCCCGATGGGCATTGTGTCGGCGCTGAAGAACGGCAAGTGGCAGGACATGCTGGTGATGGCGCTGGCCACCATCGGCGTGACCATACCGTCCTTCGTCATCGCCACGGGCCTCATTTACGTGTTCTCCTTCAAGCTGGGCTGGACGCCCATGTACGGCGTGGACAAGTGGCAGGGGTACATCCTGCCGATGATCGCACTGGGCGGCTACTCGGTCAGCTTCCTGGCGCGGCTGATGCGCTCGTCGCTGCTGGACGTGATGGGCCAGGATTACATCCGCACCGCGCGCGCCAAGGGTATCAGCGAGACCCGCGTGGTGGTCAAGCACGCGCTCCGGAACGCGCTGATTCCCGTGGTCACGGTGCTCGGGCCCACGGTGGCCAACCTGCTCACCGGCTCCTTCGTCATCGAAAAGATATTCGCCATCCCCGGCATGGGCGGCTATTTCGTCAACAGCGTTACCCAGCGCGATTACACCACCATACTGGGCATGACGGTGTTCTACGCCGCCTTCCTGATCGCCATGGTCTTTATCGTGGATCTGTTCTACTGCCTGATCGATCCGCGCATCAAATACGAATAACGCGGATCTCGGGAAAGGAGGGAACACCGCGTGCAGGGCACAAACAAATGGGAGAGGCTCGTCGCCTCCGCCGGCGAGGCCGACCGGCTGTACTCCAAGCCGCGCTCCTTTGCGAGCGACGTATGGTTCCGCTTCCGGCACAAGCCCACGGCGCTGCTCGGGCTGGTCATCATCGTGCTGCTGATCCTCTTTGCCGTCGTCGGGCCGTTCCTGACCCCCTACGGCTACGACGACCAGAACACGAAGCTGGCGAACATCCCGGCCATCATGAGCGTCTACCCGGCGCCGGACGGCCAGTACATCTACATCACCAAGGCGCTGAAGCTCGTCGAGGTGGACCGGGACGGCCGCCTGGTCCGCCAGCTCAAGAAGGGTAAGGACGATTCCAAGAACAGAATCACCGTATTCCCCTACGCCGACGGCGTGACGGTCACCCTGGATTACACCGCCCAGCCCGTCACGATCCAGGACCCGGAGGGCCGCCGCATCGAGAAGGCCACCATGATCTGGAACCGCTCCTACCTGCTGGGCACGGATCACCTGGGCCGCGACATCCTGAGCCGGCTGATGTACGGCACGCGCATCTCGCTGATGGTCGCCTTCATCGCCGCGCTGGTGAACATGATCATCGGCATCTTCTACGGCGGCATCTCCGGCTACCTGGGCGGCAGGGCGGACGCGATCATGATGCGCATCGTGGACATCATCGCCACCATCCCCCTGACGCTGTACGTCATCCTCATCAAGGTGTGCCTGGACGACGGGCTGATCTCCATCATCATCGCGCTGTCCAGCGTCTACTGGGTGGACATGGCGCGCGTGGTCCGCGGCCAGGTGCTCAGCCTGAAGAACCAGGAGTTCGTGCTGGCGGCGCGCACCATCGGCTCCTCCACGCGCACGATCCTGCTGCGCCACCTGATCCCCAACGCCATGGGGCCGATACTGGTCACCGTGACCATGCTCATCCCCAGCGCCATCTTCATGGAGGCGTTCATGAGCTTCATCGGCATCGGCATCGCGCCGCCGCTGGCGTCGCTGGGCACCATGTGCAACGACGCCACCGACGCCCTGCGCACCAACCCCTACCAGTTGTTCCTGCCCGCGCTGGTGATCTGCTTCATCATGTTCGCCTTCAACTTCGTGGGCGACGGCCTGCGCGACGCGCTGGACCCCAAACTGAAGAAATAAGGAGAGGATCGACGCCATGGAACCGATTTTGCAGGTTCGCGACCTGCGCACGTCCTTTCTGACCTCAAACGGCGAGGTACAGGCCGTGCGCGGCGTGTCGTTCGACGTGGAAAAGGGCAAGACCCTCGGCATCGTGGGCGAGAGCGGCAGCGGCAAGAGCGTCACCAGCCTGTCGATCCTGAAGCTGCTGGGCTCTACGGGCCGCATCACCTCGGGCTCCATCCGGCTGGGCGGCGAGGAGCTGACCCGCAAGAGCCGCCGGGAGATGCGCGCCATCCGCGGCGGGCGCATCGCCATGATCTTCCAGGACCCCATGACCTCGCTCAATCCCCTCATCCCGATGGGCGACCAGGTCGGGGAGATGCTGTGGGCGCACAGGAAGGACATGACCAAGGCGCAGCGCCGGGAGAAGGTGCTGGAGCTGTTCCGCACCGTGCGCATCCCGGAGCCCGAGAAGCGCTTCAAATCCTACCCCCACGAATTTTCCGGCGGCATGCGGCAGCGCGTGATGATCGCCATGGCGCTGGCCTGCAGGCCGGAGCTGTTGATCGCGGACGAGCCCACCACCGCGCTGGACGTGTCGATCCAGGACCAGATCCTCAAGCTGATGCGCGCCCTGCAGAAGGAGATGGACATGAGCATCATGTTCATCACCCACGACCTGGGCGTGGTGGCGGAGCTGTGCGACCGCGTGGCGGTGATGTACGGCGGGCTGCTGATGGAGGAGGCCGACATCGTCGATATCTTCGAGCGCCCCATGCACCCCTATACGATGGGGCTGATGGCGTCCATCCCCGACATGCACCAGGACAAGCGCAAGAAGCTGCAGCCCATCCCCGGCTCCCCGCCGGACATGATCCACCCGCCGAAGGGCTGTCCCTTCGCACCGCGCTGTCCCTACGCCATGCGCATCTGCGCCGAGGAGCTCCCGCCCTACGTGGCCACCGGCGAGCGCCGGCGCAGCATGTGCTGGCTGCTGGACCCCGAAGCCCCCGCGCAGGGCAACCCGTTCAAACAGGGAAAGGAGGCGGCCGTATGACGCAGCACAGCGCGCCGCTGCTGAAGGTCGATCACCTGACCAAGCACTTCCCCGTGGGCGGCGGCAGGGTGGTTCACGCCGTGGACGACGTGAGCTTCACGATCACCAGGGGCTCCACGCTGGGCCTCGTGGGCGAGAGCGGCTGCGGCAAGTCGAGCTGCGCGCGCACCGTCATCCGCATCTACGAGCCCACCTCCGGCAACATACTGCTGGACGGCGCGGACATCAGCCGGCTTTCGCAGAAGGAGCTGCTCCCCTACCGGCGCAGGATGCAGATGATCTTCCAGGATCCCTACGCCTCGCTGAACGCCCGCATGACGGTGCACGACATCGTGGCCGAGCCGCTGCGCGCCTTCCGGGTCTGCGCAAGCCGCGCCGAGGAGCGGGACATGGTGGAGCGCATGCTGAACCGCGTGGGCCTGAGCCGGGAGCACGCCGGGCGCTACGCCCATGAGTTCTCGGGCGGCCAGCGCCAGCGCGTGGGTATCGCCCGTGCGCTGATCCTCAAGCCGGAGCTGGTGATCTGCGACGAGCCCATCTCCGCGCTGGATGTCTCCATCCAGGCGCAGGTGGTCAACATGCTGCGCACCTTCCAGGAGGAGGAGGGCCTGACCTACCTGTTCATCGCGCACGACCTGTCGATGGTGCGCTACGTGTCCGACGACGTGGGCGTGATGTACCTGGGCCAGTTGGTGGAGCTCTGCCGGGCGGACGAGATCTACGCCCACCCGGCGCACCCCTATACCGTCGGCCTCTTGTCGTCGGTGCCGATCCCGGACCCCGTGGCCGCGCGGCTCAAGGATTCCGTGGGCCTGGAGGGCGACCTCCCCAGCCCCATCGCGCCGCCCAGCGGCTGCCGGTTCCGGACCCGCTGCCCCTACGCTTCGCAGCGCTGCGCCGAGGAGGCGCCCGCGCTGAAGGAGGCGTCCCCGGGGCACTTCGTGGCCTGCCACAGGCTGAACGCATGATAGCGGCGATGCCGCTCATCATAAATACTTTCTAGGAGGAAACACCATGAAGAAGTTTCTGTGCCTGATGCTGTGCGTCCTGCTGGCCTTCGCCGGCCTGGCCGCCGCGAGCGCCGAAGCGCCCGTCCAGGAGATCGTGTACGCCCTGGCCAACGAGCCCGACGGCATCGACCCCGGCGTGACCAACAATTCCTTCGCTTCCCCGATCCTGAACAATGTGTTCGAGGGACTGGTGGATTATTCCAGCGCCGACGGCTCCCTGATCCCCGGCGAGGCCGAGAGCTGGGAGATCTCCGACGACGGCCTGACCTACACCTTCACCCTGCGCGAGGGCCTGAAGTGGTCCGACGGCAGCGACCACACCGCCGCGGACTACGTGTACGCCATGAAGCGCATACTGGACCCCAACACCGAGGCCAAGTACGTGGACTTCCTCCTGGGCTATATCGTGGGCGCCGAGGAATACTATGCCGACAACAGCATCGACTTTGATACCGTCGGAGTGAAGGCCCCCGACGACCGCACCTTCGTGATGACGCTGAAGGCGCCCGCGCCCTACTGGATCGACATTCTGGCGATGTGGACCTTCAGCCCCGTGCAGCAGGCCACCGTCGAGGCCAACGGCGAGCGCTGGACCGCCACCGCCGACGCCTACGTCTCCAACGGCCCGTTCCGCATGGCCGAGATCAACATGGGCGAGAGCTTCGTGCTGGAGAAGAACCCCTACTACTACGACGCCGACCAGGTGAAGCTGGAGAAGATCACCTTCCGCTTCATCAGCGACCTCGGCACCAGCCTGATGGCCTACGAGAGCAACGAGATCGACGGCATGGACCAGATCCCCACCACCGACATGGCCCGCCTGAAGGCGGAGGACGCCGGCGTGGTGGTCACCCCCTCCTACGGCACCGTGTGGTATGACTTCAACTGCGCGAAGGCGCCCTTCGACAACGTGCTGGTCCGCAAGGCGTTCTGCCTGGCCGTGGACCGCACCGCCATCATCGAGGACGTGGTGCAGACCGAGGCCGATCCCGCCTATTCCTTCATGAGCCCCGGCTACGTGCTGGACGGCGAGGACCTGATGGACGCCGCCAGCGACAACGACCTGTCCGAGGAAGCGGACGTCGAGGCCGCCCAGGCCGCGCTGGCCGAGGCCGGCTATCCCGACGGCGAGGGCTTCCCGGAGATCACGCTGAGCTACTACTCCAACGAGACCGTGGGCAAGGTCGTCGAGGCCATGGCCCGCCAGCTCCAGGACAACCTGAACATCTCCATCAAGATCTCGAACGCCGACTGGGCCGTGTACTACGACGACATCCTCGCCGGCAACTTCGACATCGGCGCCATGGGCTGGAGCGGCGACTACCTGCATCCCATGACCTTCCTGGCGCTGTTCCGCACCGGCGACGTCAACAACCAGGTGATGTACTCCAACGCCGAGTACGACGCGCTGGTGGACCAGGCCGCCAACATGACCGACGCCGCCGAGGCCTTCGAGGTGATGCGCCAGGCCGAGGCCATCGCGGCCGCCGAGTACCCGGTGCTGCCCCTGTACTACAAGGCCAACACCAAGCTGATGCACAACAACGTGCAGGGCTACTTCGTCACCCCGTCCAACGACCTGCTGCTCAAGACCGCCTACGTGGCCGAGTAACGGCGCGGAAAACCCGGAGCCTGTCCTGTCGCGCGTTCAGGGCAGGCTCCTTTCAGGAGAAGGATTATGACCGAATGCATCATCACCATGGCGGACGGCGGCGCGATGAGCTTTGAGCTGTACCCCGACCGGGCGCCCATCACCGTGGCGTCCTTTGCGGACGTGGCCAACAGCGGCTTCTATGACGGCCTCGGCTTCTGCCGCATCGTGAAGGACTACGTGATCCAGGGCGGCTCGCCGGACAACGACATCATGACCGACAGCGATTTCCACCTGACGGGCGAGTTCGCGGAAAACGGGTACGACACCGGCATGGATCATCGCCGCGGCGCGATCTCCATGGCGCGCGACGACGCCCCCGACACCGCGGGCACGCAGTTCTTCATCTGCCATCGGGACGCCCACAAGCTGGACGGGCGCTACGCCGCCTTCGGCTACATGGTCGAGGGCTTCGACGTGCTCGACCGGCTGGCGGAGCTGCCCACCGGCGGCAGGGAAACGTGGAACCGGCCCGTCGAGATGCCCCTGATCGCCAGCGTGCGCGTCGTGAGCGACGCCCCGCTGCCCGAGGTGCGGCGCTTGAAGTAGTTGCGGTACGCGCGCCGGCGATCCGGGGCAGCGCATCCATTCCGACCACGCGAGGGGGAGAGATCATGAATACGGCAATCGTCTATTATTCGAAGCACCACGGCAACACGAAGAAGCTGCTGGACGCCATCGCGGCCGCGGAGGAAGTGACGCTGATCGATGTGACGGCGACCCCGGACCGGGACCTGTCGGCCTTCGACCGCATCGGCTTCGCCTCCGGCATCTACTACGCCGGCTTCGCCAGGCAGATCCTGTCCTTCGCCGAAGCGCACCTGCCGGAGGGCAGGGAGGTGTTCTACGTCTACACCCACGGCGCGCCGGGCGGCGACTTCCTGAAGAAGATCCGGGCCGTCGCGGCGCGGAAGCGCTGCCGGGAGCTGGGCACCTATCACTGCCAGGGCTATGACACGTTCGGCCCCTTCAAACTGGTGGGCGGCGTCGCCAAGGGACACCCGACGGCGGAGGAGATCGACGGCGCGGTGCAGTTCTATCGGGGACTGTGAGCAAAGCGGAACGGCGACCCGGGGCATCCCGCGGACGGCGCGAACGGAGGGGATCGGGACATGAAGGCATACTACCACCTGCCCGGGCTGTTTGAGTTCTACGAGCTGTACCGCGCGTTCCTGCCGCTGTATCGCGCGCACCGGGAGTACTTCTACGACTGGTGCGGGATCGGCTCCGTCTACGGCGCGCCCGCCGACTGCCTCTGGGGCGGGGGCCGCGTCGGGTCCGGCGACGCGCGGCCGGCGGACGTGGCGGCGCTGCTGCGGGAGTACGGCGTCTCCGCGCGCCTCACCTTCAGCAATTCCCTGCTGCGAACGGAGCACCTTTCCGACCGGAAGTGCAACGCCCTGTGCGCGCTGTTCGAGCGTTCGGGCGCGGTGGAGAACGGCGTGATCCTCAGCTCGGACCTGCTGCTCGGGTACCTTCGGGAGAAGTATCCCGGGTTCTACTTCGTGTCCTCGACGACGAAGGTGCTGACGGAATTCCGGCAGCTTGAAGCCGAGCTGGACCGCGAGGCGTTTCGCTATGTCGTGCCGGATTTCCGGCTGAACAAGGCCCTCGACGCGCTGAACGCGCTGCCGGACAGCCGGAAGCGGAAGGTGGAGTTCCTGTGCAACGAATGCTGCCGGTTCGACTGTCCCGACCGGAGGGCGTGCTACGAGAACGTCAGCCGGAAGAACCTCGGGGAGGACTGCGCGGACCACGTGTGCGCCTCGCCGGAGGCTTACAGGGGCTATCGCTTCTCCGACGCGATGCGAAACCCGGGCTTCATCGGCATCGACGACATCCAAAGCGTCTACCTGCCGGGCGGCTTCTCCCACTTCAAGATCGAGGGGCGGAGCCTGGGCAGCGCCATCGTCCTGGAGTTCCTGCTCTACTACATGACGAAGCCGGAGTACCAGCTCCGCGTGCGGGAGGAGATCTACCTGGACAGCGCGCTGGACCTGTTCTGATCCGGCGGGAGCGGGGCGGACGGTCGCTGCGACGGACGCTGTCCGGGCGACGGACGCTGTCCGGGCGACGGGCGCCGTCCGGGCGGCGGAACGGCAGAAATGTGTTGAAATCCCCGGCGGGATTGCTTATAATATGAAGCGATAACCCCTGTCAGGAGGTGGGCCCATGGACTATACCGCCATGGAACAGTACTGGATCTGGCTGTCCAGCGTGGAGGGCATCGGCCCGAAGCGCTTCTACCAGCTCCTGACGCTGTACGGGGACGCCCGCGGCCTGTGGGACGCGCTCGCCGGGGGCATGCCCGGGAACCTGCGCTTCCTGGACCGGGTCGCCGCGCAAAACCTGTGGAGCGCCCGGGACGAGGGGTACTTCTACGGCGTGTTCGAGGCGCTGGAGAAGAAGCGCATCCGCGCCATCCCCCGCATCAGCGAGGGCTACCCTTCCTGCCTGCTGGACATCTACGACCCGCCGGTGACGCTGTACGTGCGGGGCGATTGCCCGCTGGACGGGGAGCGGCAGTTCGCGGTCGTGGGCTCGCGCCGCTGCACCCGGGACGGCCAGCGCGCCGCGCGGGAATTCGGCAAGGCGCTGGCAGAGGCGGACGTGACCGTGGTGAGCGGCCTGGCGCGCGGCATCGACACCTGCGCCCACGAGGGCGTGCTGGACGCCCACGGGCGGACGGTGGCGGTGCTGGGCTGCGGCGTGGACGTGCCCTATCCGCCGGAGAACGAGGCGCTGCTGAACGCCATCCTGGACAACGGCGGCGCGGTGATCTCCGAGTACCGGCCGGGGGCCAAGCCCACCGCGGGCAACTTCCCCGCCCGCAACCGCATCATCAGCGGCCTCTCGCGGGGCGTGCTGCTGGTGGAGGGCGCGAAGGGCTCCGGCGGCATGATTACCGTCAACCACGCCACGGACCAGGGCCGGGACGTGTTCGCCGTGCCGGGGAGCATCTACTCGCCGCTGAGCGAGATGCCCAACCGGCTGATCCTCTCCGGCGCCACGCCGGTCGTATCGCCGTGGGACATCCTGGAATACTACCGCTGGGGCAGCCGCAGCCGCCCCGAGGACGCCCGTCAAAAGCCCACCGTGGCGCTGGAGGCGGACGAGGAAGCGCTGGTGGAGCCGCTGCGCGCGCAGGAGCTGTCCTTCGACGAGCTCGCCGCCGCCACCGGTTTTTCCGCGGCAAAACTAAATTCCCTCTTGACAATGTTGGAACTTCGGGGAATAATAGTAAAAGTGCCGGGTGGGCTCTACCGGGCCTACCTGTGACATCCCAGCGCGAACGCGCCCGGGCCGAGAACCATTCAATCGGAGGAAATTCATGGCAAGCAAGCTCGTCATCGTCGAATCCCCGGCAAAGGCAAAGACCATCGGCAAGTTCCTGGGCCGCGGCTACAAGGTGGAAGCGTCCCAGGGGCACGTGCGCGACCTGCCCAAGAGCCAGATCGGCGTGGATGTGGAACACGACTTTGAACCCAAGTACATCACCATCCGCGGCCGCGGCGAGATTCTCTCGAAGATCCGCAAGGAAGCCCGCGCCGCTTCGAAGATCTACCTCGCGACCGACCCGGACCGCGAGGGCGAAGCCATCTCCTGGCACCTGGCGAACGTGCTGGGCATCGACCCCCAGTCCGCCTGCCGCATCGAGTTCAACGAAGTCACCGCCAACGCCGTCAAGAACGCGGTCACCCATCCGCGCGCCATCAACATGGACCTGGTGAACGCGCAGCAGGCCCGCCGCGTGCTGGACCGCCTGGTGGGCTACAAGATCAGCCCGCTGCTCTGGGCGAAGGTCAAGAAGGGCCTGAGCGCCGGGCGCGTGCAGTCCGTGGCCACGAAGATCGTGTGCGACCGCGAGGCGGAGATCGACGCCTTCATCCCCGAGGAGTACTGGACCCTGACCACGCCCTTCCGCATCGGCGACGCCGTGGTGAACGCGCGCTACACCGGCGCGAGCGAGGACCGGGCCGAGCTCACCAGCCGCGCCGAGGCCGACGCCGTGGCGGAGGCGTGCAAACGCGCGAAGTTCACCGTGGGCGAGATCCGCCGCGGCGAGCGCCGCCGCCTGCCCGCGCCGCCCTTCACCACCTCCAACCTGCAGCAGGAGGCCAGCCGCAAGCTGGGCTTCTCCACCTCGAAGACCATGCAGATCGCCCAGCAGCTCTACGAGGGCGTGGAGCTGGCGGGCGAGGGCAGCCAGGGCCTGGTGACCTACATCCGAACCGATTCCACCCGCACCGCCGACGAGGCCCTCGCCGCCGTGCGCGATTTGATCCTGAATGCCTACGGCGCGGACTTCCTGCCCGAAAAGCCCAACACCTGGAAGACCCGCAAGAGCGCCCAGGACGCCCACGAGGCCATCCGCCCCACCGTGGTCGGCCGCGCCCCGGAGCACATCAAGGCCAGCCTGACGCGGGACCAGTACCGCCTGTACAAGCTGATCTACGACCGCTTCGTATCCAGCCAGATGCCGCCGGCGCTCTACGACACGCTGTCCGTGGACATCGACGGCGACAACGGCGCGCGCTTCCACTTCAACGGCCAGAAGCTGCGCTTCCCCGGCTTCACGGTGGTGTACGTCGAGAGCGTGGACGACCCCCAGGAAGAGGCGGAGAACAACGACCTGCCCGAGCTGTCCACGGGCATGGCGGCCGTGCAGGGCGCCATGGAGCCGGAGCAGCACTTCACCCAGCCGCCGCCGCGCTACACCGAGGCCAGCCTGGTGCGCGCGCTGGAGGAAAAGGGCATCGGCCGCCCGTCCACCTACTCCCCCACCATCTCCACCATCACGGGCCGGCGCGGCTACGTGGCCAAGGAGAACAAGCGGCTCATCCCCACCGAGCTGGGCAGGATCGTCAACGAGCTGATGTGCAACAACTTCCCCGGCATCGTGGACGTCACCTTCACCGCCAGCATGGAGGACCAGCTCGACGAAGTCGAGGCCGGCAAGGCGGAGTGGCGCAGCGTCATCCGCGACTTCTACGGCCCCTTCGAGGACGAGCTGGAGAAGGCCGAGGCGAGCATCGAAAAGGTGGCCATCGAGGACCAGGTGTCCGACGTGCCGTGCGAGAAGTGCGGCGCCATGATGGTGTACAAGATGAGCCGCTACGGCCGCTTCCTCGCCTGCCCCAACTTCCCCGCCTGCCGCAACACGCTGGCCCTGCCGAACAACATCGGCGTGAAGTGCCCCCGGTGCGGCGGCGAGCTGCTGGAGCGCATCAGCAAGAAGGGCCGCAAGTTCTACGGCTGCGAGAAGTACCCCGAGTGCGACTTCGTGTCCTGGGACCGCCCGGTGAACGACACCTGCCCGGTGTGCGGCAGCTACATGGTGCTCAAGCGCAGCGGGCGGGACAAGGTGTTCCACGTCTGCGCCAACGAGACCTGCCGCCACAAGGTGCAGGTGGAGCTGCCGCAGGAGGAGAACGACTGACCCTTCCCGATCGAGGTAACCCCCTATGTCCAGCAATCTCCCCACCGTCACCGTCGTCGGCGCGGGGCTGGCGGGCTGCGAGGCGGCCTGGCAGCTCGCCCGGCGGGACTTTCCCGTGCGCCTCGTGGAGATGAAGCCCGTGAAGTACAGCCCGGCCCACCACATGCCGGGCTTTGCGGAATTGGTCTGCTCCAACTCGCTGAAGGCCGAGCACCTGACGAACGCCTCGGGCCTGCTGAAGGCCGAGCTGCGCGCCATGGGCTCGCTGATCCTGGCGTGCGCCGAAGCGAGCCGCGTGCCCGCGGGCGGAGCGCTGGCCGTGGACCGCGACCGGTTCTCGGACCTCGTCACGGAGAAGATCCGCAGCCACCCGCGCATCGCCGTGGAGCGCGCCGTGGCGGACCGCATCCCGGACGCGCCCTGCATCGTGGCCACCGGGCCGCTCACCGATCCCGCGCTCACCGACGCCATCGCGGCGTACACCGGCAGCGCGGCGCTCAACTTCTTCGACGCCGCCGCGCCCATCGTCACCGCCGATTCGCTGGACATGGACAAGGTGTTTCGCGCCTCCCGCTACGGCCGGGGCGCGGACGACTACCTGAACTGCCCCATGACGCAGGCGGAGTACGACGCCTTTTACGACGCCCTCGTCGGCGCGGAGCTGGCGGAGCTGCACGATTTCGAGAAGAAGCTGGTGTTCGAGGGCTGCCTGGCGGTGGAGATCCTGGCCTCCCGCGGCAGGCAGACGCTGGCCTTCGGGCCGCTGAAGCCGGTGGGGCTGGTCGATCCGCGCACGGGCAGGGAGCCCTACGCCGTGGTGCAGCTCCGCCAGGAGAACGAGCAGGGCACGCTGTACAACCTGGTGGGCTTCCAGACGCGCCTCAAGTGGGGCGAGCAGAAGCGGGTGTTCGGCATGATCCCCGGCCTGGAGCACGCGGAGTTCGCCCGCTACGGCGTCATGCACCGCAATACCTACCTGAACGGCCCTCAGGTGCTGGGCCGCAACTACGCGCTGAAGGGCGACCCGCGGGTGCGCTTCGCGGGCCAGCTCAGCGGCGTGGAGGGCTACATGGAATCCACCGCCAGCGGCCTCACCGCCGCCGTCGGCCTGGCCTGCGCCCTCTCCGGGAGGCCGGAGCCGGACTTCACCGGCAAAACCCTCTTCGGCGCGCTGGCGAATCACGTCTGCGCCCCCACCCCCAACTTCCAGCCCATGAACGCCAACTTCGGCATCCTGGAGCGCCTGACCGGCAAGGTCAAAGGCGGCAAGCGGATGCGCTACGAGAAGCTGAGCGAGCGGGCCATCGACACCATGAACGAGGTCATCGAGCATTATGAATTACGGGTATGAACCCACCAGCCCCTTCCGGGGCACCACCATCTGCGCCGTACAGCGGGACGGGCAGATCGCCATGGCCGGCGACGGCCAGGTCACCCTGGGCGACAAGACCATCATGAAGGGCACGGCCCGCAAGGTGCGGCGCATCTTCGGCGGGAAGGTGGTTGTGGGCTTCGCGGGCAGCGTGGCCGACGCCTTCGCGCTGTCCGAGAAGTTCGAGGACAAGCTGACGCAGTTCTCCGGCAACCTGCCCCGCGCCGCCGTGGAGCTGGCGCAGGACTGGCGCACCGACCGCGCCATGCGCAAGCTCGAAGCCATGCTGCTGTGCGCGGACAGGGAGAACCTGATGCTCGTCTCCGGCACCGGCGAGGTCATCGAGCCCGACGACGGCATCCTGGCCATCGGCTCGGGCGGCAACTACGCGCTCGCCGCGGCGCGCGCGCTGATGCAGAACACCGACCTCGGCGCGACGGACATCGCGCGCAAGGCTTTGGAGATCGCCAGCGAGATCTGCGTATACACCAACGGAAACATCGTCGTGGAGACGGTGTAGGTGTCTTTCGGCATACATGGGTTTTGCGCTTCTGCCGGAGGTTGGTGCGTTGTCGACCTCATCCGTCTTTTCGCATCAATGGGTTTTGCGCTTCTGCCGGAGGTTGGTGCGTTGTCGACCTCATCCGTCTTTTCGCATCA
>CADBCY010000035.1:32241-38680 GCA_902793325.1 uncultured Eubacteriales bacterium
CAGCCTTCCCCTCTGGGGAAGGTGCCCCGCAGGGGCGGATGAGGTTCGCACTCCACAGCCCTCTCCAAAAGCCTTCCCCCTTGGGGAAGGTGCCCCGCAGGGGCGGATGAGGTTTATCCCCCCAGCCCTCTCAGCCTTCCCCTCTGGGGAAGGTGCCCCGCAGGGGCGGATGAGGTTCGCACCCCCTACCCTCTCAGCCTTCCCCTCTGGGGAAGGTGCCCCGCAGGGGCGGATGAGGTTCGCACTCCACAGCCCTCTCCAAAAGCCTTCCCCTTTGGGGAAGGTGCCCCGCAGGGGCGGATGAGGTCTGTACCCCCCACCCTCTCAGCCTTCCCCCTCTGGGGAAGGTGCCCCGCAGGGGCAGATGAGGTCTGTACCCCAACGACATCGGAGTTTCCGCCATGTCCAGGATTTATCTATACGACCCCCGAAACAAGCCGCACGCGCAGCGACTGCGCCGCGAGATGACCCCTCAGGAGCGGCACCTGTGGTACGATTTCCTCAGGAATTGTCCGGCACAGTTCAGGCGTCAAAAGCAGTTCGGCCCCTACATCGTGGATTTCTACTGTGCCGAAGCGAAGCTGGTGATCGAACTCGACGGCACGCAGCACTACGAGGAAGACGCCGTCGCAGCCGATCGAAAGCGGGACGAAACCCTCGCCAACCTGGGCTTGCAGGTGCTCAGATACTCCAACGCGGACATTGGCCGGAGCTTCGGCGCCGTTTGCGAGGATATCATGAAGCATCTATAGGACACCTCACGGATCGCGAAACACGGACATCGCCACCATGCGCCTCCACGCGACAAGCCGACCGAACCTCCTTCCGACCCAAGTCGGACCACCGCCATGATACGCAAAGCGAATCGCCGGGACATCCCGGCCTGCGCGGAATTAATCCGGCGCAGCTTTATGACCGTCGCGGACGCCTTCGGCATCACCGCGACCAACGCGCCGCGGTTCACGGCGTTCGCCATGTCTGAGGAACGGCTCCGCTGGCATATGGACGTGGAGAAGCGCCCGATGTTCGTCGCCGAGGAGGGCGGCGCGCTGTGCGGGTACTGTTCGCTGCTGATTCAGGATAACGGCAGGTGCGAATTGAACAACCTCGCCGTGCTGCCCGAACACCGGCACAAAGGCCTCGGCGGGCAACTGCTGGAGCACGCCTTCCAAACCGCCCGGGAGTGCGGCTGTACGGTGATGAGCATTGGCATCGTGGAGGAAAACGCACTGCTGCGCAAGTGGTACGAGCAACACGGCGCCGTGCACACGGGGACGAAGAAATTCGACTTCTTCCCGTTCACGTGCGGTTATTTGGAAAGGAAACTGTGAGGGAGAAAGGACAACGCTATGAATCAGCTCACCCCCCGCGAGATCGTTCGCGAACTGGATCGCTATATCATCGGGCAGGACGACGCCAAGCGCGCCGTGGCCGTGGCGCTCAGGAACCGCTACCGCCGCGCCCAGCTTCCGGAGGACATCCGGGAGGAGGTCACGCCCAAGAACATCCTCATGATCGGCCCCACCGGCGTGGGCAAGACCGAGATCGCGCGGCGCCTGGCCAAGCTGGTGGACGCGCCGTTCGTGAAGGTCGAGGCCACCAAGTTCACCGAGGTGGGCTACGTGGGCCGGGACGTGGAGAGCATCATCCGCGACCTCGTCGAGGCCTCCATCCGCCTGGTGAAGGCCCAGCACGGCGAACGCGTGCGCATCCGCGCCGAGGCCAACGTGGAGGATCGGCTGGTGGAGCTGCTCTCCGGCGCCGTGAAGCACAAGCCCGCCAACCCCATCGACATCCTGCTGGGGAACAAGCCCCGGCAGCCCGAGATCTCCCCCGAGGACCGGGACAAGCTGGTCCTCCGGCAGGACGACGTGCGCACCCGGCTGCGCCGCGGCGAGCTGGAGCACGAGATCGTGGAGGTGGAGGTGGCGGAGGTCACGCCCCAGCCGGAGATCCCCGGCATGGACATGAACATGAACGACGTGCTGGGCAGCATCCTCCCCAAGAAGACCAAGCTCAGGAAGGTGGAGGTGCGCGAGGCCCGGAAGCTGCTGCTCCAGGAGGAGGAGCAGAACCTCATCGACATGGACCGCGTGTACACCGAAGCCATCGACCGGGCCGAGCAGCACGGCATCGTGTTCCTGGACGAGATCGACAAGGTGGCCGGCCGCGGCGGCGCGCGGGCGGGCGGCCCGGACGTGAGCCGCGAGGGCGTGCAGCGGGACATCCTGCCCATCGTGGAGGGCAGCACCGTGAACACCAAGTACGGCCCGGTCAAGACCGACCACGTGCTGTTCATCGCCGCCGGCGCGTTCCACGTGTCGAAGGTCACCGACCTCATCCCCGAGCTGCAGGGCCGCTTCCCGGTGCGGGTGGACCTGAAGCCGCTCACGGTGGAGGATTACAAGCGCATACTGACCCAGCCGGAAAACGCCCTGATCCGCCAGTACCAGCTCCTGCTGGGCGTGGACGGCGTGACGCTGGATTTCCAGGAGGACGCGCTGGCGCTGATCGCCGAGTACGCCTGGCAGGCCAACGAGTCCAGCGAGAACATCGGCGCGCGGCGGCTGCACACCGTCATGGAGAAGATCCTCAACGACATCGCCTTCAACGCCGGCGGCGGCGACGCCCCGGAGATCAAGGTGACGGTGAACGCCGAGTACGTGAAAAACCAGCTCTCCGCCGACATCCACCAGAAGGACGTGCGGAAGTACATTCTGTAGACAGATTCCGGCGGATCGGGCCGCGCGCGGTTCGATCCGCCGCCATTCGGAAAGGACCCGTACCATGTCCAACCCCTCCCCGCTCAGGCGCCTGTGGGTGCTGTTTCGGAGCATGCTGGTCATCAGCGCCTTCACCTTCGGTGGAGGCTTTGTCATCGTGTCGCTGATGAAAAAGCGGTTCGTGGACGAGCTCGGCTGGCTGGAAGAGGAGGAAATGCTGGACATGATCGCCCTGGCGCAGACCTGTCCCGGCCCCATCGCCGTGAACTGCGCGGTGCTGGTGGGCTGGCGCGTCGCGGGGTCGGCGGGCATGCTGTCCGCCGTGCTGGGTACGGTGCTGCCGCCCATGGTGGTGTTGGGCCTCGTGTCGCTGGCCTACGACCGCTTCGCCGGGAACCGGTACGCGGCGCTGGCGCTGCGCGGCATGCAGGCGGGCGTGGCGGCCATCCTGGCGGACGTGGCGCTGGGGCTCGTCGGCAAGGTGCTCCGCGCGGGGGACGGCCTTCGCATCGCGCTGATGGCCGCAGCCTTCGTCGCGGTGGCGTTCTTCCGGGTCAACGCCGTGTGGATCCTGCTGGCCGCGGCCCTGGCGGGGACGATCGCTGCGCTGCGGCGGAAGGGGGGCGGCGCGACGTGATCCTCTGGCAACTGTTCCTGAGCTTCGCGCAGGTGGGCCTGTTTGCCATCGGCGGCGGCTACGCGGCCATGCCCCTCATCCAGGCGCAGGTCACCCAGGCGCACGCCTGGCTGACGCCGCTGGAGTTCGCCGACCTCGTCACCCTCGCGGAGATGACCCCCGGCCCCATCGCCATCAACGCGGCCACGTTCGTGGGCACGCGGCTGGCCGGCGCGACGGGGGCGGCGGTCGCCACGCTGGGCTGCGTGCTGCCCTCCGTGGTTCTGGTGTCCGCGCTGTCCTTCGTGTACCTGCGCTGGCGGTCGAAGCCCCTGTTCAAGGGCGTCCTGGGCTGCCTGCGGGCCGCCGTGGCCGCGCTGATCGCCGCCGCGGGGCTGACGCTGCTGCGCCTGGCGCTGTTCGGGGCCTCCCCCGTCGCCCCGGAGAATCTGCGCTGGCTGAACCTCATACTGTTCGCCGGGGCGCTGGCCGCGCTGCGCAGGCTCCGCTGGAACCCCATCCTCACGCTGCTGCTCTGCGGCGCGGTCGGCGTGGCCGTGGGCGTGGCGACGGGCATGGCCTGATCCGCCTCGCCGCCGCGCTCCGCGCACCGCCGGAAAATGTCAAATTTACATTCCTGCCCCTTGCATTTTCCCCGCTTCCATGCTATAATAGCTACTGTTCGATGCAAGAAGCATCCCATGGGGCATTAGCACAGTTGGCTAGAACGAACCGTCGTTTCTACATCCCAATGACGCTGATAACACCCACGAAACAGTTTGTCGAAACTGTACAAAATTCGACAGCATAATTTGGGGCATTAGCACAGTTGGCTAGAACGAACCGTCGTTTCTACATCCCAATGACGCTGATAACACCAACGAAACAGTTTGTCGAAACTGTACAAAATTCGGCAGAATAATTTGGGGCATTAGCACAGTTGGCTAGAACGAACCGTCGTTTCTACATCCCAATGACGCTGATAACACCCACGAAACAGTTTGTCGAAACTGCACAAAATTCGACAGCATAATTTGGGGCATTAGCACAGTTGGCTAGCGCGCTACATTCGCATTGTAGAGGTCACCGGTTCGAATCCGGTATGCTCCACCAACGACGACAGGACTTGATTGAAAGATCAGGTCCTGTTTTTTTATGTCAATTTACGGTTCGCTTCTCTGCCCTACCAAACATTCCGAATGCTGTTGAAAACAGGCTTCAATTTTGCTATACTAAACATAACATATTATATGTGAATCAAGCAAAACAGTTTAGCTTAATAGGAATTTGGGAGGACATATGCCTGACATCAAGACAACAGCCGACATCGGCTTTGAGAAGCAAATATGGGATGCCGCCTGCGTGCTGCGCGGCAACATGGATGCATCGGAATACAAGAACATCGTCCTTGGCCTGATCTTCCTGAAATACATCTCCGACCGCTTCGAGGAGCGTTACCAGCAGCTGGTGGACGAAGGAGACGGCTTCGAGGAGGACATCGACGAGTATATTTCCGAGGGCATCTTCTTTGTGCCGCAGAATGCGCGCTGGTCGACAATCGCCACCGCCGCGCACACGCCGGAGATCGGGCAGATCATCGACGACGCCATGCGGGCTATCGAGAAGGAAAACCGCCGCCTCAAGGACATCCTGCCCAAGAACTTTGCCCGGCCCGAGCTGGACAAGAGCCGTCTGGGCGATGTGGTCGACCTATTCACCAACATACAGATGATCGAGCACGGCAACGAGAAGGACATTCTGGGCCGTACCTATGAATATTGCCTCGCTCAGTTCGCCGCCCAGGAGGGCAAGAACGCCGGAGAATTCTACACGCCGTCCTGCGTTGTGCGCACGCTGGTGGAGATCCTCCAGCCCTTCAATGGCCGCGTGTACGACCCCTGCTGCGGCTCGGGCGGTATGTTCGTGCAGAGCGCCCGGTTTGTGCAGAACCACAGCGGCAACATCAACAGCATTTCCATATTCGGCAACCTGGGGCCGCACCAGGCGGACACTTTCACCAGCGACCTGCACCCGACCCTGAAGGCGGATTTCGTGATGGCAAATCCGCCCTTCAACCTCTCCCCTTGGGGCGCGGACAAGCTGACTGAGGATCCACGCTGGCAGTACGGCATGCCGCCGGCGGGCAACGCCAACTTTGCCTGGCTCCAGCACATGATCTATCACCTCGCGCCCAGCGGTAAGATCGGCATGGTGCTGGCCAACGGTGCGCTGTCCTCCCAGAGCGGCGGCGAGGGTGAGATTCGCAAGAACATCGTCAACGCCGACCTGGTGGACTGCATCGTCGCCATGCCGACGCAGCTCTTCTACACCACGCAGATTCCCGTCTCGCTGTGGTTCATCAGCAAGCAGAAGCGGCAGCCGGGAAAGACGCTGTTCATCGACGCCCGCAAGATGGGCACGATGGTCACGCGCAAGAACCGCGAGCTGACGGACGAGGACATCCAGCGGATGGCGCAGACCTATCAGGCATACTGCGAGGGCACCCTGGAAGATATCAAGGGCTTCTGCGCTGTGGCCACGACGGAGGAAATCGCCAAGCAGGACTACATCCTCACCCCCGGACGCTATGTGGGCATCGAGGAGGTCGAGGACGACGGAGAACCCTTCGAGGAAAAGATGGAGCGACTGACGAAGGAGTTGTCCGGGCTGTTTGAGGAATCCCATCGGTTGGAAAAGGAAATTCGGGAGAAGCTGGGGGCTATTGGGTATGAGATATGATCATAGCACTCTTGGTGAGATTTGCAATTTTATAGATTATCGAGGGAAAACCCCAGAGAAAACAACAAGCGGTATCCCTTTGATTACTGCTAAGATCATCAAGAATGGATTCATTCAGCCTCCAGAAGAGTTCATAGCGACTGACGCATATGACAAATGGATGAGACGTGGGATCCCTAAGCGTGGTTCAGTCATCATGACAACAGAAGCCCCTTTGGGAGAAGTTGCACGAATAGATACTGATGACAAACTTGCCTTTGCTCAGAGAATCATAATACTTGAGCCTGATGAGACGAAACTTGACAGCCAATACCTCTATTATGCAATGCGTGATTCTGTTTTAATGGGTAGAATTAAAGAG
>CADBCY010000036.1 GCA_902793325.1 uncultured Eubacteriales bacterium
CGCGCAGCTTGTTCAGCACCAGGGTCGCCAGGGCTTCGCCCTCCACGTCCTCGGCGATGATGAGCAGCTTCTTGCCCTGCTGCACCACCTGCTCAAGCAATCCGATGATCTCCTGGATGTTGGAGATCTTCTTGTCGGTGATCAGGATATAGGGGTTGTCCAGCACGGCCTCCATCTTCTCCATGTCGGTGCACATGTAGGAAGAAGCGTAGCCGCGGTCGAACTGCATGCCCTCGACGATGGAGAGCTCGGTCTTCATGGTCTTGGATTCCTCGACGGTGATGACGCCGTCCTTGCCGACCTTCTCCATGGCGTCGGCAATCAGGCTGCCGATGACCTCGTCGCTGGAGGAGATGGACGCCACCTGGGCGATCTCCTGCTGGCTCTCGATGGGCTTGGACTGGGCGACCAGCGCCTGCACGGCGGTCTCGGTGGCCATCTCGATGCCCTTCTTGATGACCATGGGGTTCGCGCCCGCGGCCACGTTCTTCAGGCCCTCATGGATCAGCGCCTGCGCCAGCAGGGTGGCGGTGGTGGTGCCGTCGCCGGCCACGTCGTTGGTCTTTACGGAAACCTCGCGCACAAGCTGCGCGCCCATGTTCTCAAAGGGGTCCTCCAGCTCGATCTCCTTGGCGATGGTCACGCCGTCGTTGGTGATCAGCGGAGCGCCGTACTTCTTGTCCAGCACCACGTTGCGGCCCTTGGGGCCCAGGGTGATCTTTACGGTATTGGCCAGCTGGTCGATGCCGGTCAGCAATGCCTTGCGCGCTTCCTCGCCGTACTTAATCTGCTTTGCCATGGTTTATATCCTCCGTTTTGGTGATTGATAAGGGGTTGGGAACAGGGGGCGTTTTTCGCCGTCTGTTTCCCTGTTCGCGGTTCGCGCCGGATTATTCCACCACCGCCAGGATGTCGCCCTGGCGCACGATGATGAACTCCTCGCCGTCCAGCTTCACTTCGGTGCCGGCGTACTTGGAGTAGATGACCTTCTGGCCCTCGGCCACGTGCATGGTGATTTCCTTGCCGTCCACGTTGCCGCCGGGACCCACGGCCAGTACCTCGGCCATGACCGGCTTTTCCTTCGCCGCGCCCGCCAGGATGATGCCTCCCCTGGTGGTCTCCTCCGCTTCCAGGTTCTTGATGACCACGCGGTCGCCCAAAGGCTTGATCTTCATATGCTTCTTACCTCCCAAGCATGCTTTCTTGAATTTGTTAGCACTCTTAAAATCCGAGTGCTAACCCTTGCAAAGGATAGTTTAACCATTTTATAGGCGAAAATCAAGCCCCTAATGCCGATATTTCGTGTTAATTTTTGGGTTAATCGCGCATTCAAGGGCCTTTTGACAAAACAATTGCATTTCTGCCCTCTATGGATTATAATAAATGCAGCCCGGGCGCGAACCCCTCCGCGCCCGCGACATTTCATCAATCCGCAAAAGGAGGCGTGCCCATGGACAAGTGGGACGACCGCTTCATGGAGCTGGCCGGGGTGATCTCGGGCTGGGCCAGTTGCTACAAGGCCGACCGGAAGATCGGCGCGGTGATCGTGAAGAACAAACGCATCGTGACCACGGGCTACAACGGCGCGCCAGCGGGCATCACGACCTGCGTGGAGCGCGGCGAGTGCCTGCGGCAGAAGCTGGGCATTCCCTCGGGCACGCGGGCCGAGCTGTGCTACGCCGTGCACGCCGAGCAGAACGCCATCATCCAGGCGGCGCGGCTGGGCAGCAGCATCGACGGCGCCACGCTGTACTGCACCCACCAGCCCTGCGTGCTGTGCGCGAAGATGATCGTGAACGCGGGCATCCGGCGCGTGGTGTACGAGAAGGGCTATCCCGACGAGTTCGCCCTGCAGATGCTGCGCGAGGGCAACGTGGAGCTGGAGCGCTACACCCCGCGCGACCAGCGAAAGGAGGATGACGACCTTGGCGAGGCGTAATTCACCCAGGAATCAGCGGCAGGCGGTCGGCCTGGGACAGATCCTGTACTGGGGCGCGTTCGTGGCGCTCGTCGTGCTGGGCGTCAAGGCGCCCGGCTGGATCAAATACGTCGGCTGGGTGCTCGCCGCCTTCTTCGTGGTCAGGTCCGTACTGCAAACGGCGGGAAAAAAATAGCCGCCCCGCAGAGCAGCTCCCGTTTTATGTTTCCCAATCCCCCGGTTCCCCAATTTTCCCGAAAGGAAGCGCCTTTCCATGAACATTCCACGCATCCAGAAGGTCATTGACAACATGCATGCCCACGGGCTGAACCAGATCCTGGTCAGCGCGCCGGCGTCGGTGTTCTACCTCACCGGCGTGTGGTGCGAGCCCTTCGAGCGCATGCTGGCGCTGCACGTCCGCGACGACGGCGCGCTCACGCTCTACGCCAACAAGATGTTCGCCCTGCAGGGCCTGACGGACGTGCCCATGGTAGAATACGAGGACACCGACGACTGCGTGGCCGTGCTGGCCGCGGACGTGCAGCCGGGCCGCCTGGGCATCGACAAGACCTGGCCCAGCCACTTCACCCTCCGCCTGATGGAGCGGCGGCCCGACGTGCGCCCGGTGCTGGGCAGCGCGCCGGTGGACGACGCCCGCATGATCAAGGACGCCGAGGAGATCGAGCTGATGCGCGTCAGCAGCCGGAAAAACGCGCTCGACTGCGCGCGCATCGGCGAGGCGCTGCGCGAGGGCGTCACGGAGAAGGAGATCCAGGCGCTGTACAACCAGATCGCCGAGGAGCTCGGCGCGTCCGGCCCCAGCTTCACGCCGCTGATCTGCTTCGGCCCCAACGGCGCGGAGCCCCACCACGACAGCGACGGCACGCGGCTGAAGCCGGGCGACACGGTCATCATGGACGTGGGGCTGATCTGGAAGCACTATTGCAGCGACATGACCCGCACCGTGCAGTTCGGCGCGGTGTCGGACGAGCAGAAGCGCGTGTACGACATCGTCGCCGCCGCCAACCGCGCGGGCATCGCCGCCTGCCGTCCCGGCGTGAAGATGAAGGACATCGACCGCGCCGCGCGCAGGGTGATCGAGGACGCGGGCTACGGCCCGTACTTCACCCACCGCACCGGCCACGGCATCGGCCTGGACGAGCACGAGTTCCCGGACTGCTCCGCCGTGAGCGAGGTCGTCACCCGCCCCGGCATGATCTTCTCCATCGAGCCCGGCATCTACCTGCCCGGCAAATTCGGCGTGCGCGTGGAGGACCTGGTGGTCATCACCGAGGACGGCTGCGAGCCGCTGACCTGACCTTCACGGCACATTGACGCATGCGTTTGCCCCGGCGTCGCTTCCCTGCGGTCTGCGACGCGCCATCATGGCGCGACGGCCGCGGGAGGCGAACGCCGGGGCTTTGCGTCGGTCATTCCTCGAACATCTGGTTGAATTCTTCCCGGGTGATCAGCACGGAGCGCGGCTTGGCGCCGTCGGCCTCGGACACGATGCCGCGCTGGGCCATGTCGTCGATCAGGCGGCCGGCGCGGGCATAGCCCACGCGCATCCTGCGCTGCAGCATGCTGACGGACGCCTGGCCCGCCTCCATGACGATCTCCACCGCCTCGGGCAGGCGGGGGTCGTATTCCTCGTTGAATTCCTCCTTCTCGGCATCGGTGCGCACGGCGTTCTCCATGTGCTCCAGCATGTCGGGATCGTAGGTGCTCTCGCTGCGGGACTTGATGTACTCCACGATGGCGTGCACCTCGTCGTCGGAGACCCAGGCGCCCTGCACGCGCATGGGCTTGTTGGTGCCGTTGGGCACGAACAGCATGTCGCCGTTGCCCAGCAGCTTCTCCGCGCCGCCATGGTCGATCATGGTGCGGCTGTCCACCTGGCTCGCCACGGAGAAGGCGATGCGGGTGGGGATGTTGGCCTTGATGATGCCGGTGATGACGTTCACCGACGGGCGCTGCGTAGCGATGACCAGGTGCATGCCGCAGGCGCGGGCCAACTGCGCCAGGCGGCAGATGCTGTCCTCGACCTCGCCGGGGGAGACCATCATCAGGTCGGCCAGCTCGTCGATGATAATGACCATCTGCGGCATCTGCTTCTCGCCGGGCTCCAGCTTCCGGTTGTAGCCCTTGATGTCGCGCACGCCGCGCTCGGCGAACTTCTTGTAGCGCGTGGTCATCTCCGCCACGGCCCAGTCCAGGGCGCTGGCGGCCTTCTTCGGGTCGGTGACCACGGGGCAGATCAGGTGGGGGATGTCGTTGTAGATGGACAGCTCCACCACCTTGGGGTCGATCAGGATCAGCCGCACCTCCTCGGGCGAGGCGCGGAACAGTATGGAGGCGATGATGGAGTTGATGCACACCGACTTGCCCGAACCGGTCTGTCCGGCGATCAACACGTGGGGCATCTTGGCGATGTCCGCCACGATGTAGCGCCCGGAGTTGTCCTTGCCCAGGCCCACGGCGATCTTGCTCGGGTGCTTGCGGGCCTCGGAGGACTCCAGCACGTCCCTGAGGCGCACCGTCTCGATCTTGTCGTTGGGGATCTCCACGCCCACGGCGGCCTTGCCGGGGATGGGCGCCTCGATGCGCACCGACAGCGCCGCCAGGTTCAGGGCGATGTCGTCGGACAGCGAGGTGATGCGGCTCACCTTCACGCCCGCGGCGGGCTGCAGCTCGAAGCGGGTGACCGCCGGGCCGTGCGCGATGCCGATGAGGCGCGTGGTGATGCCGAAGCTCTTGAGCGTATCCTCCAGCAGTTGGGCCTTCTCCATGTCCTTCTGGGCGTGGTCGCTGCTGTCGTAGGACTCGCCCTGGGCCAGCAGGTCGATGGGCGGGTAGAAGTACTCCGGCTCTTCCTCCTCCACGGGGTCGGCGATGGTCACGCACTTGATCTTTTTAAGCGGCTTCTTCTGTTCCTCGGGCATGTCGAAGGGCGGCTCGTCGTCCTCGTCGGGCTGCTCGTAGGCCTCGGGCTGGATCTTCAACTGCTCCAGCTTCTGCACGGCGGCCTTCTGCTCCACGGGGACTTCCTCCTGCTCCGCGTCGGCCGCGGCCTTCATGGCGGCGGGGCGGTCCGGCTCGAAGCCCTTGCGCGCCGCGCCCTTTTCCTTCTTGTCCCGCAGGATGCTCTCGGCGTCCAGGCGGTCGTAGTCGTCGAAGTTGTCCACGTCGAAGCCCATGGCGGCCAGGTCCTCGTCGGTGAGGGTGCCGGCCTCCATGCGCGCCTTCGCGCGGGCGGGCTTGCGCGCGGGCGGGGTCGCGTCCTCGGTGGGAAGCGCCTTCGCCCCGGCGAACAGCGCATCCTCCGGCTCGGTCTCCGCGGCCTTCGCCGGGCGCTTGTTGCGCGCGGGCCGGGGCTGCTCCGCCGCGCGGCGACGGCCCGCCTCCGCGGCGGCTTCGATCTCGGTCTCGATGTCGATGTCCTGCTGCTTCGGCTTGCGCGCGGCGGGGCCGGCGGCGCGCGCGGGGCGCTCCCCGGCGGCGTCGGCGTCCCGGGCGGCGCGGCGGCGCGACGGGCGGGGCTTCTCCCCGGGCGCAACGCCGATCACGGCCTCGCTGTGGGGATCGCGGTTCACCCGCGGGGCGGCCTTTTCCGGGCGGCGCGCGCGCTCGCGGGGGGGTTCATCGAACATCTGTTCTTCATTTTTCGGCACGCGCACCGGGCGCCGCTCCCGCGCGGAGGACAGCGCGCCGTGGGCCCTGCGCACGAAGCGGCCCAGGCGACCGGTGATCGTCAGCAGCAGCACGGCGATCAGCAGCAGGCCGAAGAAGCCGCCCCACTTGCCGAAGGTGCGGAACAGCGGCCAGCAGAGCAGCGCGCCCAACGCGCCGCCGCCCTGGCCGAAGCCGTAGCTCTTGGCCACAAAGTTGGAAAAGCCCTGGATGGTCATGCGCTCGCGCACGATGGTCTCCGCAAAGAAGATGTGCACGGCGGAGAACAGGCACGCGAACAGCAGCGCGTCGGCGATGACGCGCCACAGGGCGATCCTGCGGCCGCGGGCGGAGAGCACGCACAGCACGCCCGCCCAGGCCAGCGCCAGCGGCAGCACGGGCGCCAGGTTGCCGCCCAGCCCGTACAGCACGTTCTGGATCGCGCCCATGGCGGTGCCCTGCTGCGGGGTGACCAGGGTAATGTAAATCAGCAGAAAGGCCACGCCGAACAGCGCCACGGCGGAAAACACCTTCAGCGGCGCGCCGGAGCCCGCGTTCGGATCCTCGTATTCCCTTCTGTCCATCCTGTCCATGCGTTTTGCAGTCATTTTTCCTCCATTACAAAAAAACCGTGACAACCGCGATAAATCATTTTGACATTTCAACAGGGCCCTATACGGCAAAATTCCCATCCATCCCGGTTTTTTATGCGGAATGGATGGGTAAATTGCGCCATCGGGGGCAAAATCAGCCGCCGATCAGTCCCCTGAGCATGTTGCCCACGTTCAGTATATCCAGCGAATTGACGGTGTTGTACAGCACCGACCCCGAGGTGAGCTGCGTGGCGAACTCGGGAGATACGATCTGCACCAGGCTGGGCACCAGGAACAGTATGAGCAGCACGATCACCAGGCCGCGAACCAGCCCGAACACGCCGCCGACCAGCCAGTCGAAGCCGCGCAGCAGCGGGAAGGAGATCACGTGGTCCAGCAGGTTCACGATCAGCGACGCCAGCACGTACAGCGCGATGAAGCACAGTATGAACGCGCCGACGTTGAACACCGCCTGCCAGATGGTCTGGTCCAGGTATTCCGCCAGGGTGGAGATGTTCAGGTTCTGGAACATCTGGGAGCGGACGTTGGCCTCGAAGGCCTTGCTGACCACCGCCAGGTTCGGCGACAGCGACGCGATGGCCGTCTGGATGGCCGACTCGCCGCCCGCGATGACCTGCGAGACCTGGGCGACCGCCTGGTTGTGGGTGGCGAAGAAGGTCTCCGGCTCCAGGTACTGGCCCAGCACCGCCATCAGCGTCTGGTTGGACAGCGCCAAGTGCGCCACCTGCGGGTAGAGCTGTTGAGCGCCCAGCCACGCGCCCACGAAGCCCAGCGTGCTGAGCAGCGACGTGATGGAGCCCCGGTACATGCCCGAAATCAGGTAAAAGGCAAGCACCACGACAATTGTGATATCCAACAGATTCATCGTTCCGCCTCCTGCAAATGGAAGAATTTGAGGGTACCGACAGAGTTTTCCTGTTTTGCGCCGGTTTTATGCGCGGTCAGGAAAGGTTCAGCATGTAGATCGTGTTTCCGCTGCCCAGCACGGCCACGTTGTCCAGCGTGACGCCGTAGACCTGGTCGAACAGCATGGGCAACTGGTAGGCGTTCACCTTGCTCTGGCCCTGGACGGCGATCATCACGTAGCCCTGCGTCGAGAAGCCGTACACGCGGTCGTTGCGGGCGATCAGCGACTGACAGCCGTAGGGCATGCGCAACTGCCGATCGAGGTTCGCGCGGATCATGCGCACGTCCTGTATGTCGCTCCGGCCGCCGTACTGGTCGTTGGGCACGAAGGCCATCATGGGGTCGTCCGGGGTGTTTTCGTCCACCGTGGCCATGTACCAGCCGTACACCAGCCTGCGCTTGCTCCGGTCCTCGTTGCCGGTGTAATCGTAGATCTTCAGGTGCGTCTCGCCGACGCAACAGAAGTAGGAGGACTGGAACACCGTGGCGTACACCAGCTGTTCCTTGTCGTGGATGGAGCCCACGATCTCCTTGCCGGGGCGGTAGGTATTCACCGTGGTGCTGGGCACCGTGCCGGTGGTATCCAGACTCATTTCCCACAGCAGGCTGCCGTTGGACAGGAACCCGTAATCGATGACGGTCTGCCGGGGCAGGGTGATGCTGTTGATCTTGCGGCCGCCCTTCTCCATGAGGACGATCGTGCTGTTGTGCTCGGGCCCCAGCAGCACGGCGGTGTACTTCTCGCCGATGCGCGCCGAGAGCACCTCCGCATCCATGGTGCCGCTGTAGGTGGTGGTGCCGGTCTGGCTGTCAATCAGCGTCAGCGTGGTGTCCGCCCATGCGGCGACGCCGTAGCGCGTGGCCCGGAAGCCCGCGTCCGCGCCGAAATAGTAGTTCCAGCGCACGCTGGCGTCGGTATCCACCATGGAGATGGTGCTTCCGTCGTAAAAGACGAAGCCGTCGTCCACCACCTGTAGGCCGTCGTTCGCGCCGATCTCCACCAGCTTGTAGTCGTAGATCGACTGCCGGTGGAAGCGATTCCAGACCTGCGCCGCGCCGAAGGCGACCAGGCAGGAGAAGACCACGATCAACAGGACCACTGCCCATGGGAGCCGCCTTGCGCGTTTATTCTCCATGGAAAGCTCCTGATTGTGTTGTATTCAGGCGCGAATGGGCGCACCTGTCCCTTGTAAGCTATACCACACTTAATTATAATGGAAGTCACAGGCGGTTGCAACGACTCTCCTGTGACAAGAATGGGAAGATTCATCGCACAATCCGTGCGGCTGGGAAAGGAGCGCCATGGCTTCCGGGAAGAAAAAGAACAGGCGGCCGGGAAGGGCGGGCCGCGCGGCGCTGGCGATATTCGTGCTGCTGATCGCGCTGGCGCTGGGCGCGGGCGCGCTGAACGCCGCGATGGTGCGCGTGCGGCGGGCGGAAGTGCGCCTTGCGGACCTGCCGCCCGCCTTCGACGGCGCGACGCTGCTGTACGCCTCGGACATCGACCTGTGCGGGCTGAACACCCCCGCGCGTTCCGCCGACCTGTTCGCGCGGCTGCAGAAACTGAAGCCGGACATCCTGCTGCTGGGCGGCGACTACGCCTCCGCCTCCCTGTTCGACATCCTCAACCGAGAGGACAAGGAGAAGGACGCCGGCGGTTCTCGCGTCCGGGCGGAGTTCCTGGGCGCGCTGGCGTCGTTCGAGGCGCCGCTGGGCAAGTTTGCCATTCGCGCGCCGGAGGACGGCGATCCCGACGGCCTCGCCGCGGCGCTGGAGGCGGCGGGCATCCACCCGCTGTTCGACGCCAGCGTCGGCATCCGCGCGGGCGGCGACACGCTGTACCTGGCCGGGCTTTGCGGGGACGCCGCGCCGATCGCGCGCGCCGCCATGGCGGCGAAGAAGGGGGACTGCGTGGTGGCCGTGCTCGCCACGCCCGCGCTGATCCCGCAGGTCATGATCAACGAGGTCGCCGGCGGCGGGACGTGGTGCGACATGATCCTCGCCGGACACACCCACGGCGGGCAGATCCGGCTGGGGAGCGCGACGGCGCTCTCGCTGAACGGCGTGGAAAAGAACTACCTCGCGGGCTGGCGGCTGGAAAACGGCGTGCCGATGCTGACCACCACGGGCGTGGGCTGCGAAGGGCTGAACGTGCGGCTGGGCACCGGCGCGGAGGTCTGGCTCATCACGCTGCGCCGGGCGGAGTAGGTATAACAATGTTTCACGTGAAACATTGTGGGCAATTCATACCGATCACAAATAACATTTCCGCGGTATAATCGTATCATTATCGGCATACAAGATCGGCATACAAGGAGAAATGCGCTTGGAACCCTATGTTTGCAGCGATTGCCCCCGCCAGTGCGGCGCACTTCGGGGCGAGACGGGCGGCGGCTTCTGCCGCATGGGCGCGGAGCCCGTGCTGGCGCGCGCGGCGCTCCACTTCGACGAGGAGCCCGTGATCAGCGGGACGCGCGGCTCCGGCGCGGTGTTCTTCTCCGGCTGCGCGCTGCGCTGTCGGTTCTGCCAGAACTACGGCATATCGCACGACAACTTCGGCAGGAAGGTCGGCGTCGGGCGGCTGCGGGAGATCTACGGCGAGCTGATCGACCGGGGCGCGCACAACGTCAACCTCGTGAACCCCACCCACTTCGCCCGGGCGATCCTGGAATCGCTGGAGGGCGGGCTGCCCGTGCCGGTGGTGTGGAACACCGGCGGCTACGAGCGCGTGGAAACGCTGCGCAGTCTGGAGGGCAAGGTGCAGGTCTACCTGCCGGACCTCAAGTACCTCCTGCCCGACGCCGCGCGCCGTTACTCCGCCGCGCCGGACTACTTCAGCTACGCCGGCCCCGCGCTGCGGGAGATGCTGCGGCAGACCGGCCCGGTGGAGCTGGACGACGACGGCGTCATGCGGCGCGGCACACTCGTGCGTCACCTGATCCTGCCCGGGCGCGCAGAGGAATCTATGCTGATCCTCGACTGGATCGCGGACAACCTGCCCGGCGCGTGGGTCAGCCTGATGGCACAATACCTGCCCTACGGCGACGTGAAGGGCGTGGACGAGCTGGAGCGCCGCCTGACACAGGAGGAATACGACCGCGTGGTGGACCATTTGATGGACCTCGGCCTGGAGGACGGCTTCGTGCAGGAGCTCTCCTCCGCCGACGAAAAATACATCCCCGGCTTCGACCTGACGGGCGTGTAACGGAATGTTTCACGTGAAACACATACGCCGCCGTCCGGGCGGCCCCTAATTGTACAACGGAGGATTACCGATCCTATGGAGCTTCGCTTTTCGCCGCTGTTCAGCGGTTCGAGCGGGAATTCGATCTACGTGGGCTGCGACGACGCCCACATCCTGGTGGACGCCGGCATGTCCGGCACGCGCATCGTCCGGGAGATGGCGCAGGTGGGGGTCGATCCCCGCGACCTGCAGGCGATCCTGGTCACGCACGCCCACAACGACCACATCCGCGGCATCGGCATACTGTCGCGCAAGTTCAACCTGCCGGTGTACGCCACCGAGGAAACCTGGGCGGAGATGTACGGCAAGCTCGGCAGCATGTCCGAGGGCAACCTGCGGGTGATCCGGCCGGAGGAGGACTTCTTCATCGGCAGCATCGACGTCATGCCCTTTCCCACGCCCCACGACGCGGGCGGCTCGGTGGGCTATACCTTTGAGCTGGACGGCGCGAAGCTGGCCGTCGCCACGGACCTCGGCTGCGTGCGGGACAGTTGGATGAAGCACGTGATGGGGTCCGACGCGGTGCTGCTGGAGTCGAACTACGACCCGAATATGCTGGACGCCGGGCCGTACCCCTACGACCTCAAGCAGCGCATCAAGTCCAGGCGGGGGCACCTCTCCAACGACGACGCCGGGCGCGCGGCGGTGGAGCTGATCCGGGGCGGCGCGCGGCAGATCATCCTCGGCCACCTGAGCAAGGAGAACAACTTCCCGGAGCTGGCCATGCGCTCGATGGAGCTGTACCTGCAACAGGCGGGCATCGCGCCGCAGGAGGACTGCGCGCTGTACGTGGCAAACCGGGACGGCAATACGGGCATGTTCAGCATCAGCGCCCGACTGGAATGAGGGGACTATTTATATGAAGAAAAAACTGCGGCGGCCCATGCTCGTGCGCCCGGCGGACGCGCTGCTCCCCGCGGCGCTGCTGGCCGCCTGCGCGGCGCAGGGGCGGGAAGCGGCGCTGAAGCTGTTCGCGGCGACGCTGGCGGTCCGGCTGCTGGGGCTGTCCACCGCGGGGAGCCTGCGGGCCGCCTTCGCATTGCAGCCCGCCATGCGGGACGTGCGCGGCAGCGTGAAGTGCGCGCTGTCGCTGCAATGCGTCGGCGCGGCGCTGCTGGCGCTGGGCTGTCTGGCCTGCGGAGCGCTCACGGCGCAGTCGGCGCTGCTCGTCGCGGCGGGCGGGCTGTTAAATATAGAACACGTATTCTATGAATACCTGTACTCCGCCGGCGACGGTCGCAGCGCGTTCATCAGCCGGCTGGTCACATCGGCGCTGGTCCTTGCGGGGCTGGCGCTGGGACGGAACGCTACCGTGTCCGTCACATGCGGACTTTCGGCCCTCGCCGCCTGCGCGGTGGCGCTGGTCGTCGGCGGGGGCCTGCGGGGCAGGATCAACGCCCAGCCGCTGCGTTCCTCGCCTTCCTACCTGTTGCAGGACGCGCTTTACCCCGCCGCGTTCGCGGGGCTGGCGGCGCTGAATCCAGGGAATATCTTCGGCGCGGGCATCTTGTTTGGCGGCGGGAATTTCTTCGCGTCGTTCGCGCCGCTGGCCGCGCCTTTCTTCGCGGGGCTCCTGCTGTACAGCCTGTGCCGCTCCGCCTTCCGGCGCTCCAGGCTGGAGGCCCGGCCCATGAACGCGGCGCTGCTGGCCGCGCTGGCGCTCTCCGTGCTGCTCGGCGGCGCGGGACTGCTTTTCGGCGGCTCCGGCGCGATTTTTGCCGCGCTGTCGCCGGTTCCGATGTACGCCGCGGCGCTGATCCTCGCGGCGATATGCGGTTTTTCGATGTTCGGGAATATCGGATAGGTCGTTGATTGCGGCGCGTTCCTCCCCGGGAAACCGTCGCGCACAGCGCGAGCGCCGGCTATTTTCCCACGCAGAAGGACGCGAAAACGCGGTCGATCACGGCCTCGGTGGCGTTCTCGCCGGTGATCTCCATGAGCCGCTCCAGCGCCTCGCGGATGTCGATGGCGGCGGTGTCCAGGGGCATGCCCGCCTCGATGGACGACACCGCGGCCGACAGCGCGCGCTCGGCGTCCCGCGCGAGGTCCAGGTGCCGCCGCGCCGTCAACAGCCCGTCGGCCTCGCCCGTGACCGCCACGCGGCGCTCCAGCTCCGCCACCAGCTCCGGGATGCCATGTCCGCTGCTGGCGGACATCTCCAGCACCATGGCGTCCGTCATCGCCTCGACCTCCCGCGCCGTTATCCGCGCCGGGAGGTCGCTCTTGTTGAGGCAGACCAGCGTGCGCGCGTCCGCGCCGCGCAGGAACGCCGCATCCTCCGCGGAGAGCGGCTCGGAGGCGTCGATCACCGCCAGCACCACGTCGGCGGTATCCGCCGCGCGGCGCGCGCGATCCACGCCGATGCGCTCGATGGGGTCGGCGGTGTCCCGCTGCCCGGCGGTGTCGGAGAGCTCCGCCACGATGCCGCCGATGCGCACGCGCTCGGTGAGCACGTCGCGGGTGGTGCCGGGGATGTCGGTGACGATGGCGCGATCCTGGCAGAGCAGCGCGTTCATCAGCGAGGACTTGCCCACGTTGGGCCTGCCCGCCAGCACGATGGACGCCCCCTCGCGCAGCAGCCGCGCGCCGCGCTCGTCGCACCGCGCGCGAATCTCCCCGATGCAGGCGTTCAGGCGGCGCGCGACGTCCTCCGCCGCGGCCTCCTCCTCCACCTCCTCGGGGAAGTCGGTCGAGGCCTCCAGCAGCGCCATCACGTCCGTGAGCTCCCCGCACACGCGGCGCACGAAGCCCGACACGCCGCCCTCCAGCTGGCGCACGGAGGCGCGCGCGGCGGCCTCGCTGCCCGCGGTGATGAGCTGCATCACGGCCTCGGCCTCGCTGAGGTCGATCCTGCCGTTCATGAAGGCGCGCCGGGTGAATTCCCCGGGCGCGGCCATGTGCGCGCCCAGCGCGAGCGCGCGCGACAGCACCGACTCCGCGCTGACGCTGCCGCCGTGACAGTGGATCTCGGCCACGTCCTCCCGGGTGTAGGTGCGCGGCGCGCGCATGAGCACGGCCATCACCTCGTCCAGCGGCGCGCCGTCGGCGTCCACGGCCCGGCCGTACATCAGCCGGTGGGATTCAAAGGGCCCGCCATGGCCGCCCGCAGGCGCGAACAGCCGGCGCAGTATGTCCTCCGCCGCCGGCCCGCTGATCCGCACGATGGCGATGCCGCCCGCCCCGCGCGCGGTGGCAATGGCGGCGATGGTGGTGTCCTGGGAATTGCGCATGGTCGGTACCTCTGTCGACGGGTCGGACGGCTTTCGCCCGATCAAACGTGGCTGCCGCGAGGCAGCCACGAAACGTCGGACGGTGAATGTCGGTTTTTCCAAGGGGCGTCAGTTCGTCATGCCCGTCCTCACGGGGAGGATCAGGTGGACGTAGTCGTGGTCGTTCACGGGGGTGATGATGCAGGGGCTGATGGCGTTGTTGAGGTTGATCTCGATTTGCGCGTCGTCGATGCTGCGCATCATGTCGATGAGGTACTTCACGTTGAAGGCGATGTTCAGGTCCGGGCCATGCTGCTGCACGTCCAGCTTCTCGAACACGTCGCCGTTCTGCGCGTGGGCCTCAATGGCCATCTCGCCGCCGGCGATCTTCAGGATCAGCAGGTTGTTGTTGCCCTCCCGCGCGATCAGCGCCGCGCGGTCGATTCCCCGGCGCAGGGGCTCCAGGTCCACCACCACCTGCGTGGCGAAGCTCTGGGGCAGTATGGCGCGGTACTTCACGTACTCTCCCTCCACCAGGATGACGTAGATGTCGGTCTTCTCCAGGCGGATGTGCAGCTTGCCGCCGCCGTAGGAGAGGCTGGCGAACGCCTCGGGGTCGTCGGAGAGCAGCTTCCCGATGTCGCCCACCGCCCGGCCGGGGATGATGGCGTTGAAGCTCTCCAGCACGTCCGAGCACTTCGCCCGCTTCAGCGCCATGCGGAAGCCGTCCAGCGCCACCATGGTCACGTCGCCGCCGCCGATCTCCAGCAGGCAGCCGGTCAGCACCTCGCGCATGTCCTCCACGGCAATGGCGAACTCGGTCTTCTGGATCATGTCCTTCAGCATGTCCTGGGGCAGGGAGATTTCCTTTTCCCCCTCGATCCTGGGGAGCTGGGGGTACAGGTCGGCGTCGAAGCCCGCCAGGTTGGTGCGGGAGCCGCTGCCCTGGATGCGGAACTCGAAGCGGTTGTTCATCGTCACACGGATGTCGCCCTCGGCGAGGCGGCGCACCACTTCGTTGAACAGCTTGCCCCGCACCACGCCGCGGCCCGGCTCGCTGACCTCGGCCTCAAAACGGGTGGTGATGGTGATGCGCTCGTCGGAGCAGGTGAGGATGACCTCGTTCATATCCGTCTCGATCAGTATGCCCTCCAACAGCTGGTTCGGCGTGCGCGCCGGCAGCGCCTTGGTAACGATTTGCAGGCTGTCGATCAATGTCTGGGCTGCGCATGTAAACTGCATTTGCGTTTCCTCCCGCATGATTATTATTACTATATAGATTATCGTCGTAGTCGTAGGGCTGTGGAATCTGTGGAAAATCAGGTCATAAATCGACACAACCGCGGCGACAGCGGCGATTTTTCGTCATAATTTTGTCCACATGCGATGTGAACGCCGGGTGGATAAGGCGCCGCTTTTCCACAGGACGGAAGGCGACCCTATTGTTCCCGGACCAGCGCCATCAGTTCCTCCACGCGCTTGCGGAAGGAAAAGTCCGCCTTCATGCCCTCCGAGACCTTGTCGCAGCCGTGCATGACCGTGGTGTGGTCCCGGTTGCCGAAGGCCCGGCCGATGCCGGTGGTGGACATGCCGATCATCTCCCGGCACAGGTACATGGCGATCTGCCTGGGCGCGGCGATGTCGCGGCTGCGGCGCGCGCCGGTGATGTCCTCCGACGACAGCCCGTGCTGCACCGCCACCACCTCGATGATCAGCTCCGGGGTGATCTTCCGCGGCGCGTGGGAGCGGATGCGGTCGGACAGCACGTCCCGGGCCATGTCCAGCGTCACCGGCTCGCCCCGGAAGGAGGCGTAGGCCGTCAGGCTGGTCAGGCAACCCTCCAGCTCGCGGATGTTGGAGTTCACGTGGTCGGCGATGTACTCGATCACCTCGTAGGGCACGTCGTATCCCTCGTCGTCGGCCTTGCGCTTCAGTATGGCCACGCGGGTCTCGAAGTCCGGCTTCTGGATGTCCACCAGCAGGCCCCACTCGAACCGCGTGCGCAGTCGCTCCTCGATCTCGGGGATCTCCCGGGGCGGCCGGTCGGAGGAGATGATGATCTGCTTGTGGTTGTTGTAGAGGTCGTTGAAGGTATGGAAGAACTCCTCCTGCGTGGAGCGCGTGCGGGAGAGGAACTGTATGTCGTCCACCATCAGCACGTCCACGCCGCGCAGGCGGTTCCTGAGCTCGGCGGTGTTCTTCCTGCCGATGGCCTCGATCAGTTGGTTGGTCAGCGTTTCGCTGCTCATCAGCAGCACGTTGGTCGAGGGGTCCTCGGCGGTGATGTAGTTGCCGATGGCGTTCATCAGGTGGGTCTTCCCCAGGCCCACGCCGCCGTAGATGAACAGCGGGTTGTAGGCGTCGCCGGGCTCCTCCGCCACGGCGTGCGCGGCGGAATAGGCGAAGCGGTTGGAGGCGCCGGTGATGAAGTTGTCGAAGGTGTAGCGGCGGTTCAGCGCGGTGGCGCTGAGCTTGCGCTCCAGCTCCTCGGTCTCCTCTTCCGTATGGTATTCCAGCTCGTAGGCGCGGCCGAAGATGAGCCGCACCATGCTGTAGAGGTTGTTGGCGAAGCGGCTGCGCATGTGCTGCAGCTCAAAGCTGTTCCGGCCCAGTATGATGAGCGCGTCGGGGGTGACGGCGTACAGCCTGAGCGGCCGCAGCCACTGTTCAAAGCTGGGCTTGTCCACCGACTGCTCGATGCGCCGCATGACCTCGTCCCATTTCGCCTTCTGCTCAGGCGTGTAGTTCATAGTGATTCTTCCTCCGGGATTCATCCACAGCCCGACGGTCGGAGATACGGGCATACCTGTGGACAATAGATCATTGTTATTCTAACACCCTCCCCGGGAAAAAACAAGCGAATGCCCCGTAAAGCGCAGTTTTCGTGCGAGGTTTGTCAAATTGCCGCCCACGGAACCGCCTGTGGATAAACCGGTGTAATCTGTGGATGATAACGGGCTTATAATACGGTTTTTGGGGTGAAATCCAGTATAACAAAAGAAAAACCGCCCGAAGGCGGTTTTCTCAGGGTCGCGCGTATTTGTAGATCTGTTCGAGCACGTTGTCGATACCGTTTGAGGAGGGCTCGGTGGCCATGGCCTCGTAGAGTATGCCGCGGTCGCGGTAGACCTCCTCGATGCCCTTCACCAGGGTCTCCGTGGTCATATCCTCCTGCATCAGCACCCGGCTCAGCCCGCGCTCGCGGAAGGACTCGGCGTTCATCACCTGGTCGCCGCGGCTGGCGGAGAGCGGATAGGGGATCAGCAGCGCGGGCTTGCGCGCCGCCAGGATCTCGCACAGCGCGTTGGAGCCGGCGCGGGAGATTAGCACGTCGGCGCAGGCGTAGGCGTCGGCCATCTCCTCGTTCAGGTATTCCAGCTGCACGTAGTTGGCGGTGCCGTCCAGCTCGCCGTCGAGGTTGCCCTTGCCGCACAGGTGAAGTACCTGGAAGCTCTGGGTCAGCCTGGGCAAAGCCTCGCGCACGCACTCGTTGATGGCCTGCGCGCCGCTGGAGCCGCCCACCACCATCAATACCGGGCGGTAGCCGTTGAAGCCGAAGCGCTTCATGCCGCCCTCCCGGCTGCCCTTCAGGATCTCCGGGCGGATGGGGGTGCCGGTGTGCACGCCCTTGCCCTTGCAGTACTTCACCGCCTCGGGGAAGGTGCAGCACTGGACCTTCGCAAACGGCATGCACAGCTTGTTGGCCAGGCCCGGCGTCATGTCGGACTCGTGGGTCACCACCGGGATGCCGTTCAGCTTCGCGCCGTACACCACGGGCACGGACACGAACCCGCCCTTGGAGAACACCACGTTGGGCTTCAGCCTCCGCAGCAGGCCGGTGGCCTGGCGGATGCCCTTCAGCACGCGGAACGGATCGGAGAAGTTCTTCGGGTCGAAGTAGCGGCGCAGCTTGCCCACCGACACGGTGTGAAAGGTCACGCCCGGCACCCGGGCGATCAATTCCTGCTCGGGGCTGTTGGCCGCACCGATGTAGTGCACCGTCCAGCCGTCCGCCTGCAGCCTGGGTATCAACGCCAGGTTCGGCGTCACGTGACCCGCGGTGCCGCCCCCGGTGAGTACGATCGTTTTCATCTGCGTTCCCCCATGTCGGGCCCCCTTCATCGTATGAAACGGGGCGCCCAATATGAACCGGCGCGCCGCGGCGCGTCCGGATTTCCAGACATTATCATAGCACAAGAAAGGTGAATTGCCTTTACCAAGCTGTTAAAATGTGAATGATAATTCACGGCGGAATGCCCGGGTTTCCATGACAAAACTTGCACGGTTTTCCTAAAATTGAAAGCACGGATTATCCAATGGAAAGCTTTCATATCGGCGGGATAAAATCGCCGTTTCGGGCAAAATTCGCGATTTCGCCCTTCCTTTCTTCGCAAAATGGGGGTATAATGGAAACAGCCGACATACTGCTTTTCGGAGGTTTCCCATGAGTTATCAGGCCCTGTACCGCGCGTGGCGGCCGCGGACGTTTTCGGAGATCTACGGCCAGGACGCCATCGTGCGCACGCTGAAGCGGCAGGTGGCCACGGGCCGCATCGGCCACGCCTACCTGTTCACCGGCACCCGCGGCACGGGCAAGACCACCGCGGCCAGGGTGCTGTCCCGGGCCATCAACTGCCTCGACCCCCGGGACGGCGATCCCTGCGGGGCGTGCGAGATCTGCCGCGCCCTGGAACAGGAGACCAGCATGGACGTGCTGGAGATCGACGCCGCCTCCAACAGCGGCGTGGACAAGATCCGCGACCTCCGGGAGATGGTGAAGTACCCGCCCTCGTTGACGAAGTACAAGGTGTACATCATCGACGAGGTGCACATGCTGTCCAGGGACGCCTTCAACGCCCTGCTCAAGACGCTGGAGGAGCCGCCGTCGCACGCGGTGTTCATACTGGCCACCACGGAGCCGCAGATGCTGCCGGCCACGATCCTCTCCCGCTGCCAGCGGTTCGACTTCCGCCGCATCCCCGGCGAGATCATCGTGGAGCGGATGATGGTGGTGCTGGGCGGCATCGGCCGCGCCGCCTCCGAGGAAGCGCTGTACGAGATCGCGCGGGCCTCCGAGGGCGCCATGCGCGACGCGCTGAGCCTGTTGGACGTGTGCCTGTCCTACACCGAGGGCGAGGTCACCGCGCAGCTCGCGCGGGAGGTGCTGGGCACCGCGGGGCGGGCCGTGGAATTTGAGTTCACCGACGCGCTCATCGACGGCGACGCCGGCGCGGCGCTGATGAAGATCGACGAGGTCATGCGCCGCGGCAGCGACCCGCAGGTGTTCATCCGCGACACCGTGGGGCACCTTCGGGGCGTGCTGCTGGCGAAGTCCGTGGGCGATCGGCTGGAGGATATCCTGGAGGTCACCGCCGAGGACGCCGCGCGCTTCCGCGAACAGGCGGAGCGGGCGAACCCCGACGCGCTCAGCCGCATGCTGGAGCTGTTCATGCGCGCGGACCCGGACACCAGGTGGGCCGCCAACCCCAGGACCATCCTGGAGCTGGCCGCCGTGCGCGCCTGTCGGCCGGACCGCGAGGCGGACGCCAGCGTGGGCGAGCGGCTGGAGCGCGTGGAGAAGATGATCGAGAGCGGCGCGGTCGCGCGGCCGGCGCCTGCGCCCGAAGCCGCCCCGGCGAAGCCGGAGAAGCCCCCGAAGCCCGCCGCGCGGAAGCCCGCGCCGGCCCCGGCGGAGGCGCCGCCCCAGGCGTGGCTGGACGCGATGGAGAAGCTGAAGGCGGAGAACCCTTCCATCCGCGCGCCGCTGGATTCGATGCGCTTTCTGCGCTTCGACGGCAGCGCCGTGATCGTGGAGTTCAGCCGCAAGCAGATGATGCACATGCGGGTGCTCGAGCGCAAGCAGGCCATGCTGGACGGGGCCCTGACGGAGGCCTTCGGCGCGCCGGTGCGCCTGAACATGCTGCTGGAGGGCAGCGCGGAGGCGGAGAAGAAGCTGTCGAGCGCCGCGAAGGACGTCATCAACCAGTCCTACGACGTGTTCGGCCGGGACAAGATCGAGCTGGTGGACTGACATGGGCGATTTCGACAGGCCGGCGACGACCGGCAGGGAGGGAGACAACCTCGCCCTGGACCGCATCCTGGGGCACCGCATGCGCCAGCGGGAGCGCTCCCAGAACGGGAGCTGGGACGACTTCCAGAACCGCGAGATCCTCGAGGTGCTGCTGAATTGCGCCGTGCCCCGGCAGGACATGTCGGACCTGGCGTTTCGCCTGAACAACCGCTTCGGCGGGGTGATGCAGGTGCTCACCGCGCCGAGGGAGGCGCTGCTCGGCGTGCGCGGCGTGACCCCCGCCGTGGCGGAGTGGCTCGCGCTGACGGGCGAACTGGCGGCGGCCTACCAGGCCGTAGGCAGGCGGGACAGGATCCGCCTGCTGCGCTTCGCGGAGGTGAAGAGCTTCCTGACGCCGCGCGTTTCCTGGGCGCGCCCGCCGGAGAACTGGGTCCTGTACACCGACTTCGAGCACGGCCTGCTCAGCCGCCAGCCGCTGCCGGTCCGCGACCCGTGGTGGAGCCAGGACAACATGCGTCAGATGGTGCAGGACGGCACGTCCCTGCAGGCCAGCCACGCGATCCTGGTGCTGTTCAGGAGGCCGGATGCGCCGCGGCTCTCCGCGCCGGAGAGGGAGCGGCTGACCGGCATCTGCCAGACCTTCGAGGGCATACAGATCCCGCTGCTGGACTGCGTGCTGGTGCGCGGGGCGGAGATGTACAGCATGAACCTCCACGCCCGCTTCGACTTCCTCCGGGAGGCCCCGAAGAGCGCCTTTTTGCACGAGGAGTACGGCAGGGAGGGCTGACGCTGCGCCCGGGCCGATGCGTCCGGACGTGCGAAACCTTTAACATATATTATAGAAGAAACGCGAAATCCCCGCGGGCGGAACGGCGTCCCGCGGGGGTTTTTTCGCCCAGCGCATGAATTCGCCCCCATTCGCGCAGAATTATGATAAAAAAGGGACTTCTTTCGGATTCGGTTGCACGGAGTTGATGAAATGTATATAATAAGGGTACAAATGTGATATCCGGGGTGATATAAATGTCAATGTTTCCGCTCATTCTGATCGCCGACGACGATCCGGTGGTGCACGAGTCCCTGGGCCTGTACCTCGGAACGGAGGGCTACGAGCACCAGAGCGCCTACGACGGCCAGCAGGCGCTGGAGATGGTCGAGAGCCTGCATCCGGACCTGGTGGTGCTGGACCTGATGATGCCCAAGGTTTCCGGCATCGACGTGTGCCGCACCATCCGGCAGAACAGCTCCCTGCCCATCATCATGCTCACCGCCAAGGGCGAGGAGATCGACCGCATCCTGGGCCTGGAGCTGGGCGCCGACGATTACATCGTCAAGCCCTTCAGCCCGCGCGAGGTGCTGGCCCGCATCAAGGCCGTGCTGCGCCGCTTCTCCGAGAAGACGTCCGAGGAGGACAGCAGCATCATCCGCCTGCCGCAGCTCGAGATCAGCCTGGAGAACTACCAGGTGAAGGTGTCCGGCAAGGTCATCCCCTGCACCCCGAAGGAAGTGGAGATCCTGCACATGCTGTGCAGCAACGTCGGCCAGGTGTTCAGCCGCGAGCAGATCCTCTCCCGCGTGTGGGGCTACGATTACTTCGGCGATACCCGCACCGTGGACGCGCACATCAAGCGCATCCGCCAGAAGCTGCCCCAGGAGAACGTGCCCTGGGCGCTGAAGACCGTCTACGGCGTAGGCTACAGGTTTGAGGTCAACGCATGAAAAAAGGCAGCGTGCTGGTTCAGCGCGCTGCGTTGTTCGCGACAATCGTGGTGTGCATCGCGGTTGTCGCAGGCTTGTCTGCCTTCGGGCTGATCAACTGGTGGCAGACGGACGCCGCAGTGCGTGAACAGCTGATGCCGCAAGCCAGGCTGCTTGCGGAGGTGACCGCGGATTCCGCGGCGGAGGAGCCCGCCCGGGCGATGGGCGAGGTCCGTATGTTTGCGCTCTCCGGCGGCACGGCATGGTATTCGGACGGCGAGAGGAAGACCGTCAACCTCACCGACGACCTCCCCTTTCCCGACGCGCTGGCGCGCGACGCGGAAGCAGCCTTCGAGGGCACGGAGAAGCGGGGGTCCGCGCAGATCGACGGCCGCCGCATGCTCTACGCCATGGTGCCCATCTATCAAGACGGAAAGGCGGCGGGCCTGGTCACCGCGGCGGTGCCCGCGGGCGGCGCCATGGCCCGCTTTCTGTGGGCGCTGGCCTGCGCGGCCTTCGGCGCGGCGCTGGCGGCGATCCTGGGCAGGCGGCTCATCCGGCCGCTGCTGGCCCCGGCGGTGAAGCCGGTGGAGAAGCTCCGCGACGTGGCCGTGGCCATGTCCGAGGGCAACCTGGAGGCGCGCGCCGACGAGGACGCCGGCGGCGAGGCCGGGCAACTGGGCAAGGCCATCAACAGCCTGTCCTTCCAGTTGTCCAGGAACCTCTACACCCTCATCGTGGAGCGCAACCGCCTGCGCAACATGCTCAACGGCTTGAGCGAGGGCATCGTGGCCATCGACGCCAAGGGGGAGATCACCCACACCAACCCGGCGATGGACAAGTTCTTCACCCGCCGGAAGCTGGCGCTGCACCTCCCCGACCCCCGCATGAAGCTGATCCCCGACCAGAGCATCTGGGAGGACTTCGACCGCGTCATCGCCACGGGCGAGCCGATGACCCGCAACCTCGAGAGCCGGGACATGATCCTGCGCATCACCATCACCCCCATCGTGGACGAGATCAACGCCATCGCCGGCGCGGTGGGCCTGTTCTCCGACATCACCCAGATGGAGCGCCTGGAGCGCACCCGCCGGGACTACGTGTCCAACGTTTCCCACGAGCTGCGCACGCCGCTCACCGCCGTGCGCGCGCTGGTGGAGCCGCTCAGAGACGGCCTCGTCACCAGCGAGGAAAAGCGGCAGGATTACTACAACACCATCCTCAAGCAGATCGAGCGCCTGACCCGGCTGATCGAGGACCAGTTGGAGCTGTCGCGGCTGCAGAGCGGCACGGTGTCCATCGAAAAGCAGACGCTGCGGCTGGAGAGCCTGGTGTTCGAGGTGTGCGACCAGCTCCAGGCCATCGCCGCGAAGAAGAACCTGGAGGTCAGGATCGGCACCGATTTCAGCCAGTGTCCCCCGGTGTACGCCAACCCCAACCGGGTGGAGCAGATGCTCATTATACTGCTGGACAACGCCATCAAGTACACCGAGGAGGGCGCGGTCACCGTCTCCGCCGACTGGGACGAGGAGAAGGTCGTGCTGCACGTGTCGGACACCGGCATCGGCATCGAGGAGAATGACCTGCCCTACGTGTTCGACCGCTTCTACAAGGTGGACAAGGCCCACAGCGGCAAGGGCAGCGGCCTGGGGCTCTCCATCGCCAAGGAGCTGCTCAAGCGCATGGACGAGGAGATTTGGGTCGAGAGCGAAAAGGGCCGCGGTACCACCTTCAGCTTCACCCTCCACCGCCCCACGGAGGCGGATCGCGCCGCCGCGAAAGGCCAGGACGCGGGCGAATGAGGACCGGGGAAACAGGAATCGGGATTTTTCCTTTTTCCCGATTCCTGTTTTCTGATTACTGATTTAATATTACTGTGCTATACTGTACACCGATATCAAACTGTGAGGTAAACCTATGTCCCGAAGATCCCGGCGCGCGGCGCAGAGCCGCCAGGGCTGCCTGCCAGGGCTGATCATCGCCCTGGCGGTGATCGCCTTCATGCTGGTGACCGCCATCGCCGTCACCCATATGCTCGTCCCCTCCGAGGACGAGCAGGTGGTGCAGGAGGTGGGCAGCGGCCAGTATGTGGACGTGTCCAGGGTGGACGCCAGCGAACAGGCGCTGGTGCTGAACGCCGCCAGCTATGAGGAGGCCAGCGAGCGGGAGGCCGCCGTCGCGGTCACCCCCACCCCCACGCCCGCGCCCATGGCCACCCTGGGTTCCGACGCCGTGGGCGCCCGCAGCGGCCTGGGCGACGTGGCCCCCACCGCCACCGCGGAGGGCTTCCTGCCCATCTACAAGAAGGCCAACACCGACGAAATGGCCATCGCCATCACCGTGGACGAATGCTCCGGCGTGACCATCACCAAGAGCATCTCCAAGATGGCCTACTACTACGGCGCGCGGCTGACCCTGTTCCCCACCGGCGACAACGTGATGCGCAAGGGCATGGGCGCGGTGCTGAAGACCTGCGTGGACAAGCTGGGCTTTGAGATCGAAAACCGCTGCTACAGCACCATCAGCCGCCTGTACAACATGACCGACAGCATGATGTGCATGGAGATCTGGAAGCAGACCATCGCCCTGGACTACGTGATGAACGTGAAGTACCAGCCCCACTTCCTGCGGCTGTACGGCGGCAACGGCGAAAACGACCTGCGCACCCACGGCTACCTCAGGCAGTTGGGCTACTACGGCATCGCCAGCTACACCTACAACGGCAGCGCCATGGAGGCGGACAAGCTGGTGGATACGCTGGCCCCCGGCAACATCTACGTGTTCAAGAGCAACAAGACGGACGCGGAGAAGATGAACCGGCTCATGAAGGCGGCCAAGGCGGGCGGCTACCGCATGGTCACGATGAACGAGCTGTTCGGCTACGAGCCCAACGAGCAGATGCCCGTCGAGGGCAACATACTGGCCGAGGTCATGCCGGAGCTGGGCAACTACAACAACCACTTCTACTTCATGAAGACCGGCGACTGCACCTGGGCGGTGTACCAGTTGCAGCGCAGGCTGGTGGAGCTGGGCTACCTGCCGCCGGGAACGGTGGACGGCGTGTTCGGCGATTCCACCGCCCAGGTGCTGAGCCTGTTCCAGGCCAAGTGCGGCCTGGCCGCCACCGGCGCGGCCGACCCGATCACCCAGCAGCGGCTGTTCTCCGCCGACGCCCCCGAGGCCGACGTGCGCGCCACCGTCGCGGACCTGGCGAGGATGAACGAGGAAAAGAACGCCGCGGAGGCCGCCAAAGCCGCGGAGGTGGAGGGCGAAGGCGATTTCCCGGAGGGCGAGTAGACCGCCGATCGCGGTCGGAAACGTCCCGAACGAACCAAATACCATCGAACGCCACGGGCGGCCATCGGCCGCCCGTGCTTTTTGCCGCGCGCCCGGGACGGCGCCGCACGCGCTTCCATCCTTCATCATAGGGTACATTGGCGCCCCGAGGGGCGTCAATGTGAAAGGAGCGCATGCACATGTCCAACTGGAATTCCAAGCGCTGCGGCTGCGGTGGACGCCGTCCCCGGGGCTGCCTGAACAGCATCGGCGGGCCCCACGGCTGGTACGGCTGTCCCGGCTACACCGGCGGCTGTCCGGACGCCGACGACGCCGAGCAGAACGACGCGCTGGATGCCGGGCAGGAATGCCCCCGCCGCCGTCGCTGTCGCCGCGCGGTCTGCGGCATATTCACCGCCGCGCTGCCCATGGCCGTGGCGGCCAACGGCGTCGTCCCGCTGAACGGCTGCGGCGCGGACGGCGGCCTGAGCATCAACGGCGGGCTCGTTACCGTGGAGACGCCGGGCATCTACCTGGCCACCGTCACCGCCCGCCTGCCCGAGGAAGTGTCCCTGGAGACCACCGTCAGCCTGAACGCCAACGACGCTTCCCAGTATTCCGCGCTGATGGACCTGAACGTGTCCGGCCCCGCGGCGAGCTGTTCCCAGGCCATCTTCGAGGTGTGCGACCGCACCACGGTGTCCCTGCGCAGCGCCGAGGCCATCAACGTCACCGCCACCTCGCCCCAGCCGCTGTTCACGCTGTCGCTGGTGCGCCTCGATTAACTCCCTCCCCGCCCCGGCAGCGCCGGGGCGTTTCCGCGGACAGCAAATTTAACAGCCAATCGAAAAAACCGAAGCGCCGATTTTATAGAAGGGGTTTATAATGAAACCGAAACCATCTCGCGGCGCAGGAGGTGCAGAATATGACCGACGGGAACAGGAAGCGCTTCTCGCTGTTGCAGCTGGAGCTGAAGCCCGGCCGGGGACTGCTGATCACCCTCGGCATCATGGCCATGCTGATTGCCGGCGTGACCTGCTTCGGGATCCCCAACCCCAACATGATCCTGATCGCGGGCCTGGTGGTCTGCTCCGCGCTGTTCGGCTACGAGGGCGGCATCGCCGCCACCGCGGTGATGGTCCTGTTCACGCTGTACTTCTTCTCCACCGGCAACGACTTCGTCACCTTCACCCCGGAGAACGCCAAAAAGGTGTTCGTGTCGCTGCTCGGCATCCTGGCGGACATGCTGTTCGTGTGCGAGCTGAAGCGCCACGAGCTGAAGCAGTTTCGGGAGATCCGCCGGCTGACCGACGCGCTGCGGGAGGACAACCAACTGCTGCAGCAGGCGTCGATGACGGACGAGCTGACCGGCCTGCGCAACCGCTTCGCGCTGCGCCGGGACTATCCCGAATACCTGAACCAGGACGTGTTCGTGATGATGCTGGACGTGGACGACTTCAAGACCATCAACGACGAGTACGGCCACGACAAGGGCGACTTCATACTGTCGGAAACGGGCAAACTGCTGTCGGACACCTTCGGTTCGGACAACTGCTACCGCTTCGGCGGCGACGAGTTCCTGGTGATACTGCCCGACGCGGGCGAGACGGTATTCAAGGAGAAGCTGCGCTGGCTGATCGCGCAGCGGCCGTTCCTGGAGGCGGACGGCGGGCGCGCGCGGCCCGGCTACTCCATCGGCTACGTGCACGGCCGCGTGGCGCACGAGGGTGATCTGCGCGTCATGTTCAACGCCGCGGACGAGATCATGTACCGCAACAAGCGCGAGCGCCGAAGCGCCGTGTGACCGAAAAAATGGCGGCGGTGCCATTCCCTCTCTGCCGCGCCAGCATTTACAGCCCATATCCCGTCGCGGTTCCGTTCATACTGGAACGGAACGCGACGGGAGGTTTTTTTATGGACGAGACGCAGCGACTTTTGCGGGAAACGGCGCGCGTGGCGGCGGGCGAGGGCGGCGAGGCGGCGCGACTGGCGGCGCGGGAGGCGTCGCTGCGCTGCGCGGAGATCATGGACGAGGCGCGGGCGCGGCTGGCGGCGCTGTCGGCGGAGGCGCCGGAGGGGGCGGCGGAATCCCCGGGCGAGGCGTCGGCGGAGAAGATCATCCGCTGCGCGGCGATGGGGGCCATCGCCCTGGGCGCGGCGCTGGACGCCAATCCCGACGCCGACGCGGACGCCCGGGCGCTCGCCAGCCGGCTGCTGGTGCTGCTGCGCGGCGTGCTGGACGGGGAGCGCAAGGCGCTGGCGGTGGCGAAGGCGTAGCAGCGGGATACCCATGATTTTCCATCGGCGTCACATTCCTGTCATGGGATTCAATTGACTTTCCATGTTAAATTTGTTATACTGTTTTGCGAAAGATGGGCGAAAAGCCCCCCGGAATCCCAGGGGTTCCGGGACGGGGTCGGATAAGGCAGCGCGGAGGGCGCGGTCTTATCCTTTTGACGTACCGAAAGGGCGCGCCGGAGGGCGCGCGGAGAAAAACCATGGCAAGAGAACAGTTGAGATTTTCCCGCAGCAGGATGCGCAGCCGGCAGCACCGCAGGCTGATCCTGGCGGCGGCGGCCGCGCTGGCGGTGATCGTCATCGCCGTGCTCGCGCTCACGCTGGGCCGCGGCAAGGGCGGGCGGGACGACGCGATCCCGGCGGCGAAGCCCACCGCCACGCCCGAGCCCACCGTCGAGGCGACGGAGGTCGCGTCCGAAGGGGACGAGGCCGCCGGGGCCGAAACGGAGGCCGAGGATTCCGAGGGCGGGGTCGTCCCCACGCCCACGCCGGACCTGGTCACGGACGCGGACATCGCGATGCGCCGCGCGGCGACGCGGCCCGGCCCCACCGCGGAGGGCTTCTCCCCCGTGTTCTCCAAGGCCGACACCACGGAGAAGATCATCGCCATCACCGTGGACGACTGCTACCAGGGCGAGAACCTGGAGAAGATCGTCAACAAGGCGCTGGAGGTGGGCGGCAAGCTGACCATCTTCCCCATCGGCGAGAACGCGCTGCGCGAGAAGCAGGCCCAGGTGCTGAAGTACGCCTGGGAGAACGGCTTCGAGCTGGAGAACCACACCTTCACCCACAACGGCCTGTACCGCTGCTCCGACAAGGAGATGGCCGAGGAGATCTACAAGCAGCAGATGGCGCTGAGCTACATCCTGGGGGTGGAGTACCAGCCCCACTTCCTGCGGCCCAAGGGCGGCGACGCCCGGCACGACCAGCGCATGCAGCAGTACGCCATGCAACTGGGCTACTACGGCATCGCCCACTGGAGCGCTTCCGGCCGGGCCAGCAAGAAGGAGATCGCCAAGAACCTGAAGCCCGGCACCATCTACCTGTTCCACACCACCGACGGCGACCTGGAGAAGCTGCTGGCGTTCATCCCGTGGGTGGCGGAGCAGGGCTACCAGATGGTGACGCTGAACGAGATGTTCGGCTATCCCGCCAACGAAACCAGCGCGCTGACCACGCCCATCTCCGGGCGCAGCGTGCCCCAGCCGGAGCCCTACGAGCCGGTGTTCGTGCCGCTGAAGAAGACGTCGTATTCCTACTACGCCTACCTGCTGCAGAAGAAGCTGATCTCGCTGGGGTACCTGAAGGGCGAGGCGGACGGCGTGTACGGCAAGGACTGCGAGGACGCCGTGAAGAAGTACCAGAAGGACCACAAGCTGAAGGCGACCGGCGTCGCGGACGCGGATCTGCAGAGGGAACTGATCGCGGATCTGCTGGGGAGCTGACGCGCGCCGCGGAAAGCGAGACAGCGTATATTATGGAGAGAATCGCCAGGTTTGAATTCGTGTCCGCCGGCCGGTTTGAAGCCGACTGGCGCGAGGCGTTCGGGGACGCGGCGTGCCCCCGCGACGCGCTGCGCCTGCCGAAGCGGGCCACGGCGGGGTCGGCGGGGTACGACTTCTTCGCCCCCGCGGGCTTTGCCCTCGACCCCGGCGGGACGGTGAAGATCCCTACCGGCGTGCGGGCGGTCATCCGCCCGGGCTGGGTGCTGATGCTGTTCCCGCGCAGCGGACTGGGCTTCAGGTACCGCCTGCAACTGAACAACACCGTGGGCGTGATCGACGCCGATTACGCGGGCGCGGACAACGAGGGCCACATCTTCGTCAAGCTCACCAACGCCGGGGACCGGTCGCTCGCCGTGAAGGCGGGCGAGGCCTTTGCCCAGGGCGTGTTCCTGCCCTTCGGCATCACCGAGGACGACGAGGCCGGGGGCCGCCGCTCCGGCGGCTTCGGAAGCACCGACACCATGGCTCATACGGAGGGATGATGCCCCATGAACAAGACGCTCATCATCATGGCGGCGGGCCTGGCCACCCGTTACGGCGGCAGCAAGCAGACCACCGGCATGGGGCCCGACGGCGAGATTTTGCTGGAGTACTCCGCCTGCGACGCGCTGCGCGCGGGTTTTGACAAGCTGGTGTTCATACTGCGCCCCGAGATGGCGGAGGACGTGCGCCGGCTGTGCGGCGACCGCATCGCGCGGAAGATGAAGGTGGAATACGCCTTCCAGGACTTCTCCTCGCTGCCGGGCTGGTACGCGGTGCCCGCGGAGCGGGTGAAGCCCTTCGGCACGGTGCACGCCGTGCTGTGCGCGCGGGACGTGGTGCGCGAGCCCTTCGCCGTCATCAACGCCGACGACTACTACGGCCCGGACGCCTTCCGGGTGATGGCCCGCTTCCTGGACGCGCTGGACGACCCCGCGCGGGTCGCCATGGTGGGGTACCGGCTGAAGAACACCGTCAGCGCGCACGGCTCGGTCACCCGCGGCGTGTGCCGCGTGGCGGACGGCCGGCTGCAGGACGTGCAGGAGGTGCAGCGGATCGTGCTGCGCCCGGACGGCGCCATCGCGGACGTGTCCCGGGGCGAGCCCGGCGAGCCGCTGGACCCCGACGCCCTGGTGTCCATGAACTTCTGGGGGTTCCACCCCGCCGCGTTCGACGCCATGGCCGAAACCTTCGACGACTTCCTGCATACCCTCGCGCCCGGCGAGGTCAGGGGTGAGTTCCAGTTGCCCGTGATGGTCGACCGGCTGCTCAAGCGCGGACGCGTCTCCGTGGAGGTGCTCGACACCGACTCCGTGTGGTTCGGCGTCACCTACCAACAGGACCGCCCGCTGGTGCAGGAGGCGCTGCGGAAGCTGCACGACGCCGGGGTGTACGGCAATCTCAGGGAGTAGACAGGGAGCTGGCGCTATGGAAAACACCGAGACCCGCAAACCCCGCTTCCGCCTGGGCACGGGCGACAGGGTGGTCGCCATCGCGGTGATCGCGCTGATCGTGCTCTCGACGGCGCTCGGCGTGCTGCAGCGCATGAACCTCGCGCTCATCGAGGGGCAGATCACGCTGCTTTTGCCGCTGCTGGTCCTGGGCCTGCTGCTGGGCTGGGGCATCTCCGCCCTGGTGCGCCGCATCCGGAGCCGCGCGGTCCGGGTGGCGGTCGGCGTGCTGCTGGGGTTGGCGCTGTTCATACTGGCGCTGTTCGCGTTCAGCTACGCCAGCTTCGTCGCCTCGATGACGTTGCCCCGGCGCTACAGCACCATGACGTCCCCCTCCGGCAGTAAGAAGCTGGTGGTCCTGCGCCGCCTGGACGGCGACGAGGATCGCGTCAACGCCCGCCGGGCCGCGCGGCTGAAGGCCGACCCCGACGCGGACGGCGAGATCACCGTGGACGACTGGGGCTACGTGTATACCGCCGCGCCGCAGGTGGCCCGCTTCTTCTACCGCAGCGACGCCGACGTGGAGGGCGAGGTGGCCATGGGCTACGCCAGCAAGGCCACGCTGATGCTGGAGTGGGCCGAGGACGAGCGACAGGCCCGCTTCTACCTGGAAAACCCCGGCGTCGCCGAAGGCGGCGAGATGGTGGTAAAGTTCTGATTTATAATAGAATAGAGTTCTGGTTTGTCATCCCGGACGCGGATGCTTCGCCGCAGAATCATCCTACCCCCCGCCCGCATATCCTTGCGCGTCGGGGGGATTCTTATGCGATATGGAAAGCTCGCGGCAGGCGCGGCACTGGCGGCGCTGTTGCTGCTGGAGCCCGGCGCGGCCGCGCTGGGGGCGCTGAACGCCATGCTCTGCTGGGCGCGGACGGTGGCTCCGGCGCTGTTCCCCTTCATGGCGCTGCTGCCGCTGCTCACCGGCGAGGACGCGGCCCGCGCCTGGGAGCGCCTGCTGGGTCGGCCCATGCGCCGCCTGTTCCGCCTGCCCGGCGCCGCGGCCGGGGCGCTGGCGGCGGGCCTGCTGGGCGGCTCCCCCGCGGGCGCGCTGGCGGCACGAAGGGCGCCGGGCCTTCGCAGGGACCAGAGGCGACGGCTCGCCGCCGCCACCGCGGGGCTCAGCCCGTCCTTCCTGGTGGGCGGGGTCGGCGCGGGCATGCTGGGCAGCGCCGCGCTGGGCCACGTGCTGCTGCGCGCCCAACTGGCGTCGCAGTTGATCCTGCTGTGCCTGCTGCGCGCCGCGCCGGAAGCGGAAGAGCCGCCGTCGCCCCCGGCGGAACCCCCCGCCGCCGCGCCGCCCCTCCGCGACGCCGTGCTGGCCGTGCTCACCGTGGGCGGCTGGATGGCCCTGTTCGGCGCGCTGGGTCAGTCGGCGCGCCGACTGCTGGGCGACGGCGCGGAGGCGCTGATCTGCCTGGCGGACGTGGTCACCGGCGCGCAGCGGATCGCCCGGCTCGGCGGCGACGTCTTCCCGCGAATGCTGCTGATCGCCGCGCTGTGCGGCTTCGGCGGCGGCTGCGTCGGGCTGCAGAACCTGGCGGTCCTGCGGGACACCGGGCTGCGCGCGGGGCGGTACTTCGCCGCGCGGCTGCTGGCCGCCGGGCTCTGCGCGCTATTGACGGCGGCGCAGTTGCAGCTTCGCGGCGCACGCTTCCCGGCGACGGACCTGCCCGCGCTGCCCGCGTCCGCGCTGGCCGCGGCATTGTTGGCATTGCCCGCGCTGTGGACGCTGAAAAAAACCGCGAATTAACATCGCGCGCGGCGCTGCGGGCGCGCGGAAAAATGCAGAAAAACAGGGCGTTTCCACCGCATGTTGTGCATGGGATCCGGCGCGGGCACAACATGCGCGCGACCGGAAAAAAATTGTAAATTTGGAAATAAGGGCTTGACAAACGTATCTGTATTTGATATAATAGCTTTTGCGTTGAGCGAAAGAACAGCGCATGCGAACCTTGAAAACGATACAGAGAAGAGAGAAAAAAAGTCAGAATTCTAAGAGTGAATCGCCACTCAGCGGAGGGGAAGCGAAGCGGCTTTGGCGAGCCGATTTGCGGGAACCGAAGCAGAGTGGAGAGA
>CADBCY010000037.1 GCA_902793325.1 uncultured Eubacteriales bacterium
ACCGACCCCAAGCGCCTGCTGATCGGCGACGACGAGCACGGCTGGGACGACAACGGCGTGTTCAACTTCGAGGGCGGCTGCTACGCGAAGGTCATCAACCTGGACAAGGAGTCCGAGCCCGACATCTACAACGCCATCAAGCGCAACGCGCTGCTGGAGAACGTGACCGTGGACAAGGACGGCAAGATCGACTTCGCCGACAAGTCCGTCACCGAGAACACCCGCGTGTCCTATCCGATCGAGCACATCGAGAAGATCGTCAAGAACGTGCGGCCCATCTCCTCCGGCCCCGCCGCGAAGAACGTGATCTTCCTGTCCGCGGACGCCTTCGGCGTGCTGCCCCCGGTCAGCATCCTGACCCCCGAGCAGACCAAGTACTACTTCCTGTCCGGCTTCACCGCCAAGCTGGCGGGCACCGAGCGCGGCATCACCGAGCCCACCCCCACCTTCTCCGCCTGCTTCGGCCAGGCCTTCCTGGGAGCTGCATCCCACCAAGTACGCCGAGGAGCTGGTGAAGCGCATGGAGATGTCCGGCGCAAAGGCCTACCTGGTGAACACCGGCTGGAACGGCACCGGCAAGCGCATCTCCATCAAGGATACCCGCGGCATCATCGACGCCATCCTGAACGGCGATATCCTGGGCGCGCCCACCAAGAAGATCCCCTACTTCAACTTCGAAGTGCCCACCGAGCTGAAGGGCGTGGACACCGGCATCCTGGATCCCCGCGACACCTACGCCGATCCCGCCGTGTGGGACGAGAAGGCCCGTGACCTGGCCGGCCGCTTCATCAAGAACTTCGTCAAGTACGAGTCCAACGAAGCCGGCAAGGCGCTGGTCGCCGCCGGCCCGCAGCTCTAAGCGGAACCGTCGAACCACAAAACCACAACCGCCGCGCTTTATTGCGCGGCGGTTTTTCTTGACAGGCGCAGCGGCGAACATTATAATGGGGTTAATCGGCGGGGCTGCGCCCGCAGCACACCGACAGACCGCAGACAGACAGGAGGTCGACCCCATGAAGAAAGCCGTCGCCCTGATGCTCGCCCTCGCGCTGCTCCTCGGCTGCGCCGCGCTGGCGGAAGCCGGAAATGCCCCCATACTGTTCCGGGATATCCCCTGGGGATCGTCCTGAACCGAGATCAACGAGATCCTCCCGCTGAAGGATTTGCTCGCAGTCTCCGATGAATTCGGCGTCGCCTTCAGGGTATACCGCGGCGAAAAGCAGGAATGGGGCTCCGAAGTCAGCCGCTTTTGTACCTGCGAATCCCCCGAAAGGATCGAAGTGGCCGGATACATGCTGAGCGACATGAAACTGAATTTTGCCCGCCTGCCCGGGCCTGACGGCCTCCTGACCGACGATCCCGCGGACACGGCGCTGTTCTTCGCGAGTTACACCTTTGACTACACAGAGGACGCCCTCGAGGATCTGACGGACAAAATGACCCGGATCTACGGCGAAGCCGATCCCTCCCACGAGGGCCGCCTGCTGTGGCGCGGCGCGGAGGGCACGATGGTTTCACTGAGCGCGAGTCACCCTTACATTTTCATCAGCTATGGCGTCGAGGACGCTGAACAGTTCTTCCGGAACGCCCAGGCGGCCCTCAAGTACGAACTGTCCCAGAAGATCGACGGCCTTTGATCGATCAACCGACGCGAAAGCCCGGCCTCCTCGCGGAGACCGGGCTCGCTTTTTCATGATTGAGGTTAGTATCAGTGCTTCTTCTTCGTCGTGGGGCGGTCGATGCCCTGCTGGAAGTTGACGGCGGTGTCGCCCTGCAGGTCCTTGCCGAACTCGTAATCGTTGCCGGGCAGTATGGCGTTGATGATGATGCCCACCAGCGCGCCGACGGCCAGGCCGGACAGCTTGACGGTGACCGCGCCGATGGAGAAGCTGACGGCGCCGTTGATGGACATGGCCGGAACCGCGCCCAGCTTGCCGGAGAAGTGGATGCCCAGCGTCAGGCCCAGGATCATGGCTGCCACGATGATGTTGCGGCTCTTGGTGAAGTCCACCTGGTTCTCGACGACGTTGCGCACGCCGACGGCGGAGATCATGCCGTACAGGATCAGGCTGACGCCGCCGATGGTGGCCGCGGGCATGGCGTGGACCAGCGCCTCAAACTTGGGGCAGAAGGCGAACAGCACGGCCAGCACCGCCGCGATGCGGATGACCTTGGGATCGTAGACCTTCGTCATGGCGAGCACGCCGGTGTTCTCGCCGTAGGTGGTGTTGGCGGGCGCGCCGAACATCGCGGCCAGCGCGGTGGCCAAGCCGTCGCCCAGCAGGGTGCGGTGCAGGCCGGGGGCGGCCACGAAGTTCTCGCCCACGGTGGAGGAGATGGCGCACACGTCGCCGATGTGCTCCACCATCGTCGCCAGCGCGACGGGCATCATGATGGCGATGGCGCTGATCAGCCGGCCGCCGTCGCAGCCCCGGAACAGGTTGAACACCGTGTTCTCGAAGCGGACGGGGAAGCCGATCCACTTGGCGGTGGCCACGGCGGAGAAGTCCACCTGGCCGCAGACGGCCGCCACGATGTAGCTGCCGACCACGCCCAGCAGGATGGGGACGATCTTAATCATGCCCCTGCCCCAGATGTTCGCCACGATGACGATGGCAATGGCCAGCAGCGCGATCCACCAGTTGGTGGCGCAGTTGTCGATGGCGGTATAGGCCAGCGTCAGGCCGATGCAGATGATGACCGGGCCGGTGACGATGGGCGGGAAGAAGCGCATCACGCGCGTGGCCCCGAAGGACTTCACCAGCGCCGAGAGCACCGCGTACAGCAGGCCCGCGCAGAGCACGCCCACGCCCGCGTAGGGAATCCAGTTGATGGCCTCGTCGTTCCCGAACAGCGCCGCCACCGCCGCGTAGCCGCTGATGAAGGCAAATGAAGAACCCAGGAACGCGGGCACCTTGCCCTTCGTGAGAACGTGGAACAACAGCGTGCCGAGGCCGGCGAACAGCAGCGTGGTCGCCACGGGCAGGCCGGTCAACACCGGCACCAGCACCGTCGCGCCGAACATGGCGAACATGTGCTGGAAGCCCAGCAGCAGCATCTTGGGCATGCCCAAGCTCCTCGCGTCACGGATTCCCTGATCAGACATGAAAAATCCCCCTCGTGTAATGTAATGATTTCCAATATGATTGACGGCTCTTCGCCGAGAATCGCTTGAAGGCGTCGCCGGGCGAACCTAGATGTCGCACAGCCAGACGCTCGTCTCGCCGTCGATGCTGTCGACGGCCACCCGTATGAACTCCGACACCGCCGTGGGCACGTTCTTGCCCACGAAGTCGGCGCGGATGGGCAGCTCCCGGTGCCCGCGGTCCACCAGCACCGCCAGTTGGATGCGCCGCGCGCGCCCCACGTCCATCAGCGCGTCCAGCGCCGCGCGGGCCGTGCGGCCTGTGTAGAGCACGTCGTCCACCAGCACCACGGTGCGCCCCCGGATGTCGAAGGGGATGTCCGTGCGGTTCAGCGTGGGGTCCGGCGACTTGTGCGTCAGGTCGTCGCGGTAGAAGGTGATGTCCACCGTGCCGACCGGCACCGTGCTGCCCTCCACGCGGGCGATGGCGTCCGCCAGCATGCGGGCGATGGGTTCGCCCCGGCGGCGGATGCCCACCAGCACCACGTCCGCCGCACCCTGGTTGCGCTCGATGATCTCATGGGCCATGCGGGTGACGGAGCGGCGCATCTGGGCCTCGTCCATCAACAGGGTCTTCTTCTGCACGCGCCTCGCCTCCTGCCCGGGGTTTCACCCCATAAAAAACGCGCCCCGCCGGCAAGGCAGGGCGCATCGACAGGCGCGCGGGCGCACCCGTTCCATACGACGCATCGTCACCTTGCCGACCTCACGGGATCGACTTAAAGGATCCTGACAGCGATTATTATAGCCACATTGGCGTCGTTTTCCTAGTCGAATTCTGTAAAGATTGGATTGACGGACGGACAATTCGACGCGCCGCGGGTCAGCCGATCCTTTTGATCTGCTCCGCGAACGCCACGGGGTCCTTCGCGCCGTAGAAGGCGCTGCCGGCCACCAGCAGGTCCGCGCCGGCGCGCGCGATGGCGGGGGCGGTCTCCAGGTTCACGCCGCCGTCCACCTCCACGATGGCCTCCAGCCCGGCGGCGTTCAGCATGCCGCGCACCTCGGTCACCTTGTCCACGCAGGCGGGGATCAGCTTCTGGCCGCCGTAGCCCGGGTTCACGCTCATCACCAGCGCCAGGTCGAAATCGCCCAGCACGTAGCGCAGGCACTCCGGCGAGGTGGCCGGATTCAGCGCCACGCCCGCCAGGCAGCCCGCGTCGCGGATCTGCTGCAGCGCGCGGTGCAGGTGGGTCACCGCCTCGGCGTGCACGGTGATGATCCGCGCGCCCGCCCGGGCAAAGGTCTCGATGTGCCGTTCCGCGTGCTCGATCATCAGGTGCACGTCCACCGGCAGGCCGACGGTCGCCACGCGCTTCACCAGGTCCGCGCCGAAGGTGATCGGCGGCACGAAGCTGCCGTCCATCACGTCGAAGTGCAGGTAGTCCGCCCCGGCATCCCTGGCGAGGCGAACCTCGTCGCCGATGCGCAGGTAATCCGCCGCCAGCAGGGACGGCGCGAGCTTAATCATATCGATCCCTCCATCTCTGTCGCTGTTCTTCAAGCAATTGCACGTAGCGCCCGTGGCGCCGTTCGTCGATCTCGCCCGCCGCCACCGCCGCCCGCACCGCGCAGCGCGGCTCCGTGGCATGGTAACAGGGCTGGAAGAAGCACCGGCCCTCGAAGGATCGGAACTCCGGCCAGCCGTCCTTCAGCTCCACCGGGTCGAACAGGGCCGTCTCCAGCAGGCTGAAGCCGGGGGTATCCAGCACCATGCCGCCGCCGGGCACGGGAATCAGCCGGCAACTGCGGGTGGTGTTCTTGCCGCGGTCGATCTTCCGGGACAGGTCGCCGGTCTCGAGATCCAGCCCGTACAGGGCGTTGATGAGCGTGGACTTCCCCGACCCGGACTGCCCCGCCAGCGCGTGCACACGCCCCGCGAGCGCCGCCCGCAGCGCGTCCAGGCCCTCGCCCGTGTCGGCGCACACCGCCATGGGGCGCGCCTCCGCCCCGCGGTACTGCCGCAGGATCTCCTCCGCGGCCGCGGGGTCCAGGTCGGACTTGCTGACCACCAGCATGACGTCGATGCCCGCGCGCCGGGCGTTCAGCATCAGCCGGTCGACCATCAAAAGGTCGGGGTCGGGCGTGGCCGCGGCGGCCACCACCACGATCACGTCGATGTTCGCCACCGGCGGGCGCACCAGCTCGTTCTTGCGCGGCAGTATGGACAGGATCCAGCCGTGCTCCTCCCCCTCGCCGGGGCTGAGCTCCACGCGGTCCCCGGCCTTGGGCTTCATGCGCTCGCGGCGCAGCTTGCCCTGGGCGCGCAGCGTGTGCACGGCGCCGGACTCGTCCATGGCGTAGTAGAAGCCGCCGATGCCCTCCAATATGGTTCCCCGCATGCTGCCTCCGTGTCGGTCGGTCGGGATGGGCTACTCAAAGTCGATCTTCACCGTCTCCATGGTCACGCCGTCGATGATGACCCGCACCCGGTGGATGCCCGCCTCCGGGCTGGACAGCGCGATGCGGTACGTGCCCGCGTTCAGCGTGCCCAGGGAGATCTCCTGCACGTTCCCGGACGGCGTGCCCACCGCCAGGCTCGCGGCGCTGCCGTTCAGCGGCACCACCACGGAGAGCTTCGCCGCCGGGTAGTAGCTGGGGCTGTGCGGCTGGTTCACGGTAATGTCCACCGTGGTGCCCGCCAGGACCTGCGAATTCGCGCCGACGCTCTGGCCGATGACCGTGCCCGCGCGGGCGTCCGCGGCGTAGCCGTCGGTCACCGTGCCCAGCACCAGGTCCTCGGCGGCCAGTATGGCCTCCGCGTCCTCCCGGGTCAGGCCCGTCAGGGACGGCATCAGCACGCTCTGCCCACCGGCGGTGATGACCACCGGGTCGGTCTTGGCGCGCATGCCCTCCTCCAGGTTGACGGAGATCACCGTGCCGGGCGCGCTGTCCGACTGCACGTACTCCACGCTCACGGACTCCACGCCCTCGGCCCGCAGCGCCTCCGCGGTCTCCTCGGCGCTCTGGCCGATGTAGTTCTGCAGGTAGTACCACTGGCTGCCGCGGCTGACGGTGAGCCCCACCGGTTCGGAGAACGGCGTGCGCACGCCTGCGTCCACGGACTGGCGGATGACGATGCCTTCCTCGTAGTCCTCGCTGTAGCTGTAGCTGATCTCCACCACGGCGTTCAACTGCTCCATGGCGTCCTGGGCCAGCATCTGCTCCTGGCCCACCAGGCCGGGCATGATGTACGTGGAGCGCAGCCGCACCAGGTACCACAGCCCCGCGCCCATGCTCATCAGCACCGCGGCGGCCACCACCACGATCACGGCGATGCGCAGCCTGCGCTTGTCGCGCTCCCTGCGGCGGCGGCGCTCCTGCTTCTCCTGCTCCACCTGCTCCGGCGTCTTGGGGTACTTCACGAAGCCGCCCTGCGGCTTGGCGATGGCCTTGCGCAGGTCCGCGGCGAACTCCGCGGCGGTCTGGTAGCGCTTGGTGGGGTCCTTGCACAGCGCGCGCATGACCACCTCGTCCAGCGCCTTGGAGATGCCGTTGTGGTGCTGGCGCATGGACTTGGGCGCTTCCCGGAGGTGCTTCAGCGCCACGGACACCGAGGTCTCGCCGTCGAAGGGCACCGTGCCGGTGAGCATCTCGTACATGACCACGCCCACGGAATAGAGGTCGCTCTTCTCGTCGGCCACCTCGCCCCGCGCCTGCTCGGGCGAGAAGTAGTGGACGCTTCCCAGGGCGGTGCCGCCCTCGGTATCGTTGATGATGGTGGTCTGGTCCGCCTTGAGCCGGGCGATGCCGAAATCCGCCACCTTCACGGTGCCGGCGCTGTCCACCAGGATGTTCTGGGGCTTGATGTCGCGGTGCACGATGCCGTTTCTGTGGGCGTGGTCCACCGCCGCCAGGATGCGGATGGTCATGCGGATGGCGATGTCCGGGTGAATGGTGCCGCGCTGGCGGATCAACTCCTTCAGCGTGACGCCGTCCACGTACTCCATCACGATGTACCGCAGGTCGCCGTCCGTGCCCACGTCCAGCATGTTCACGATGTTCTCGTGGCTCACCTTGGACGCGGCCTCGGCCTCCCGGGAAAAGCGGCGCACGAATTCCTCGTCCGACTCGTACTCCGGACGAAGCACCTTGATGGCAACCACCTTGCCGGTATTCCGGTCGAGGGCGCGATAGACGACGGCCATGCCGCCCGTTCCGACGATGGCCTGCACGACATATCGGCCCGATATGGTGCGTCCGATCATCGGATGTCCGCCTCCTCGGCTACCGCGAACATGGCGGTGATGTTGTCCTGTCCGCCGTTTTCAAGGGCCGCGGCCACCAGCCGCCTCAGCTTGTCCGCCCACGCGCCGCCCGCCTGGGCCGCCGCGAGGATGCCCTGGTCCGACACCATGTTGCTCATGCCGTCGGAGCACAGGAAGAACACGTCGCCCGCGTGCAGCTCCAGCTGCAGAAGATCCACCTCCACGCCCGGCTCCGTGCCCAGCGCGCGGGTAATGATGTTGCGCTTGGGATGGACGCGCGCCTCCTTCAGCGTGAGCATGCCTTTGAGGACCATCTCCTCCACCAGCGTGTGGTCCATCGTGATCTGCATGATGGCCCCGCGGCGGATGAGGTACACGCGGCTGTCGCCCACGTGGGCGATGTACGCCTGCCCTTCCCCCACCGCCAGCGCGGAGAACGTGGTGCCCATGCCGCTCTTGGCCGCGTCCTCAACGGCCGCCTTGTACACCGCGCCGTTGGCCCGCAGCACCGCCGCGCGCAGGCTGTCCGGCCCGATGCCCTGCACCTCGCGCATGCTCCTGGAAAACACCTTGATCGCCAGCGCGCTGGCGACCTCGCCGGCGTTGTGGCCGCCCATGCCGTCCGCTACCGCGCAGAAGCGCTCTCCCGCGGCGGGCAGGTAGAAGGCGTCCTCGTTGATGGGTCGCACCCTGCCGGTATCGGTCATTGCGTAGAATTTCATGGGCGACGCTCCTTTATCTGAGCCGTTGGCTGTCAGCTTGTAGCTTTACGCCGGACTGTGCCGGCGTCGGGTCCAAAGCGCTGAAACGACGGTTTTGCCGGGCATTGCGCGAATTTCAAGCGGCGCCCGATCAGGGTTTGCCCGGCCGGTCCCGGTCGGCCAGCACCCGGCGGCGCAACTGGCCGCAGGCGCCCTCGATGTCCGCGCCCATCTCGCGGCGCACCGTCGCGGAGATGTTCTTGAGCTCCAGCCGCTTCAGGAAGGCCTCCACCGCCTGGCGGGAGGGCGCCTCCAGGTGGCGCTCCTTTACGTCGTTGAGGGGGATCAGGTTCACGTGGCACTGGAGCCCCCGCAGCCTGCGGGCCAGCTCCTCGGCGTGCTTCACGTCGCTGTTCAGGTTGCGGATGAGCGCGTACTCGAAGATCACCCGCCGCCCGGTCTTTTCCACGTAGTTGCGGCAGGCTTGCAGCACCTCGCCGTAGGGATAGGCGTTGGCCACGGGCATGATCTGCCTGCGGATCACGTCGTTCGGCGCGTGCAGCGACAGACTCAGCGTCACCGGCAGGCCCTCGTTTGCGAAATCGTACATCCGCGGCACCAGCCCGCAGGTGGACAGGGAGACGTTCCTGAGCGAGATGTTCAGCCCGTCCTCCGCGTTGACCAGGCGCAGGAAGCGAACCACGTTGTCGTAGTTGTCCAGCGGCTCGCCGCTGCCCATCAGCACGATGTTGTGGATGCGCCGCGACGGGTCCTGCGCGCGGATGTGCCGGTTCGCCGCCGCCACCTGGCCCAGGATCTCCCCCGCCGTCAGATCGCGCACCCGGCCGTCCAGCGTGCTGGCGCAGAAGGCGCAGCCCATGCGGCAGCCCACCTGCGTGGACACGCACAGCGTGTCCCCGTGGTGATAGCGCATCACCACGCCCTCGATGAGGTTGCCGTCCTCCAGCGCGTAGAGCAGCTTCTCCGTCTCGTCGAGCTTCGATTTGAAGCCCTCCAGCACGCGCACGGGGTTGGCCACGGCAACGGCCTTCAGCCGCGCCCGAAGCGGCGCGGACAGGTTCGTCATGCCGTCGATGTCCGCGCCGCGGTTCAGCCATTCCCGGATCTGCTTCGCGCGGAACCGGCTCTCGCCCAGGTCCTGCGTGACGAAGCGCTCCAGCGCCGCGGCGTCCAGTCCCAGAAGCTGTATCCTGTCCTCCACGCTACACGCCCTCCCTGCGCAGCCGCGCGATGAAGAAGCCCTCCAGCCCGTCCCGGTGGGGCAGCAGCCGCAGCATGCCGTCGCGCCAGCGGTCCCGAAGCGCCTCCGGCAGCCACGCCGCGTCCCCGTCCCGGCGGAACTCGGGGTGGCGCTCCAGGAACGCGGCAACCTGCTCCTCGTTCTCCGCGGGCAATACGGTACAGGTGGCGTACACCAGCAGCCCGCCCACCCGCACGGCCTTCGCGCAGGCGTCCAGGATCTCCCGCTGCACGCCGGGCAGGGCCGCGAGGCTCTCCGCGCTCTGGCGGTACTTGATGTCCGGCTTGTCGGCGATGACGCCCAGGCCGGAACAGGGCGCGTCCACCAGCACGGCGTCCATGGCCAGGGTCAGGCTGTCCAGCGGCCTGCGGGCGTCGTGCTCGCTGGGGCGCACGTTGTCCAGCCCCAGCCGGCGGGCCGCCGCGCGGATCAGTTCCACCCGGTGGGGATGCACGTCCCAGGCGTACACCCGCCCCGCGCCCTGCATGCGCTCGGCCATCAGGCAGGTCTTGCCGCCGGGCGCGGCGCAGGCGTCCAGCACCTGCATGCCGGGCTTCGGCTCCATCGCCTGGGCCGCCAGCATGGCGCTCTGGCCCTGGATGGAGAATTCGCCCCGGCGGTACCCCTCGCCGGACGCCAGGTTGCCGCCGTTTTCGATCAGGTAGGCGTCCTCGACGATCCCGCGCTTCCACAGGAGCTTCCTCGCGTCCAGCCAGGCTTCAAAGGAAGCGGCGTCGTGGCGGGCGCGGTTGGGGCGGATGGTCTGCACGCGGCGCTCGGGCTGCCACGCCGCGAAGCGCTCGGCCTCCTCCGGCCCATAGGCGGCCAGCAGCGCCTCCGCCACCGCCGGGGCCAGCGAGTAGCGCGCGGACAGCCAGCCCGCGGGGTCCGCCTCCCGGTCGGGCAGGCGGATCTCCCCGCCGTCCCGCGCGCGGATCAGGTTGTGCAGCACCGCGTTCACGAGGCCCGTGAAGCCCTCGCGCCGCGCCGCGCGCACCTGCTTGACCGCCTCGTCCACGGCGGCGTGGTCGGGAACCCTGTCCATGAACAGAAGCTGCGCCGCGGCGATGTGCAGGATGTCCGTCACCAGCGGTTCCGGGCGCTCCTGGAGGAACGGCTTCAGCGCCGCCTCGATGTACAGCCGGTTCTCCACCGCGAAGTAGAACAGGCTCGCGGCCAGGCGGCGGTCGTCCGAGGACAGCTTCGCCTCGTCCAGCCGCCGATCCAGCGCCTGGGCGGCATAGGCGTCGCCCCGGACCACGTCCTGCAGCGCCTTCAGCGCCACGTCCCGGGGCGAGTCTCCCCGCCGCGCCGCGGGCTTTCCGCGGCGGTCCGGCCGCCTGCCCTGATTGTCCCGGGGCCTGAAGCCGCCCTCGCGCGCGCCGCCGGGCCGCTGCCCGCCGCGCCGCTCCGCGGGGCCGTTCCGCCGCGCTTCCGGCCTCCCGCCGTCCCGGCGGTTCATATCATTGCTCATCCGTATTCCTTCCCAGGCGCGTGCCCTTTTCGATCTTCCTGCCCATCAGGTAGGCCCTGGCCGCCATGCGCTTGCCGCCGGGCGCCTGGAGCTCCAGGATCTCCAGCGCGCCCTCGCCGCAGGCCACGACCAGCCCTTCCTTCGGCCCGGAGGCCAGCACCGCGCCGGGCTGTCCCGCGCCGTCCACGGCCTTCGCCAGGTAGAGCTTCAGCCGGCCCTCGGGCATGTCCGTATAGGCACAGGGCCAGGGGTTCAGCCCGCGCACGCGGTTGGCGATCTCCCGCGCGGACAGCGTCCAGTCGATCTCCCCCATGGTCTTGTCCAGCATGGGCTGGTAGCTGGCCCTGTCCGGGTCCTGCTTCACCGGGACGATCCGCCCCGCCAGGTAGTCCGGCAGCGTCTCCGCCAGCAGCGCAGCGCCGAGCGCTGACAGCCGTTCGGTGAGCTCGCCCGCCGTCTCCAGCGCGCCGACGGGCGTGCTGCGGGCGCGCAGGATGTCGCCGGTGTCGATGCCCGCGTCCGTGCGCATGATGGTGACGCCCGCCTCCGTCTCGCCGTTCACGAGCGCCCAGTTGATGGGCGCGGGGCCGCGATAGCCCGGCAGCAGCGAGGCGTGCACGTTCACCACGCCGTGGACGGGGATGTCCAGCAGCTCCTGCGTCAGGATCTGCCCGAACGCCGCCGTGACCGCCACGTCCGGCGCGAGCGCCCGGAGCTGCGCGACGCCCTCGGGCCGGCGGATCTTCTCAAACTGGAACACCGGCAGGCCCAGCGCCAGCGCCTTTTCCTTCACCGGGCAGGCCGTCAGCTTCTTGCCGCGGCCCGCGGGCCGGTCGGGCTGGGTGAACACGCCCACGATGTCGTACCCGCCCCGCGCCAGCGCCTCCAGCGAGGGCACCGCGAACTGAGGCGTGCCCATGAATACCACGCGCGTCATTGTACCTGCCCTCCGTCCTGCGCCCCGCGCTCCGCCTTGCGGTAGCGGTCGGAGACGTCCTCGATCATCTTGTCGACGTACAGCACGCCGTCCAGGTGATCGATCTCGTGGCACAGGCACACCGCCAGCATGCCCTCGCCCTCGACTTCGATCACCTTCCCGGTCCGGTCCTGCGCCTGCACGCGCACCTTCTCCGGCCTCACCACCCGGCCCGCGCGGTCCGGCACGGACAGGCAGCCCTCCACCACGGTGACCTCGCCCTGCGTCTCCAGCACGCGGGGGTTGACCAGCTCGATCAGCCCTTCGCCCACGTCGATCACCACGGCGCGCTTCAATACGCCCACCTGCGGCGCGGCCAGGCCGGCGCCGTCGTCGGCGTACATCGTCTCCGCCATGTCGCCCAAGAGCTGCGCCAGGCGGTCGTCAAACTTCGTCACTTCCCGGGCATGGCGGCGCAGCGCGGCGTCGTCCTGGCCCAGCTTCAATACGTTTCGGATTGCCATAATGCGTTTGCGAGGAACATACTTCGGTCTGTTTTAGAACTTCTATTCAGACTTTGGTCGGTTATCAAATCAGACTTCGGTCGGTTGTTCCTCTGTCTCCTCCTCTTCCTCCACCTTGTCGGTGATGTCCTCGATCATCTTGTCCACGTACATCACGCCGTCCAGGTGGTCGATCTCGTGGCACAGGCACACGGCCATCAGGCCCTCGCCCTCCACCTCGAACGCCTCGCCCCGGCGGTTCTGGGCGCGGACGCGCACCTTCTCCGGCCGCGCCACGGTGCCGCGGCGCCCGGGCACGGACAGGCAGCCCTCCGGCCCGACGACCTCGCCCTCGGTCCACACGATCTCCGGGTTCACCAGCTCCAGCAGGCCGTCGCCCTCGCCCAGGTCGATCACCACCGCGCGCTTGAGCACGCTCACCTGCGGCGCGGCCAGGCCCACGCCGTCGGCCTCGTACATGGTGTCCGCCATGTCGTCCAGCAGCACGCCCAGTCGCCGGTCGAACTTCTGTACCTTTCGCGCGTGCTTGCGCAGCACGTCGCCCTTGCCCAGCTCCACGATCTTTCGAATTGCCATCGTATCCACTCCATTGCGGGCCGCACACCCGATTATATCATATTGACGGGGTTGATTTCCAGCTCTGCGCGCACGCCCTCGGGGGCGCGCTCCGCCAGCCCCTGCATGAACGCAGACACGGCCTCGACGTCCGCCTTGAAGTACATCTTCAGGAACAGTTGCCAGCGGTATTCCCCGCGGAGCTGGCGGATGGGAGCCTCCAGCGCACGCAGTTGCACCACGTCCTGCCGCGCCTCGCCGTCGTCCAGGAAGCGGTTCATGCGCGCCTCGTCCGCGGTGGCCGCGGCCTTCGCCGCCTCTTCGCTCCCGGCGCTGTACACGATACGCGCGATGACGGTGAACGGCGGGTACAGCGACGCCCGCCGCGCCGCGCTCTCGCGGGTATAGAAGGCGCGGTAGTCCTGCATCGCGGCCAGCCGGATGGCGTAGTGCTCCGGGTCGTAGGTCTGCACCACCACGCGGCCCGGCAGGTCCGCGCGGCCCGCCCGGCCCGCCACCTGCGTGAGGAGCTGGAACGTGCGCTCCACGCTGCGGTAATCCGGCAGGTTCAGGCTCATGTCCGCCGCCACCACGCCCACCAGCGTGACGTTGGGGAAGTCCAGCCCCTTGGCGATCATCTGCGTGCCCACCAGCACGTTGCTCTCCCCGCGGCGGAAGCGCTCCAGGATGTGGGCGTGGGCGTCCTTGGCGCGGGTGGTATCCACGTCCATGCGGGCCACGCTCGCCAGCGGGAACCACCGGCGCACCTCGTCCTCAACCTTCTGGGTGCCCGCGCCGAAGTACTTGATGTACGCGCTGCCGCACTGAGGGCAGCGCTTCGGCGGCGGCATCGTGCGCCCGCAGTAGTGGCAGCGCAGCGCGTTCTCCGCCTGGTGCCAGGTCATGGAGACGTCGCACCGGTCGCACTTCACCACGTAGCCGCAGGCGCGGCAGGACACGAAGGTGGAATGGCCCCGGCGGTTGATGAACAGCATCGCCTGATGCCCGCCCGCGAGGCATTCCTCCAGCGCCGCCGTCAGCTTCCCGCTGAAGATGCTCTGGTTGCCCTGGCGGAACTCGCGGCGCATGTCCACCACCTCCACCGCGGGGAGGGGGCGGCGGTTCACGCGCTGGCGCAGCTCGATGAGCTCCAGCCGGTTTTCAGGCCGCACGCCGGGCATGGCGCGCATGTAGGTGGACACCGAGGGCGTTGCGCTGCCCAGCACCAGCACCGCGCCGTGCTGCGCCGCGCGCTTCCAGGCCACCTCCCGCGCGTCGTACCGCGGGCGATGGTCGGACTGGTAGGTGGATTCGTGCTCCTCGTCCACCACGATGACGCCGATGTCCCTCAGCGGCGCGAACACGGCGCTGCGCGCGCCGACGACCACCCGCGCCTCGCCCGAGCGGATGCGCCGCCACTCGTCGTAGCGCTCGCCCGCGGACAGCGCCGAGTGCAGCACCGCCGCGCTCCCGCCGAACCGCCCGTGGAACCAGTCCACCATCTGGGGCGTCAGCGCGATCTCCGGCACCAGCACGACGGCCGTCCTGCCGAGCTCCAGCGCCCGGCGGATGAGGCGGATGTACACCTCCGTCTTGCCGCTGCCGGTCACGCCGTGGAGCAGGAACCGCCCGCCGCCGCTCGTCAGCGCGGCCGTCAGCCGGTCCACCGCCGCCCGCTGCCCGGGCGTCAGCTCGGGGTCGGGGTCGCGCCGCGCATCCTTCAGCAGCGTCGGCGTGCGGCGCTGCTCGCTCTCGTACACCTCCGCCGCGCCCTTCTTCACCAGCGCGCGCAGGGCGGCGGCGTCCAGGTCGGCGGTCTCCCGATCCCCTGCGCGAAGCAGCGCGAGCGCCTCCAACTGCCTGGGCGCGCGCCTGTTGGCCGCCTCGAAGGCCTCGACGCCCGCCGCGTCCAGCGTGAGCCGCGCGAAGCGCTTCGTGCGCGCCCGCACCCTGCCGCCCCGAAGCTCCGAGGGCAGCATCAGCCTGAGGGCGTCCACCAGGTTGCAAAGGCAGCGCCGGTGCATCCACTCCGCCAGCTCCATCAGGTCCGGCAGCAGCACCGGCTCGGCGTCCCGCACGCGCAGCACGGGCTTCACCCTGCCGGGGTCGAGCGCGCAGCTCTCCGCCAGCCCGACCACGAAGCCGTCCAGCGTGCGCGGGCCGAAGGGCACCGTCACGAGCTGGCCGGGCCGGATCGCCATGCCCGCCGGCACGGCGTAGGTGAACACGCGGTCCACCGCCCCAGCGGAGAGGTCGACGATGATCTGCGCGTAGCTCATGCGCGCGCTCCCAGCAGCTCCGCCACCCGGTCGAGGATGCCGTCGGCCACCTCGCGTTTGGACATCAGCGGCAGGGCCCGCGCGTCGTCCCTCGTGATGAGCGTGACGGCGTTGGTGTCCACGCCGAAGCCCGCGTCCGGGCGGGTGACGTCGTTGGCCACCACCATGTCCGCGTTCTTGCGCGCCAGCTTGCCGCGGGCGTTGGCCAGCACGTCGTCGGTCTCCGCGGCGAATATGACGATCACCTGGTCGTCCCGCCTGCGCCTGCCCAGCTCGGCGGCGATGTCGGCGGTGTTCTCGAGCGCGAGCGTCATGCCCGCCCCGGTCTTCTTGATCTTGTGCGCCGCAACCTGCGCGGGCCTGAAGTCCGCGGGCGCGGCGGCCTGGATCACGACGTCCGCCCATTCGCCCCGCGCCAGCACCGCCTCGCACATCTGGGCGCTGGATTCCACGCTCACCCGGTCCACGCCGCGCGGCGCGGCCAGCGCCACCGGGCCGGAGACGAGCGCGACCTCGGCCCCGCGGTCCCGCGCGGCCTCGGCGATGGCGTAGCCCATCTTGCCGGAGGATCGGTTGGTGATGAAGCGCACGGGGTCGATACGCTCCACGGTGGGCCCGGCGGTGACCAGCACCCGCTTGCCGGCGAAATCCCGCCGGGGGGCGAGCAGCGCGGCCAGCGCCTCGACGATCTCCGCGGGCTCGGCCATGCGGCCCACGTCGTCGTCGCCGCAGGCGAGGTGCCCGGCGCCGGGGCCGACGGTGCGCGCGCCCCGCGACAGCAGCGCGACGAGGTTCGCCTGCGTGGCCGGGTGCCGCCACATGTTGGCGTTCATCGCCGGGGCCAGCAGCAGCGGCGCGGTCATGGCCAGCGCCGTGGTGGTGAGGAGGTCGTCGGCGATGCCGCCGGCCAGCTTGGCCAGGCAGTTGGCCGTGGCGGGCGCGATGACGAAGGCGTCCGCCCACTTCGCGAGCGCGATGTGCTCCAGCTCCCGCCGCGCGGCGAAGGTATCGGTGGAGGCGGGATTCCCGCTGAGGGTCTCGAAGGTCAGCGGCGGCACGAATTCACAGGCGTGCGCCGTGAGCACCACGCGCACCTCCGCGCCCTGCTTCCTGAGCCGGCTGACCAGCTCGCACGCCTTGTAGGCCGCGATGCCGCCCGTCACGCCCAGCACGATGTGCCTGTCCCGCAGCATATTTCCCACGCTCCTTCCAGCACAACAGGCGAAAACCGATCTTTCCTTCAAAAACCGGGTTTCGCCGTGCGATTCTCTGTTCAGATTTCCTGGAGTTCCAGGCCTATTCTTCTTCCTCGGGCTCCTCCGTGCGGCTGTAGGTGATCAGCTTGCGGTTGATCTCCTCGATGGCGATGGAGAGGGGCTTGGTCTCCTTGGTATCGATCAGCGGCAGCGCGCCGCCGATGATCTCGCGGGCGCGCTTGGACGCCTCCACGGCCAGCGTATAGCGGCAGTCCACCTTTTCCAGCAGTTCACCGATGGGGGGTTGGGTCATCATGGTCTTTTACCTCCGTGTGGTTGGGATGATTGGGATGCTCCGGGGTTCGGATCGGGCGCGGCCCGCTCAGCCCCTCAGCGTCGCGCTGAGGTGGTCGAGGAAGTCGCGGCGGCTGTCCAGCTCCAGGCGCCGGGCGGTGATGATGGCGTAGACCTCGTCCGCGGCGATGTCCAGGGCGTCGGGCACCTCGCTCCAGTCGTTGTGGATGATGATGTAGTGATACTTGTAGGCCTGGGCCACCTCGCCCGCCACGTTGTTCAGGCGCACGCGGATGGATTCCTCCGTCTCGGTGCCCCGGTCGCGCAGGCGCTTTTCCAGGTTTTCCCGGCTGGGCGGACACACGAATATGCCCGTGACGCTCGGGTCCTGCGCCATGGCCTGCAGGCAGCCCTGCACGTCGATTTCCAGCACCAGGTCGTGCCCGGCGTCCAGCTCCTGCTTCACCACCGACTTGAGCGTGCCGTAGCGGTTCTGGTGCACGTGCGCCCACTCGTAGAAGGCGTTCTCGGCGATGAGCTCCTCGAAGCGCGCCTCGGTGACGAAGTGGTAGCTGACGCCGTCCACCTCGCCGGGGCGCGGCGCGCGCGTGGTGCACGACACGGACAGCTTCACGTCCGGGTGCTTCCGGAGCAGCTTCTTGACGATTTCGGACTTTCCCGCGCCGGCGGGACCGGAGATGACAAAGAGTCTGCCGCGTTTGGCCATTTGAAATCGCTCCCTCGTCTTTTGTTTCAGGGTCTATTCGATGTTCTGGACCTGTTCCCGGAGCTTTTCGATCTCCGCCTTCATGTCCACCGTCAGGCGGGTGATGGGGATATCCTGGGACTTGGAGGACACGGTGTTGACCTCGCGGTTCAGCTCCTGGATGATGAAATCCACCCGCCGGCCGACGGGCTCGGGCGAATCGAACAGCCCGCGGAGCTGGCGCACGTGGCTGCCCAGGCGCACGATCTCCTCGGCGATGGCGCTGCGGTCGGCCATCAGGGCGACCTCCATCATCAGCCGCGTCTCGTCCACCTCGCCGCCGATCAGTTCCCGCACGGCGGCGCGCAGGCGCTCGGTGTACTCGCGCACGGTCTCGGGGTAGCGCGCCTCGATCTCGCCGGTCATGCGCTCGATGGCATCCACCCGGTCGGAGAGGTCGCGCCGGATGGCCTCGCCCTCCCGCGCCCGCATGGCGGCGAGCTGGTCGAGCGCCCCGTCGAGCGTCTCCCGAAGCAGCGCCAGCACGGCGTCCTGGTCCTCGTCGGCCTCGGTCACGGTCAGCACGTCGGGCATGCGCGCGACGCCCATCAGCGTGCGGTCGTCCCGCAGCCCCACGTCCGCCACGCCGTCCAGCGCCGCGGCGTAGGCCTCGAACAGCGCCCGGTCCACCGTCACGCGGCGAGCGTCGGTGCGCAGGTTGCGGTAGGTCAAAAACACGTCCACGTGGCCGCGGGACAGCCGCGCGCCGATCTGCTTGCGGACGGCGTCCTCCAGGAACATGAGGCTCCTGGGCGCGCGCACGGCCACGTCCAGGAAGCGGTGGTTTACGCTCTTGAGCTCCACGGTCAGCTGGCGGCCGTCGATCTCCCGAAAAGCCCGGCCGTAGCCGGTCATGCTGTGCATAGGCGGTATCCCCCAAAACCCGCGCCGCGCGCGGAATGTTATATGATTTGATTGTCGGCGTGCGCGCTCTGCGGCCCGCCGACCCGGCCAACCGCGCTTCGCGCCGGTTGCCTAATCATTATACGTCTGATTGTCGGCGCGCGCGCTCCGCGGCACGCCGACCCGGCCAACCGCGCTTCGCGCCGGTTGCCTAATCATTATACGTTTGATTGTCGGCGTGCGCGCTCTGCGGCCCGCCGACCCGGCCAACCGCGCTTCGCGCCGGTTGCCTAATCATTATACGTTTGATTGTCGGCGTGCGCGCTCCGCGGCCCGCCGACCCGGCCAACCGCGCTTCGCGCCGGTTGCCTAATCATTATACGTCTGATTGTCGGCGCGCCGGCCGGTTGCCTATCTATTATATCACATCCCGCGTCCTTTGCCTATGGCCTAGCAGAAATTTAAAGGGGCGCGGAGGACAAGGGGCGCCCTCCCCCGCACCTTTCCGCGCCCGACCCCGGCTCACGCCGTCTTCTTCACCGCCAGCTTGTCGGCGACCATGGCGATGAACTCGCCGTTGGTGGGCTTGTCCTCGCGGCTGAAAACCTTGCAGCCGTACATCCGGTTCACGGTATCCAGCCGCCCCCGCGACCAGGCCACCTCGATGGCGTGGCGCATGGCGCGCTCGACCTTGCTGGCGCTGGTGTCGAAGCGGGCAGCGATGCCGGGGTACAGCTCCTTGGTGATGCGGTTGATGAGCTCGTGGTTCTCCAGCACCATGTGTACGCCCTCGCGCAGGTACTGGTAGCCCTTGATGTGCGCGGGGATGCCCAGCGTGAGGAACAGGTTGGTGATGCGCTCGTCCACCGAATCCCCCTCCGGCTCCGCGGGCCGCGCGGCCTCGGCGACGCTGGCGGGCTGCTCGCGGGCGATCTCCACGATGCGCGCGTACAGCAGCCCCAGGTCGAAGGGCTTGACCATGTAATAGCTGGCCCCCAGCGCGATGGCCCTGAGGATGAAGTCGTCCCGCGCCAGCCCCGTGAGCACGATCACCTTGGGGCGGATCGCGGGCTCCAGCCGGTTCAGCCGCTCCAGCGTCATGAAGCCGTCCTGCCGGGGCATGATAATGTCCATCACCAGCAGCTCCGGCAGCGTGGCGCACACCTTGTCCGGGATCTCCACCCCGTCGCTCACCGCCGCCACCACCTCGATGTCCGGCTGGCGGGAGAGGTAGTCCTCCAGCAGCCGCAGCAGACTCTGGTTGTCGTCCGCCAGCATCACGCGAATCCTGTCCATGTCTGTCCCTCCGTCGTCTGTTTTCTGACAGGATATATGCCCGTCATCGTCCGATCATGACACCTTGGCGGGAAATAACGCGAAGCAGGGCGGACGCGCGCGTCCGCCCTTCGTTCAGTTCTCCCAGTTCCCGTACAGCCTGCCGCAGCGCCGGGGCCGCGGACAGGGCGGCGGACAGGGCCGGCAGGGCTTCTCCGGCCTCCGGCAGCACTCCGCGGCGCGCCGCACGCAGACCGTGAGGTTCCCGCAGCCGTCCACCCCCAGCAGCACCTCGGCCCACTCGCCCGGCCGGCAGGGGTTTTCGATCGTCACCCGCTGCACGTCCCCGCAGGGCGACGGGCCCGGCGGGCCGCCGCGGCCGTCGTCGAACAGGGGCATCGTCACGCAGGCGCTGCCCTCGCCGCCCGGACACAGGGCGGGATACAGCGGCATTCTTCCATACGTCATGTTTCGCACGCCTTTCATTCAGAATCGACCGTTCCCGGTCTGTTATCACTATGCCACTGGAAAGCGTTGCGTTCCGATTGAATTGCCCGGGGGTTTGTGGTATACTTGCTCTCCGGGGCCGGGCGCATGCGCCGCGATTCGCCCGTCCCCGCCATACCATGGTATTCGGCGGCGGCGACGCCCGTCCCATTTCGCCATCCAGCCCGCGGCAGGCGGCCGCGGGCGCTTCCGGGAGGTACTCATGAAATCAATGCTGCGCCGCGAGTGGAAGAACGCGCTGTGTATCGTCATCGGGCTGCTGTGCGCCGCCGCGGGCTACAAGCTGTACCTGATCCCCAACCGCATCGTCTCCGGCGGCTTCACGGGCGTGGGCCAGCTGGTGAACCACTTCCTGCCCGGGATCACGGTGGGCACGGTGAACGCGGTGCTGAACATCCCGCTGTTCCTGGTGTCGATGCGCTCGATGGGGTGGAGCTTCGGCCTGCGCTCGCTGATCGCCATGCTGGGGCTTTCGCTGCTGATCGACTGGCTGCCCCTGCCCCCCGCCACGGACGATATGCTGCTGGCCTCGGTGTACGGCGGCGTGGTCAGCGGCATCGGCTTCGGCCTGGTGCTCCGCGGCAACGCCACCACCGGCGGCACGGACATGCTCTCCAGCCTCGTCCACCGGCTGGTGCCGGTGCTGCGGGTCAGCGTGGGCATCTTCGCCGTGGACGGGCTGATCATCATTGCCTCCGCGATCCTGTTCGAGGCCCAGGCGGCCATGTACGGCCTCATCAGCGCCTTCATACTGAACGTGCTGGTGGACGTGGTGCTGGAGGGCCCGAACACCGCCCATTCCTACTTCATCATCTCCGACCGGAGCGAGCGGATCGCCGAGCAGATCCTGCGCGAGATGGACCGCGGCGTCACGGCGCTGGACGCCATGGGCATGTACAGCCGCACCAGGAAGCAGGTGCTGCTGTGCGTGGTGAACCGCTTCGAGGCCATGCGGCTGCGGCGGATCGTATTCTCCGTGGACCCCCGCGCGTTCGTCATCGCCAACAAGGCCCACGAGGTGCTGGGCGAGGGGTTCAAGGACGGGGAATGAATCAAAGCGAAGGGGCTGTCTCATCGCGGCTTACGGCGTCGCGGGAGACAGCCCCTTTTTCATGCCTTCCGGGCGGGGAAGCGGGCCTCGTGGGGTTTGCCGTCGTCGACGAGGCGGATGAAGTCCTCCCCGACCTGCCTGCCGTCCAGCGTGACGGCGCTGCTCCGGCGGTCGGCGACCAAGCGATAGCTCGCGCCGCCGCAGCGCAGCACGAGCGCCGCCCCGGGCCAGTCGCCCAGCAGCGCGTTGAGCCGCACCCGGTCGCCGCGCCGCTCGTAGCCCAGCAGCGCCAGCACGCACACGCGCATCCACGCCGCGGACCCGGTGTACCACGTCCAGCCGCCGCGGCCGGGACAGTCCGGGGAGGCGCTCACGTCCGCGGCCACCGCGTAGGGCTCCACCCGGTAGCGCTCGGCCTCCCCGGGCGTGCCGGCGTGGTTGCAGGGCAGCAGCATCCGGAGCATGCGGTGCGCGCGCGCGGCGTCGCCGCGGTGGATCAGCGCCAGCAGCAGCCACAGCGCGCCGTGGGTGTACTGGCCGCCGTTCTCCCGCACGCCCGCGGGATAGGCGCGGATGTACCCCGGGTCCGTCCCTTCCTCGCCGAAGGGCGGCGTCAGCAGCTTCACGATGCCCAGCCGTTCGTCCACGAGGTGCGCCCACGCGGCGTCCAGCGCCAGCCCACAGCGCCGATCGTCCAGCCCGGCGAGCTCCGCCCACGCCTGGGAGATGGCGTCGATGCGGCAGGCGTCGCAGGCCGAACCGCCCAGCGGATTTCCCCGGTCGTCGTAGGCGCGCAGGTACCAGCCGCCGTCCCAGCCGCGCTGCTCCACCGCCACCCGCAGCCGCACGATCAGCGACTCCAGCCAGCGCCGGTCCTCCGGGTCGCTCGCAAAGTCGAGGTATCCCTGCGCGCAGGCCACGGTGAACTCCGACAGCCACACGCTCTCCCCCTTCCCCGCCGCGCCCACGCGGTTCATGCCGTCGTTCCAGTCGCCCACGCCCATCAGGGACAGCCCGTGGCCGCCCTGCGCCGCGGCGCGGCGAAAGGCGCGCATGCAGTGCTCGTGCAGCGTGGCGGTACCCTCCGTGGGGCGCATCTCGGCGTACAGCTCCGACGCGCCCTCGGGGATCGGCGCGTCCTCCAGCCAGGGCACCTGCTCCGCGAACACCGAGGCGTCGCCGGTCTGGCGCGCGTATTCCGCGGCCACCCAGGGCAGGAACAGCAGATCGTCGGCGATGCGCGTGCGCACGCCCCGATACGGCTCGTGCCACCAGTGCAGTACGTCGCCCGCCTCGAACTGCCGCGCGGCGCAGCGCAGCAGGTGCGCCCGGACCCGCGCCGGCTCCTCGGGGATCAGGGCCAGCATGTCCTGGAGCTGATCGCGGAAGCCGTAGGCGCCGCCGGGCTGGTAGAAGCCCGTGCGCCCCAGCACGCGGGACGCCCGCACCTGGTGCAGCAGCCAGTGGTTGAACAGCTCGTCCAGCACGGGATCGGGGGTCTCGAGGGCGAGCGCGGGCGCTTCCGCCTGCCGCGGCGCGCACCTGCCCGCCCTGCGGAAGGCCTCCGCCCAGGCTTGCGCCGCGTCGGCGTCCTCCGCCCAGGCCACGGCGAGGCGCAGCTCCAGCGCGCCGTTCGGCTCCAGCCGCACCGGCGCCTTCAGGCCCCATCCGCCCGGCGCGCCGGGCGCGTCCCCGGGATCGGTCACGCCGCCCCGGCCCAGCAGCGCCGCCCGCCCGGCGCAGGGCCGAACGTCCGCCGCGTGCATCGCCAGTATGCCCACGCCCGGCATGGCGCCCGTGGCAAAGCAGGCGCCGTCCGCGTGCCAGGCGTTCAGCCGCACGCCGTCGCCCGCGTCCGCGCCCATCAGCCAGTCCGCGCAGGCCGCCAGCTCCAGCGCCACGGGCTTCGCCGTCCGGTTCGCGAGGGACAGCGTGATGATGAGATCGTCCGCGCCGTCCAGCTCGAACCGCGTCTCGCCCGCCAGCTTCTCCCCCGCGAAGGCATAGGTCGCCGAGGATGCGTCGTAGCGAACGCGGAAGGGCCGAGCGGGCCGGTCGCCGGGCAACAGCATCAGCCGCGCGCCGGTCTTTGCTTCCGACAGCCACAGCATCAGCCCCCAGCCCTCCCGCAGGCTGTCGTTGCCGTAACGCGTCATGCGCCCGCTCCGGCTGCCGCCGTGCCAGAGGAATCCGCCGCCGCGCTCGGTCAGGAGCGCGCCGCCCCGTTCCCCCGCCAGGATGTTGCACCACGGCGCGGGGGTGGTCCTGCCGGGCAGCACGTCGATCTCGTATCCGCCCCTGCCGTCGAAGCGCCCGTAGCCGTTCGCCGCGCCCAGGGGAGGCAGCGTCGAAGCGCCGATGTCCAGCGCGGGCGGTTCCGCCGCCGCCGGCACGTCCAGCGCCGAGAGCAGCGCCCGCACCTGCGCGTAGAAGTCCCGCCCGGCGTCGAAGCAGGCGCTGCTTCCGCGGACCAGCACCGCCCGCTGCGCCGCGCCCATCGAAGCGCCGTCCAGCAGCCAGACCCCGCCCGGCGCGCCGCGCAGCCCCGCCAGCGCGCTGCTGTCGAGCTGCGCGGAGAGCATGTCCCGCACGGGACGGTCGTAGCCCGCGGGGCCGTCGTTCACCAGCGCGAGGTCGCAGTCGACGCCCAGCCCGCGGTAGAACTCATGCGCGCGCAGCAGCGCCCGCACCGGCGCGGACTGGCCGGGATCGGAGGCAAACATCGTCAGCACGGGCCGGTCGCCGGACAGGCCCAGCGCCCATAGCGCTTCCCGCGGCGCGGGACCCGCGTTCGCCGCGCCGCCCCGCGCCTCCGCGGCGAGGCGTCCGTCCGCCAGCAGCGCCGCCAGGCGCATCAGCAGCATGTGCCTGCCCGCGTCCAGGCCCAGGAAGCGCAGCACGGCGTCCGCCCGCGCGCGGGAGAGCTCCATGGCGCGGGAAAAGCCCTCCGCCCCGGCGTAGCGGTCCAGCAGCGACCGCGCCGCGCGCCCGTCGTCCGCGAGGCAGAGCAGGAAGCGCACCGCCTTCTCCTCCCCCGGCGCGAGGCGCACGCGGACGCGCAAAGCGCTCGCGGGGTTGAGCCCCGCGCCGCACGCGCCGCCCGGCTCCATCGATATGCCCCCGGGCCTGCCGGTGTTCCCCATGCGCCCGGCGAGGCGGTCGAGGTCCGTCTCCGACTCCACGTCGCCGCCCCACGCCGCGTGCAGCAGCCGGGGAAAGCGCTCGCCCTCCGCCCTCGGGCGCCGCCGGAAGCACAGTGCGTTCGGCGCGATCCTTTCGGCCTCCACGAACAGGTTCTGGAAGATCGCATGCGCCCGCAGCGCACCCTCCGGGGCCAGCGCCACCGGCTCCACGTCGGTGACGGCGAAGCACCGCGGCCTGCGCCCGGTGTTCTTCAGCGCCACGGTCTTGAGCAGCGCGCCGTCCTCCGGGGACACGCACAGCTTCATCTCCGCCTCCGCGCCGCGCAGCGCCTGCCGGAACCGCGCCGCGCCGGGCAGCAGCAGCGCCCGCCCGCCCAGCACCGCGTCCTCGCCGGAAGCCACGTCCAGCGCGTGCACGCAGGCGGCGTCGCCGCGGTTGAGAAGGTCCCCGGCAAAGCGCGTCGCCAGCACGCCGTCCCGCGCGTAGTGCGCCGCGCCGTCCATGGTCACCAGCACCGTCGCGCCCGCGCCGGCCAGCACGTGCGTCTCCGCCAGTCTGCGCCCGGGCTGGGCATGCCAGGCGGCGGAGCGGTCGCGCGTCCCTGCCTCGCGGACGGCGCCCGGCGTTCCGGCCCGTCGCGGCGCGCGAACCGGCGCGCGTTCCTCCAGCAGCAGCGCGAGCGCGCGTGCCCTCGGCCGGGCCATGAAGTCCCGCGCGAGGGAATTCCCGGTGAGCGCGTTGCACAGCGCGCACAGCGCCATGCCCTGGTGGTGCGCCATGCAGCTCTTCACCAGCGCCGGTTCGCCGCCCTCGCCGCGCAGGTAGTCGGCGGCCTCGTAAAAGCCCCAGCGCCCCGCCCAGCCGAGGTTTCGCATGGCGCGCAGGTTCTCCGCCGCCGCGCGCGGCGCGAGGCTCGCCGCCAGCGCGCAGGCGTAGGGCGCGACCACGCCGGTGGAAGCGCTGCCGCTCAACGACAGCGCCGGGAGCCCGTAGGCCTGGTATTGATAGTTGAGCTGCCCGTCGAAGGCGCAGCAGCCCGATTCCGACACGCCCCAGGGCCGCTTCAGCCTTCGCCCCAGCGCGCGCTGCGCGCGCACCGCGCCGCGGACGCCGACGCCCAACAGGCTGCATGCCGGCGCGGGCATGAACAGCTCCGGCAGCAGGTATTCGAACATCGTGCCGCTCCAGGAGAGCAGTACCGGCGCGCCCTCCGCGGACGCGCACGCCCGGCCCAGCGCCCGCCAGTGCTCCGGGGGCACCTGGCCGAGCAGCATCGCCGTGAAGCTCATCAGGCGGGACTCGGAGGCCAGCAGGTCGTAGTGGGACCGGCTGAGCCGCCCGGCGTCCGCTTCCAGCCCGATGGCGAACAGGCGGCGCTTCCCATCGTACAGCGCGGAAAAATCCATGCCCTCCGCGAGCGCGCGCATGCGCGACGCCAGCTCCTCTCCGACCTCCGGGGCCGCGGCGCACAGCAGCAGGCACGCCGCCAGGTTGCCGCTGTCCACGGAGGAGACATACCGCGGCGGCAGCGGCGAAAGGGCGTCCAGGTCGATCCAGTTGTACAGATGGCCGCGCCACTTCTCCATCCCCTCCATCGCGGCGACGGCAGCGTCCATCCTGCGCTCCATCTCCCGCGTCCCGACGAACCCCAGCCGCCGGGCGGCCAGGCAGCTCGCCAGGTACAGGCCGATGTTGGTCGGCGAGGTGCGCCGGGCCGCGCCCACGGGCGGGTCCAACTGCACGTTGTCCGGCGGGAGCGGACATGTCGCGGGGTCCACATTGTCCTCGAAGAAGCGCCACGTCTCCCGCGCGAGGCGCTCGAATTCCGCCTCGTCCGCCCGGGACGGCGCTTCTACGTCCGTCGCGTCCCGCGCCGCGAGGTCCCGCGCCCAGCCCGGCCCGACGCTCCACAGCAAGAGCAGCCCCGCCGCGGCCAGGCGCATCGGCCCCGCCAGCCCCGGGATCGCCAGCAGCGCGCCGGCGAGCGCGGGCAGCAGCGCGGCGTCCGCCATGCCCTCGGCGTCCGCCGCCGTGGTCCAGTCCAGCAAGTGCCTGCCGGACACCCCCAGCCGCCACAGCGTGCGCAGCACGGCGTCCAGTTGGCTCGCCGCTTCCACCGGCAGCAGCGACAGCTCCAGCGCGGCGCGGCGCCACCCGGCGCTGTCGCCCCGGCCCAGGCTCAGGATCGGCTCCAGAAAGCACAGCGCGAGCCCCAGCCCGAGCGCCGCGACGTTTCCCGTCCAGAGGCCCGCCAGCAGGAGCGCCAGCAGCGCCGGGGCCTTCAGGCTGCCGAGCAGGTTGTCCAGCATGCGATAGCGCGCGGCGATGCCCAGCCGGGCGCCGTTGCGCGCCCGGCCCTTCCACAGCATCCCCAGCAGTTGCCAGTCGCCGCGGGTCCAGCGGTGCCGCCGCTTCCGCGCCGCGGCGGGCGTGGCGGGATGTCCGTCGTAGAAGGACACGTCGTCCAGGAAGCCCGCGCCGGCCAGCGTGCCCTCGATGAGGTCGTGGCTCAGCACCCTGCCCTCGGGCAGCGCGCCGTCCAGCGCGTCGTGGAACGCCCGCACGCGATAGACGCCCTTGCCCGCGTAGAGCCCCGTGCCGGTGGCGTCCTGCCATAAATCGGACACCGACGCCGGGTAGGCGCTCACCCCGCCATGGCCCGCGTACAGCCGCGCGTAGTCGTTCGCACAGGCGGAGGGCAGCGTCTCCATGGCGGGCTGCAGCACCGCGTAGCGCCGGTTCAGCGGGTGCGCCATGGCCCCGGCCAGCCGGTGCAGCGCGCCGGGCAGCAGGCGGGTGTCGGCATCCAGCGTGACGACCAGCGCGTAGCGGTTCCGCAGCCGGGCGCAGGCCCTCCCCTCCACGGAAAACGCCGCCTCCGCGCCGGGTTCGCCCAGCAGCAGCCGGTTCAGGTCCTCCAGCGCGCCGCGCTTGCGGTCGCGGCCCATCCAGCGGCCGTCCGCCGCCAGCAGCGTCCGGGGGCGGTGCAGGTAGGCGTACTGCTCGCAGCCCGCCGCCCGGTTCATCGCTTCGATGCGCGCCCGCGCCGCGTCCACGATTTCGCCGTCCGAGGGCGCGTGCTCCGAGGGCCCGTCGGCGAAGTCGCCCAGCAGCAAAAAGCCCAGGTTCCCGTCCGCCTCCATGCAGCCCAGCGCCTCCAACTGGTCGCAGAGCGCATCGACCCGCTCCGGGCTGGAGAGCAGCGCGGGGATCACCACGAGCGTCCGCCACTCGTCGGGAATCTGCTCGAACTCCAGCTTCAACAGCCGGTTCGGCCGGACGAGGCGCGGATAGATCCGCCCCGCCAGCGCCGCGCAGACGAAGCTCCCCGCGGGCAGGGTCGCCGGAAGCAGCCAGGGCGCGCGGGTCAACGCCGCGAACCCCGCGGCGAGCAGCAGCGTCCCCGCGCCCAGCGCCGCGGCGCACTTCGTCCCCGTCGGGTCGGGCACGAGCCTCGGGACCCCGCGCCCACCAAGGCCCGCCGCCAGCGCTTGTCGGCCCTCGTCCGCGGCCAGCCACCAGCAGACCGTGCCGCGCTCGCCCTCCCCGCCCCGCGCGCATTCCACGGCGCGGCGGGCCAGCGACAGCTCCTCGATGCCCAGCGCCGCCGCCAGCTCCGCCGTCCGCGCGCGCACCGCGGCGCGGGATTCCTCGTCCATGGCCGGGTAGACGCCGGAGGGGTCCTCCGCCAGCGCATGCTCCACCCGGGACAGCCGTGCAAAGGCCGCCTCGCCGTCCAGCGCCTCCGCCATGCGCAGGCCGTCCAACAGCGCGTTCAGCCGCACCAGCGCGCGCGCCTGCGCGTCGTGCGCGAGGCCCGTCACTTCCTCCGGCAGGATGCCCCGGCTCCGCAGGTGTCGCTCCAGCAGGCGCTGCGCCCCGGGCAGGGAGCGGTCCTCCGCCAGCTTCAGCGCATGGCAGAAGAAGGCCGCGTCCCGGCCCTCGAGCCCGCCCGTCGGGCGCTCCACCCACGCCGCGGCGCGCGCGCAGGCCCGCGCGCTTCGCGCCGCCTCCGCCGCCGCGTCCGCGAGACCGCGCAACAGCGAGAGGCGCGCCGCCCGGCCCACGCCCCACAGCTCCGCCATCGTCAGCGGACGCGCCTCGTCGAAGGCGTGCAGCGACGCCAGCAGCCTTTCCTCGTCCAGCGCCGCCTCCCCGCCGCGAAACAGCCCGTCCATCAGCATCGAAAGCCGCGGCGCGCCGCCGTGGGCCGGAAGGCGCAGACGGGGCTCCGCCGCCTCCCGAACCATGATCGAAAGCACCCACGGCCCGGCCTCCGACAGGCGCAGGAGGGCCTCGTCGCCGCCGCAGTCCAAACGCTCCACGGCCCGGAGCAGCGCACCGAAGCGTCGCGGCAGGCCGCGCTCCGGCCGCAGCCAGGCGCTGCCGTCCGCGTCCAGCGCCTCCGCCAGCGCGCGCACACGCTCCCGCTGCCGGGCGTCCAGGCGTTCAAAGGGTTTGTCGTCAAATCGGCGCATAGCATAGCCTCCGTCGAAGGGAGGATGGCTTCCTCCCCGGATTTTGAAACTCACTCTAGTATGCGCCGCGGGCTGGGAAATCATTCCGGTTCCAAAACGGCAAAGCCCGCGCGGTCCGAAGGCCGCGCGGGCACAGCATGTTGACGAAGTCGACATGCTGCAGAGCGGCGAGAAAGGCCGGCGCAAAGCTTCGAATTTCAATTCGAACCTTTGCGGTTTTCAGCTTCGCTGAAAACTGGAAATCCCTTCGGGATTCGCGGTTGCGGCCTTTATCGGCGCTCTGAGCCCGCGCGGTAAACCGCGCGGGCGGGATGACTCGGTTGCCCTGGGGCTCAGGCCGCCTGGGCGTGACGGGGATCGAGCTTGTAGAAGAAGTTCAGCATATGGCCCTCGTCGGAGGGATTCATGCAGAACAGCTCGTAGTCGTCGGCCTCGTCCTTGCACAGCTCGCCGATGGCAATGTAGCGCGCGAGCTCATTCTTCAGATCGTACTCCTCGCGCCCGTCGGCTGAGCGCAGAATCACATCGCCGCGGCAGCGGTTCACCGCATCCATCAGGTTCTCGATATCGTGGATATTCTTCAACAGCTTCATAATTCTCGCTTCCTCTCTGCGTTGAGTATACCGTTGTTTCCTCGGTACGGTTGATATTATACAACTTTTTCTTGCATTTGCACGGTACTTGCGGTATAATACCGAAAAACCATTTTGTGCTCGTCGCACAATTTGAGGTACGCATGGATATTCAGGCATTTCTCGATGATTTCATGAATACGGATGACCTCCACCTGCTGGTGAAGGACGTCTACGAGCTGTTCCGCTGCCCGGTGATGCTGGTGGACGTGGCCTTCCGCGCGCTGGCGTGGCACGCCCCGGCGGACTTCCGCGACGTGCCCTTCGACAGCTCGGCGGCGCGCGGCACGCTGACCTATGAGACCAGCTCCCTGCTGGCGGGCGATGCCGGGGCGCACTATGTGACCCTGGAGGACAGCCCCTACCGGCGGCGCATTTCCCCGCTGGTCACCGGCGGCGCGGTGACGGGCTACCTCATCCTGGTTGATGTTGAGGGGCGGCTGAAGGGGGCCGATGCGCACGTGCTGGCCTCGGTGGAGGCGGCGCTGGCGAAGCAACTGACGCTGGAGACCGGCCGGGGCGGCCCCGCGCTGAACACCGGCGAGGCGGTGCTGCAATCGCTGATGGAGGGCCGTTTCGAGGACGAGGCGCTGTTCCGGCTCCAGGCCGACGCCGCGGGCCTGCAGCACTTCGATCCCCAGCGGCTGGTGATGGTGAACCTGGAGCTGTACCACAACGCCAACTGGTCGGAAAACGCCCTCCAGAACGCCATACTGAGCGTCTTTCCCGACTCGCGGCCGATGCTCAACGGCGGGGCGCTGCTGTTCTTCATCAACTCCGCGCCGGACATGGAGCTGTTCCGGACGCTGGCGAAGCAGTTCAGCCTGCGGCTGCTGGTGTCGGAGCCCATGGGCGGGCTGTTCCACCTGCCGCAGGCCCACGCCGCGGCGCAGCGGATCATGGACTACCTGCTGCCCCGGACGCCCCACCCCTTCGCCGCCGCGGCGGAGGACTTCCACGGGCTGATGCTGCTGCGCGGCCTGGCGGAGGGCGGCGCGACGCCGTGCGAGGAGGTTCGCCGGCTGGCGGAGCGGGACGCGGAGGAGCAGTCCCCCTACTGCCTGACGCTGTACGCCTACCTGTGCTGCCGCCATTCGCTGCAGGAAACCAGCGCGCGGCTGTTCACCCACCGCAACACGGTGCTGTACCGCGTGCGGCGGATGAAGGAGGACTTTGCCATCCCGCTGGACGCTCCCGACCGCCAGCTCTCGCTGCTGACCTCCTGCGCGATGGTGCTGCTCGCGCAGGGCCGGGACGAGCTGTTCCTGCCGAAGCTCGAGATCGCGGGCAAGGCGTAGGCGCTCCCGGCCGGGCGTTTGACGCCGCCGGGAAGCCCTCCGGCAGGAAAATCATTAAATCTGCCCCGGGGGGATTGCAAACACAGGCAAAATCTACTATAATAACCATGATTGGAGGCTTTTCCGGGTATGGTCGCGGCGCGCGGGAAAAGGTGCAGATGTCCCGTCAGTTCACAGTCGCGGCGAATGATTTCCGATTGTAGAGTAGGAATGGCGCGTCAAGTACCGGCGGATGGGAGGTTGCCGCCGGGCGAAGGAGCGGTCGCTCCGCGATGCCATTATCGCATCCGCTAACACAATCGCGCGGGAGGAAATGCGTCCGCCCGCAGAACCGTCGCATCGCTTCAACCTCCTCCACTTGAATGGAGGTTTTTTCATGAAGAGATTTACCACCCGAATGCTGGTTTCCATGGCGCTGCTCTCCGCGCTGGAGGTCGTGCTGGCCCGCTTCATCGTCCCCATGCCCAATCCCACCATGCGCTTTTCCATCGAGGCGGTGCCCATCGTGCTGGCGGGCTACCTGTTCGGTCCCGTCCCCGGCATGATCGTCGGCTTCGTGGGCGACTTCGTGGGCACGCTGTTCTCCGGCTACGGCTACAACCCGCTGTTCGCCGTGCCGCCGGTGCTCACCGGGCTGTGCGCGGGGCTGCTGCGCCACATCGTGGTGAAGAAGGCCAGCTTCCTGCGCATACTGCTCTCCTTCCTGCCCGCGGTGGTGCTGGGGAGCGTGCTCTGGCAGAGCTACTGGCTGTCCTTCATCTACGGCACGCGCAGCTTCGGCGGCTTCCTGGCCATGCGCAGCGTGCAGTTCGCCGTCACTACCATGGTGAACACGGCGGTGATCTTCGGCCTGTTCAAGACGAAGGTATTCGAGAGCCTGCGGCTCTGGCCGCCCATCTCCCCCAAGGCGGAGGGCCCGGACGGCCACGCCGTGTCCGCCCCGCACTGATGAACGAAAGCGTGATTGTACCATGATGACCATAGAAGAGGCGCTGCAATACATCCACAACGTATCCTGGGTGGGCACGATCCCCGGGCTGGAGCGCGAGATCGAGCTGCTGGACCGCATCGGCAATCCCCAGGACCATTTGAAGTTCGTGCACATCGCGGGCACCAACGGCAAGGGCTCCACCGCCGCCATGCTCGCCAGCGTGCTGGCGAAGGCGGGCTACCGCACGGGCCTGTACACCTCGCCCTACATCATCCGCTTCAACGAGCGCATCCAGGTGAACGGGGAGCAGATCCCCGACGAGGCCGTGTGCGCGCTGACGGAGATGATCCGCCCCCATGCCGAAGCCATGGCGGACCATCCCTCCGAGTTTGAGATCGACACCGCCATCGCCATGGAGTACTACCGCCGCGAAAAGTGCGACATCGTGGTGCTGGAGGTGGGCATGGGCGGCGAGTGGGACGCCACCAACGTGGTCCGCAACACCGAGGCCGCGGTGCTGGTGAACATCGGCCTGGACCACACGCAGGTGCTGGGCGCCACGCTGTGGGAGATCGCCAGGACCAAGTCCGGCATCGTCAAGCCGGGCCGCCCCGTGGTGCTCTACCAGCAGGCGCAGCGCTCCGTGGAGATGGTGGTCGAGGAGGTCTGCCGCGAGCTGTGCGCGCCGCTGTGCCGCGTGGACTTCTCCGCCCTCAAGCCGCTCTCCGACGGCCTCGACGGGCAGCGCTTCGACTGGAAGGATCTGAAGGATCTGCGCATCCCGCTGCTCGGCGCGCACCAGCTCCGCAACGCCTGCACCGCGCTCACCACGCTGGCGGTGCTCCGGGGCCGGGGCTGGAACATCCCGGACGAGGCCATTCGCGAAGGGCTCGCCACGGTGACGTGGCCGGGGCGCTTCCAACGGTTGTGCGACGACCCGCTGTTCATCGTGGACGGCGGCCACAACCCCCAATGCCTGGAGGCGCTGCAGGACGCCCTGCGCAGATACCTGCCGGGGCGGCGCATCGTGTTCCTGAACGGCTGCATGGCCGACAAGGACTACGGCGACATGTTCAACTACCTGCTGCCCTTCTCCGACGAATTCGTCACCGTGACGCCCCGCAACCCGCGCGCCCTGCCCGCGGCGGACCTGGCCGCCTGGCTGACCGGGCGCGGCGAGCGCGCCGTGGCCTGCGACACGGTGGCGGCGGGCGTGCGCAAGGCCATCGAGCTGGCCGGCGACGACGGCGTGGTCTGCGCCTGCGGGAGCCTGTACATGATCGGCGACATCGTCGCCGCGCTGGACGAATGGAAGGCGGAGCGCTGACGCCCGCCGCGATCGCATCCCATGCCCTCGGGCATGGGATGCGCTTTTTCCGCCCCCGGCCGAATGCCCCGGGGCGCAGTTTGTTGTAGTCTTTGTAAATCCGGCGGCCGGATTGTTGATTTTAACCGTCGATTATGCTATGATACCGGGGAAACAGGTCTGCGCACCTGTGCTTTTGCATGGAACGCAGTCCCCCCGCAGCGCGTCCAAGTCGCGTTGCCGAATCCATCAGAGAAGAGGGAAAGCATGTTTAAGATCGTCAAGAAGCAGCCTTTGAACCCGACCGTCACGAAGATGGTCGTCGAGGCGCCGCTGGTCGCCCGCAAGGCCAAGGCCGGGCAGTTCATCATCCTGCGCGCCAGCGACGACGGCGAGCGCATCCCGCTGACCATCGCGGGCTATGACCGCGAAGCCGGCACCGTGGACATCATCTTCCAGATCGTCGGCGGAACCACCATGGAGCTGAACGCGCTGAACGAGGGCGATTACCTGCCCGACTTCGTCGGCCCGCTCGGCAACGCCTCCGAGGTAGAGGGCTTCAAGAAGGTCGCCGTGGTCGGCGGCGGCGTCGGATGCGCCATCGCGCTGCCCGTGGCGCAGGCCCTGCACGCCAACGGCTGCGAGGTGCACAGCATCGTGGGCTTCCGCACCAGGGACCTGGTCATCCTGGAGGACGAGTTCAACGCCTGCTCCTCGAAGGTCTGCATGATGACCGACGACGGCACCTACGGCACCAAGGGCCTGGTCACCAACGCCCTGGAGCAGCTCATCAACGAGGGCAACGAGTACGACGAAGTCATCGCCATCGGCCCGGTCATCATGATGAAGTTCGTGTGCATGCTCACCAAGAAGTACAACATCAAGACCGTCATCTCGATGAACCCCATCATGATCGACGGCACCGGCATGTGCGGCGGCTGCCGCCTGACCGTGGGCGGCCAGACCAAGTTCGCCTGCGTGGACGGCCCCGACTTCGACGGCCACGAGGTGGACTTCGACGAAGCCATGTCCCGCGGCGCGATGTACCGCGATTTCGAGCAGCACAAGCGCGATGAATTCTGCAACCTGCTCAAGAAGGAGGCCGAATAATATGGCGACCCAGAAGAACATGAGCCCGACCAAGTGCCCCATGCCCTCCCTCGACCCGAACTACCGTAACAAGGTGTTCGAGGAAGTGGCCACCGGCTACACCTATGAAATGGCCATCGACGAGGCGCGGCGCTGCATGCACTGCAAGAACAAGCCCTGCGTCTCCAAGTGCCCCGTGCAGATCGACATTCCCGCCTTCATCGAGCGGCTGGCGAACGAGGACATCGAGGGCGCCTACGCCGTCATCCACCAGTCCTCCACCCTGCCCGCCGTGTGCGGCCGCGTGTGCCCCCAGGAGACCCAGTGCGAATCCGCGTGCATCCGCGGCATCAAGGGCGAGCCCGTGGGCATCGGCCGCCTGGAGCGCTTCGTGGCCGACTGGCACCGCGAGCACTCCGCTGAAAAGCCCGCCGTGCCCGCCCCCAACGGCCATAAGGTAGCCATCATCGGCGCCGGCCCCGCGGGCCTGACCTGCGCGGGCGACCTGGCGAAGCTGGGCTACAAGGTCACCGTGTACGAGGCGCTGCACGTGGCCGGCGGCGTGCTGAGCTACGGCATCCCCGAGTTCCGCCTGCCCAAGGCCATCGTGAACAAGGAAGTGGACACGCTGAAGGAGATGGGCGTGGACATCGAGACGGACATGGTCATCGGCAAGGTGCTGACCATCGACGAGCTGTTCGAGATGGGCAACGAGGCCGTGTTCATCGGCTCCGGCGCGGGCCTGCCCCGGTTCATGAACATCCCCGGCGAGAGCCTGAAGGGCGTGTATTCCGCCAACGAGTTCCTGACCCGCATTAACCTGATGAAGGCCTACAGGGACGGCAGCAAGACCCCCATCCGCCACGGTAAGAAGGTCGCGGTGGTCGGCGGCGGCAACGTGGCCATGGACGCCGCGCGCTGCGCCAAGCGCCTGGGCGCGGACGAGGTGTACATCGTCTACCGCCGCTCCATGAACGAGCTGCCCGCCCGTAAGGAAGAGGTCGAGCACGCCCAGGAGGAGGGCATCATCTTCAAGACCCTCACCAACCCCGTGGAGGTGCTGGGCTACAACAATCCCGACGACAAGCGCGATCCCCGCAACGGCGAGGTCATCGGCATGCGCTGCGTGGAGATGGAGCTGGGCGAGCCGGACGCCTCCGGCCGCCGTCGCCCCGTGGTGAAGGAAGGCAGCGAGTTCACGCTGGACATCGACACCATGATTATGGCCATCGGCACGTCCCCGAACCCGCTGATCCGCTCCACCACCCCCGGCCTCGAGGCCAACAAGCACGGCTGCATCGTCACCGAGGACGAGTCCGGCCTGACCACCCGCGAGGGCGTGTTCGCCGGCGGCGACGCCGTCACCGGCGCGGCCACCGTCATACTGGCCATGGGCGCGGGCAAGAAAGCCGCCGCGGCCATCGACGAGTATATCAAGAGCAAGAAGGCGTAATCGCCTCCGCACAACGCGGGCGGCCTCCCCAGGGAGGCCGCCCGCTCAGCATGTTGACGAAGTCGACATGCTGCAGAGCGATGAGAAAGGCGGGCGCAAAGCTTCGAATTTCAATTCGAACCTTTGCGGTTTTCAGCTTCGCTGAAAACTGGAAATCCCTTCGGGATTTCCACCTCTGCAAGGCAAGGAAG
>CADBCY010000038.1 GCA_902793325.1 uncultured Eubacteriales bacterium
GACTTCCTTCTTGTGTGTGTAGCAGCTACAATTAGAAGTCTTCCTTGCTCCTTTTGTCTACCTCGTTTCTGTCAATCCCACAACTTTCCGTGAAGAACCTTTATTTTGCAAGGTTCACCGCGATCTCCGCGGCGAGGGCGGCGTTGTTGTAGACCAGTTGGATGTTGCTGGCCAGGCTGTCGCCGCCGGTGATGTCCTTCACCTTCGCCAGCAGGAAGGGGGTGACCTCCTTGCCCTTCACGCCCTTCTCTTCGGCCTCCGCGATGGCCTCGTCGATGGCTTTGTTGATCACGGCGGGGTCCATGCTGTACGCTTCGGGGATGGGGTTTGTGACCAGCATGCCGCCCTTCAGGCCGAGCTCCAGCTTGGCGCGGAACGCCGCGGCGACCTCCGCCGGGGTGTCCAGCCGGTAGTCCACGCCCAGGCCGCTCACCCGGGTGTAGAACGCGGGCAGCTCGTCGGTGCCGTAGCCGATCACGGTCACGCCCTTGGTCTCCAGGTATTCCAGCGTCAGCGGCAGGTCGAGGATCGCCTTCGCGCCGGCGCACACCACCAGCACGGCCGTCTGGCCCAGCTCGTCCAGGTCGGCGGAGATGTCCATGGTCTGCTGCGCGCCGCGGTGCACGCCGCCGATGCCGCCGGTGGCGAACACGCGGATGCCCACCATGGCCGCAATAATCATCGTGGTGGCCACGGTGCTGGCGCCGTCCGCGCCCTTGGCGACGATCACGGGGATGTCCCGCCGGGAGACCTTGGTCACGGCCATGCCCTTTTTGCCCAGGTATTCGATCTCGTCCCGGCTCAGCCCGGCCTTCAGCTTGCCGCCGATGATGGCGGTGGTGGCGGGCACCGCGCCGTGCTCGCGCACGATGCGCTCCACGTTCAGCGCCGTCTCCACGTTTTGCGGATAGGGCATGCCGTGGGAGATGATGGTGGATTCCAGCGCCACGACCGGCTTGCCCGCCGCCAGCGCCGCCCGGACTTCGGGCGAGACTTCAAGGTGTTTTTCGTTCATGGGAAAACCTCCGGTTTGTCGTATGAAAGAGAATGTGCCGCGCCCGCGTCACGCGGGACCGGCGAGCTGCGCCATGCGCCGCGTGAGCGCCGCCTCGCTCATGTCGGGGCTGACGGTCTGCATGGCCTCCACGGCGATGGCCGCGGCGGCGAGGCCGGCCATGGCGCTCTGGCGCAGGTCGAGCCCGCGCAGCTCCGCCCAGGCCAGCGCCGCGGTGAAGGCGTCGCCCGCGCCGGTGGCGTTCACCAGCTTCACCGACGGGCCGGGCAGCACGAGCCCCTGCAGCGCGTCGCCGCAGCACACGCCGCGCTCGCCCAGGGTGATGAATACCCGCTCCACGCCCGCGTCCACCAGGGCGCGCATGGCCTGCCAGACGGATTCGTCGTCCGCGACCGCTACGCCGGTGAGCGCCTCGGCCTCGATGGCGTTGGGCTTCAGCACGCGCAGCCAGGGCAGCGCGTTGCGCAGCCGCCCGGCCTTGGCCGTGGACACCGCGTCGGCGATCACCGGGACCGTCAGCCGCGGGGCCAGCCAGCACAGCGTCTCCTCGGAGAGGTTCGCGTCCAGGATCACCGCGTCCATGCCGTTCAGCGCGTCCAGCCGCGGCTTGAGCGCGTCCGGCGTCAGGCGGGCGCAGATCTCCATATCGCTGACGGCGAGCTGCATGTCCCCGGCGGCGTCCGCGATGAACAGGTAGGCGGAGCTGCCGGCGTCCTCAAAGGTGGGCGAGAGCGCGAGGCTCACGCCGGAGCGCATGCAGTCCGCGCGGATGGTCTCCGCGAAGGCGTCCCGGCCCAACGCCGCGATCAGCTCCACCTCCACGCCGAGACGGGACAGCGTGCACGCGATGTTTCGCCCCACGCCCCCCGCGGACAGCGCGATGCGGCCCGGGTTGGAATCCTGCATGGACAGCCTGCCGGCGGGAAAGCCGCCGATATCGATGTTCGCCGCGCCGACCACCGCGCAGCGGGGATGTGCCTTGGCCATGGTGCGCCTCCGATGCTCAGTATACCCCTATTATACCCGCAACGCGCCCGCGGCGCAAGCGCGGGCGGCGATCAGACCGCGCCCTCGAACACCTTCTCCGCGGGCCCGGTCATGTACAGGTGGCCGTCCTCGCCCCAGCGGATGCGGAGCGCGCCGCCGGGCAGGCGGATGTCCGCCTCCCGCGGCAGTATGCCCAGCGTCGCGCCGGCGGCCAGCACCGCGCAGGCGCCGGTGCCGCAGGCCAGCGTGGGGCCGTCGCCGCGCTCCCACACCTTTACCTCCGCGCCGCCCGCGCCGTCCGCACGGCAGAACTCCACGTTCGCGCCGCGGGGAAAGCAGGGGTGCTTCTCCACCATCGGCCCCAGGCGGCGGAAGGTCTCGTCGTCGGGGTAGAGGTCGAAGGTGACCGCGTGGGGGTTGCCCATCGACGCGCAGAAGAAGCGCAGGCGTCGCCCGTCGAGCTCCAGCTCGATGCGGTGGTCCGCCGCGGTGACGGGGATCTCCTCCGGCGCGAAGCGCGGCGCGCCCATGTCCACGGTCACCTGCCGGACCTCATCGCCCTCGACGGCCAGCCACAGCGTCCGCACGCCCGCGCCGGTCTCGACGGTCATGGGGTTTCGCCGGCAGATGCCCTTGTCGTACAGGAACTTCCCCAGGCAGCGGATGCCGTTGCCGCACATCTCCGCGGGGGAGCCGTCGCTGTTGTAGTAGTCCATGCGGGCGTCGGCGACATCGGACGGCCGCGCGACGATCAGTCCGTCTGCGCCGACGCCGAAGCGCCGCGGGCACAGCCGCGCCGCCAGTGCGGAAGCCTCCGGCACCGATCGGCCAAAGCCGTCCACCAGGATGAAATCGTTGCCGAGGCCGTGCAGCTTGCTGAATTCCATGGGCGTCCCTCCCGGTTCATTGCTGTTCCCGATTATATCAAAAACCCCGCCCTTTGGCAAGCGCCGGCGTTGCGCAAACGCCCATCGACGTGGTATAATATGAATGAAGATACGGTATCGGCACCGACCACACCATCGCGCACGGAGGGTTTCGCCATGACGCTGCAGCAGCTGAACTACATCATCACCATCTCGGAGATCGGCTCCATCAACCGCGCCGCGGAGAAGCTGTACGTCTCCCAGCCCTCGCTCACCAGCGCCATCAAGGAGCTGGAGAAGGAGCTGGGCATCGTGATCTTCAACCGCACGGGCCGCGGCGTCACGCTGACGGCCGAGGGGCTGGACTTCCTGCCCTACGCGCGGCAGGTGTACGGCCAGTACCTGAACCTCCTGGAGAAGTACGGCAAGGGCGGCGCGCGCAAGCAGCGGTTCGGCGTGTCGGCGCAGCACTATTCCTTCGCGGTGAAGGCCTTCGTGGAGCTGGTGAAGGCCTACGACCTGGAGAAGTACGAGTTCGCCATGCGCGAGACGAAGACGCTGTCGGTGATCGGCGACGTGGCGCAGATGCACAGCGAGATCGGCATACTCTACCTCAGCGACTTCAACCGCAAGGCCATACTGAAGCTGCTGAGCGGCAACGGGCTGAGCTTCCACCACCTCATCAACTGCAACGCCTACGTGTACCTCGCCCGCAGCCATCCGCTGGCGAACCGGGAATCCATCAGCTTCGACGACCTGGCGCCCTACCCCTGCCTATCCTTCGAGCAGGGCGACGAGAGCAGCTTCTACTTCGCCGAGGAGATCCTGAGCACCAACGACTACCCGCGCAGCATCAAGACCAACGACCGCGCCACGAACCTGAACCTGATGACGGGGCTGAACGGCTATACGCTGTGCTCGGGCATCATCTGCGAGGAGCTGAACGGCCCGGACTACGTGGCCGTGCCCTACGGCCCCGACGACAAGAACCCCAACAGCATCATGGAGATCGGCTACATCGTCAAGAACAACGCCATCCTCAGCGGCATGGGGCGGCGCTACCTGGAGGAGATCCGCAGGTACCTGGGCATCGCGGAGGAAGGGTGAGCCCATGACGACGCTGAGAGAGGACGCGAACGAAATCGTCCGGCGCGCCGTGCAGAGCGTGCTGCCGGACGCCGCCGTGCGCCGCGCGCTGGCGGGCCGGGCGTTCCCCGGGGGGCGCGTGTACGTCGTCGCCGCGGGCAAGGCCGCCTGGCAGATGGCCCGCGCGGCCTCGGAGGCGCTGGGCGAACGCATCGCCGCGGGCGTGGTCTGCACCAAGTACGGCCACGCCATGGGGCCGCTGCCGCGCATGACCTGCTACGAGGGCGGCCATCCCGTGCCCGACGAAAACAGCTTCCGGGGCACGCGGGCGGCGCTCGGGCTGGTGGAGGACCTGGGCCCGCAGGACACGGTGGTGTTCCTGCTGTCCGGGGGCGGCTCGGCGCTGTTCGAGCTGCCGCGCATCCCGGGGGAGGAGCTGCAGGACATCACGCGGCAACTGCTGGCCTGCGGCGCGGACATCGTGGAGATGAATACCGTCAGGAAGCGCCTGTCCGACGTGAAGGGCGGGCGGTTCGCGCAGCGCTGCGCGCCCGCGCGGGTGTTCGCCGTCGTGCTGAGCGACATCCTCGGCGACCCGCTGGACATGATCGCCTCCGGCCCGGCCTGCCCGGACGCCTCCACCTGCGCGGACGCGCTGCGGGTCGCGGAGAAGTACGGGTTGAAGCTGAGCGACCGCGCGCGGGCGCTCCTCGGGGAGGAGACGCCCAAGCGGCTGGACAACGTGGAGACGGTGGTCACCGGCAGCGTGTCCGAGCTGTGCCGCGCGGCGGCGCGGGCCTGCGAGGAATTGGGCTACGCGACCGTGCTGCTGACGGACCGGCTGTGCTGCCAGGCGCGCGAGGCGGGCAGCTTCATGGCCGGCATCGCGGCGACGCACGCCGGGCAGGGCAGGCAGGCGTTCGTGGCGGGCGGCGAGACGACGGTGGTGGTGACCGGGACGGGCAAGGGCGGAAGGAACCAGGAGCTGGCGCTGGCGGGCTGCGTGGGGCTTTCGGGCCTCAAGGAAGCGGCGCTGTTCAGCGTGGGCAGCGACGGCACCGACGGCCCGACCGACGCCGCCGGCGGCTACGTGGACGCGACGACGCTGGAGCGCCTGCGCGCGGCGGGCATCGATCCCTGGGCGGCGCTGCAAGACAACGACGCCTATCGCGCGCTGCGGGCCGTGGACGGGCTCATCATGACCGGCCCCACCGGCACGAATGTCAACGACGTCGCCGTGCTGCTGCTGCGGTAAGGGGGATACAGCGCCCCGCGCCGTTCCCCGCGTTTCCACGGACGACAAAGACCCTCCGCGCCGTTCGGAATGATGGCTCGTTGCCTTCATGCCGACGGCGCGGAGGATCTTTTGCCCTGCTCCTTGCTATGCGTAGCTGTGTACCCCCGGCAGGAGCGTGTTGACGCCCACGTAGGTGAACAGCACGCACACGAACCCCGCCACGGCGAAGATCGCCGCCGCGCGGCCCGCCCAGCCCTTGCGGATGCGCAGGTGCAGGTAGTTGGCGTAGATGATCCACGTGACCAGCGACCAGGTCTCCTTGGGGTCCCAGCTCCAGTAGCTGCCCCAGGCGCGCTCCGCCCAGATGGCCCCGGTCAGTATGGTGAAGGTGAGGAACAGCAGCCCCAGCGACACGCTGCGGTAGGCGATCATGTCCAGCTTCTCCCGGCCCGGGATGTGGTGGTCGAGGAAGCCGCCCGCGGCCATGCGCTCCCGGAGCAGGAAGATAATGCCCAGCACGAACGACACCCCGAACGCGCCGTAGGCGATGATGGCCGTGGATACGTGGAAGCCCAGCCAGTTGCTGCGAAGCGCCGGCATCAGCTCGCGCACCTCGCGGCTCTGCATGGCTGCGTAGCCGATCACCAGGAACACCACCGGCGCGGCGAAAGCGCCCAGCACCGGGAAGCGGAAGCGCACCACGAACACCAGGCTCACCAGGCTCAGCCCCCAGGCAAACGCGGTGGCGAACTCGTACTGGTTGGTCAGCGGCAGCCGCCCCGCGCCGACGCCCCGGCAGACCAGCGCGGCGGTGTGCAGCAGCAGCCCGCCCGCCTGCAGCAGCATGGCCGCCTTCGCCAGCCCGTCCTTCTTCACGGCGATGAACACAAAGTACAGGATCATCGCGGCGAAGTAGGCCAGCATGACGACGGTGAACAGCGTATTCTCAACTCGAAGCATCGGTGGTATCCTCCTTTGCCTGCGCGGCGCGCTGGAACCGCTCCCGGAACAGCGCGCCGCCCTTGGGGCACGCGCCGAAGGCCGTCCAGGCGCCGTTCGCGTCCCGGATCGCCCACACGCGCGCGGTCGGCGCGTACAGCGCCAGCGCAAGTCCTGCGAGCACGATCAGCCCGCCCGCGAGCGCCAGCCACGTGAAGCGGTCCCGCTTGACCTGTATGAGCGTGTAGCTCTGGGGGTCCGAGAAGGTGACGGTGTAGTCGTCGATCGTCAGCTCCTCGCCCTCCATCAGCGCGTTCATGCCCAGCATGCGCTCCTGGTAGTACACGGAGTACAGGTACGCCGGGTTGTCGAGTTTTCCGCTGGCGGTGGACGGCCCGACGCCGGGGGTGAACACGTAGTCGGGGTAGAAGGCGTTCAGGCAGACCACCAGGTCCGCGTTGTCCTTCACGGTGAGGTAATCCCCGGCGCAGACCACTTCCCGCTGGATCTCCTCCCCGCTTTTGAGCACGCGCACCGTCGCCGCCCAGCCGGTGGAGTTCTGGAAGAACTTCATGCCGTACAGCGTGGCCGGGTTGTTGACGCTGATGGTGGCGCTGCGGCTCGGGGCGCCGTCCGCGTTCATGTCGTACACGGTGATGTCCGCGGTGTACTGCTCCACCGTGTCGTCCGCGCGCAGGCCGATGCGGAAGTCGTCGATTACCAGCATGTAACCGGTGTCGCCGATGGGCCGCACGTCGCCGGGCACGCCGTAGACGGTGTACTGCTCCCGCGTCGCCTGCCCCAGGGCGAACCCCAGGATCAGCAGCAGTATGCCCAGGTGGCACACCCACGCGCCCCACAGCCCCGCGCGATGCTTCGACGCGAACAGCACCTCCCGGCCCATGTCGTCCGTCGAGCGCTTCGGCGCGGGCATCCGCAGCTTCCCGAAGAGCGATTCCGGGTCCGAAAGGGCGTCGACGCGTGCGTCAAAGGGCGCGTTCAGGGTCCGGGGCGGCGCGCCGGCGGCCGCGGTGCGTCGGATCAGCGGGGGAAGCCGCAGCACGTTGCACAGCAGAAGGTTCAGGCAGAGGAAGCCGGTGATGACCAGAAACCAGGCGCTGTGGAAGGCGTCGTCCAGCCCCAGCGCGAGGATCAGCGCCGCCGTGCGCTCGGAGGTCTGCCGGGCGTACCACTCGTAGGTCTGGCCCTGCGTGACAAAGCTGCCCGCGGCGCAGGCCAGGGACAGCACCGCCAGCAGCAGTATGGCGAATTTCATGGAAGAGATGAACTTCCAGACTCTTTTCAGGCTTGACATGGCGCTCCTCGAGGGGGGAGAGTTGTGCGGTGCTTCGGCAGATAGGCAACGGGCGCATCCTGCGATGCACCCGTTGCGTTTCGCATGGAGCTTACAGCGCTTCCATCAGCGCCAGGGCTTCGTCGATCTTGGTGTCGGCGGTATCCAGGCAGCGGAAGGCGAGCTCGGAGTTGTGCGCGCCCTCGGCGTTCTCCACGTAGCAGAAGTCGAAGAACCACTGGGCCTCGCGGTACAGCTTGCGCAGCGCGTCCAGCTCCGCCTCGCCCGTATCGCCCGCGGCGACCAGCGCGGCGAGCTGATCCTTCATGCCGGAGAGCTTGTTGCCCACCTCGGTTTCCCGGGCGGTGACGCGCTCCTGGAGGCGATGGACCATGCTTACCATGTCGGTGTCGCCGTGGCAGGCGGCGCAGCTCGAGAGCAGCGTCTCGTTCTCCAGCGGGCTCACCAGCGTATGGCTGTGGTACACGGTGCCGTCGTTGGCCATCTCCAGCGGCATGTGGCAGTCCGCGCAGTTCAGCAGCGCCGCGTGCTTGCCGTGCAGGAAGGTCTCGGTCTCGGGATGCTGGGCCTTCAGCATCTTCGCGCCGGTGCTTTCCTGGACCCAGTCGTAGAAGTCGATGGAGTCATAGTAGGCCAGGATGTTTTCCGGCGTCATGGTGTCCACGCTCTGGTAGGGCATCATGGTCTCGCTGTCCTCGCGGGTGAAGTAGTACTCGATGTGGCACTGTCCGCAGGCCAGGGTGGAGGGGTCGATGGCGCCGGCGTTGTCGCCCAGGGCCTTGTTCACGTAGGAGTGGGTGACCACGCGCGTGCCGCCCTTGCCCGCCTCGTTGGCGTGGCAGGTGTAGCAGCTCACGCTCTCCTCCATCAGCGCTTCCGCCTCTTCAAAGGGCATGCTGTACGCGCCGACGCCCTGGTCGTTGACCAGCTTGGCAAAGTTGGGGGTCTTGCAGGTCAGGCAGTTGGCCTTGGCATGGGGGCGCAGGGTCTTGTGCACGTCCGTCAGGCAGTACTCGTGGCCGCGGGCGCTGCCGTAGTCCTTGGCAAAGCCGTAGCCCTCGTAGATGTTGACCAGGTACGGATCCTGCTCCAGGTAGTCGGTCACGTAGCTGTTCTTGCTGTTGTCGCCCCAACTGACGGCGATATAGGGGTAGATTGCCGACCAGTCCTGGGCGTTGACGGTGCCGTCCTTGCTGGTGGCCTCGGGGGCCTCCACGTCCAGGTATTCGATGTCCGAGCGGGACAGCGGGCCGAGCTTGTCGCGGTTCTGAACGTGGTACATCACGTCCTGGCCGCCGGCAAAGCCGCCCAGGAACACCACGGCGGCCACGACGACCACGGCAGAGGCAACCAGTTTGACGATACTCTTCCTGCTCATGATGCTTCCCTCCGTTTCTCTGTTTTATGATTCCGAAGCGCCGGGCGAGGTGATGACCTTCACCGGGCACTTCGCGACGCACTTGCCGCACTGTACGCACTCGGCGTAGTTCACCCGCGCCAGGTTTTCGCGAACGGTGATGGCGCCCACGTCGCACTGCTTGGCGCAGAGGCCGCAGCCGATGCAGCCCGCGGAGCAGACCTTCTTCACGGTGGGGCCCTTGTCGTGGTTGGAGCACTGCACGGCGACGCGCTTGCTCTCCGGCACCAGCTCGATCAGGCCCTTCGGGCAAGCCTTCACGCACAGACCGCAGCCGACGCACTTCTCGCGGTTCACCACGGCCACGCCGTCCACCACGCGGATGGCGTCCTGCGGGCAGACCTTGGCGCAGGAGCCGAAGCCCAGGCAGCCGAAGTTGCACTCGGGCAGGTTCATGCCCGACAGCGCGGCGCTGCGGCAGTCGCGGATGCCGATGTAGTTGCCCTGGTTGTGGGTCACCTCGCAGGTGCCCTTGCAGCGCACGAACGCCACGTTGCGCTCCTTCGCCTCGGCAGTGGCGCCCATGATATGGCCGATCTCCTCGGCCACCTTCGCGCCGCCCACGGGGCAGCCGTTCACCGGGGCCTCGCCGGCGGCGATGGCCGCGGCCATGGCGTCGCAGCCCGCGTAGCCGCAGGCGCCGCAGTTGTTGCCGGGCAGGCACTCGCGCACGGCGCTCTCCCGCTCGTCAACCTCCACGTGGAACTTCCGGCCGGTAAACACCAGCCCCAGGCCGACCACGACGCCCACGACGCCGATGACCAGCGTGGTCACAATGATAATCAACATATCCCGCATCCCCTCCTCAGAACGACAGGCCGGAGAAGCCCATGAACGCAATGGACATCAGCGCCGCCGAAATCAGCACGATGGGCGCGCCGCGCAGGGGCGCGGGGATGTCCTCCTCCCGGATGCGGCTGCGGATGCTGGCCAGCAGCACGATGGCGAGGGTGTAGCCCACCGCCGTGCCGAAGCCGGACAGCACGCTCTGGATGAAGTTGTAGCCGTCCTGCACGTTGGTCAGCGCCACGCCCAGCACCGCGCAGTTGGTGGTGATCAGCGGCAGGTAGATGCCCAGCGCCTTGTAGATGGCCGGGGCGGTCTTCTTCAGGAACATCTCCACGATCTGCACCAGCGCGGCGATCACCAGGATGAACACGATGGTCTTCATGAAGTCGAGCCCGAGGGGCGCGAGCACGAAGTCGTAGAGCAGGCTCGCCACCGCGGAGGCGATGGTCATGACGAAGATCACCGCGGCGCCGAGGCTGGCGGAGGCCTTCATCTGTTTGGAGACGCCCAGGAAGGAGCAGATGCCGAGGAACTGGTTCAGCACGACGTTGTTGATGAGCGCGCCGCCAATGATAATCATGATGAGGCTCTTCATTCAGCGCTCCCTCCTTCCGTCGCCGTGGGCTGCGCCGGGGCGGGTTCCTCCTCCGCCTTCTCGCAGCGGGAGGCGCAGCCGGCGCAGTTGCCGTCGCAGCCGACCTCCTCCACAAGCTTGCGCTGGCGGGTCTTGATGCCGATGGCGTTCATCACCGCGATGATGAAGGCGATGACCAGGAACGCTCCCGGCGGCTGCACGAAGATGCCGATGGGCTCCAGGCCCGCGGGCAGCACCTGCGCGCCGAAGGCCGTGCCGTTGCCCAGCACCTCGCGGATCAGGCCCGCCAGGGTGAGCGCCAGCGTGAAGCCGAGGCCCATGCCCAGGCCGTCCATCAGCGAAAGCCCGGGCGTGTGCTTGTTGGCGTATGCCTCCGCGCGGCCCAGTATGATGCAGTTGACGACGATCAGCGGGATATAGATGCCCAGCGCGTCGTAGAGGGAGGGCAGGTAGGCTTCGATCAGCAGCTCCGTCACCGTCACCAGCGACGCCACCACCACGATGTAGGCCGGCAGGCGCACCTCGTCGGGGATGAGCTTTCGGAGCAGGGAGATGACCACGTTGGAGAGGATCAGCACCGCCGTGGTGGAGAGGCCCATGCCGATGCCGTTCATCGCCCGCGTGGATACCGCGAGCGTGGGGCACATGCCCAGCATCAGGATCAGGGTGGGGTTTTCCTTCACCACGCCGTTGTACAGGCGCTCAAAGTACTTGTTCATCTCACATGCCTCCCTTCACCGCGCTGCGGTAGAAGTCCAGGGCGGCGTTGACGGCGTTGACCACCGCGCCGGAGGTGGTGGACGCGCCGGACACGCTGTCGATTTCCTCGTCGGTGGTGGAGCCGCCGGCCTTGTTCAGCGTGAACTTCGCCACCGAGCGGCCCTCGAACTGGCCCTTGAACGCCGGCTCGTCCACGCGCATGCCCATGCCGGGGGTTTCGTTGAGCTGCGTGAAGGAGATGCCGTTCAGCGCGCCCTCCGCGTTCATGCCCACCGCCAGCGTGATGTTGCCGTCGAAGCCGTCGGCGGAGGTGACCTTGAACACGTAGCCAACGGTCTGGCCCGCGGCGTCCAGCCCGGCGTAGGCCTCGTCGATGTACGCGCGGCCGAAGTCGGAACCGTACACCTGGCCGTTGAGGTCGGCGAGGGCCTGGTCGATCGCCGCGGTGGAGGCAAAGGTATCCGCCTCGGGGCAGACCACCTTGTACGCGGCGCGGGCCGCCATTTCCTTCTGCTCGTCGATGGTATCCTTGGTCATGGTGAACACGCCGCTGAGCGCGAGGCCCGCGATGAGCGTGATGACCGTCAGCACGATCACCGGGCGCGGCACGCGCTTGAGGAAGGGCTGCTTGTACGCGGCGTCCCACTTGCGCTTCGACAGCAGCCGGTAGGCGTAGGGCTTGGGCACGACGTACATGTCGATGAGCGGCACGAACAGGTTACCGATGATGACGGAATAGCTGAACGAGTCCGCCGCGCCGCCCTTCAGGCGGAACAGCGCGCCCAGTGCACCGATCAGTATGCCGTAGGTCATCTGGCCGAGCTTGCTCACCGGGGAGGTGGCGTAGTCGGTGGCCATGAAGAACGCGCCCAGCACCACGCCGCCGCCGCACAGCTGCGCCGCGAGGTACTTTGCGTCGAAGCCCTGGCCGCCGAACAGGCCCATGACCACGGCGAAGGCGCCCAGCACGGAGAAGCAGATCTCCCCGTGGATGATCTCCAGGCCCCATAGGAACAGGCCGCCCACCAGCAGCGCCAGCACCGAGCCGCCGATGACGCCGTTGGCGGTGCCCAGGAACATGCTGGTGATGTTCACCGCCTTGCCGGTGTTCAACAGCGCGATGGGGGTGGCGGAGGAGATGCCGTCCACCTGGAAGCGGGTCATGGTGGTGCCGAAGGAGATGAGCAGGAAGCACCGCGCCGCGAGGGCGGGGTTCACGAAGTTCTTGCCCAGGCCGCCGAAGCAGCACTTCACCACCAGTATGGCGAACAGCGAGCCGATGATGGGAATGTACACCGGCACGTCGGGCGACAGCGTGAGGGCCAGCATCAGGCCCGTGACCATGGCGCTGCCGTCCAGGTAGGTGTCGGGCTTGTGGCACAGCTTGTCAAACAGGTATTCGGCGACCACCGCCGACGCCACGGATACCGCCACCACCAGCAGCGCGTTCAGCCCGTTGACGATGATGCCGATGACCGTGGCGGGCAGCAGCGCCAGCAGCACCATGCGCATGATGAAGGAGGTGGTCCACTTGTCCCGCGCATGAGGGCTGGAGGACAGGTTCAATACCGTATTCATGCCTTTCCTCCTCCCGACCTGGCGCGCCGTTGCGCCATGATTTCCGCCTTGGTCTGTTTGAATATCTGCATCAGTGGCCGCTTGGCCGGGCAGATGTAGGTGCAGGAGCCGCACTGGATGCACTCCAGCCCGAAGAGTTTCTTTTCGTAGCGCTCCAGGTCCCCGGCGGAGATGGCGTCCGCCAGAAGCTGGGGCATCAGGCCGATGGGGCAGACCGTGGTGCAGCGCCCGCAGCGCAGGCATGCGGTCATCTGTTCCTCCGCGCGCTCGTTCGGGTCGTCCGCCAGGAGCGTGAGGCCGTTGTTCATCTTCTGGATGGGCACGTCCAGGCTGGGCATGGAAATGCCCATCATGGGGCCGCCCGCCAGCGCCTTCTTCAGCTCGACGCCCTCCTTGAGGCCGCCCGCGAATTCGAGCAGCTCCGCAAAGCTGCCGCCGTCGCGCACGATGAAGTTGCCCGGCTGCTTCACGGCGTCGCCGCTCAGCGTGAACACGTGGGAGAACAGCGGCTCCTTGTACACCACCGCGCGCTGGATGGCGTAGACGGTGCCGACGTTCTGCACGATGCAGCCCACGTCCGCGGGCAGGATCGGCTGGTCCAGCTTGGCGGCGGGGTAGTTGATGCCCGCGACCACGCTGATCAGGCTGCGTTCGCCGCCCTGGGGGTACTTGGCTTCAAGGACCTTCACCTTCATGCGCGCCTTGCCGGCGACGGCCTTGCGCATGGCCTCGATGGCCTCGGGCTTGTTCTTCTCGATGGCCACCGTGCAGGAGGCGTTGGGGAAGAGCTTCAGCATCAGCTCCAGCCCCTCCGCGATGGCGTCGGCCTGGGTACGCATCAGCTGGTCGTTGCACGTCAGGTAGGGCTCGCACTCCGCGCCGTTGGCGATGATGTGCCGGATGGAGTTGGGGTCGCGGGGGGAGAGCTTGATGTGGGTGGGGAAGCCCGCCCCGCCCAGGCCGATGATGCCCGCCGCCTGTATGCGGCGCAGGATCTCGTTGCCGGACAGCCCGGCCACGTCTTCGCGCACGTCCATGCCCTCGATGGGGGTGAACTTGCCGTCGTTGTCCACGACCACGCTCTCCAGCATCGCGCCGGTGAGTGTGCGCCGCTTTTCGATGGCCTTCACCGTCCCCGAACAGGAACAGATGATGTTGGCGGAGAACAGCCCGTCCGCCTCTGCGATGCACTGGCCCGCCAGCACCGGGTCGCCCTTTTTCACGATGGGCTTCGCGGGCTTTCCGATGTGCTGCTGCAGCGGAAAGACCATCTCGCCGGTGGGCAGGAATTCGCGCAGCGGAAGCTCCCGGCTCAGCGCTTTGTGGCCGTCCGGGTGCACGCCGCCGCGAAAGGTGTTACTCACCATCCTCGACTCCCCTTATCATTTTTTGTTCTGTTATTTACGAAAACTTGCCGGCGCCGCCAGGTCAGGGTGTAACCGGCATAAACGTATTATTATTGTAACAGAAATCCTTCGAAAGATCAACCGTCTGGACGTGGGAAGTTCCGGAACGGACTGTTATTTTGTCATGATGCGGTCCAAAAGGCGGGGCGGCGGCGAACCCGCATCGGTCCGTCGCCGCCCCGCGGCCTGTGCGCCCGCCGCACGGTCAGTGCGCGGCGGCCTTGCGGCGCTTCTTTTCGACGTACATCCGCTCGTCCGCCTCCTGTACGAACGTTTCGAGCTCGCGCGCGTCGGAGGCGTCCACGTCGATGCTGCCGATGCTCAGCCCAAGCCGGCAGGGCAGCGCGCCGCCGCGGACGTCGAACCGCGCCGTGCCTTCGAGGATGGCCGCCTCCAGCCCGTCCTCGCGGCAGGACGCGATGACCAGGAACTCGTCGCCGCCGTAGCGCATCAGGAAGTCGTCCTCCCGGCAACTGCTGCGCAGCGTCTTTGCCGCGGCGCGGATGGCGGCGTCGCCGACCTCGTGGCCGTAGCGATCGTTGATGCCCTTCATGTCGTCCATGTCGATGAACAGGATCCGCGCGCCGCCGTCCCGGGCGACGAAATCGTCGAGGAAACGCTGGCCGTAGCGCTCAAAGCCGAAGCGGTTGTAGAGGCCGGTGAGCGCGTCGTGCACGTACAGGTTTTCGAGCGTGGCGTTCAGTTGGCGCAGCAGGCCCTTCTTGCGCACGTTTTCGATGGAGATCTCGAGGAAACGTATGATACTCTCGTGCAGGTTCATCCGCGCCGCTTCGCTGATACCGTCCATGACGATGTAGCCGACGGAGTAGGTGTTGTAGTGCAGCGGGTAGAACATCAGGAAGCGCTCGACCTCCATCAGGGCCTCCGGCAGCAGCGATGCGGTGGGGAAGCGGGCGTAGATGTGGTTTTCGTCCGGCGACAGCACGTCCCGCGCGCAGGTGGCCAGCACCATGTTGTCCCCGAAGGATTCGGAGTCGTGGTTCCACTGCTTCTTTTCGTAATTGTCGTAGTAGTAATCGTTGATGCAGAGGTAGATGTTCTCGCAGCCGAAGATGCCCTTGTTGTTCTCGACGGCCTCCATCAGCTCCATCAGGTTGGCGGCGCTCACCAGGTCCTCGGACATCCTGTGCTGCATCTGGTAGAAGCGCTTCAGGAAGCTGGTCTGCTGGAAGTACTTGTCGCGGATGTATTCGGAGCGCGTCGTGACGCCGCAGCCGCAGGACTCGGAGGCGATGACGCCGTAATCGAAGGGCACGAAATCGCGCGTCTCCGTGCCGTCGATCTTCCCGATGAGCACCTGCATCGCCATGTAGTCCATGCGCACGTAGTCGCGGTGCACGGTGGAGAGCCGGGGGCTGGAGAGCTCGGCGCTGGTGAGGTTGTCGAAGCCGGTGACCATAACGTCGCGGGGCACGCGGTAGCCCTCCGCCACCAGCGCCTCGATCGCGCCCAGGGCCATCTCGTCGTTGGCGCAGACGAAGGCGTCGGGCAGCGTTCCGTGCTCCGCCAGCCAGCGCCGCGCGACATCCGCGCCGTCGCTCATGCGCCAGGTGCAGCCGTACAGGTGGATGTTCTCCTCGGGGATGCCGTGCGCCCGGCAGGCGGCGAGGAAGCCGTCCCTGCGCTGCATGCCCTCGGGGCAGCCGTTTCCGATGATGCCGGTCAGGTAGACGAATTCCCGCGCGCCGTGCGCCGTGATCAGGTGCTCCGCGATGTCGCGCTGGGCGCGCTCGTTGTCGATGCCCACCAGCGTGGCCCCGGGGAAGGGGCAGTCGATGGTCACCGCCGGGATGCCGGCCCGGCTTACGCGCTCGGCGATGCGCTCCCGGACCTCGTTGAGCACGATCTGGTTGCCCTGGATCAGCGCGCCGTCGAAGCGGGAGAGATCCGGCAGGTCGAAGATGGCGTATTCGCTCCTGTCCTTGGCGTTGCCGAGATCCTTCCCGAAGCAGTCGAAGATGCATAGCTGTACGTTCTCGTGCTGGTCGACGTACTGCTTCAGACCGTGCAGCGTGCTCTCCACCAGCTCGTAGTTCCAGTCCGCGGTGAAGTATGCAATCCGGTATTTTCTCATCGTGCGACTCCTGTGTGTCCGCCTGTCGTCGGCATGGCCCGCGCTCCCGCCCGGAACAGCATAGGCCGGGCGGCGGGGCCGTTTGCGTCCGGGAGCGGTCGCGCCGTGCATGATGAAAGCCATCGACGAACGCGCCGCTTCGATTCCCGCAATGCCGATATTTTAACAGCTACATTATAGCACATACGGCGAAATGTTGCAATACTGTACAATCGCGCGCGGGCCATTCAAAGCGCATAAAGAACCGCCCCGGATCGTCGTCCGGGGCGGCTCGGCGGGGAATGTGACTCAGAACACGAACGCCTTGTCGTAGGCCGCGTGCAGGGCCTCGCGGATCTGGCCGGGCTTCTCCGCGTCGCCGATCAGCACCACGCGGTCGAAGGCCGACTCCAGCTCCTCCCGCAGCCCGCGCTCGGAGCGCACGCCCATGGCGAGCACCGTGAGGTCGGCCGCCAGCGCCTTTTCCGCGCCCTCGGCGTCCTTCACCAGGATGCCCTCGTCGGTGACGGCCCGCAGCGTGGTATTGGTCATGATCTGCGCGCCGTTCTCCGCCAGCCGCTTCAGCAGCACGCCCTTGGCGCTCGCGTAGAGCAGCGTTCCGACGTCCTTCGCCATCTCCACGACGAACACCCGGTTTTTGGCGCTGAGGAATTCCGCCGTCTCCAGGCCCGTGACGCCGCCGCCGATCACCGCGACGGTCTTGCCCTCCGGCGCCACCTCGCGGGTCAGGATCTGCGTGCTGGTCACGGCCTTTTCGATGCCCGGCAGGTCCGGCACGATGGGGTTGCCGCCGGTGGCCAGGAACACGGCCGTGGCGCCCAGGCTCTTGCACAGCGCGGCGGAGCCCTCGGTGTTCAGCCGGATCTCCACGTGCAGCGCGCGCAGCTCGGCCTTCAGTGTCTCGGTGAACTCGGTCAGAAGCTGCTTGTGCGGCGGCTGGTCCGCCAGGTTCACCGAGCCGCCCAGGCGGTCGGCCTTCTCGATGATGATGGGCGTGAAGCCGCGCTTGGCCAGCACGATCGCCGCCTGCATGCCCGCGGGGCCGCCGCCGATCACGGCCACGATGCGGCCCGCGCCGTTCTTCATCAGCTTTTCCTCGTTCGCCAGGTACTCGCGCCCCAGCTCGGGGTTCAGCGTGCACTCCAGCGGGCGGCACTCGTTCAGCACGCGGAAGCATTCCATGCAGCCGATGCACTTGCGGATCAGCTCGTCCTGGCCGGCCCGGGCCTTGTTCGCCCAGGCGGGGTCGGCGAGGTGCCCGCGGGCGATGCCCACGAAGTCGCATACGCCCTCCTCCAGCAGCGCCTCGGCCACGGCGGGATGCTTGATGTTGTTGACGGCGATCACAGGGATGGACACGTGCGCCTTGATGGCCTTCGCCAGGTGCTTCTTCCAGCCCTCGGCGAAGGAGGAAGGCTCGATGATGGTGTAGCCGGATTCATAGGTGCCGCAGCTCACGTTCAGGCACTGTACGCCCAGCTTTTCGAGGTAGACCGCCATCTGCACGGCCTCCTCCGGCTTGATGCCGTCCTCGATGAAGTCGTCGCCGTTCATGCGCACGGAGATGGGGAACCTCGGCCCGCAGTACATCTGGATGCCCTTAATGATCTCGGTGACGAAGCGCATCCTGCCCATGAAGTCGCCGCCGTACCTGTCGGTGCGCTTGTTGGTGTGCGGGGACATGAACTGGTTCACCAGGTAGCCGTGGGCCGCGTGGATCTCCACGCCGTCGATGCCGGCCTTCTGGCAGATCACCGCGCCGGTGACGAACTGCTTCACGAGCTGCTCCACCTCCTCGGTGGTCAGCGCGCGGGGCTGGTCGCCCACGGTTTTGCAGGTCACGTCGCTGGCGGACACGGGCTGCTTGCCGTGGAGCAGCCGGGAGGGCGTCTGGTTGCCGGGATGGTGGAGCTGCACGAAGATCTTCGTGTCATAGGCGTGCACGGCCTCCGCCAGGCGCACCAGGCCGGGGATGTGCTTCAGGTCGGTGACGGCCAGCTGGCAGGGCGTGCCGATGCCGGTCACGTCGTCGATGCGCGTGATTTCGGTGATGATGAGGCCCGCGCCGCCCTTGGCGCGCTCCTGATAGTAGCGGATGATCTGCTCGCCCGCCGTGCCGTCGGCCTCGGCCAGCGAACAGCCCATGGCGGGCATGACCACGCGGTTGCGGATTTCCAGGCCGCCGATGCAGCCCCGTTCAAACAGCTTGCTCATATCGTTTCCTCCTTATGATCGTGGATTGGCCGTATGTGAATGCCTTCTGGATATGATTGTAAGGCCAAATCCGCCGATTGTCAATGGGCGCGGGAAAAAGCGCGTTGGGCTTCGGCGGCACTTGCCGAATCCGCGCGCGAGGCGTATAATCCTGGGGGAGAGGGGGATGCGCGTGAAGAAGCTGGTTCGATGGGTCGCCGTGCTGCTCTGCGCGGCGCTGGCGCTGGCCGGAGGCGCCGCGGCGCTGTCCCGCGCCGTGTACGGGCGTTCGCTGCGGGCTTCGGTCTACGAGGTCGTGCAGCGCGTTCGACACGCCCGTCCGCGCACGCCGGAGGAGGAGATCGCGCGGCTGGAGGCCAGGCGCGCGGCGGGGGAGAAGCCCGCAACGCTGCCGAAGGGGCGGAAGCTGCATGTCGAGGCGACGGAGGCGGAGGCGTGCGGCATGCAGGTGTTCGCGCTCAACCCCGGCGCGGGGAGCGCCACGGTGCTCTACCTGCACGGCGGCGCCTACGTGAGCGGCTTCAACGACTACCAGTGGCGCTTCATGGACCGGCTGGCGTCGAGGGCGGGCTGCGAGATCCTGGCCCCGGCGTACCACCTCGCGCCGTTTGGAGACTGCGAGCGGGCGATGGACGACCTCACGGCGCTCTACACGGCGCTCGCTTGGGAGCGCGCGGGTCGGCGGCTGATCCTGATGGGCGACTCCGCGGGCGGCGGGCTGGCGCTGGCGCTCGCCCAGGCGCTGGCGGAGCGCGGCGCGGCGCTGCCGGAGCGGCTGATCCTGTTCTCGCCCTGGGTGGATGTCTCCATGGAGAACCCGGAGATCGCCGACTACCTCGCTGCGGAGCCGATCCTGAACCTCGAACTGACGAAGCTCCACGGGCGCTACTGGGCGGGCGCGGCGGGCGTGCGCGACCGGCGGGCCAGCCCGTTGTACGGGGACATGGCGGGCCTGCCGCCGGTGACGGTCTATTGCGGCACGCGCGAGCTGTTGTACCCGGACATCCGCCTCGCCTGCGAAAAGCTGCGGTCGGCCGGGGTCGAAACCGAGCTTCACGTCGGGCGGGGGCTCAACCACGACTACCCGCTCATGCCCATCCCGGAGGCGGAGAAGGCGCTTGCGGAGGTCGCGGCCGTCGTCGCGGGGACGTGAAGCCGGACAGGGGAGGGTCGAACTGCGCAAAGCGAGGGACGGCCAACGGCGGAGGGAAGAACCGCGCAAAGCGAGGGACGGCCAGCGACAAAGGGTCGAACCGCGCAAAGCGAGGGACGGCCAACGGCGGAGGGAAGAACCGCGCAAAGCGAGGGACGGCCAGCGGCCATCCCTCGGGAAAGCGTACACGGTAGGATCGGTTTGAAACGGGGTTCATTCGCAGTCGTCGGCATCCTCGATGACCGCGCCGTCCAGCGGAATGTCGGCCTCGCCGGGGTCGTCGGGGGATTCGGCCTCGCCGTCCAGCGTAAGGCCCTCCGCGCCGGTCTGTGCCCACAGCGCGGGATCGGGGATTTCCGCAGGTTCAGGGACGGGATCGGGGATCTCCGCGGGTTCGGGGGCGGGCTCGACGCCGGGCACCTCCTCCGCCGCGTTCTCTTCCGCGGGCGGCGGATTCGGCACGATGGCGCAGTACTCGTACACGGTCTTTTTGGCGGTGTAGAAGCTCAGCCGCGCGGTGCGGATGTAGCCCGTCGCGCCGCCGTAGGTCACCTGCGTCCAGCCGTTCCCTTTGGCCACCACGCGCACGCGCTTGCCTGTGGACAGCGTCCGGATCGCCGCGGAACCGAAGGAGGCGGATTTGTACAGCTTCACCTGCGCCTTCGTCCGGGCCATGGGCGTGCTGCGCTGGGTGGCGAAGAGCCCGTACCGGCCGTCCGGGAAGCGCTCGGCGAGCTCGGCAGCGAGTTTGGCGAGGGCCTGCTGCTGGGCGGCGGTGGCCTTGCCGTTGACGGCCTGGCCCGCGTAGCGCTGCCAGTCGGCCACGGCCTGCCGGACCTCCGCGGAGAAGCTGCCGTCCGCCGCGCCGGTATAGAACCGCGCGGCTTTGAGGTTCTCCTGCAGCGCCGCCACGGCGGGGCCGCTCATGCCCTCGGACAGCGTGACGTACATGCCCGCGGGGGCGTCGCCGGCGAAGATCGCGTCCCAGAGCTCCTGGTTGGTCGCGCCGGTCGCGCTGCGGCCCGTCGCGGTTTCAAAGCGCTCCACCGCCGCGGCGACGGCGGCGGTATAGAGGCCGTCCACGTTGCCGCCGTAGTAGCCCAGCGCCTTCAGCCGCGCCTCGAGCTGCTCCACGAGCGCGCCGAGGCTGCCCTTCTTCAGCGGCAGGGCGCTGTCGTTGCCGTCGGCGAGGAAGCTGCCGTAGGTCTGCTCGTCGCGGGAAAAGCCGTGCTCCAGCAGCTTCTTGCGCAGCGAGCGGTTGAGCTTGCCGCTGTAGTAGATGCGGCACTTGGTGCCCTTGAGGCACTTCTTGGCGATGAACTTGGCGTCCTCCGGCAGCAGCCGCACGCAGCCGTGCGAAGCCGGGGAGCCCAGCGCGCGCAGCTCGGAGGCGATGGGCGTCTTCCGATCCAGCTTGAAGGGGATGGAGTGGAACAGGATGTGCCCGCGGATGCGCGTGGCGTACATGGCGTAGCACTTGTACGCGGGAAAGTAGTACCACGGCTTGCGCTCGGTGCTATAGGTATTCTTGGGCAGGGTGAAGGTGCCCACGGGCGTGGTGCCGCGTGCCTTGCCGGTGGAGCAGATCATCTGCCGGACGATGCCGGATTCGGTGCGGTTGCCGTTTTCGTAGACGGTGACGATCTGGTTGGTGATGTCCACCGCGATGTAATACGGCGCGGCGGCCAGGGCCGGCGGCTGCAGTGCCGGCGTCGAGAGCAGCAGGCACAGCACCAGCAGCGCTGCGGCAAGGCGTTTCAGTTTCACGAGGATACCTCCCGTTCGTCGTTGGGGGGGACAGTATTGTGATCCGCATGCGCGGATGCTTTCATCCAGCATACCATAATCGCGGGGACAATTCAAGCGGAAAAGCGCCGCGCGCTCGAAAAGGCCCGGAATGTAAATTCTATATGAAACGCTGCGCTGCCGCGATCGTTGCGGTATAATGGAAGCGGCATATTCCACAGGATCGCCCTCGGGCCGGAGGCGGCGGGGCGCGCCATGAAGGAGGACGGCATGAAGCGATTGAAACGGGTGCTGCTCTATGCGGGGCGGGACCGTGAGGAATACCACGCGCTGGCGCCGCGCGCGCTGGAACGGAACGCGCGCGAGCTCAGGATCTATTCCACGCTGGCGCTGGCGGTGTTCGTCATACTGATCGTGGCGAACCTGCTGACGCGCGACCGGACGGATGTCAACCTGGTCTATTACGTCGTCATGGCGCTGATCGACGGCGCGATCTGCCTGTGCGCGTGGCGCGTGCTGCCCGGGCGGCCGAACCTGAGCATGGCGATGGTGTACGTGTTCATGATCACGCTGTACGGCTTCTCGCTCTTCCTGACCGCCGCGCACGCGGACATGCTCTCGGTGAGCACCATCGTGCTGATGTTCGCGATACCGTTCCTGTTCACGGACCGGCCGCTGCGCATGGTGTGCATGACGGCGCTGGTGGCGGCGGCGCTGTGCGCGGTGTCGCTGAGGTTCAAGGCGCCGGAGGTGGCGCGCATGGACATCTGGAACGGGCTGACCTTCGCCGTGGTCGGGTCCGTCGTGGAGGTCATCCAGCAGTGCTCGCGCTTCAATTCGCTGTCACAGGCCAGGACGATCCGCTACCTCAGCGAGACGGACGTGCTGACCGGCGCGAAGAACCGCAACCGCTTCGAGCGTCGCCGCGACGACTACGCCAGGCTCTGCCGCAGCAACGTGGTCTGCGTGTATGTGGACGTCAACGGCCTGCACGAGCTGAACAACAACCGCGGCCACAAGGCCGGCGACAACATGCTCCGCGCCGTGGCCTCGGCGCTGACGGCGTGCTTCGGCGTCGAGCATACCTACCGGCTGGGCGGCGACGAGTTCGTGACCTACCGGTTGGACGTGCCGGAAGCCCGCGTGCGCGAGGACATGGCGCGCATCACCGCCGCGCTGCAGGCGGAGGGCTACCACATCTCCGTGGGCGTGTCCTCCGCGGGCGCGGAAGCGCTCGACATGGCCGCGCTCACCGCGGAGGCCGAGGCGGAAATGTACCGCGACAAGCACGAGTTCTACCGGCATTCGAGCCACGACCGCCGCAGGCGATAGCGCCGGTTCAGCGCATCGAAGCAACGCGATCTGCGGTTCAGGGAATGAGAAACGCCCGGCGGGCCGGGCTTCTGTTCTGCCGGCGCGCGGGTTGTCCACGCATCTTTTCCGCCGCGCCGTCCGGCATGCGGGCGATCATTCGGGTCGCGTCGCGGGGGACGTACCCTGCTCGCTCCTGATCCAATCGTCCAGGAAGCGCATCTGTTCGTCCGTGTGGAACCAGTGCTCGCCGTCCTCCATGACGGTCAGCCGCGCGCGATGGCTGTCCGCGAAGCCGCGGATCGCGTCGAAAGGGGTCAGGTTGTCCCGGCGACCGTAGAGGATCGCGGTCGGCGCGTTCCAACGGACCGGGTGCTCGCGGACGTAGCGCAGGTAGTCCCAGGACAGCTCTTCCCCGAAGTCTGTGGCGATCCGGCCCCGCGCCGCCAGCTCGGCCTCGGTCACGCCGGCCCATGCCATCATATCGGCGATGAGCCGCGGCATGTCGACGATGGGGGAGATGAAATACGCCCGCTCGACCGCGGCGTCGATGCCGGCGCACATGCTGAAGAACGCGCCGATGCTGTTGGCGATCAGCGTGACGTGCGCGCTTTCGAGGCTCAGCCGCTCCACCGCCTCGCGGATCTCGGCGCCGGTCTCCCACGGCGTGAAGGTGCGGTAGTCCAGCCCCACGACCTCGCTGCCGGGGAACAACGGCCGGTAGTGCTCGCTCTCGGCGGCGCTGCCGCCCTTTCCGTGTACGTACAATACAATGCTGCTCATGCTTCACCTTTTGCAATCCCCGCGCATTGACCGGGAGTACCGTTCAATGCGGGCGCCTTTGTCGTCCTGTTTCCCGGGGCCGCGTTAATCCCCGATCAGGTTGCGCCGCGCCTCCGGGTTGTTCCCCAGGATCATGCCGACCCTGTCGCAGGAGGCCATCTCCGGGCAGCTCCCGCAGGGCTCGCAGCGCTCGCAGTCGAGCCCGCAGAAGGCGATGCAGCGGTTCATCGAAGCTTCCTCCTCATCTTTCGCCGGTCCTGCGGATCGGATGCCGGATCACGGTCTTCCACTTCTCCGGGGCGACCTTCCTGGCGTCGGACAGGTAGATCTCGTGGTGCATGCGCGTTTCGCTCAGGTCGTTCTCATATCCGTTCTGCGCCAGCCAGGCGTCCATGCGTGCGACGGTGCCCGGCTCGTCGTCGAACGGGCCGTGATGCATGATCTGTACGCACAGCCCCTCCTCCACCGTCAGGAATTCCGCCGGCGCGCAGTCCAGTTTCTTCTTTTTCGTCGCGGTCTCCACGGCCCAGGCGAAGTCCTCTCGGGATACGAAGTCCGGCAGGCGGATCACCGAAATCCAACGCAGGTCGGCCTTGCGCGCGTAGTCCATGCCGCGCGCGCCCTCCTGCCGCCAGAAGCCCTCCAGCGGCGGGACCACGTATTCAAAGAAGCCCTTGATCCTGCGGTCCGTCTTATGGCTCATCTTCAGCGTATACGCGACCGCGTACAATACGTTCAGCGCCCGCTGGTACGCGCCGCCCGCCTCGTTGGGGTCGCCCGCGCCGCGCACGGCGATGTAGTTCGCCTTCGGGACGTCCACGATCTCCGGCACGTCCTTCGGCAGGTAGAACTCGCGGTATTCCTTCTTGTAGTCAAATGCCATGGCGATACCTCCGCAGGGTCAGGATGGGATGCGCCCGGCGGGTTCCCGCCGTATTGTCGCGCCGCTGTAATATTCGACGCGCGCCGTCCGTTTTCCTGCTTTGCCGGAGGCAAACCCGCGCGCCGCGCGATCCCCCGGGGATCGGCGGCATTTTTCGTTCGGAATTCGGCCCGCGGGAATTGACATCTATTAAAGAAAGTGTTATCATTTCGTTCGGAGTTGGGACTCCAAATAACAGGGAAAGGATTTGATTTATAATGAAGAACGTTTCCAGAAGGAGCTTCCTGAAGGGGACTGCCGCGGGGATCGGCGCGTTCGCGCTGGCTTCTCTGCCGGGCGGCGCCGGACGCGCGGAGGCCCCCGAGGCCGCATGGGACGACGAGTATGACGTCGTCGTGCTGGGCTTTGGCGGCGCGGGCGCCAATGCCGCCGTGGCCGCTTACGAGCAGGGCGCGAAGGTGCTGCTGGCCGAGAAGGCGCCTGAGGGCGCCGAGGGCGGCAATACCGCGGTTTCCGGCCAGTTCGTCATGGCGACCGACGACGCCGACGGGCTGTACGACTACCTGACCACGCTGATGGGCAAGTTCCAGAACTGGGACCCCGAGGCGGTGCGCGCCTACTGCGAGGGCTGCGCGGAGAACTACGCCTGGATGACCGGCCCCATGGGCGGCGATCCTGCCCTGATTTCGCCCACCGAGCATCCGTCCGCCGGTATGGAGGCCAATAACCCCGACTGGAAGATGGCCGACGGCAGCGACGGCAACCTGACCGACCCGTACAAGATCGGCAGGACCGACTACTGGTACTACAACTGGGCCGAGTTCCCGGAGATCCCCTCCAGCGTGCACTGCCTGTGCCTGACCGCCACCGGCACCCGTTTCGACCGCGGCTACTACAACCTGTGCCAGGAAGCCGTCAAGGCCCGCGACATCGACGTGTGGTTCGCGGCCCCCGGCAAGAAGCTGATCACCGACGCGGAAGGCGCGGTCATCGGCGTGATCATCAACAAGGACGGCCAGGATCGCAGGGTCAAGGTCAACGGCGGCGTCGTGCTGGCCTGCGGCGGCTTTGAGCACAACCAGGAGATGATCTCCAGCTACCTGCAGATGCCCTACGTGCACCAGCAGGGCGGCCTGTACAACGACGGCGACGGCATCAAGATGGCGCTGGGCGCCGGCGCGGACCTGTGGCACATGTCCAACTCCGCGGGCTTCACCTGGACCCACAAGCGGCCCAACCTGGATACCGTCAGCCTGTTCGGCGGCCCCAACGCCAAGAGCGGCATCTACGTCGGCCTCGGCGGCGACCGCTTCATGGACGAGTCCGCCGCCACGCGCCACGGACGCATCTACATCGGCGGCCGCTGGATCTCCACGCCCATGCCGCTGCCGGCCTACCTGGTGCAGGATGCCGAGCAGTTGGCCGCCGGCAACAAGCTGGTCAGCGCCTTCTCCGACGGCTACGTCGACGAGCTGGCGACCGGCGAGGTGTTGATGGGCGAGACGCTCGAGGACCTGGCCGAGGCGATCCGCCAGTCCGAGGGCGGCAAGGACGCGCCGGACTTCAGCACCGAGCGCTTCGTGGCCGCCGTCAACGCCTACAACAAGCGCTATGACGCCGGCGAGGACGCCGATTACGGCCGTCCCTTCGACACCATGGTGCCCGTGAAGACCGGCCCCTTCTACGCCACCAAGATCGGCCCCACCTACTTCAACACGCAGGGCGGCCCGCGCAAGAACAAGTTCGGCCAGGTCATCAACACCGACGGCATGCCCATCGAGGGCCTGTTCGAGGCCGGCGAGATGGGCTCCATCTTCTGCGACATGTACAACGGCTCCGGCAACCTGGGCGAGACGATGGTCTACGGCCGCATTTCCGGCACCAACGCCGCCAAGCGCGCCAAGGGCGAGTTCAAGAGCGAGGATACGCCCGTGACCACGTTCGTCGGCGAGATCTACGCGGACGGCACCACCCGTCCCGCCGGCGGCGACGAGGCCGCGGCGCAGAACGTCACCGGCACGTTCAAGGACGGCGAGTACGAAGGCACCGGCACCGGCATCGGCGGCAAGATCGACGTCAAGGTCACCATCAAGGACGGCAAGATCGCCGACGTCGAGATCGTCAACCAGAACGAGACCGAGACCATCGGCGCCGTGGCGCTGCCGGAGTACGCCAGGATGACCGTGGAGAAGCAGGGCCTGGAGATCGACGGCATCACCGGCGCTACCGTCACGCTGGACGGCTACAAGGAGGCCGTGAACGACGCCCTGTCCAAGGCCGTCGGCTGATCCCGCTTCATTGAATGCCCCGCACCGCCGGCATGCGTCGCTTCGACCGCTGCCGGCGGTTTTGAAAGATCAAAAACCGTCGGCGCGGGGCTTGACCTTTTCCGCAGTATCGTGTAATATAGTTTCGTCAATGGTTTCCGGTATTATGGATTCACGGGCGGAGGTATATATGGGTTTTGATCCGGTAAAGGACGCCATGAGGAAGGCGGCGACGAAACAGAAGATCATCGAGGCGGGCTTTCGCGTGTTTGCCGAGCGCACGATCGACGCGGTGAACCTGACGGAGGTCTCGAAGGCCGCCGGCGTGGCCATGACCACGGTATACAGCTATTACAGCTCCAAGGAGCCGCTGATTATGGACATCAGCGCGTGGGTGTGGGGGCAGTACACCGGCGAGAAAGAACGTCCGCTGGACTGGCCTGGCCGGACGGCGGCGCAGGAGTTCGAGTTCTACCTGGACTCCTTCATCGACCTGTACCGAAACCACCGGGACATGCTCCGGTTCAACCAGTTTTTCAACGTCTACGTGCAGCGCGAGGGCGTCCCGGCGGAGCACATGCAGCCCTTCCTGCGGGTGATCGACGCGCTGGCGGAGCGGTTTCACGCATGCTATGAGAAGGGGCGGGCGGACGGCACGCTGCGCACGGACGTGTCGGAGCGGGAGATGTTCTCCAAGACGCTCCACCTGATGCTGGCCGCGGTGACGCGGTACGCGGTGGGCCTGGTGTACGACGGGGGCATTCCGCCGGAGGAAGAGCTTTTGTTCCTGAAGGACCTGCTGCTGCGGGAATACCGGAAGGAGCCGTAAAGAATCCAAGGAAAGATCCCTTGGGTCCGGAACCGATGCGGGACAAAAGCAAAGCGCGCCGCAGAACCGAGGCGGCCAGAGAGGGGAGAAGCCGGCCGGACGGGACTGCTCCGGCGGGAGGCCTATCAGCGATACCCCGCAGGCGGCGCGAAAAGGGGCTGTCTCAAAATGACTTGAAGAGGTCATATTGAGGCAGCCTCTTCATTATGGGATGAATCCAAGGGAAGGAACGAAAATGGGCAGCAAAA
>CADBCY010000039.1 GCA_902793325.1 uncultured Eubacteriales bacterium
GGCTACAGGGATGACGAGTACTTCTTCACCCTCATTCGTTACCTCGCTCTGCCGGTTGCCTGGCTGGAATCCCACAACTTTCCGTGAAGAGCTTTTTTTTATGCCTTCGCCAGGAATTCCAGCAGCCCCGGCAGCGCGCGCTCGGCGGCGGCGTAGCCCGCGGCGTGCAGCGCCTTCAGCTTCGCGGTGTCGCGCTCTATGCGGCCCACGTCCGGCGCGGTGGCCGGACGGATGACGAACGCCCGCCCGGCGCGCTCCTCCGCCTCCACCAGCGCCAGCTCGCGGTTGTACATCTCGTGCCGTCGCTCCGCCGTCGCCACGAAGCGGGGGTACCTGTGGTAGCGCAGCCGGATCAGCGGCATGGCGCGGTTGGCTTCCTTCCGGTAGCCCGGCGCCTGGGTGAGCAGCACCACGTTGCGCGCGCAGCCGTCCCGGATGGCCTGCGCGATGGGGATGGAGTCCGCCACGCCGCCGTCCAGGTACTTCTTCCCGCCGATCCGCTGGATGTTGGAGATCAGCGGCAGCGACGCCGAAGCCTGGATCAGCCGCACGTCCCGGCGCATGCCCGTCACGGGCAGGTACTCGGCCTCGCCCGTCTCCAGGTTCGTGACCACGGCGAAGAAGCGGGCCGGGTCGCGCAGGAAGGCGGCCTCGTCCAGCGGGTCGAGCCGGTTGGGCACCAGGTCGTAGTTCAGCTTTGCGCCGAACATGTCGCCGGTCAGCAGCAGCGAGCGCAGGCTGCAATACCGCCAGTCGTCCACGTAGTTCGTCCACACCCGCAGCGCGCGGCCCGCCTGCCCGCACAGGTAGCTGCAGGCCAGGCACGCGCCCGCGGACACGCCGTACACGGTGCGCAGCCGCACGCCGTGCGCCATCAGGCAGTCCAGCGCGCCGGCGCTGAACGTGGCGCGCATGCCGCCGCCCTCCAGGATGAGCGCGACGTCGCTCATGCGGAGACCTCCCTTCGACGGTCGGGCAGTTGGGCGACCACCGAGGCCGCCAGCATCAGCGCGCAGCCGAGCAGCTCCCGCGCCGTCAGCGCCTGCCCCAGCAGCACCCAGCCGCCCAGCGCCGCGAATACCGATTCCAGGCACATGATGAGGCTGGCCAGCGTGGGGTCGGTGCGCTTCTGGCCCGCGATTTGCAGCGTGTAGCCGATGGCGCTGGAGAACACGGCCACGTAGAGTATGCTGGGCCAGCAGGCCATGATGCCGGACCAGGTGGGCGTTTCCTTGAACAGCGTGAGCGCGCCCGCCACCACGGCGCAGGTGGCGAACTGCACCGCGCTCAGCCTGACCGCGTTCAGCCGCCCGGCGTAGCGGTCGATGGTCAGGATCTGGCAGGCGAACATCAGCGCGCTGCCCAGCGTGAGCAGGTCGCCGACGTTCATCGTGAAGTCGCTCTGCACGCACAGCAGCAGCATGCCGACCAGCGACAGCGCTACGCCCAGCCAGATGAACCGGCCCACGCGCCTGCGGAATACGACGAGCCCGAGGATGGGCACCATCACGATGTACAGTGCCGTCACGAAGCCGGACTTGGCGGGGGTGGTGTACACGATGCCGATCTGTTGCAGGATCGTCGCCGCCACCAGGAACAGCCCCATGGGCACGCCCCGGCGCAGGTAGATGTTCAACGGCGGGTCGCTCTCGTCGCGGCCGCCGGACAGCTTTTCGATGATCGGCGCCGCCGGCACCAGCACGGCGGTGGTGATGACGGAGCGCAGGAACACGAACGTATAGGGCTGGATGTACTTCATGGCCGTGCTCTGGGCGGAGAAGGCGAGGCCCCAGATGAGCGACGCCGCCAGCAGCGCCAGCGACCCCTTGAGCTGCTTGCTAATGGAAATCATTCCTTTGGGTTGGATTTGCGCAACCGTATTATACTACTTTGGCGCGCGGGTGTGGTTGAGAAGAGATTAATTCGAGCATCCGGCCGGGCGGCGGCGCGGCGCGGGCCCGCGAAGGCCGGGAGAAAAAAAGTTTGCAAATTGCGCGGAAACCTATTGACAAACGCCCGAAGGTCGAATATAATGGTCAAAGAAAGTCAAAGATAATTTGACCATTCCAACCAAGCTGATCCAAACCCATCCCTGAAAGGGGGACTGAACATGAACGCCGAGAAATTCACCCAGAAATCCATGGAGGCCATCCGCGACGCCCAGCAGGCGGCCATCCGAAACCAAAACATGCAAATCGACCAGCAGCACCTGCTGTACGCGCTGCTGAACCAGGAGGGCGGCCTCATCGGGCAGCTGATGAAGAAGCTGCACATCGACGCAGCGCGCATGGCGGCGTCCTGCGACCGCGAGATCCAGCGCATCGCCAAGGTCTCCGGCCCCGGCCGCGAGGCGGACAAGGTGTACGTCAGCCAGGCCGTGGACGCCGCCCTCACCGAGGCGGAGAGCCAGGCCCAGGCCATGAAGGACGAGTACATCTCCGTCGAGCACATCATGCTGGGCCTCATCGAGAAGCCCAACGGCGCGCTGCGGGGCATCTTCACCGAATTCGGCCTGACGAAGGAGAACTTCCTCTCCGTCCTGCAGAAGGTACGCGGGAACGCGCACGTCACCAGCGAAAACCCCGAGGATACCTACGACGCGCTGCTCAAGTACGGCACGGACCTGACGGACCTGGCCGCGAAGCAGAAGCTGGACCCGGTCATCGGCCGCGACAGCGAGATCCGCGACGTCATCCGCATACTGTCCCGAAAGACGAAGAACAACCCCGTGCTGATCGGCGAGCCTGGCGTGGGCAAGACCGCCATCGCCGAGGGCCTGGCGCAGCGCATCGTGCGCGGCGACGTGCCCAGCACGCTGAAGGACCGCCAGCTCATCTCGCTGGACATGGGCGCGCTGATCGCCGGCGCCAAGTTCCGCGGCGAGTTCGAGGAGCGCCTGAAGAGCGTGCTGGAGGAAGTGAAGAAGAGCGAGGGCAGGATCATACTGTTCATCGACGAGCTGCACAACATCGTCGGCGCGGGCAAGACCGAGGGCAGCATGGACGCGGGCAACCTGCTGAAGCCCATGCTGGCGCGCGGCGAGCTGCACTGCGTGGGCGCCACCACGCTGGACGAATACCGCAAGTACGTGGAGAAGGACCCCGCGCTGGAGCGCCGCTTCCAGCCCGTGACGGTCAACGAGCCCACGGTGGAGGACACCATCTCCATACTGCGCGGCCTGAAGGAGCGCTACGAGGTGTTCCACGGCGTGAAGATCGCCGACCAGGCGCTGATCACCGCCGCGAAGCTCTCCGACCGCTACATCTCCGACCGCTTCCTGCCCGACAAGGCCATCGACCTGGTGGACGAAGCCTGCGCCATGATCCGCACCGAGATCGACTCCATGCCCCAGGAGATGGACAGCATTTCCCGTGAGATCATGCAGAAGGAGATCGAGGAGGCCGCGCTGACGCAGGAGGGCGACGCCTCGAAGCACCAGCTTGCGCGCGTGCAGGATGAGCTGAAGGAGCTGCGCGAGCGGTTCAGCGCCATGAAGGCCCAGTGGGAGCAGGACAAGGACGCCATCACCCGCGTGCAGAAGCTGCGCGAGGAGATCGAGCAGGTGAACGCGGACATCGAGCGCGCCCAGCGCGAGTACGACCTGAACCGTGCCGCGGAGCTGCAATACGGCAGGCTGCCCCAGTTGAAAAAGGAGCTGGAGGACGCCGAGCGCCGGGCCGAGGCCGACAAGGCCAAGAGCCTGCTCCACGACCGCGTGACCGAGGACGAGATCGCGCGCATCGTGTCCCGCTGGACGGGCATTCCCGTCACCAAGCTGGTGGAGACCGAGCGCGAGAAGCTGCTGAAGCTGGACGAGGTGCTGCACCGCAGGGTCGTGGGCCAGGACGAGGCCGTGCAGAAGGTGGCCGAGGCCATCCTGCGCTCCCGCGCGGGCATCCAGGACCCCAACCGGCCCATCGGCTCGTTCCTGTTCCTCGGCCCCACGGGCGTGGGCAAGACGGAGCTGGCCAAGACGCTGGCGCAGGCGCTGTTTGACGACGAGAAGAACCTGATCCGCATCGACATGACGGAGTACATGGAGAAGTTCAGCGTGTCCCGCCTGATCGGAGCGCCTCCGGGATACGTGGGCTACGAGGAGGGCGGCCAGCTCACCGAGGCCGTGCGCCGCAAGCCCTACAGCGTGATCCTGTTCGACGAGGTGGAAAAGGCCCATCCCGACGTGTTCAACATCCTGCTGCAGGTGCTCGACGACGGCCGCATCACCGACAGCCAGGGCCGGACGGTGGACTTCAAGAACACCATCATCATACTGACCAGCAACCTGGGCAGCCAGATCATCCAGCAGGGCATCGACGACGACGGCACGCTGCGCGAGGACGCCCGCAAACAGGTGGAGGCGCTGCTGAAGACCCAGTTCCGGCCCGAGTTCCTGAACCGGCTGGACGAAACCGTCATCTACACGCCGCTGACGCGCGACCAGATCGTGGAGATCATGCACCTGATGATCAAGGACCTGACCCGCCGGCTGTCCGAGCGCCGTCTGAGCGTGCGGCTCACCCCCGCCGCCGAGGACTACGTCGTGGACAACGGCTACGACCCCGTGTACGGCGCGCGCCCGCTGAAGCGCTTCATACAGCGCGCGGTGGAGACGCCCATCGCCCGGCTGCTGATCGCGAAGGACCTGCCCGAGGATACGATCATCATCGTGGACGCGCAGGACGATGAAATCGCGCTCAGCACCGAGAGCGGCCTGCCGCCCGAGGATTGATACAACTAAGAAGCCCGAACAGCCCGCGCGGTTTGCCGCGCGGGCTGTTTCATTGGGATTGTATTCGGCAACCGGCCGCGGGACTTCGCGGGAATCGTCGCCCGGAAGTGTGTTATCCGTCGACCACGACCGTCTCGATCACGGCGTTGTCGCGCAGCAGGTTCAGCACCTTGTCCGCGATCACGCCGCGCACGATGGCGTTCTGGGCGTCCTCGTTCAGGTACGCGCTCAGTTGCTCCACGGTCATGCGGTTGTCCCGGCAGAGCTGCCCGATGGCCGCGGCGACGGATTCCTCGTCCGCCTCGATGCCCTCCGCCTCGGCGATGTCCGAGATCACGCGCTGGCGCAGGATGGCCTTCGCCGCGTCGGGCCGGCAGTCCTCCCGAAGCTGTTCGCGCGTCTTGCCGGAGAACCGGCAGTAGGCGTCCAGCGTCAGCCCCTGTCGCGCCAACTGCGCCTCCAGCGCGCCGAGCTCGCGGTCCAGCGCCCTGTCGAGCGCCTTCGCGCCGACCTGCCCGTCGCACGCGGCCACGAGCTGGTCCAGCAGTTGGGCCTTCAGGTCCTCGTCGGCCTTGCGGTCGGCGTAGGCCTGCATCGACTCCGCGAGCCTGGCCCGCAGCGCCTCGAAGCTGTCCAGGTGGAACACCTCCCTGGCGAAGGCGTCGTCCGGGGCGTACCGGCGGCGCTCCCGCACCTCGCGCACCGTGCAGTGGAACACGGCCTCGCGTCCGGCCAGGGCGGCGGCGTGGTAGTCCGCGGGGAACGTGACGCGCACGTCCGCCTGTTCGCCGGGCCGTTTGCCCACGAGCTGCTCCTCGAAGCCGGGGATGAACGTCCCGCTGCCCAGCGTCAGCACCTGGTTTTCCGCCGTGCCGCCGGGGAACTGCTCCCCGTCCGCGAACCCGGCGTAGTCCAGCACGAGCTCGTCCCCGAGCTGGCTCGGCCGGTCCGCGACGGGCACGAGCTGCGCGTGCTGCTCCAGGAGCTGGTCGATCTGCTTTTCCACCTGCGCCTCCGAGACGACGAGCCGCTCCAGCCTGCCGCGCAGGCCCTTGTATTCAAACATGCCATCCACTCCGCTTTCGTGATTCTCCCAATAATCTAGCACACCGCCCGCCGCCTGTCAACGCAGATCGGGCGGATTTTTCATCATGATTCCGCGCGGATGGCGACCCATACCCGCACCGCCGCGGCGGCGTACTGCGCGCGCCAGTCCGATTCGCGCCACGCCGCCGCGCTGAAACAGCGGCGCGCGGCGAGCTCGGAGAAGCCGAACGGCTCCGCGCCCGCGGCCTGGCAGCGCTGAACGGCGGCGATCACGGCGCGCGCCACGGCCGTCTCCAACCGCGCCGTCTGCGCGGGGGAGAGGCGGTCCGGGCAGGAGAGCTCGACGGAGGCGCCCAGTGCGACGCCGTCCGCCGTATCCGCCACCTCGCGGCGGACGCGCACCACGCTCAGCGCGACCGGCGCGCCCCCGGCCTCCAGCGCGAGCTCCTTCAATTCGCCCCGCACGAGGTTCGCGCACAGGCTCTCGCGGGGATCCAGCCACAGCGCCATGCGCCCGCCCCGGAACACCGCGCTGCCCAGGCAGGGGGTCTGGCCGTGGGTCTGACGCAGGCTGCCCGGCTCGGGGATCAGCAGGGGCGCGTTCGCGCCGTCCGTCGGCCGCGGCGCTTCCCCCGACCAGGAGGCCATCGGGTCGCCGTAGACGGAGTGCGTCGCGTAGTAGAGGTCGGCCAGCGTGGTGTTTGCGGCGCAGCCGCGGGCGGCGTCGTTGGCCAGCGCCACGCTGAGGTCCGAGGACAGCCGCGGCTCGATCACGGGCACCCGGTCGCGCACGGCTTCCGCGGCGCTGCCCGCGCACACCACCACCCGGGCCGCGGCGTACAGGCTGCGCGTCTCCATCAGCCGGTCCACGAGCTCCGGGCAGCGGTCGCCGCTCGCTGCCTCGCGGGAGAGCGCCAGCAGCAGGATGTGGCTCAGGCTCAGCTTCCGCGGCACGGCCCACTCCAGGTTCCTGAGCGCCGCGGCGAAGTCGTCGCCCTCGGCGGAAAAGGTGAGGTAGGGGGAATCCTCCGCAGAGTCCTCCCTGCCGCCGGACGCGCCCACCTTCGGCACGCAGACCGTGAGCCGTATGCCGCCCGCCGGCGTCAGGTCCGCGCCCAGCATCAGCGCGTAGGCGCGATTCTCCAGCCCGGCGGCATGCTCGCAGCCGGACAGCAGCAGCGGCACGAGGACGAGCAGCAGCCACCTAACGCGACGCACGGACGTCCACCTCCCTTCCTCGCCGGATGAGCAGCGCCGCGCCCAGCGCGGCAAGCGGGAGCGCCGCCGGGACGCGGTCGCGCAGCGCGGCGACCCCGCCCGCACCGCACAGCGCGAGCACGCAGAGCGCCACCGCGGCGACGCAGGCCCGCCCGTCCAGCGCCGGCAGCGCCCGTTGCAGCAGCGCCGCGGCGGCGAAGACGTGGTAGGCCAGCGCGTGCAGCAGCGCCGCGAACCACAGCGCCAGCATGGGCAATTGCAGGTACAGCGGCGCGCGGCCGTTGGTGAGCAGCGCGTCCAGCCGCCCCAGCCGCGCCGCGGCGGCGGGGTTCGTGAGCATGGGCGACATCATGCCGCGCAGGACGAGCAGCGCCGTGGCGATCAGGCCCGCCAGCAGCGCGTCCCGCAGCCAGCGCCGCGCGGACGCGCCGCCTTCCCCCGACAGCAGCATCGCCGAGGCAAAGGTTGCGCCGATGCGGCCCGCCGTGCCGAGCGCGCCGGAGAGGAGCGCGCCCGCCGCGTCCCCCGGCAGCGGAAACAGCCAGCCGGGCCGCAGGTGGGGGAGCTGTATGAGCAGGATCGGGACCAGCAGCAGCGGCGACAGCTTCAGCCCGACGCTGGCGCTGTCGCCCACGGCGTCGCCGTTTCGAAGCGCGCACCAGGCCGCCGCGAGCACGGGCGGCGCGAGCAGCAGCAGCGGATGGACGGGGTCCAGCGCCAGGAAGGCCGCGCTGGAGTCGAGCCAGTCCGCGGCGAGGGCGGCGCTTCCGCCCTCGAGGAGCAGCAGGACGTACGGCAGGAGCCCGCCGCGCCGCGACCCGGCGAGGGCGATCATCGGCAGCGCCAGCAGCGTTCCCAGGAGCGCCGCCGGCCACGCGCCGTTGTGGAGCGCCGGGGCGTCCAGCGCCAGCGCGCAGAAGGCGTGCGCCGACGCGGCGACCAGCGCGGCGCGGCGGGCGGCGGCGGGGGAGAGCGTCAGCTTCATGCCGGCCTCCTTCCCGCGCCGCGGCGCGGTCCGAACAGCGGCGCGCGGCGCTGGAGCCACACCGGCAGGCGCATGAGGATGTCCGGCCCGTGGGGGCGGGCGGGGGCCACCGGCGCCAGGTACGGCCTGCCCAGCGAGCGCATGCCGCTCAGGCCCGCCAGCATGCAGAAGCCCGCCAGGCACACGCCGTACAGCCCCAGCGCCGCGCCCAGCAGTATCGCGAACAGCCGGCAGAGCACCAGCCCCAGGCTGAAGCCGTAGTCCGGCACGGCGTAGTTGCCGAGGCCCGTCAGCGCCACGATGATGATGAGGATCGGGCTGATGATGGACGCCGACACCGCCGCCTGCCCCAGGATCAGCGCGCCCACGATGCCCAGCGCCGAACCGATCTGCTGGGGGATGCGCGTGCCCGCCTCGTTGATGAGATAGAAGGAGAACTCCATCAGCAGGATCTCCGCCAGCACCGGGAAGGGTACGTTGGCCCGCGCCTCGGCGATGGAGCCCAGCAGGCTCAGCGGGATGAGGTGCGCGTGGTGGTTCGTCAGCGCCACGTACAGCCCCGGCAGGAACACCGACAGCGCGATGCCCAGCACCCGCACCAGCCGCAGGAAGGTGCCGTACTGCCAGCGGGCGAAGGAATCGTCTGAGGCGTGCAGGAAGTGAAACAGCGTGGCCGGCGCGATGAGCGCATAGGGGGAGTTGTCCGCCAGCAGCGCCACCTGCCCGTCCAGCAGGCAGGATGCGGCGCGGTCGGGGCGCTCGGTTTGCAGCATCTGCGGCAGCGGCGCGAACGGCTGGTCCTCGATCAATTGCTGGAGCTCGCCCAGCCCCAGCACCGCGCTGCGCCGCACGGCCAGCACGCGCCGCCGGGCCTCGTTCACGAGCGCGGCGTCCGCCGTGTCCGCCACGTAGCACAGCGCCACGCGGCACGGGCTCTCCGCGCCGACGCTCAGCACCTCGGTGATCAGCCGGGGCGACTGCACGTAGCGGCGCAGCAGCGTCATGTTGGTGCGCAGGCACTCCACGAAGCCCTCCTGCGCGCCGATGACCACCGATTCGTTGGTGGGCTGGCCCACGGGCCGGGCGGGAAAGCCGCGGGTCTCCATCAGCACGGCCTCGTCCGCGCCGTCCAGCAGCAGCGCCGTCATGCCGCCGATCACCTGGCCCACGATCTCCGCCATCCGCGATTCCCGCTCGCACTGGGGGATCTCCAGCACCCGGCGCACGAGGGCCTCGGGGTCGGCGCTGGCGGAGTCGGCGCTGCTGCGCGCGTGCAGTATGAAGCGGGCGATCTTGCCGTCGTCGGCCATGCCCTCCACGTACACCAGGCACGCCCGCGCGCCGCACAGCTCGAAGGGGCGGAAGTGGACGTCCGCGTTGACCGGCCCGCCCAGCAGCGTCGAGAGCGCGTCGACGTTGTCCGGCAGGGAGGGGGAGAGGGACGAGCGCAGCAGTTCCTCGCGCGTTGCCATGGGTTCACCTCCGGGGAAGTATCGCGACGGAAGGCCGCCGCACCGGCGCCTGCCGGGGCGTTCCCGGCGCCTTGATCCGGGCGGCGCGATCCGTTCATCCCCTCCATTATGCGCCGTCCGCGCCCGGCGCATACAAAAGATCCTCCGTTCCGCCCGACATGGGGGGAGCGAAGGATCTGAAGAAAAGGCTTGGCGGCGATCCCGGGATCAGCCGGCCTCCAGCATGTTTTCCGGCAGGGTCGCGGTCAGCGTCAGCACCGAGATCTGCGGGCCGTTGAACATGCGGAAGGGCATGAGCGGCACCGAGCCGTTGTTGGAGAGCCCGGAGGTGATGTAGACCTGGATGTCGCCCACCGAGGACAGCCCCACGATGCTGCTGTCGGCGGGGAACCAGCCGTTGCGGGGCAGCGTGCGGTCCGGCACGAACAGCGCGCCGATGTACGGCAGCCGCCATACGCCGCCGCAGTAGTGGCCCGCCAGCAGCAATTCCGGCGCGCCCAGGTAGCGGGTGGCGGCGGGGTCGTGGTCCTCGACCGTGTACAGGAATTCGTCCGACGGCCGCTCGTGGGCCAGCGAGATGTGCACGTCCGAAAGGCCCATCGTGCGCTGGGCGTCGTAGAGCTTCTGGGCCAACTGGTAGCGGTAGGTGGTGACGGGCAGCGTGGCGTAGTCCTCGTTGATGCCGCTGATCACGCCGTCCTCCTCCTGCTCGGTCTGGTTCTTCCACGTCTCGCGGGTATCCATGGCCTCAAGGTTCAGCATGGTGGCGGGGGTGAGCCACAGCGTGGAATTGCGGATCGTGACGGCCGTGGGCGCGTCCACGTAGTTCGCGCCGCGCTGTATGGCGCCCAGGATCCAGTCCGCCAGCACGAGCTGGGACAGCGGGCCGGAGGTGCCGCGCACCTCGTCGGCGAAGGGGCCGGGGTCGCTGTCGCCGCAGATGAAATACACCTTCTCGGGGCTGCGCAGGCCCTCCAGGAACTCAAAGAAGGGCTCGGCGTCGCCGTCCTTGCCGACCATGTCGCCCAGGCAGAAGATGGCGTCGTACTTCAGGCCGTTGACGGTGCGCAGCAGCAGGCTCTGCACGTCGCCGAAGCGCCGGCCGTTCATGTCGGAGAGCACGATGATGCGGTAGCCCTCCATGTCCTCGGGCAGGCCCACGACGGTGACGGTCTGCTCCGCGACGTTCAGGTTGCTGTTGTTGAGCACGATGCCGCTGATGAGCAGCGCGACGATGATCAGCAGCACCACCGGCCAGAAGCGGAACTCGTGGCCGAAGATGTGGATGGGCTTGACGATGCTGTCGCTGCCGGTGGCGCTCATCAGCTCGAAGATGCCCCGGCGCGGCGCGCCCGGGCGGCGCTGGCGCACGATCCGCTTGCGCTTTGATTTGGGCGGCGCGACGCTCGGCGCGCGCCGCGCGGGCTTTTCCGGTTCCGGCGTCGCGGACTCCTGCTCCGCGGCCGCGGCTTCCCGGGGCGCTTCCGCGGCGGCCTCCGCCGCCTTCCGGGCCTCCCGGCGCTTTCGCCGCCGGGGGAGGTCGCCCTCGTCGCCGTACAGGATGGCCTCGTCGCGCACGGTCGCCCCGGGTCGGGGCGTGACCGGCGGCGCGGCGCGCCTACCCTCCCGCTCTTTGTTCTCGGAATCAGCCATTTGGTCTATCCTCGCTTGCGCACAGCCATGCGGACATGGCTATCGTATGTTATCAATTCTCGTTTCATTATAATTGCAAAACGAACATCTGGCAAGTCGTGTCGGAATATGTTATAATAAAAACACATTAATTGTCCCGATTGCTCCACATTCCGTGGAAATCGGGCGCGGACGGGAGGACGGTTCCTTGGCGAAGGCAAAGACGCTGTACGTGTGTTCATCCTGCGGCTACGAGGCGCCGCGCTGGCTGGGCAAGTGCCCGGACTGCGGCAGTTGGAATACCCTGGAGGAGCGCGAGGTCGCCCCGGCGGCGCAGGTGGCGGAGAAGAAGCTGAAGCGGGCGCCCGGCGGCGACGCCGAGGCCGCGCGGGTGGACGACATCCCCGACGAGGCGCTGGCGCGGCGCGGCACGGGCATCGGCGAGCTGGACCGCGTGCTGGGCGGCGGCGTGGTGGACGGCTCGCTGGTGCTGGTGGGCGGCGACCCGGGCATCGGCAAGAGCACGCTGCTCACCCAGCTCTGCGCCAACATGGCGCGGGACGGCGCGCGGGTGCTGTACGTGTCCGGCGAGGAATCCATGCGCCAGGTCAAGCTGCGGGCGACCCGGCTCGGCGCGGCGGACGCGGGCTTTTACGTGCTCTCGGAGACGGACGTGAACACCGTGGAGCGCCGCATGGAGCAGCTCTCGCCGGACGTCATGGTGGTCGATTCCATACAGACCATGTACCTGCCGGAGCTGGCCAGCGCGCCGGGCAGCGTGTCCCAGGTGCGGGAGTGCGCGGCGGTGCTGATGCGCCTCGCCAAGCGCACGGGCTGCAGCATCTTCCTGGTGGGTCACGTGACCAAGGAGGGCGCCATCGCCGGGCCGCGCATCCTGGAGCACATGGTGGACGCGGTGCTCTACTTCGAGGGCGACCGCCAGCACCAGTACCGGCTGCTCCGCGCGGTGAAGAACCGCTTCGGCTCGGTGAACGAGCTGGGCATGTTCGAGATGAGCGACCGCGGCATGCTGGAGGTGGAGAACGCCAGCGAGGCGCTGCTCTCCGAGCGCGCCCACGACGCCAGCGGCGCGGTGGTGATGTGCGCCATGGAGGGCTCCCGGCCGCTGCTGACGGACGTGCAGGCGCTGGTGGCCACCACCGTGTTCGGCAACCCCCGCCGCATGGCCAGCGGCGTGGACCAGGGGCGGCTCGCGCTGCTGCTGGCGGTGCTGGAGAAGCGCGCGGGGCTGCGGCTTTACGACCAGGACGTGTACATCAACATCGCCGGCGGCCTGTCGCTCACCGAACCCGCGGCGGACCTGGCGCTGTGCATGGCGGTGGCTTCCTCCCGCAGGAACCGCGCCATCGCCGGGGATTGGGCCGTGATGGGCGAGGTGGGCCTGGCGGGCGAGGTGCGCGCCATCGCCCAGGCGGAGCGCCGCGTCGCCGAGTGCGCGCGGCTGGGCTTCAACCACGTCATCGTGCCGAAGTACAACCTGCGCGGGCTGCGCATCCCCGAGGGCATGCGGGTGATCGGCGTGGAGACGGTCTCGCAGGCCATGGGCGAGCTGGGGCTCTTCTCCAGAGAAGGATAATCTGTCTATACAATACAGGCCGAAGTCAAAAGAGCTTCGGCCTGCTTCGCTGCGGATGTTAAGAATGAACGCCTTCCGGCATTGAAAGCGCCGGGAAACCATGCTATAATGAGGGCGCTCATTATCGGAAACAGGGGGAGAAGGAACATGGTTTCCCTGACGAAGCGATCCATCATGGAGTCCTGCATCAGGCTGCTGGAGCAGCGGCCGGTCAACAAGATTTCCGTCAAGGACATCGTGGAGGACTGCGGCATCAACCGCAACACGTTTTACTATCACTTTGCCGACCTGCCCGCGCTGGTGGAGGCCATCGTGCAGGCGGAGGCGGACCGCATCATGCAGAGCTACCACGGCGTGTCGTCGCTGGAGGAGTGCGTGGCGGCGGCCATGTCCTTCGCGACGGAACACCGGCAGACCATCTTTCACATCTACAATTCCGCCAACCGCGAAATCCTGGAGCGCAGCCTGCTGGAGACCTGCGAGTACGTGTCCCGGGCCTTCGTGGGGAACATCGCGCAGGGCTACCGCGTCGGGGACGACGACCGCGAGGCCGTGGTGCAGGCGTACAAGTGCGAGCTGTTCGGCCAGATCATCAACTGGCTGGGCCACGGCATGAACGAGGAACTGGAGCGCCGGTTCCTGCGGGTGTGCGCGCTCAGGGACGGCATGGCCGAGGAGGTCTTTCGCCGCTGCGATGCGGGGCAGTAGACAGGCGACGGCCTGTTTTGCACGACCTGCGGCCTGTAATCTGTCAGCGGGCGCGGCCGCGCCGTATGGCAATGCCGGGCGATCATACCGCGAGAGGGTGCGTCGCCCGGCATCGTCGTCGTGAGGCGCGTGTTACAATCCCCGCTTCTTCAGCCGCTCGCACAGGTGCATGAGCTTGGGCCGGTTGAAGCGCTGTATCAGAATGAAGATCCCGTTGCCCAGCAGCGCGTCGACCGCGTACAGCGCGATCCCGCCGGGTCCCGGCCACAGCCAGAGCACCGGCAGGCCGACCGCGAGCAGCGCCAGGTGGGTGAATTCCGCCACGCAGGTCTCCTGTACCATGAGCTCTATCTGCGCCGAAGTCGGGTTGGCGGGGAGGCGCTTGGGGGGCATCCAGCGGCGGAACAGGCGGCTCATGTCGGGCACGCGGGTGTGCCACTTCTGGATGTACAGCTTGCGGTACAGGTTGCCCTTCTGCTCGAAGGGATAGTCCCGGTAGGGGAATGCGTCGCCGTGGAACCAGTGCTTGGGCAGTATGCGCCCGATCAGGAACGCGGCGAAGCCCGTGACGATCAGGTACAGCGCGGCCCGGAGGAAGCCCGTCATGCGTCCATCTCCCGGGCGAGCATCACGTCGCAGACCGTTTCGGCGGGGTGCTTTTTCGCGCCCTCGGCCATGGCGTCGCGCATCTCGGCCAGCCGCTCCGGGTGGCGCAGCAGCTCCAGGCAGAGGTCGGCGATGGCCTCGGGCGTCTCGGCGGTCGTGGCCGCGCCCAACTGGGTGAAGAACAGGTTGTTGTAGTTCTCCAGCCCCGGCACGGCGGGGATGAACACCATCGGAAGCTGCTTGGCCAGGGCCTCGGAGGAGCTGAGCCCGCCGGGCTTGGTGAGGTACAGGTCGGCGCTGTCCATCAGCAGGGACACGTTCTCCACGTAGTCGTGGATGTGGATGTTGGAGTACTTGCCCAGGCTCCGGTCCAGCTTGCGGGAGAGCTTCTGGTTCGTGCCGCACACCACGCTGATTTCAACGTCGTCGCTGGCCTCGCGCGCCAACTGCTTCAGGATTTCCTTCAGCGGGCCGCAGCCCATGCTGCCGCACATCACGAGCAGGTGCCGGTGGCCGGGGTCCATGCCCAGGCGGCGCTTGGCCTCCGCGCCCTCGGTGGAATGGTGGAACACCGGCCGCACGGGGATGCCGCTGGGTACCACGCGCTCCCGCGGGATCCAGCCGTGCCCGAACTGCTCCGACAGCGAGGCGTCGGGCATGAAGCACCAGTCCGCGGCGATGGAATCGTACCCCGGCGTGGCGGTGTAGTCGGTGGCAACGAAGGCCGTCAGCACGCGCAGGGGATGGCTGCGCTGGATCTGGGTGAGCATCATGGCGGGGAACAGGTGGGTGCTGATGACGTGCGTGTAGCCCTGGGACTCGATGCACGTGCGCAGCCGCCGGGAGCCCAGCGCCAGCAACCGGAAGGTCGCGGATTCGTCGTCCAGCGTCTGGGGGTGCTTTTCGGCGTAGGTATAGCCCTCGGCCCACAGCCGGGGCATGTTCTTGTACAGCCAGACGTGCCCCTGGGAGATGACCTTGGACAGGTCCTTCGACACGAACGCCAGCGCGTCGCGGACGTCGCAGGGCACCTGCCGCTCGGCAAGCACCTCCTGCAGCGCCCGCGCGCAGGCGTTGTGGCCCGCACCGGTGTTGCAGCTCAAGATCAATACCTTCATGTCCTGACCCCTCGCAGTCGTCGTCAATCCGTGGCTTCAATGTTTCTATTATAGGGAATTTCGCATCCATCGTCAATCCCCTATGGGAAAACGGGGGGTTAATTCGGGCAAATCGCCCCGGGCGGCCGGGCCGGGGCGTTGCCGCCCGGCCCGCTCGCGGATCGAAGGACTCGCGAAAAAGACCACCCGCCGCTTTGCGACGGATCGCTTTGCGACGGGCGGTTCTGCCTGAACGGGCCGGCTATTGCCTTGCGACGGGCGGTTCTGTTTGAACGGGTCGGCTATTGCTTTGCGGCGTCGCCGGTCATCTTCTCCTGCTTGACCTTGTGGTCGATCACGTGGCGGGAGGCCAGCTCGTCGCGGATGTCGTCCAGGGAAATGCCCATCTGGATCATCAGCACCATCACGTGGTAGGCGAGGTCGGCGATCTCGTAGATGGTCTCGGCCCGGTCGTCGTCCTTGCCCGCGATGATGACCTCCGTGGCTTCCTCGCCCACCTTTTTGAGGATCTTGTCGATGCCCTTTTCGAACAGGTAGGTGGTGTAGCTGCCCGCTTTTTTCTCGGTGCGGCGGCCCTCGATGAGACGCATCAGGCCCTCCGGCGTAAAGGCGTGGTTGTCCTCGCTGTCGAACACCGGGTTCGTGAAGCAGGATTCCGTGCCCAGGTGGCAGGCGGGGCCGTCCTTGTTCACGGCCACCACCAGCGCGTCGCGGTCGCAGTCGGCGGTGATGGACACGATGTGCTGGGTGTTGCCGCTGGTTTCGCCCTTCAGCCACAGCGCCTGGCGGGAGCGGCTCCAGAAGCAGGTGAGCTCCTTCTCCATGGAGATTTTCAGGCTCTCCCGGTTCATGTAGGCCAGCGTCAGCACCTTCCCGGAGGAGGCGTCCACCACGATGGCGGGGATCAGGCCCTTGTCGTCGAATTTCAGGGTGTCGATGTCGATGTACTGCATGCTCATAACCTCACATTGATGCCGTTTTCGCGCAGGGTTTGCTTGAGATCGGGGATGGCCACCTCGCCGAAGTGGAAGATGGAGGCCGCGAGCCCCGCGTCCACCCGGGGCAGGGTCTTGAAGAGGGTGACGAAGTCCTGTACGCCGCCTGCGCCGCCGGAGGCGATCACCGGCACGCTCACCGCGCGGCACACGGCGTCCAGCATCTCCAGGTCGAAGCCGCGTTTCACGCCGTCGGTGTCGATGCTGTTCAGCACCACCTCGCCCGCGCCGTTTTCCACGCAGCGGCGGATCCAGGAGATGGCCTCCATGCCGGTGTCCTCCCGGCCGCCCTTGGCGAACACCCGGAACGCCCCGTCCACGCGCTTGACGTCGGCGGAGATGACCACGCACTGGCTGCCGTAGCGCTCCGCCGCGGCGGGGATGAGGCCGGGGTTGCGGATGGCGCCGGAGTTGACGCTGACCTTGTCCGCGCCGCACTTGAGCACGCGGTCGAAGTCGTCCACCGTGTTGATGCCGCCGCCCACGGTGAGGGGGATGAACACCCGCTCGGCCACCCGGCGCAGGATGTCCGTGAACAGCGCCCGGCCCTCGGCGGAGGCGGTGATGTCGTAGAACACCAGCTCGTCCGCGCCGCACCCGGAGTAGTACTCCGCCAGGCTGACGGGGGAGGACACGTCGCTGAGGCCCAGGAAGTTCACGCCCTTCACCACGCGGCCGTCCTTTACGTCCAGACAGGGGATAATGCGCTTGGTAATCATCCTGCCACCTCGATTGCCGCCCGGAGGTCGATGGCCCCGGTGTAGTATGCCTTGCCGATGATGGCCCCGTACAGCCCCAGCGCCGCCAGGGCCTTCACGTCCTCCAGGCCGGACACGCCGCCGGAGGCCACGATGTCCATCGAGAACTTCCGCTGCAGGTCCGCGTACAGCGCGCGGTTCGCGCCGCGCATCGCGCCGTCCCGGCTGATGTCGGTGCAGATCACCGTGCGCGCGCCCAGCCGCTGGAAGCGCTCGCAGAAGGCGTCCAGGGTCATGTCGCTGCACTCCGTCCAGCCGCGTATGGCGATCCTGCCGTCCCGGACGTCCGCGCCCAGCGCGACCGCCGCGCCGTACTTCGCCAGCGCCGCCTCGGTGAACGCCGCGTCGGCGATGGCGGCCGTGCCCAGTATGACCCGCTTCACGCCGATGCCGAGGTAGGCCTCGATCACCTCCATGCTGCGGATGCCGCCGCCCAGCTCGACGAACAGCCCGGTGCCCTCCACGATGCGCCTGACCGCGTCCATGTTGGGCGTGCCGCCGTTACGGGCGCCCTCCAGGTCCACCATGTGCAGGTACTTCGCCCCGGCGGCCTCGAAGGCGCGGGCGGTGTTCAGCGGCTCGGGGTCGTACACGGTCATCTGCGCGTAGTCGCCCTTGTACAGCCGCACGGCCTTGCCCTCGCAGAGGTCGATGGCGGGAAAGATCTTCATGCGTCAACACCGTCCCATTCGCAGAATGCCTTCAGGATGGAAAGCCCCACGTCGCCGCTCTTCTCCGGGTGGAACTGGCAGCCGCACACGTTGCCGCGGGCCACGGCGGCGGTGAGCGGCGCGCCGTACTCCGCGGTGGCCAGCACGCTGTCCCCGCACTTCGCGCCGTAGTAGGAGTGCACGAAGTACACGCAGTCGCCCGGCTTCACGTCCCGGAAGATGGGGTGGGGGCGGCGGAGGTCCAGTGCGTTCCAGCCGATGTGGGGGATCTTGTAGTCCGGGGGGATGACCTCCGCGATGGGCCGCACCTCGCCGGGGATCAGCCCCAGCCCGGCGTGCTCGCCGAACTCGAAGCTCACGTCCAGCAACAGCTGCATGCCCAGGCAGATGCCCATGACCGGCGTGCCGCGCGCGGCGGCGTCCTTCACCGCGCGGTCGAGCCCGGTTTCCCGCAGCTTGCGCGCCGCGTCGCCGAAGGCGCCCACGCCCGGCAACAGGATGTGGTCCGCGCGGCGCAGGATCTCCGCGTCGCCGGTGACCGCGACCTCCGCGCCCACGGCGGTCACGCTGTGGGAGAGCGAGAACAGGTTGCCCACGCCGTAATCGATGATCGCGATCATACCAGCGTTCCTTTCGTGGAAGGGATCTCTCCGCCCAGCCGGGGGTCGATGGCGCAGGCGTCCCGCAGGCTGCGCGCCGCGGACTTGAACGCGCCCTCGGCGATGTGGTGGCTGTTGACGCCCGCGAGCTGGCGAATGTGCAGCGTCACGCCGGCCCTGCGCACGAAGCCGAGCCAGAATTCCTGCACCAGTTGGGTGTCGAAGGCGCCGATCTTCTCGGTGGGGAAGTCCAGCCCGTACTCCAGGTGCGGCCGGCCGGAGAGGTCCACCGCGGTGAGTATGAGCGCCTCGTCCATGGGCAGGATCGTGCTGGCGTAGCGGGTGACGCCCGCCAGGTCGCCGAGGGCCTGCGCGAAGGCCGTGCCCAGGCAAATGCCCACGTCCTCCACGGTGTGGTGGTCGTCCACGCGGGTGTCACCCTCGCACTTCAGCGACAGGTTGAAGCGCCCGTGCCGGGCGAACAGGGTCAGCATGTGGTCCAGGAACCCCACGCCGCTGTCGATGTCGGACGCGCCCTTGCCGTCGATGTCCAGCTTCAGGTGAATGAGGGTCTCCGCGGTCCTGCGGTTGATCTCAGCGCTTCTCATGGTCTCACGCTCCCAGTATTTCCTTAATCTTCGCGAGCAGCACGTCCATCTGTTCGGGCGTGCCGACGGTGATGCGGTTGTAGTCGGCGATGCGCGGCGCTTCGAAGTGGCGCACCAGCACGCCCCGCTGCTTGAGCGCCCGGTACAGCTCCCCGCCCCCGATGCGGTCCGAGCGGGCGAAGAGGAAGTTGGCGCTGCTGGGCAGCACCTCGAAGCCGAGCGCCTCCAGCGCCTGCTTCGCGCGCCCGCGGGTCTCGATGATGCGGCGGCAGTTTTCCGTGTTCCAGGCGTCGTTTTGCAGCGCCGCCACGCCCGCCGCCAACGTCATGCGGTTGACGTTGTAGGGGTTGGTGGAGTACTTGATGCGGTTCAGGTCGTCGATCAGCGTCTTCTGCGCGATGGCGAAGCCCAGCCGCGCGCCTGCCATGCTGCGGGACTTGGAGAAGGTCTGCACCACCAGCAGGTTGTCGTATTCCCGCACCAGCGGCAGGCAGGATTCCGCGCCGAAGTCCACGTAGGCCTCGTCGATCAGCACCACGCGGTCGGGGTTCCACTTCAGAATGTACTCCACATCCTTGCGGGAGATGGCCAGGCCGGTGGGCGCGTTGGGGTTGGCGATGGCGATGAAGCCGTTCAGCCCCATGTAGTCGGCGGGGTCCAGCCTGAAGTCCGGCTTCAGCGGCACCTGCGTGTACTCCACGCCGTTCAGCTCCGCAAAGACCTTGTAGAAGCCGTAGCTGATGTCGGGGAAGAAGGCGCGCACGCCGTTCCCGGCGAAGGCCATGAACGCGAAGTTCAGGATGTCGTCGGAGCCGTTGGACACGTACACGTTCTCGCGCTTCACGCCGTAGCGCGCCGCCAGCGCGTCCCTGAGCTCCGCACACTCCGGGTCGGAGTAGAGCTGCAGCCGCCCGCCCGCGCCGTCGCCGCCCGCCTCCCGGGCCACGGCCTCGGCCACGCCGGGCGCGGCGGGGTAGGGGCTTTCGTTGGTGTTCAGCTTCACGTACTGCATGTCCCGCGGCTGTTCGCCGGGGGTGTACACCTCAAACGCGGCGTACCTTGGGTTCAGGTATCGGCTCATGGCTGATCCTCCTCAAACCGCGCCAGCGCGCTCCTGGCGTGGCCGGACAGGCCCTCCTTCTCGGCGAAGCGGGCGATCTTGCCGGCCACGGCGCGCAGCGCGTCGCGGGTGAAGTAGGTGTACTGCGACTTCTTCACGAAGTCGTCCACGGACAGCGGGCTGTAGAAGCGCGCCGTGCCGCCGGTGGGCAGGGTGTGGTTGGGGCCGGCCAGGTAGTCGCCCAGCGCCTCGGGGCAGTTGCGGCCCATGAAGATGGATCCCGCGTGGCGCACCCTGTCGAGGTAGTCGAAGGGGTTGTCCACGCACAGCTCCAGGTGCTCCGGCGCGATGGCGTTGGCGATGTCGATGGCCCGGTCGAGGCTGTCCGCCACGATGATCTTGCCGTTGACGTCGATGGAGGCCGACGCGATCTCCACGCGGGGGAGGAGCCGCACCTGCCGCTCGATCTCGTCCCGCACCGCCTCCGCCAGCGCCATGCTGTCGGTCACCAGCACCGCGCTGGCCATGCGGTCGTGCTCGGCCTGGGACAGCATGTCCGCGGCCACGTAGCGGGGATTGCTCTGCCCGTCGGCCACGATCAGGATCTCGCTCGGCCCGGCGATCATGTCGATGGCCACCCGGCCGAACACCTGCTTCTTGGCCTCGGCCACGAAGGCGTTGCCCGGCCCGACGATCTTGTCCACGGCGGGGATGCTCTCGGTGCCGTAGGCCAGCGCGGCCACAGCCTGCGCGCCGCCGACCTTGAACACGCGGGTCACGCCGGCGGCCTTCGCCGCGGCGAGTATGGCGGGGTTGACCTTGCCGTCCCGCCCCGGCGGGGTGGTGATGACGATTTCCGCGCACCCGGCGATCTTCGCGGGGATGGCGTCCATCAGCACGGTGGAGGGGTAGGCCGCGGTACCGCCGGGCACGTACAGCCCCACGCGGTCCAGCGGGGTGATCTTCTGGCCCATCACCACGCCGTCCCCGCCGGTCATGATGAAGCCCTGGCGCACCTGCTTTTCGTGGAAGGCGCGGATGTTCGCCGCGGCGGTCTCCAGCACCTCCAGGAATTCCGGCTCCACCCGCCACAGCGCTTCGTCGATCTCTTCCGGGGCGACCTCCAGGCGGTCCAGCTCCACGTGGTCGAACTTCGCGCAGTAGGCGCGCAGGGCCGCGTCGCCGTTGCTGCGCACGTCCTCGATGATGTCCCGCACCACGGCAGCCACGTCCACCTCGGGCACGGAGCGCGCGAAGATGGAATCGGTCGGGACCTCGCCGTACTTGAGTATCCTGATCATGATGGTACCCCTCCTGGCTGTTTGCCATTTGCCATTGATATCATGAGGTTCGGTCGCGGGCGGCCCGGCGGCTCACACGGGCACCTGCGCGCGCAGGCGGTCGCGCAGCGCCTCGATCTGCGCGGACTTGAAGCGGAAGGCGGCCTTGTTGGCGATGAGCCGCGCGCTGATGGGCACGATGGTCTCCTGCGGCTCCAGGTCGTTCTCCAGCAGCGTCTTGCCCGTCTCCACGATGTCCACGATCACGTCCGAGAGGCCGAGTATCGGCGCGATCTCGATGCTGCCGTTCAGGTGGATGATGTCGATGTCCCGGCCGAGCCCGGCGTAGTAGGACCGCGCGATGCCGGTGAACTTGGTGGCCACCCGCAGCGTGCGCTCGGTGTTGTCGCGGAAGCCCTTCTTCGCGGCCACGGCCATGCGGCACTTGCCCACGTTCAGGTCCAGCAGCTCGTACACGTCCGGCGCGTACTCCAGCAGGATGTCCTTCCCGGCCACGCCCACGTCCGCCGCGCCGCGCTCCACGTAGATGGCCACGTCCGAGGGCTTCACCCAGAAGTAGCGCTTCGTTCTCGAAGATCAGCTTGCGGTTGTTCTCCAGGATGGAGGGGCACTCGTAGCCCGCCGCCGCGAACATGCCGTAGACCTTCTCGCCCAGGCGACCCTTGGGCAGCGCAATGTCAATCATGGGTTTCAAGCAGCTCAATCCCCCTGTCCCTGAACCTGAGCAGTTGGCGGTACTTCAGCTTTTCCGGAACCGTGCGCCGGGCCAGCACGCTGCGCCCGGAATCGGCCAGCATGCGCACAGCCTGCGTGAGCGCGAGCACGTCCGCGCCCTCGTCGTAGAGCACCACGGCGTCCACGTCGTAGGGCCGCGGCTCGTCGGGCAGGCGCTCCAGCAAGTCCAGGTACACCGCGAAGCCCACGGCGCGCGACCTGCGGCCCATGCGCTGCATCAGCTTGTCGTACTGGCCGCCGGACAGCACGCCGCTGGGCACGCCGTCCAGGTAGCCCCGGAACACGATGCCGTTGTAGTAGCGCATGTCGTTGACGATGGAGAAGTCGATCTCCACGCCCGCGCCGCCGCTGGCGGAGAGGATGTCCGTCACCGCCTGCAGCTCGTCCAGCGCCGCCTTCGCCGCGCCCTCGCGGCACCAGGGCCTAAGCGCCGCGACGACCTCCGCCGGCGCGCCGTGCGCAGCGATCAGCGCGAGCACGCCGTCGATGTCCGCGTCCGGGCACAGCTTGCGCACGCCGTCGGCGTTCTTCTCGCCGATGCACCGCAGCACCTCCCGCCGGACCTCGCCCTCCAGGCCGAGGCCGTCCAGCAGCGCCGCGATCACGCCCAGGTGCGAGAGCTCCAGCGCGTAGCTGCCGCCGATGGCCTCCAGGCTCCGGGCCGCCAGCAGGATGACCTCGCACAGCTCGTACAGCCCGATGTCGCCGATGCACTCGATGCCCGCCTGCATGATCTCCTTGAAGCTGCGCGTATTTCCGGAGACGCGGTACACGTTCTCCGAGTAGTGTACCTTGCGCACGCCGCCGGGCTGCTCGCGGGTGTTCTTGATGATGGACAGCGTCACGTCCGGCTTCAGCGCCATGAGCCTGCCGTCGGTGTCGGTGAAGGTGATGACGCCGTCGGACACGAGGAAGTCCTTGTTCTTCACGTACAGGTCGTACTCCTCGAATTTGCTCATCTTGTAGGGGCGGTAGCCGTACCGCTCGTACATGGCGCGCAGCTCGAACACCGCGCGCTCCTCCCGCTTGAGGGGATATGCCATCGGATTCATGGTCGCCTCCGAAAGGTTTGATACACTATCATATTACCACTTTAGCACAATAAATCAAGGAAGATCGTGTTAATTCGCCATGCCTGTTTACTTCATATAGGATTGTCGGCGCGCTGCGCAACTCGCTTCGCTCCCTTGCGCGCCGACCCAGCCAACCGCGCTTCGCGCCGGTTGCCTAATCATTATACCAGACCATTGCTAAGAATAAAAGAACCGCCGCCGGGAAATTCGGGGGCGCTGTTCTTTGGGCGGCGCGCGGAACCGTCGCTGGCCCCGGCGCGGACCGCCGCGACGCCTGGAGATCGCGGGAAACGGGCGGGGAAGCGAGGCGGCGCTGCGGTCCAGAAAATGCGTTGCAGATCGGTTGACCTTTGGCCCGGTTAATGATATAATCTTGTTAACAAATAAAGGGAGGCCTGCACTGTGAGAAACACGAGATGGATTGCGGCTTTGCTGCTGGCGGTGTTGCTGGCGCTGATGCCCTGCGCGCTTGCGGAGGGAACCCCGTCGGAGGCGGCGGAAGCGGAAGCCTATGCCGCGCTGCTGCCGGGCGACACCGGGGACGCGGTGGTGGCGCTGCAGCAGCGGCTGATCGAGCTGGGGTACCTGGAGGGCGAGCCCAGCGGCGAGCTGGACGACGACACGGCGGTGGCGCTGGCGCTGTTCCAGGCGGACGAGGGCCTGGAGCCCGACGGCGAGGCGACGGCGGAGACCCAGGAAGCGCTGTTCGCGGGGGCGGCGGTCGAAGGCGAGCTGACCGTGGACAACGCGCCGTACATCGCCAACAAGAACACCAAGAAGTTTCACATAGCCGATTGCCCGTCCGTCAAGGAGATGAAGGATTCCAACAAGGTGCCCTTCGCCACCAAGGACGAGGCCCTGGAGGAGGGCTACAAGCCCTGCAAGCGCTGCAATCCGTAGGACGACCGGGCGAGCAGCCACCGACATATCATACGCAGAGGAGGAGTATCTCATGGGAATGAACGAGAGTCGCGCCGTCATCGAGCGCGGAGCAGCCAGGCTGGGCGTTGAGTTCGGCTCCACGCGCATCAAGGCCGTGCTGATCGACGAGGCGGGCCTGCCCATCGCGCAGGGCGCCCACGACTGGGAGAACCGGCTGGTGAACGGCGTCTGGACCTACGACATGAAGGACGTGTGGGAGGGGCTCCAGGACAGCTACGCCAGGCTCGTCGAGGACGTGAAGGCGCAGTACGGCGTGGGCATCACGAAGCTGGCCGCCATCGGCATCAGCGCCATGATGCACGGCTACATCCCGGTGAGCGCGGAGGGCGAGCAGCTGGCGGCCTTCCGCACCTGGCGCAACACCATCACCGGCGAGGCCGCGGGCATACTGACCGGGAAGCTGGACTTCAACATTCCCCAGCGCTGGAGCGTGGCGCACCTCTACCAGGCCATGCTGAACGGCGAGGAGCACGTGCCGCAGATCGCCTTCCTGACCACGCTGGCGGGCTACGTGCACTGGAAGCTGACCGGCGAGAAGGTCATCGGCATCGGCGACGGCTCCGGCATGTTCCCCATTGACAGCGAGGTCAACGACTACGACGCCGCGAAGCTGGCGGTATTCGACGCGCTGGCGGCGGAGAAGGGCTTCCCGCGCAAGCTGAAGGACATCCTGCCCCGGGTGCTGCTCGCGGGCGAGGAGGCCGGCAGGCTCACCGCCGAGGGCGCGAAGCTGCTGGATCCCAGCGGCGCGCTGCAGGCCGGCATCCCGCTGTGCCCGCCCGAGGGCGACGCCGGCACCGGCATGGTCGCCACCAACAGCGTGGCCAAGCGCACCGGCAACGTGAGCGCGGGCACCTCGGTGTTCGCCATGATCGTGCTGGAGAAGGCGCTCAAGAAGGTGCACGAGGAGATCGACATGGTGACCACGCCCTCCGGCGCGCCGGTGGCCATGGTGCACTGCAACAACTGCACCAGCGACCTGAACGCCTGGGTGAAGCTGTTCGGCGAGTTCGCCGAGGCCGCGGGCATGAAGCTGAGCGCAGACCAGCTCTTCGGCACGCTGTACCGCAAGGCCATGGAGGCGGATGCCGACGTGGGCGGCCTGCTGGCCTACAACTACTTCTCCGGCGAGCACGTGACCGGCTTCAACGAGGGCCGTCCGCTGTTCGTGCGCACCCCCGACGGCCGCTTCAGCCTGGCCAACTTCATGCGCACGCACCTGAACGCCGCGCTGGCGAGCCTGAAGCTGGGCGCGAACATCCTGCTGAAGGACGAGGGCGTGCAGGTGGACAAGATCATGGGCCACGGCGGCCTGTTCAAGACCAAGGGCGTGGGCCAGCCGATCCTGGCCGCAGCGCTGAACACCCCCGTCTCCGTGATGGAGACCGCGGGCGAGGGCGGCGCATGGGGCATCGCGCTGCTGGCGGGCTTCATGGTGGACCGGGCCGAGGGCCAGGCGCTGGAGGATTACCTCGACCGGAAGATCTTCGCGGGCATGAAGAGCGAGACCGTCGCGCCCAATCCCGCCGACGTGGAGGCGTTCGACCTCTTCGCCAGGCGCTTTGCCGCCGGCCTGCCCATCGAGCGCGCCGCGGTGGAGAACCTCAAGCTGTAACCCCCGAAACACGCAAGGCGCCGACCATCATGCGATGGGCGGCGCCTGTATATTTGCCCTCCCGCAGATGCGGGTCGGCGCCTGTATATTTGCCCTCCCGCGGTTCCATACTTATCGCAGGAGGGATGCAATATGAAACATAGGTACGAAGCGTGGGCGCGGGCGGCGACGGCGTTTTCGCGGCGCGTCCGGGGATACCTGGCGGACCGGGCGGGCCTCGTTCGCCTGGCGCGGGGCGCGGCGCTTCTGGCGCTGGTGGTCGCGCTCGGCACGGCGTCCGTGACCGCGCGGCGGCGGCTCGTCCGCGAGGGACGGGCGCAGGAGACCGGGGCCGCGGCCGTGGCGGGAGCCGTCCGCCCGGCGGAAGCGCCCGCCGCGCCCTCCCCCGAGCCGGAGGAGCCCCGCTGGATGTGGCCGGTGGAGGGGGAGATCCTGGGCGCCTACGCGCCGGAGGAGCTGGCGTGGTCCCAGACGCTGGGCCAGTGGCAGACCCACCCTGCGCTGGACATCGCGGCCGCGCCCGGCGAGGCGGTGTACGCCTGCGCCGACGGCACCGTGCTCGACGCCTACAGCGACCGGCTGTGGGGCAACGTGATCGTGATCGACCACGGCGACGGCTGGCGCTCCACCTACGCCAACCTGAACACGCTGAACCTGGTCCGGCCGGGCGAGGCGGTGGTAAAGGGCGACGTGATCAGCGCCGTCGGGCGCTCCGCCGCCTGCGAGTCGGACATGGACTGGCATTTGCACTTCATGCTCGAAAGGGACGGCGCGCCGGCGGATTTCGCGGCGCTGACGGAGCCGGGCGCTACGCCCCGATGAAGCGGTCGATCGCCTCGCAGGCGCGGGCGACGGGGTCGGCGGACATGTCCAGCCAGAGGATGTCCCCGTCCCGGCGGAACCAGGTCATCTGCCGCTTGGCGAACTTCTTGATGGCGTTGCCCAACTGCTCCAGCATCTCCGCCCGCGAGGCGTATTCCCCGGCGAGGTACTGCGCGATGAAGCGGTACTCCAGGCCCAGCTTGTACAGGAATTCGCGGCTGACCCCGGCGTCGAGCAGGCCCTGCACCTCCTCGATCATGCCCGCGCGCAGGCGGCGCTCCAGGCGCTCGTCGATGCGCGCCTTCAGCGTCTCGCGGTCCCAGGTCACGCCCAGCTTCAGGCAGTCGTAGCGCGGCTCGCTGCGGGGCACGTGGTCGTCCCCGGCGTGCAGCTTTTCCAGCAGGCGCATCACGCGGTTGCGGTTGTTGCGCTCCACTTCAATGTCCGGCACGGCCCGCAGCAGCATTTCGTAGAGCTGCGGCGTCTCGAAGGTCTCCAGGTACTCGCGGTAGGCGAGGTCCGGCGCGGCGTCGCTCATCACGTAGCCTTCGGTGACCGAGGCCACGTACAGCCCCGTGCCGCCCACCAGGAACGGCAGCCGTCCGCGGGCGAGGATGCCGTCGATGGCGGCGTAGGCCAGGCGCTGGAAGTCGTGCATGGAGAAGAAGTCGCCCGGGTCGCACACGTCGATCAGGTGGTGGGGGACGCCCTTCGTCTCCTCCGGGGCGATCTTGCCGCTGCCGAGGTCGAGCCCGCGAAAGACCTGCCGGGAATCGGCGGAGACGATCTCCCCGCCGTAGTGCGACGCCAGCTCCACGCCCAGCCCGCTCTTGCCGGAGGCGTTGGTGCCCACCACGGCGACCAGCTTCGGGAATTCGCTCATCGGTAATCCTCCCTGCGAATGGGTTTGTCGTTGCGGAAAATCCCCGGCGACGGAGCGGCCGGGGACGGATCGGGACGTGTGCGGCCCGTCACTTCACGCTGAACAGTATGTCCGTGTAGGACGGGAGGGGCCAGGCGGCCTTGTCGGTCATGGCCTCGGCGCGGTCCACGCAGTCGCGCAGGGCATCCATGGTGGTCACGACGTCGTTCTTGTAGGCCATGGCGCGCTCGAGGGAATCGTCCACGGTGTCGGCGCGGCTCATGGCCTCGCCCAGGTTGTTGACCAGCGCGTAGATCTCGTCCGTGAGCCGCGACAGCTCCCGGCCGCGGGCCTTTTCGTAGCCGCAGGCCACGCCCGCGACCCGGGACTTGCGTATGGCGCTGCGGCACAGCTTTGCGGAGAAGGCGGACACCGCGGGCAGGATGTCCCGGTTCACCATGTCCATCATGGTCTGGGCCTCGATGTGGTTGACCTTGACGTAGTTGGAGAGCAGGATCTCGTACCGGGAGCGCATCTCCGTAGCGCTGAACACCCGGTGGCGCTCGAAGAGCTGCACGTTCTTTTCGTCGAGCAGGTGGGCGAGGGCGTCCGGCGTGGTGGGCAGGTTGCTCAGCCCGCGCCGCCGCGCCTCGTCCAGCCAGCCGGCGTCGTAGCCGTTGCCGTTGAACAGTATGCGCTTGTGCCGGCGGATGGTGCGCTGGATGAGGTCGTGCAGGGCCTGGGTGAAGTCCTCCGCGCCCTCCAGCTCGTCCGCGAACTGCCGGAGGCTCTCCGCCACGGCGGTGTTGATGACGATGTTCGGCTTGGCGATGGACAGGCTCGACCCCGGCATGCGGAACTCGAACTTGTTGCCGGTGAAGGCGAAGGGGGAGGTGCGGTTGCGGTCGGTGCTGTCCTTGGGAATGCGGGGCAGCACGTGCACGCCGATCTTGATCTGCTCCTCGTCCCGGCCGCCGTAGGGGGTGTCCGTCTCGATGGCCTCCAGGATCTCGGTCAGCTCGTCGCCCAGGAACATGCTCACCACGGCGGGCGGGGCCTCGTTCGCGCCGAGGCGGTGGTCGTTTCCGGCGCTGGCCACGGAGATGCGCAGCAGGTCCTGGTATTCGTCCACGGCCTTGATGACCGCGCTGAGGAACAGCAGGAACTGGGCGTTTTCAAAGGGCGTGGTGCCGGGGTCCAGCAGGTTCACGCCGGTGTCGGTGGCGATGGACCAGTTGTTGTGCTTGCCGCTGCCGTTCACGCCCGCGAAGGGCTTCTCGTGCAGCAGGCACACCATGCCGTGGCGGCGGGCGACCTTTTGCATCAGCTCCATGGTGAGCTGGTTGTGGTCGGCGGAGATGTTGGTGGTGGTGAAGATCGGCGCGAGCTCGTGCTGCGCGGGGGCGACCTCGTTGTGCTCGGTCTTGGCGAGGATGCCCAGCTCCCACAGCGCCTCGTTCAGCTCCTTCATGAAGCCCTGCACGCGGGAATTGATGACGCCGTAGTAGTGGTCGTCCAGCTCCTGCCCCTTGGGCGGGCGGCAGCCGAACAGCGTGCGCCCGGTCAGCAGCAGGTCCTCGCGCTGGTTCATCACGGCCTCGTCGATGAGAAAGTACTCCTGCTCCGGCCCCATGGTGGTGATCGGGCGCACGTCCCCGTGGCCGAACAGCTTCAGCACCCGCGCGGCCTGGCGGTTGACGGCCTCCATGCTCCGAAGCAGGGGGGTCTTCATGTCCAGCGCCTCGCCGCCGTAGCTGCAGAAGGCGGTGGGGATGTAGAGCACCTCGTCCTTGATGAAGGCGTAGGAGGTGGGGTCCCACGCGGTGTAGCCGCGCGCCTCGAAGGTGGAGCGCAGGCCGCCGGAGGGGAAGGAGGAGGCGTCGGACTCGCCCCGCACCAGCTCGCGCCCGGAGAATTCCATCAGGATCCCGCCCGCGCCGCTGGGGCTGATGAAGCTGTCGTGCTTCTCGGCGGTGATGCCGGTCATGGGCTGGAACCAGTGGGTGAAGTGCGTGGCGCCCTGCTCGATGGCCCAGTCCTTCATGGCGTTGGCGACGATGTTGGCCACCTGGAGGTCCAGCCGCTGGCCGTCGTGGATGCAGCGCAGCATCTCCTCGTAGGTATCCTTGGGCAGGCGCTGCTTCATCGTGGACAGGTTGAACACCCGGCTGGCGAAGCGTCTTTCGAGATCGTTCATGGGAAACCTCCTGTCGGGGCGTGGGGATACGCGGACGTTTATAGGTGAATTCTATTCCAACGGCGGCGTTTTTGCAAGCGGCTTGTGTAAAATGTGAGGGAGATGGCGCGGGGATGCGGGCGCGGGGAATTGGGCCTTGCCAGCCGGGCGTCGCCGCGCTATAATAGCGCTTGGGCGATTTGGCGGGCGGACGGCGCGGCACCCGGCGGGAAACGGGGCGCCGCGGGCGCGCCCTTCGCCGGGAGGAGGATGCGCGATGGCCCTGAAGCACATGCCCCGCGTCGCGCTGCCGGTGCGGCCGGAGCGGGCGCGGGAGAGATACGGGAACTACTTCGCCGCGATGGAGCGCGCGGGCGCGACGGCGGAGCCGGTGTGGGCGGAGGTCGACGCCGCGGCCTTCGACGCCCTGCTGCTGCCCGGCGGCGGCGACATCCACCCCATGCGATACGGGGAGGCCATCGACGGCAGCAGGGGCATCGACCCGGAGCTGGACGGGGCGCAGTTCGCGGCGCTCGACGCCTTCGTCCGGGCCGGCAGGCCGGTGCTGGGCGTGTGCCGCGGGCACCAGCTCGTCAACGTGTACTTCGGCGGCAGCCTGATCCAGGATATCGAGACGAGTGAGACTCACGCCCAGCGCGACGGCATCGACCGCGACCACGACACTGCGGTGCTGCCGGGCAGCTTCCTGCACGGGCTGTACGGCGACCGCGTCTTCGTGAACAGCGCGCATCACCAGGCCGTGAAGGAGCTGGCGGGCGGGCTGGAGGCGGTGCAGTGGGCGGAGGACGGCATCGTGGAGGCGATGCGCCACCGCGCGCTGCCGGTGTTCGCCGTACAGTGGCACCCGGAGCGCATGCGGCCCGGCCCCGCCGGGGACGGGCGGAGGCGGCCCGAGGACGGCATGGCGCTGCTGGAGTGGTTCGTGCAAACCCTGTGAACGCGGCCGGAGGAATGGATACAGATGCGACAAGACAAACCCCGCGCGACATTGTGGATCGTGCTGGCGCTGGCCTGGCCCACGATGCTGGAACAGTGGCTGCAGGTGGCGGCGCAGTACGTGGACGCCGCCATGGTGGGGCGATTGGGCGCGCGGGCGACGGCGGCGGTCGGCGCGACCACCACGGTCAACTGGCTCGTGGGCAGCTCCGTCGCGGCGCTGGGCGTGGGCTTCCTGGCCTTCATCGCCCGGGAGTACGGGGCAGGGCGCATCGAACGCGCCGCGAAGGCCGCGGCCCAGTCGGTGCTGGCCTGCGTCGCGTCCGGGCTCGGCTTCATGGCGCTGACGCTGTCGCTGAGCCGACGGGTGCCGGTGTGGATGAACGTGCAGCCCGAGGTGCGGGCCGACGCCGCGCGATACTTCTTCATCATCTACGCGCCGATGCTGTTCCGCGCGGCGGTGACGCTGTTCGGCACGGTGCTGCGTGCCACGGGCGATACCCGAACGCCCATGCGCTGCAACGTCATGATGAACCTGGTGAACGTGGCGCTCAACTTCCTGCTGATCTACGACACGCGCACCGTCGAGCTGTTCAACCGCCGCCTCGTGATCTGGGGCGCGGGCATGGGTGTCACAGGCGCGGCCGTCGGCACGGCGGTGGGCTACGTGGCGGGCGGCACGGCGATGACGATTGCGTTGTGGCGGCACCCGCGCATCTCCCCGAAGGGCCGGTCGCTGCGCCCGGACTGGTCGATCATGCGCCCGTGCCTGAAGGTGGCGCTGCCCTCGTTCCTGCAGCGCTTCGGCACGTCCCTGGGCTACGTGGCCTTCGCCTCGCTGATCAACTCCATCGGCACCGTGTCCACCGCGGCGCACAGCATCGCCAACACGGCGGAATCGGCGTTTTACATCCCCGCCTACGGCATCCAGACCGCCGCGGCGACGCTGGCCGGCAACGCCGGCGGCAGGAAGGATCCCGCGTACATGCGCAGCGTGACCCGCACGCTGCTGGTCCTGGAGGCGCTGTTGATGCTGCTCTCCGGCGCGCTGCTGTTTATGCTGGCGGAGCGGCTGATGGGCGTGTTCACCGGGGACGCGGAGGTCGTCGCGCTGGGGACCGTCGTGCTGCGCATGGTGGCGGTGTCGGAGCCGGTGTACGGCGTGGCCGTGGTGCTGGAGGGCATCTTTCAGGGCGTGGGCGACACGCTGTACCCCTTCGGCTGCAACATCGCGGGCATGTGGGGCGTGCGGGTGCTGGGCACCTTTGTGCTGGTGCGGCTGATGGGCCGCGGCCTGCCCGCCGCCTGGGCCTGCATGATCGCCCACAACGCGCTGCTGTTTGTGCTGTTCGCGCTGCGCTACCGAAGCGGCAGGTGGAACCCGCTGCTGACGGGGGAGAAGTTCTGACGGGAACCGGGCGCAATGCTTCGCCCGGGCGAAGGAGCGCTGCGGCGCCGTTCGTCCGGGCGAGGTTGTTTTTGGAGGGCTTGCGGGGCGCTATTCGGCGATGTAGGCGTTCACGATCTCGCCGTAGTAGGCGATGTGGGCGTCCCGGACGGGCGCGGAGCCGTCGCCCGGCGCGCTCTGCGGGTAGAAGGCGTGGAATTTCGCGTCGATCCGCTCGATGTCCTGCTTCTGGCGGAACACCACCCGGCACTCGAGCGTCAGCGGGAATTCCCGGAGGCCGGGCACGGACACCGCCTCGCCGGGCACCGGGGTGAGCCCGGTTTCCTTTATCTTGTCGATGTCCCGGCCGGACTGCGCGCCGCACACGCGCAGGATGTTCGCGTCGACTTCGCCCAGCGGCACGTTCACGGTGAACTCCGGGTTGGCGTCGAGCTGCGCGCGGGTGAAGCGGCTCTCGCGCACGTAGGCGCAGAACACGGGCTTGCCCCACTCCACGCCGAGCGCGCCCCAGCCGATGACCATGGCGTTGACCTTCTCCGCCTTCGTGGTGAGCAGCACCCCCCGGGGGAGGGCCTTGACGATGGTTTCCGCGTAGTCCGCGGCGTTGACGTGCTTCATGATGTTGCCTCCTTGCGATGGTCTGCGGTCGGATTGCGCCTTATGCATATGCCCGCGGCGCGGCGTTCAGAACCCGCGCGGCGGACATGTCCGCGTTTACGAAAAACGCGCCCCGGCGCCAGGGGGATGCGGGGGATTGGCGCGGGGGAGGCGCGTTGACAGCGCGCGCGGGCGGGTGTATACTGGGCGTGGATGCGCCGTTTGACCGGGCGAAGCCGACCGGCGGCGCGCCGCTTCGGGACGGCGTCCCGGGCGATGCGGGGGTTACTTCCCGCGGCGCCGGCGGGCGTCCACGATGCGCTCGGCCAGCACCAGCCCGGCGTAGAGCACCCCTGCCCACACCCCCAGGAACAGCACCGCGTTGAGCAGGCTGAAGCGCAGCACGTGGGTGTCGCCCGCGCCCAGCACCATGCTGTAGGTGTGCAGCGCCCTCAGCGCGAAGGCGTGCTCGGACAGCGTCTCGCCCCCGAAGAAACGGTAGGCCCAGCGAAGGTATTGCGTGTGCCTGAAGGCGTACAGGTTCATCGCGAGCGCCGCGGCGTTCACGATCAGCGACGTCGCCCCGGCCAGCACGAGCTTCTTCATGGGGACCATTCACCTCCGCGCAATCGCTATGCATCCATTATAGCCAATGGCGCGGGAAAAGTCAAACGCCGCGCGGAGGCCGTCCCGCGGCGATACGGCCGGGACCGGCGGAAGGGGAGGATGCGCATGATCGACCATCACGATATCCGGCGAAACGCCTGCATGCTGCGCGGGCCGCTCCGCCACCGCGGCTACGACTGGTGGTGGCACTCCTTCACGGCGCAGGACGCCGAGACCGGCGAGGACAAGCCGTTCTTCGTGGAGTTCTTCCTGTGCAATCCCGCGTTGGCGGCGGACGTGCCGGTGCTGGGGCAGCTCCCGGAGAACCGCGCGGCGGGGCGGAAGCCCTCCTACCTGATGGTGAAGGCGGGCTGCTGGGGCGAGGACCACTGCCAGCTCCACCGGTTCTTCGCCTGGAAGGACGTGAAGCTGCACGCCGACGCGCCGTACCGCGTGGAGGCGGGGGACTGCCTGGCCTGCGAGGAGGCGCTGCGGGGCAGCGTGAGCGTCGATCCCGCGCAGGCCGCCGCGCACCCCGAGTGGATGTGCGACGGCGGCGAGATGGCCTGGGACCTGGCGCTGGACAAGCAGATCGCCTTCAACGTGGGCTACGGCGCGAGCAAGCCCCTCAGGGACGCCGAGGCCTTCGCCATGTACTGGCACGCCGAGGGCATGAAGACCGCCTATCGCGGCACGGTCATTTGCAACGGCCGCCGCTACACGGTGTGCCCGGAGAAGAGCTTCGGCTACGCCGACAAGAACTGGGGCCGGGACTTCACCAGCCCCTGGGTGTGGCTGGCCTCGAGCTGCCTGACCAGCCGCAGGACGGGGCGACGCCTCGAGCACAGCGCCTTCGACATCGGCGGCGGGCGGCCCAAGGTGTACTTCGTGCCGCTGGACCGCCGCCTGCTGGGCGCGTTCTGCTACGAGGGGAAGGAGTACGACTTCAACTTCTCCCACCTGTGGCTGAACGTGCGCACGCAGTTCAGCTTCGAGGAGGGCGCGGACGAGGTGCGCTGGCGGGTGCGCCAGGAGAGCGTTCACGCCGCCATGGAGACGGACATCCGCTGCCGCAAGAAGGACATGCTGCTGGTGAACTACGAGGCCCCGGACGGCACGAAGCGTCACAACCGCCTGTGGAACGGCGGCAACGGTTGGGGCACGGTGCGGCTGTACGACCGGGTCGACGGCGCGCTCGTGCCGGTGGACGAGATCGACGCGACGCACGTGGGCTGCGAGTACGGGGAATACGACGAACAGGACCGATGACGATGAAAACGGAGCTCCGTCCCACATTCGCGGGACAGAGCTCCGTCCGCCGTTCCGGCGGCGAAAGCACCGCTCAGTAACGGCCGGAATTGCCGCTCATCTGGCGCTGCTGAGCCTCGATCATCTTCCTGACCATGTTGCCGCCGATGTGGCCGGCGTCCTTGGCGGAGATGTTGCCGTTGTAGCCCTGGTTCAGGGTGATGCCCAGCTCGTTGGCCACCTCGTGCTGTTGTTGCTCGCCATCTTGAATGACTCCTTTCATGTTGTCTTGACTGCCCGGCGCCCGCCGTTCAGCCTGCAACTATTTTGACCGAAGCCATTGCTTTTACTCTGGAAAAATCTGAATCGCGACGCCGCGAAAAACCGCGAAAGGCGTCAGATATAATCCCGCCATTCGCCGCCGGGGACTTCGGCGCGGCGGAGTTGTCCCGCCCCTTCGAGGCCGGGAAAGCCCTGCTGCCGCAGCGCCTCGTAGAGCACGACGGCCACGGAATTGGCGAGGTTCAGCGACCGCGCGCCGGGGACCATGGGCACGCGGATGCAGCGGTCGTAGTGCGCCGCGAGCAGCTCCTCGTCCAGGCCCTTCGTCTCCCGACCGAACACCAGGTAGTCGTCCGCGCCGTAGGCGACGCCGGCGTAGTCCCGCGGCGCCTTGGTGGTGGCGAAGCGCAGCTCGGCCCCGGGGCAGGCGTCGAGGAAATCCTGCCAGCCGTCGTGCACCTCGTAGGTCATCATGTGCCAGTAGTCCAGGCCCGCGCGCTTCAGGTAGCGGTCGCTCAACTCAAAGCCCAGCGGACGGATGAGGTGGAGCTTCGCGCCGGTGGCGGCGCAGGTGCGGGCGATGTTGCCCGTGTTCTGCGGAATCTCCGGGTTCACCAACACGATGTGCATCATAGCGTTTCCTCCAGCACGCGCGCGCATACCACGCGCGCCACGCCGTCGTCCGCGTCCGCGGGCGCGATGATTCGCGCGACGGCCTTCAGCGCGTCCGCGGCGTTGCCCATGGCCACCGGCCAGCCCGCGGCGCGCAGCATGTCCATGTCGTTGTAGTAGTCGCCGAAGGCCATGGTGTTCTCGATGGGCACGCCCCAGTGCTCCGCCAGCCAGCGCAGCGCCGTGCCCTTGCCGTGGCCGCGGGACATGATTTCGATGTTGCGCTCCGAGGCGCTGGACACCGACATGCCCATCGCTTCGATCTGCGCCTTCAATGCGCCCAACAGCGCGGGATCCTCGCTGTACGCCTCGAGCTGGTAGACGTTCTGCATGCCGCGCGCGAAGAAGGCCGCCTCGTCGTCGACGATGAGGCGCGGGTCGTCCTCGCCCATGTGCCAATTCATCCGCCCCGCCATCGCGGCGGTGTTTACGCGGTACTGCCCGTTTCGGACGTAGCTGTTGACCATCACGGGGTGCCGGAGCAGCAGCTCGCACACCCGCCGGGCGTCGGCCTCGGGGATGAACCACTCGTGCAGTATGCTGCCGTCGCCGTCCAGCACCGCGCCGCCGTTGGAGATGATGCACGGCTTTCCGACGAGGCCCACCAACTGCTGCACCTCGTGGATGGCGGCGATCCAGCGCCCGGTGGCGATGATAAAGGGGATGCCCCGCGCCCAGCAGGCCGCGATGGCGCGCCGGGTGCGCTCGGACACCGCGCCGCCCCGCGGCAGCAGCGTGCCGTCGATGTCGGCGGCGATGAGGCGGATATCGAGGGGTGTGTTGTCTTGCATGGCCTTGGGGGTGCGCTTTGCGCTGTCGATGGGGTCGATGGGGCGGGGGAGGGCGCGCCTACCTTGCCAGCCATTCCGGCGCGGGGGCCGTGAATTCGCGCCCGCGGTAGGCGACCAGCGGGCTGTCCTCCGGGACCGTCAGCCGCTCGTGCCACAGGCAGAGCTTCGTGGGATGGCGCTTGTTGGCCGCCCGGTCGCCGTAGTGGTCGTCGCCGAGCAGCGGGTGGCCGAAGTCGGCCATGTGGGCGCGGAGCTGGTGCGTGCGGCCCGTCACGGGCTCCAGCCAGACGTGGCGGATGCCTTCCGCCGCGGGCTCGCCCACCCGGTAGCGGGTCTCGATGGGCTTCGCGCCGGGGGCGTCGCGGTGCAGCACCTTCACCGTGGAGCGCCGCGCGTCCTTCGCGAGCCATGCCCGCAGCGTGCCCTCGCGCCGGTCGAAGTCGTGGAGCGCCAGCGCGTGGTAGCGCTTGTGCACGCCGCGCAGCCGGAAGGCGTCGAAGGCCTGCCGCCAGACCTCGTCGTCCGCCGCCGCCAGCACGATCCCGCCCGTGGGCGCGTCCAGCCGGTGGCACAGCTTCGCCTCCGGCCAGCGCGTCGTGAGCCGCGCCAGCAGGGTGTCCGCGCCGACGCCGTCGCGGTCCGCGTCCACGGGCAGGCCCTGGGGCTTGACCGCGACGATCAGCCGCTCGTCCGTCCACAGGATGTCCGGCGTCATGTCGAAGTAGCGGTCGTCGATGTACAGCGCCAGCGCGTCCCCGGCGCGCACCGTCGCCCCCGCGCCGGCGCGCGCGCCGTTCACCCGCACGTCCCGTTTCTTCAGCGCGTCCCGCACGGCGTGGCCCGGCAGCATCGGCCAGGCCCTGCGCAGGTAGCGCTCCAGCGGGAGGGGCGCGACGCCTTCCGGCACGCGATGCGCGATCATGCGCCCTCCTCCGGCCAGGCCAGGTACAGCTCCTCGCAGCGCAGCGGCGCCAGCGTGCCCTCGGACATGTTGGACAGCCGCGCGAGGAAGGCGTCCTCGTCGGCGCAGCGCACCGCCAGCGTGTAGGTGACGATGTCCGTGAAGGCCTTGTCCTCCACGAGCACCGGCTCGTCCTTCAGGAAGTAGTCCGCGCGGTTCAGCATGGGGTAGCCGACCTCCAGCAGGTAGCGGGCCGTGGGGTGCATGGTGCCCACGCCCGCGGCCCGCAGCGCCGCCGCCGCGCCCTGGCTGTAGGCCCGCACCAGTCCGCCCGCGCCGAGCAGGACCCCGCCGAAGTAGCGCGTGACCACCACGGCGCAGTTGGTGACGCCGCGCGCCTTCATGACCTCGATGATGGGCATGCCCGCGGTGCCGCCGGGTTCGCCGTCGTCGCTGTAGCGCATCACGCCCATGTTGGGCCCGATGATGTAGGCGTAGCAGTTGTGGGTGGCGTCCCGGTACTTCGTGCGCATCTCGCTGAGGAAGGCCAGCGCGTCCTCCTCCGTTTCGCAGGGGCGGCCGTGGCCGATGAACCGGGACTTGTTGATGATGAATTCCTCCTGCCCGTCGCGAAGCAGGGTCTTGTAGAGCTTCAGTGCCATAAGCGCGCCTCCGGCGAACCGCGCGACGCGAACCGTGTTCGCCGTCGCGAATGGAATGACATTCAAGAAAAGGCTGAAAACCATGGTTTTCAGCCTTTGGGTGGTACACCATCAGGGGCTCGAACCCTGGACACCCTGATTAAGAGTCAGGTGCTCTACCAACTGAGCTAATGGTGCGCGTGGAGCGGTAGACGAGACTCGGACTCGCGACCTCCACCTTGGCAAGGTGGCGCTCTACCAACTGAGCTACTACCGCATATGAAGTTGTGGAGCGGGTGATGGGAATCGAACCCACGTAGCCAGCTTGGAAGGCTGGAACTCTACCATTGAGTTACACCCGCATGCTGCAATGGTGATGGAGCGGTAGACGAGACTCGGACTCGCGACCTCCACCTTGGCAAGGTGGCGCTCTACCAACTGAGCTACTACCGCATACATGGTGCGGGCGAAGGGACTCGAACCCATACGCCTCTCGGCACCAGAACCTAAATCTGGCGCGTCTGCCAATTTCGCCACGCCCGCACGACCGTTCCGGACGTCGGCGTGAAACCGCATCCGCACAACCGACGCATAATATAATAACACCAATTCCATGCTTTGTCAAGACGTGGATGCCGGAAAATTTCTCGCCGCCGGCTTGCCAAAAGGCGGCGATGGTTGTATACTGATAGGGAGAATTTCTGGCCCGGGCGGGCCATGGAGGTACCCCATGGCGCTTAAGAATCTGATGAACAATTACTTCTACGGCAAGCAGGGCCAGGGCGACTATACCGTCGCCAACATGCCCCAGAACCGCAGGCAGCTCTTCGGCGAGGTGTTCCGGGTGCGCTGGTCCGGGCTGATCGGCGTGAACCTGCTGTACATGGTGGCGTGGATCCCCGCCATCGTGTGGACCTTCGTCAACTTCATCACGCTGCTGAGCCTGGCGCAGGAGGGCGCCGACGCCGCCCGGGCGCCGGGACTGATCAATACCTGGCTTTTGATCATGGTGCCCTGTATCGCCATTACCGGGCCGTTCGACGCCGGCGTCACCTACGTGCTGCGCAACTGGGCGCGCGACGAGCACAGCTTCGTGCTCAGCGACTTCAAGGACGCGCTGAAGGCCAACTGGAAACAGGCGCTGGGCGTGTCGGTGATCGGCGGCCTGCTGCCCTTCCTGCTCTACGTGTGCTGGACGTTCTACAACAGCATGCTGGCCAGCTCGATGATGTTCATCGTGCCGGTGGCGCTGGTGCTGCTGGTGGGCGTGCTGTGGAACCTGGCCTCGATGCTGATGATGCCGATGCTGATCACCTACGACCTCAAGCTGAAGGACGTGCTGCGCAATTCGTTCCTGCTCACGGTGGCGAAGCTCCCCTGGGCGGTGCTGATCCGGCTGCTCACGCTGGCGCTGCCGCTGCTGGGCCTGGCGGTGTCGATGCTCGTTCCCCAGACGCAGAACTACGTGCCCGTGGCGGTCGGGGCGGTGTACCTGGTGTTCATGGTGGCGTTCAACAAGCTGATCACCGTGTCTTACGCCAACTGGCTGTGCGAGACGTACCTGAACGCCCGCATCGAAGGCGCGCGCACGAACATCGGCCTGCGCCCGGAGAACTGGGACGACACCGAGTACATCCCCGAGGACGACGAGAACTAGCGTCACCGCGGTAGGCGGATCGTGCGGCGGGGGCGGCGTTTCGCCGCTCCCGCCGCGCGGTTCCGCGATGATTCCACACAGGATGGGAGCTGGATCTATGCAGACTGGATCTTCCCGCCCGGAGCTGCTGGCCCCCGCCGGGGACATGGAGCGGCTGCGCGCGGCGCTTCGCTTCGGCGCGGACGCGGTGTACGCGGGCGGGCCGATGCTGCAACTGCGCGCCGGTTCCGCGGGCTTCACGATGGCGTCGCTGGCCGAGGCGGCGGGGGCGGCCCACGCCCTGGGCCGGAAGCTCTACGTGGCCGTGAACGCCTTTCCCACCAACGACGAGCTGGACCGCCTGCCGGACTACGCGCTGGCGCTGGAGGCGCTGGGGGCGGACGGGGTCATCGTGGCGGACCTGGGGGCCATCGCCACGATCCGACGGGCCGCGCCGCGGCTGCCGGTGCACGTGAGCACCCAGGCCAACTGCCTGAACTATGGCGCCGCCATGGCCTATTACGACATGGGCTGCCGGCGGGTGGTGCTGGCGCGGGAGATGAGCCTGACGGACATCCGCCGCCTGCGCGACCGGGTGCCGGACGACCTGGAGCTGGAGGCGTTCGTGCACGGGGCCATGTGCATGGCCTATTCCGGCCGCTGCATGCTCAGCGCCTACCTGACCGGGCGCAGCGCCAACCGCGGCGGCTGCGCGCAGTCCTGCCGCTGGAGCTTCCACCTGATGGAGGAGAAGCGGCCCGGGGAGTTCTTTCCCGTTGAGGAGGACGCGGCGGGCACCACCATCCTCAGTTCCTTCGACCTGAACTGCCTGGACTTCGTGGATCAGATCCTCGACGCCGGCGTGACCTCGCTGAAGCTGGAGGGCCGGATGAAGTCCCCCTATTACGTGGCCACGGTGACGAACGCCTACCGGCGGCGCATCGACGGCATCCTGGACGGCACGACCACGCCGGCGCTCCTCGACGTCCTCCGCAGCGAGCTGGACGCCGCCAGCCACCGCGCCTACGCCTCGGGCTTCTACTTCGGCGCGATGAAGCAGCACGCGCCCGACGACGGCACCTACCGGCAGGACTGCGTGTTCGTGGGCACGGTGGTGGACCGCCTGCCGGAGGGCCGCGCGCGGGTGGAGGCCCGCAACCGCATCCGCGAGGGGGACGCGCTGGAGGTGCTGTCGCCCAACGCCCTGGGCCTGCGCTTTGTGGCCCGGAACCTGACGGACGGGGCGGGGAACCCCATCGAGGCCGCCAACGTGCCCATGATGCGCTTCGACCTCGACGCCCCGCCCGAGGTGCAGCCCGGCGATCTGCTCCGGATCCGGTTGCCCCAACCCTTTACCTGATCTTTATTGACGCCGCCGCGCGGGTGTGCTATACTGGGCTTGTTCGCGAAAGCGAAGACAACTGCATAAAGCTGTTTGATGCTCGCAGGAGAGCGGACGACAGTCCCGCCGAAGGAGTACACTCTCAGGCGTTCCGGTTCGGAATGAGGACTGCGGGCGGACAGCACTCTGGAGACATCCGTAGCACGGGGGCCGAAGGTGAAAGCGCAAGCGAATCTCTCAGGCAAAAGGACAGAGCAGGTTTTTCTCCCCAGGCATGCCTGGGGCGGGACCCTTGCGACCGGATGAAAGCGACCGGTCGGTTTTTTATGAATCGGACCAAACACAGGAGGATAAAAATGGTACAGCAGGGCATCGACTTCGTCAGGCAGAGCGACCCCGAGATCGCGGAACTCATCGGCCTGGAGCTGGGGCGCCAGCGCCGCAACCTGGAGCTGATCGCGTCGGAGAACATCGTGTCCGAGGCCGTCATGGCGGCCATGGGCTCCGTGCTCACCAACAAGTACGCCGAGGGCTACCCGGGGCACCGATACTACGGCGGCTGCGAGTTCGTGGATCAGGTGGAGACCGTGTGCATCGAGCGCGCGAAGAAGCTGTTCGGCGCGGCCTATGCCAACGTGCAGGCCCACAGCGGCTCCCAGGCCAACCAGGCGGTGTACTTTGCGCTGTGCCAGCCCGGCGATACCGTGATGGGCATGGACCTGAGCGCGGGCGGGCACCTGACCCACGGCGCGAAGGTCAGCTTCTCCGGCAAGATCTACAACAGCGTCTCCTACGGCGTGGACATCGCCACCGGCCGCATCGACTACGACGAGGTGCGCGACCTGGCGCTCAGGCACCGCCCGAAGATGATCATTGCCGGTGCGTCCGCCTATCCCAGGATAATCGACTTTGAGAAGTTCAGCCAGATCGCGCGGGAGGTCGGCGCGTACCTGATGGTGGACATGGCGCACATCGCCGGCCTGGTGGCCGCGGGCGAGCATCCGAGCCCCATGCCCTGGGCGGACGTGGTGACCACCACCAACCACAAGACCCTGCGCGGCCCGCGCGGCGGCATGATCTTCACCAACGACCCCGCCATCGCCAAGAAGATCAACAGCGCCATCTTCCCCGGCGGACAGGGCGGCCCGCTGATGCACGTCATCGCGGCCAAGGCCGTGTCCCTCGGCGAGGCGCTGAAGCCGGAGTTCAAGCTCTACCAGCACCAGATCGCCGTGAACGCCAAGGCCATGGCCGAGGTGCTGCTTGCGAGGGGCGTGGAGCTGGTGTCCGGCGGCACGGACAACCACCTGATGCTCATCGACCTGAAGAACTCCGACATCAGCGGCCGGGTGCTGGAGGAGCGCCTGGATTCCGTGCACATCACCGCCAACAAGAACAAGGTGCCCGGCGACCCGCGCTCCGCGGCGGAGACCTCCGGCGTGCGCGTCGGCACCCCCGCCATCACCGCCCGCGGCCTGAAGGAGGCCGACGCGCGCGAGGTGGGCGAGCTGCTGGCCCTGGCGGCGCTGGACTTCGAGGACAACAAGGACGAGGTCGCCGAGCGCGTCGAAGCCCTCTGCAAGCGCTATCCGCTGTACGAGTGAGCGCCGGAGAAGGCCGCGACCGCGGAGATCCCCAGAAAGGCCGTCAGGGCGGAGGAAAGCTCCGCGCGCGGCAAAAACGAACCACCCGCTCAGCGGGTGGTTCGCTTTTTAGGATGATTTGTTTTCCGGGCGGCGGTCATTCATCCGCCATCAGCATCGCGCCGCCGCCGGTGTATTCCTGGTTCCAATAGAGGTAGTCGCTGCCGCGGTAGGCGGACTGCACCTTGCCCCAGGGCGCGCGTCGGTAGCCGTCGACGTGCTTGCCGTCGGCGCTGGAGAGCACCAGGGTCTCCACGCGCTCGTTCGCGGGCTCGCGGATGGGCACGGCCACGTACCAGCTCCCGCCGCGCCAGAAGGCCACGGCGTATTGCGTCTGCGCGCCGGAGAGGTCGGCGAAGCCCGCGGCAAAGTCGGCCCACGCGCCGGCGTCGGCGACGGGCAGCTCGGCGGCCAGCCGGTCGTAAGCGCCGGATGCCAGGCAGTTGACCGCGCCTTTCGCGCTGTCGAAGAGCTGCCCGGACAGGTGCGGCACCTCCGCCAGCGCCGCGCCGCACAGCAGGATCAGTACGAGGATCAGGGCAAATGCCTTCTTCATGGGAATCACCTCCGGGAAGGGCGGAAGGGCAAATCTCCCGCCGTCCCTTCTGTGACGGAAGCGGGGCGGGAAAAGTTCCCGGGATCCGGGGGCGGCGCGCTACTTTTTCCGAAGCACCGCGAACAGCAGCTTGTCCAGGGCGTCGCGATCCCGGAAGCGGCCGCTCTTCACGTCGCTGTCCAGGGCCACGTACAGCTCGAACAGCCCGGTCAGCTCCCCGGCGCTGAACCGCCCGCACTGGCGCGCGAAGATCTTCGCCCGGTAGGGGTTCAGCTTCAGTTGCGCCTGGATCGACGGCACGTTGCCGCCCGCGTCCAGCGCGCAGCGGATGTGCGCCATCAGCCGCAGGTTGCCCGCCAGCGTGGCCAGTATGCCCACCGGCGTCTGCCCGTGCTGCAAAAGCTCCTTCACCAAGAGCTGCGCCGACCCCATGTCGCCCGCCATCAGGTGGTCCGTCAGCTTGAAGATGTTGTCCTCCAGCGAGGGCGGCACCAGCGCCTCCACGTCCTCGGCGGTGATCTCGCGGCGCTCCCCGGCGTAGGCCGCCAGCTTGTCCAGCTCCGCGGAAAGCCGCGTCAGGCCGTTCCCGGCGCGCTGCGTCAGGGTGTTCAGTGCGTTCGAGGCGATCTTCTTGCCGCGCGGCTTGAGCCGCTGCGCGCACCAGCGGGCGAGCTCGGCGGGGGAGAGCGGGTCGAAGTTGACCGCGACCGCGCCCTTGCCCAGTGGGGCGGCAGCCGCCTTCCGGTCTTCCTGCCCCGAGGCGCGCAGGTAAAACACCGTCACGCAGCTCTCCGGCGCGTGCTCCAGCCAGGCCTTCATGCGATCCAGCTCCGCGGTCTCCGCCCTGCCTTTCGCCGTCAGCGGCGCCCAGTCCACGGCGGTGACGATGCGCCGGTCGCACATCACCGGCAGCGTCTCCGCCGCCTCGATGATCTGCTGCGCGGTGGCGCCCTCCAGCGTGACGTCGTTCAGCGCTTCCAGCCCGGGCGGCAGCAGCGCGTCGCGCAGGGCCTGCAGGGCCTCGCGCTTGATGTACTCCTCCTCCCCGGCAAACACGTAGGCCGGGCCGAGGGCGCCGCCGTTCAGGGCTTGGTAGAATTCGTTCCAGGTCATTCAGGATGCCTCCAGAAAGGTCTTGACGCGCCACTGGCCGTCGCGCAGGGTCAGCGTGATCGCGCCGCAGTCCCGCGTCAGGAAGGTCCTCGCGCCGACGGCCTTCAGCCGGTCGAGTATGATTTGGGCGGGGTGGCCGAAGCTGTTCTCGCCCACGGAGATGATCGCCAGCTCCGGCGTGCAGCGCCGGAGAAAGCGCGCGCTGGTGGCGTTGTCCGAGCCGTGGTGGGCCACCTTCAATACGTCCGCATCGGGGATGTCCGCGGGCTCGCCGGGGATCTCCAGGTCCCCGGTGAACAGCGCGCCGCGGCCGTCGTGGGACACCAGCGCCAGCATCGAGCGGTCGTTGACGCCGGCGTCCGGGTCGTCCTCGCGCGCGGGGCCGTACACGGTGAGCGCGGTATCCGCGGACAGCGCGACGGCGTCGCCCGCGGCGAGCTCCCTCAGCGGCACGCCCATGCACTCCGCCCGCGCCAGCGCCTCCTCCACGGCGGGGGAGGTGATCGGCCGGTTCCGCCAGCCCGCGGGCAGGTACAGGGCGTCCGGCGTAAAGGCCGTCAGCACGTCCTCCAGCCCGCCCGCGTGGTCCTGGTGGGGGTGGGAGAGGAACACGCCGTCCAGGTGCAGGCAGGTGGCGCTGAGGTAGTCGGCGGCGGGCGTGTAGGTGTCCCCGGCGTCGATCAGGTAGGTGCGGCCCCGGGTGGTCACCACGGCGCAGTCTGCCTGGCCCGCGTCCAGGAACACGATCCTGAATTCCCAGCAGCGCGCGAAGGTCACCAGCGCGGACAGCCCCGCCACCAGCACCAGGCACAGCGGGAGCGCGGCGCGGATCCGCGGCTTCAAACGGCTCAGCTCCGACGCGGCCAGCAGGATCGCAGCGTGGAGCAGGATCAGCGGCAACGGGTAGCGCCCCACGCGCACGCCGGGCAGGGGCAGCGCCGCGCTCAGCGCGGTGACGGCGGTCAGCAGCGCGAACAGCCTGCCCGAAACCGCGGCGACGAGCGCGGCGGCGGGCATCCACAGGAAGGACAGGAGCACCGCCGCGACCGACAACAGGTAGCCCAGCATGCACACCGGCACGCACACGAGGTTGAAGGGCAGCGCCAGCAGCGGCTGGACGCCGAAGAAGGCCACGACGCCCGGCAGGCTCGCCAACTGCGCCGCCAGCGACGCGCACAGCAGCGTGAGCGCGTACCGCAGCAGCTTCCACAGGGTCGCCCGGTAGACCGGGCTGTGGCGCGGGATGTGCTTTTCCACCCGCGGCACGCCAAACAGCCGCTGCAGCGGCGGCGTCAGCAGGATGAGCCCCGCCGTGGCGGAGTAGGAGAGCACGAAGCCGGGGTCCTCCACCGACAGCGGCCGCAGCAGGAGGCTCGCCAGCAGCGCCGCGCCGAGCCGGGTGACGCCGTCGGACGGAAGCCCCGCCACCGGCGCGAAGCTCAGTATGGCGAACATGATCAGCGCGCGCAGGAAGGAAGGCGTGAACCCCACCAGCGCGCCGTAGGGCAGCAACAGCAGCACCGCCAGCGCGTTGGCCCGGCGGCGGTTCATGACGAGACGCAGCACCGCGGCCAGCAGCGCCGCCAGCACCGTCACGTGGAGGCCGGAGATGCAGATTAAGTGGGCGGTGCCGGTGGCCTTCAGCGCCGCGCGCAGCTCCTCGCTCAGTTGCGTCCTGTCGCCCAGCAGCAGCGCCTGCACCAGCGGTGCGCTCTGCGGGAACAGCGCCCCGATGCGCCGCGACAGGATCCGCCGGACCTCCACCACCGCGGACTGCGCGTCCCGCACGGTGTCCAGCACTTCCACGTCCTCGATCTTCGCCGTCGCCATGGCGGACATGCCGTTGCGCCGCAGGTATGCGCCGAAGTCGAACTCGTAGGGATTGGTCACCGGGTCGTTGGCCCAGATGTGGCCGGTCAGCGACAGCCGCTGCCCGTAGGCGATTTCGGAGAGCGGCGCCGCGTCGCCCCGCAGGTACAGCCGCACCCGGAGGTCCGACGGGCGGTCGCCCAGGCGCTCCAGCCGGAATTTGAAGATGACGCGGCCGGTGTCCGGGTTGGTATAGGGTTCGGAGGCCACGCGGCCCAGCATCGGCATGGAGTACAGCGTGCGCACCGCGGGCACGCGCTCCACCGCCGCCTGGTAGCGCAGCGCGCCGGCGGGCAGCGCCGCCAGCAGCAGCAGGACCGCGGCCAGGCGGCGGGTTCGGGGGCGCCTCCGCGCGGCGAGGCCCGCAAAGCCCAGCACCGAGGCGCACAGCGCGACGGCACGCGCGGGCATGCGCACGCGCCCGGCGAGCAGCACGCCCGCCAGGAAGCAGACCGCGAACGACGCCAGCGGCCTCGATCGAACCTGCCGCGCCAGGAAGCGGCCCGCCGTCCTCATGGCTCAGATGTAGTATTCCGCGCCCAGCTCGGCGATCTCGGCGGCGGGGAAGGCCGTCCGCGCCTCCGCCAGCAGATCGGCGGGGTCGTACTTCGGGTTGAAGTGGGTGAGCAGCAGCCGCTTGGCGTGGGTGTCCCGGGCCAGCCGCCCGCAGAGCTCCGCGGAGTAGTGCGGCGCGGCGGGGGTATGGTCGGCCCCGGAGAGCCCGCAATCGGCCAGCAGCAGGTCCGCGCCCTCGCAGAACAGCTCCACCAGCGGGTCCCGGTTGGAATCGCCGGTGAAGGCGAAGCGCGCGCCGTCGCACTCCACGCGGATGGCGTTGGTCTCCACAGGGTGCCGGGCGGGGGAGAAGGCGACCTTCATCTCGCCGATGACGATGTCCTCCGCGGGCCACAGGTCGAAGCAGGGGCACTTCAGCAGCGCGCGCACCGGCTCGGGCGTCGCGGGGGCGTACACCGGCAGCGGCCGGGGGCGGGGCCGGAACTGCAGCGCGTACTGCATGGGCAGCATGTCCGACATGTGGTCGTAGTGCAGATGGCTCAGCAGCACGGCGTCCAGGCCGTCGAGCGCGTCCGCCGCCATCAGGTTCGCCAGCACGCCCGTGCCGCAGTCGATCAGCACGCGGGTGTCGCCGCCGTCGCTCTCCAGCAGGTAGCCGGAGCAGGCGCCGCCGGGGGCGGGGTAGGGGCCGTTGTTGCCCAGGATCTTCAGCTTCATGGGAAACGCCTCGCTTTGCTCGAAAGGATGTCTGACTGGATTATACCACACCCCGTCCCCGCCGCACAACCGCAAAGCGCAGAAAGTTTCGCGGCGGGGGGCGTTGACAGCGGGGGCGGCGCGGCCTATAATGGTTTCAGATCGAAATGCGGAGATCCCGAAGGGAGGATACGACATGAATATCGGCAACACCCCCGAGTCGCTGGAGGCCCGGCGCGAGCTGCGGGAGGGGGATGTGGAGCTGTCTGAGCGCGCCTTCAACGGCGTCATCGGCGGCGTGCTGCTGTGGGGCTTTTTGCTGAACTACCTGACCGTCGCGTTCTGGGGCGACGACGTCGTGCGCATGCTGAGCCGGGACGGTGCGTCTACCGTGTTCTTCATCGCCTACTTCGTGCTGGCCATCGTGGGCGGGATCCTGATTCGCCGGCCGAGCCCCGTGCTGAGCTTCGTGGGCTACAACCTCATCGCCGTGCCCGTGGGCATGGTGCTGTGCCTGGCGCTGCAGGGCGCGGCGAACAGCGATGTCAAGACCGCCGTGCTGATGACCGCCATCGTCACGCTGGTGTTCATGATTGCCGCCACGGTGTTTCCGGACTTCTTCCTGAGCTTGGGGCGGGTGCTGCTGTTCGGCCTGGGCATGCTGATCGTGGGCGGGCTGGTCTGCGCGCTGTTCTTCCCGCAGGCGACGTTCGCCTGGGTGGGCGCGGGCCTGTTTTCGCTGTACATCGGCTACGACTGGGCGCGAGCCAACACCTGCGCGCGCACGCTGGACAACGCCGTCGACCTGGCCGCCAACCTGTACCTGGACATCATCAACCTGCTGCTGCGGATCCTGGAGATCATGGCGCGCAAGAAGGACTGACCGGCGGCCTCCCGGCAGAAATCCTCCGCCCGCGCTTGTGCAAACGCAAAAGGTGTGCTATAATGATTGTGCGCGGCTGTGGTGGAATGGCAGACACAACGGACTTAAAATCCGTAGGCTTCGGTCGTGCGGGTTCAAGTCCCGCCAGCCGCACTGATTCAACCCGCGTCCGGGCGAAATGCCGGGCGCGGGTTGATTGTGCCATGGCGGGGAAGGGCAAAAGAAAACGGTCCGACGCCGGATGGCGCTGAACCGCGTGTCGTGGAAACGGAACGATTACAGGTCGATGGAACCCTCGGCCTCGCCGTTGACGACGTAGTACACCTTGGCTTCCTGGGGCTTCACGTAGATGTTCAGGGTCTCGATGGCGGAAACCTTGTTGCCCTTGTCCTTCCAGTCGTTCTTCACATTCGCCTCAACGGCGCCCAGGTCAAATTCCTGACCGTCGAACTGAAGCACGGTCTGCTGCTTGATCTTCGTAGCCATTGTCAAATCCTCCATATCGGTTCGGTTGTCGTCGGATCGGGCCGGATGCCCGCCGCTCGACAATTACTATAGCAAAATGACCGTTAACTTGCAAGTGCATCCCTGTGAAATTGCAAAATGGAAACTGTGCGATGTAGACAAAGCAACGTATTGTTCTGCATCCCTTTGCCAGTGTTTTTGAGAAAATGACGCAAGCTTTGTGTTAATCATTCATAATAATCGAAAATGCATATAAAAGGGCCGTCCCGGACGATGTGAACGGGACGGCCCTGTGTTGCGCCGCGGGGTTATTCCTCCGCCTCGCCGGGGACGGGCTCCTCGGGGATGGATTCCTCGGGGACGGGCTCCTCGGGGACGGGCTCCTCGGGGACGGGCTGGTCGATGGCGGTGTCCTCGACGAAGCCGGTCTCCACCGCGTCGTGCTTCGCGGGCACGCCCGCCATGAAGGCGTCGAACTCGGCCTTGTCGATCTTTTCCTTCTCGATCAGGATTTTCGCCAGGCCGTGGAGCTGGTCGAGGTGCTCGTTCAGGATGTCGCTGGCGCGGTTGTAGGCCTCCTGCAACAGGGCGTGCACCTCGTTGTCGATGTCGGTGTTCACCTTCTCGGAGAAGCCGGAATTCTGCTGGCCGAAGCTCTTGCCGAGGAACACCTCGTGCTCCGTGCCCAGGTACACCGGGCCGATGCGGCTGCTCATGCCGTATTCGGTCACCATGCTGCGGGCGATCTCGGTGGCCTGCTTGATGTCGCTGGACGCGCCGGTGGTCACGTCCCCGAAGATCAGCGCCTCGGCCACGCGGCCGCCCATGGCGCTGGCCATCTGGGCCTTCATGCGGGAGGTGGTCACGTAGTTGAACTCCTCCTGCGGCAGGTACATGGTGTAGCCGCCCGCGGCGCCGCGGGGGATGGTGGTGATCTCGTGCACGTCGTCGCACTCGGGGATGTAGTAGGCGACGATGGCGTGGCCGCCCTCGTGGTAGGCCACCAGCTTGCGGTCCATTTCCGTGACCTTGCGGCTCTTCTTCTCTGGGCCGGCCATGACGCGCGTGATGGCCTCCTCGATGGTGGGCATGTCGATGATCTCCGCGCCGTTGCGGGCGGTGAGCAGCGCAGCCTCGTTCATCACGTTCATCAGGTCCGCGCCGGTGAAGTAGGGCGTGCGCCGGGCCAGCACCCGCAGGTCCACGTCGGGGCCGAGGGGCTTGTTGCGGCTGTGTACGCGGAGGATCTCCTCGCGGCCCTTCACGTCGGGATAGTTCACCACGATGCGCCGGTCGAAGCGGCCGGGGCGCAACAGCGCGGGGTCGAGGATGTCCGAGCGGTTGGTGGCCGCCATGACGATGACGCCCTCGTTGTGGGTGAAGCCGTCCATCTCCACGAGCAGCTGGTTCAGCGTCTGCTCGCGCTCGTCGTGGCCGCCGCCCAGGCCCGCGCCGCGCTGGCGGCCCACCGCGTCGATCTCGTCGATGAACACGATGGAAGAAGGGCACGCCCGCCTCGCCGGCCACGGCGCGGGCCAGCAGCGTCTTGCCGGTGCCGGGCGGGCCGACCAGCAGCACGCCCGTGGGGATGCGCGCGCCCACCTTGGTGAAGCGCTGGGGGTTTTTCAGGAACTGCACGATCTCCTGCAGCTCCTCCTTTTCCTCGTCCGCGCCGGCCACGTCGCTGAAGTTGACCTTGTTGCCGCTGGGGTCGGTGAGCCGCGCCCGGGAGCGCCCGAAGCTCATCATGCCCTTGCCGCCGCCCGTCTGCTGGCGCATCAGGAAGTACCAGAGCAGGCCGAACAGCACCACCGTCACCAGCAGCGGCACCCATTCCACCCACCACGCGGCCTGCGCGGGCTGGCGGGAGGTGATTTCAAAGTCGTACTCCGTGGGGCTGACCGCGCGGCCGAGCACGCTCTCGTAGATGGCGTTGACGTCGGCGTAGAACTGGATCTCGCTGGGCAGCACGCACTGGATGTCGTAATTGCCGGTCACTTCAAAGGAGGCGAGGCTGTCCTCGTTGACGCCCTTGAGCGTGCCGGACTGGATCACGACCTTGGCCAGGGTCTTGCCCTGCATCTCGCCGGTCAGCTTTTCGCCCTGGCTGTGGCGCAGGTCGGCTTCCACCCACTCCAGGAGCGAGGAATAGCTGATGCTCTCGGTGGTGGGCTGGGAGCCTTCGCTGAGCATGTGCACCATCAGCAGGATCACGGCCAGCAGCAGCAGGTACATCAGCGGGCCCTGGAGCACTTTACGAAGGGGCTTCTTGTTCAAGGCGGAGGTCCTCTCTTTCCGGGAAGGAAGGTTCAGATTTCAGTCACAGCGGTTTGTACTGTAACATCTTATTATACCAGTATTACTTGGATTTATTGTAACGGTTCTCAACTGTTTTCGTAAACTTCGGGCTTCAGCACGCCGATGTAGGGGAGGTTGCGGTAGCGCTCGGCGTAGTCGAGGCCGTAGCCCACCACGAATTCATCCGGCACGATGAAGCCGAAGTAGTCGGTCTTCAGCGTGATGCCGGGCGCGCGGCGGGCGGGCTTGTCCAGGAGCGTGGCGATGCGGATGGACAGCGCGCCGCGGGCCCGGAGCATGCGGGTGAGGTAGGTGAGGGTGAAGCCGGAGTCGATGATGTCCTCCACGATGACCACGTGGCGGTTCTCGATGGAGATGGCCAGGTCCTTGCGGATCTCCACCTCGCCGCTGGACTTGGTGGTCTTGCCGTAGCTGGACACCGCCATGAAGTCCAGCGCCACCGGAATGGACATGGCGCGCAGCAGGTCGGTGTAGAACATCACCGCACCCTTCAGGATGCACACCATCACGGGGTCCCTGCCCTCGTAGTCCCGGGCGATCTGCGCGCCCATCTCCCGCACGCGGGTCTGGATCTGCTCCTCGCTGAGCAATACCCTGGCGATGTCGTTCTGCATGGTCGTATCCTCCGTACTCTTTATTCTTGGGCGGCTTGGGCAACCTGGGCAGAGAAGCCCGGGAGCAGCCTTCGCAGGTCAAAGGCGTAGTCGCAGCAAAGTGCCAGCGCTTCCCTCGCGCCGGGGCACAGCTTCGCGTCCTCGGAAATGCCGACGCCGCAGACCCACAGCACGCGGTTGTCCCGCGCGACCAGCGCCAGGCAGTCGCGAAGGGGACGGTCGATCCTGCGGTCGGTCAGGTAGTCGGACAGCAGCTTTTCCCCGCAGCCGAGCGGCCGGATGCGGTCGCCCGGGCGGCGCGTGCGCACGACGGCGTTCCGGAGGGCCTCCGGGTCCAGCGCCTGGCGCATGGGATCGTCCCGGACCGGCGCGGGCGCGCAGGGCGAAGCGGTCAGCGTGCACAGCCCATCCAGCGCGGTGTCGCCGCCCAGGCGAAGGGGGACTTCAACAGACTTCGGTCGGTTATGGAGCAGGTACAGCCCCGCCCGGCCCCGCTCGATTGACAATCCTCCGGCCAGCGATGCCCGTCCGCGCGGTCGTTCCGCGAGTTCGGCGGCGGCGTTCAGGTGCGCCCAGTCGAGGCGCTCCCCGGCGAAGGCGCGCAGCGCGCGACGCAGTATGGCGGGGTGGAGCTCCGGAAACAGACCGAAGTACGTTCCGGATGGCAACCGGACGACGTGCTCGCGAATATAGACATCGGTCTGTTCCTGAATATAATCGCTCTCGATTTGCGCGGCGTGGGCGTATCGGGCGGCGGCGGGCACGAACCCCGGGTAGGCGCGCTCCAGCGCGGGAATCCCGTCCAGCCGCAGGGCGTTGCGCGGGTTGTCGGCCACGACGTTGGTGCGATCCTCGCGCCACGGGATGCCGCGGCCCGCCAGGTACGCCGTCAGCCAGGCCTTGCGGACGCCGAGCAGCGGGCGGTACAGGTCGCCGGCGAAGGTCCGCATGCCGCCAATGCCCTCGGGACCCGTGCCCCGGGCCAGGTGCATCAGCACGGTCTCCGCCTGGTCGTCCATGTGGTGGGCCAGGGCGATATAGTCCGCGCGCACCGCGTCCTTCACCTGCTGGAGCCAACCGTAGCGCAGCCGCCGGGCGCAGCTCTCCAGCCCTTCGCCGGCGCGGGCGGCCTCGGCGGGCACGTCCAGCCGGACGGTGTGGAACGGGATGTCCAGCCGCGCGCACAGCGCCCGACAGGCCTCGGCGTCCCCGGCGCTCTCCGGGCGGATGCCGTGGTCCAGGTGGGCGGCGAACAGCGTCAGCGCCTCCCGCGCCCGCGCCTCCGCCAGCAGGCAGGCGAGGGCCACGGAATCCGCGCCGCCGGACAGCGCGATCAGCAGGCGCCTGCCGCGCACGGCGGAAAAATCGGGCGGCCGGCCCCGCTTTGCGCGCGCGATAGCAGTATCCATCATGTCCTCTATTATAATCGGTTTGGCTTCAATTCGCAACCGATTTTGTGCACAAAACGGCATAAATGCCGGAAAAGAAGGTTAAAATCAGGATATACGCGCGCCGCCGCACGCATGCGCCGCCCGACGCTGGAAATCTTTACCGGCGCGCGACCGAAGCCCGGCGCGACGGGCGAGCCGCGGCGTTCGCGCGCGGCGAAATTCCCATTCCCGCCAGACATTCCCGACGCGCGGCGGATTTGCCAGCATCCGCGCCGCGTCCGGCGGGCAAGTTATCGGAGAAGCGCGGTGGCGGCCGCGTTTCCTTCGAATTGTGCGGAGCGAGGAGGAATTCGATATGAGGGAGAAGAGCATGCGGCGCAGGCTCCTGCTGCTGGGCGCGGCGGCGGGCGCGCTGGCGCTGACGCCGCAGCTTGGCGCGCTGGGCAGCCTGCCAGACTGCTGGGTGCTGCGGCGCGGCGCGGTGGCGGCGCTGCCCGTGTCGGCGGCGGTGCGGGCGAGCGTGGAGGAGAGCGGCGTGGCGGCGCTGCGGACCGGGCGCGACGGCGGCGTCACCCTGGCGGCGGGCGCGGAGGGCGAGGCGGAGCTGACCTTCCGGCTGCTGGGGCTGTTGCCGGTGCGCACGGTGACGGTATCCGTACAGCCCGAGCGGCGGCTGGTGCCCGGCGGACAGTCGGTGGGCGTGGCGCTGAATACCGACGGGGTGATGGTGGTCGGCAGCTCCGACCTCGGCAAGACCGCCAGCCCTGCGCGCGTGGCGGGGCTGAAGAGCGGCGACGTGATCCAGCGGGTGGACGGATGCGCCGTCAGCGAGGCGGAGGAGCTCTCCGCCTGCCTGGCCGCGGGGCGGACGGTGCGGCTGGACGTGCTGCGGGACGGGAAGCGCATCGCCTGCGACGTCACCCCGGCGGTGGACAGCCGGGACGGGCTCTACAAGCTGGGCGCCTGGGTGCGCAGCAGCACCGCGGGCGTGGGCACGCTGACCTATTATGACCCGGATTCCGGGCGGTTTGGCGCGCTGGGCCACGCCATCACCGACGTGGACACCGGCGTGACGCTGCCCGTGGGCGAGGGCGCGCTGTACCAAAACCACGTGGTGATGGTCACGCCCAGCCGCAAGGGCAGCCCGGGAGAGCTGACCGGGGACTTCTTCGCCGACGCCCGGCAGGCGGGCACGGTGGATAAAAATACCGACTTCGGGATCTTCGGGGCGGCGGACGGGCCGATGGACAACCCCCTCTACCCGGATGGACTGCCCGTCGCCGCCAGGAGCGAGGTGCACACGGGCGAGGCGACGCTGCTCACCACCGTGGACGGCGGGGCCGTGCGCCCCTACGCCTGCCGGGTGGAGAAGGTGAACGAGCGCGGCGGGCCGTCCACGCGGGCGCTGGTGATCCGCGTCACCGACCCGGAGCTGCTCGCGCGCACCGGCGGCATCGTGCAGGGAATGAGCGGCAGCCCCATCCTGCAGGACGGGCGCATCATCGGCGCGGTGACCCACGTGATGGTGAACGAGCCCGCCATGGGCTACGGCAACCTGATCGAGGACATGCTGGACGCCGCCGGCGCGGCGGGGGAATAATACGGCGAGGGACGGCCATCGGCCGTCCCTCAGAGCGTCGATGGAGGCCGCCCTGCGGATTTGGTCGCTTACGGTATGGTAAGCTCCCGCGTCCGCAGGGCGGCCTTCCTTGCGGCTTTTCTCACCGCTCTGTCCGTTTACAGCTCGTACTTCGTGAGCCACTCCGAGAAGCGGCCGTAGACCTCGTAGAAGCGGTTGTACAACAGGTCGTTGTCGTTCAGCACATACTTGTCCGCGGCGGCGTCGTAGGTATACGCGCCCTCGGCGAGGGCCTTCCGCGCGTCCGCTTCCAGTGCGGCGGCGTCCCGGATGATGTCCACGAGGTCGCCGAGCTGCGCGCCGTTCACCGCCTCCACGCGCCGGATCAGCCCGGGGAAGTAGTCCGCGGCGGACTGCTTCGCGAAGCCGTAGTCGCCGGTGTCCGCGAGCTGGTTCTCCGCGTCGCCGGGGTAGAGGAAGTAGGTCGTCACCGCGCCGCTCGCGTCCGACATGCTGCCCTGGTATTCCGTCCACTGGCAGGTGAACAGCAGGTAGTCGAACATGGCGTTCACGTCGGCGATCACGCCGTCCTCCGCCAGCGAGGCGTAGAGGGCGTAGTCCTCGGACACGCCGGAGAGGTCCACCGTTTCATAGGTGGCGTTCACCACGCGGTAGTTGTAGGTGTAGCCGTACTCGTCGGAGAAGTCGCCCAGCTCCAGCCTGCCGGTGACGCGCACGGGGCGGTCGGTGTAGTCGAACTTCCGGCCCTTCGGCGCGTACACGGCCATGGTGTTGGCCAACTGCTGGGTGTTGGGCACGCAGAAGGGGCAGGACTGGTAGGGCAGGTTCATCAGGTAGATGTACTCGCCGCTCAGCGGGGACAGCGTGGCCATGTAACCGGTGATGGTCACCGTCTTGCCCTTCAGCCCCTGCAGGGTTTCCAGGCTGGTGGAGTCCTTGAAGCTGAGCCGGGCGCCTTCGCCGTCGCCGCTCCCGCCGCCGCAGGCGGACAGCAGCGCCGCGCACAGCGCAAGCAGCAGCGCGAGGGAAAGCATGCGTTTGTTCGCGTTCATGGGATACCTCCGATGGGTGTGGCGGTGGGATGGGGAGGGGCTAGCTGTCCATGCCGTCCCGGCCGGCCATGGCGCTGGTGCAGATCGCAGTGGGGAGGATGCTGAGCACGAACACGACCAGCAGGATCGCGCCCTCCATCGGGTATACGCGGGTGGCGCTCAGCACGATGCCCATGCGCGCCGCCAGCCCCCGCGCCGCCAGCAGGAACAGGTGCGCCGCCAGCAGCGAGCAGACCATGGCGGCCGCGCCGGCGATGGCGTTCTGGATGAGGTAGAGCTGGTTGATCCGCTTCATGCTGATGCCGATCAGCCGCATGAGCGCGATCTCGCGGCGGGAATCCACCATGTTCAGCAGCGCGATCACCGTCACCACGAACAGGTTCATCACCAGTATGACGCCGCAGAGGATGTACACGATCCGGCGGCTCAGGTCCACGTTGTCCATGACCTCGCGCAGCACCGTGTTGGGGTTGATGGCGAGGTAGCCCGCCTTGCCGCTGTAGGCGCTCATCAACTGCGAGTAGGCGCTGAAGCCGGTGGAGCGCACCAGCACCGCGCAGATCTGCCCCTCTTCGGCATGGTCGTGATCTTCGTGTTCTTCTTCGTGTTCTTCATCGTGCGCTTCCTCCGCGGCCGGGGCGGCGTGGGAGGGCGCGCCGGACGCGCCCGCGCCCGAGGATACGACCACCGACGGGGCGGGGGAGGCTTCCCCGGCTTCGTCCCCGTCCTCATGCCCGTGGTCGTGCACGGCCCAGATGGTGCTCACCGGGGTGAACACGGCGTTGTCGTAGGCGGTGTCCGTGCGGGCCAGTATGCCGGTGACGGTCAGCGGGTGGTCGGCGTGCTCCGCGCCGTGGGCGCCGGACGTGTTCAGCCCGTGGGAGGTGACGAGTTTGTCGCCCACGCGGACGCCGTAGGCCTTCGCCACCTGCGCGCCGACCACCGCGTCCAGCGCCTCTTCAAACATGGCGCCCGCCTTCAGCGGCTTGTCCGCCAGCAGCGCGGCGTCGGTGCCCACGATCGGCGCGGCGTTGTAGCTGTCGCCCATGCTGAAGGGGATGGCCTCGTTGACCAGACCCGTGGCCTTCAGCTCGTCGATCAGGCTGTAGGGGATGGTGCCCAGGGGCTTGTCGGTGAAGAACATGGTGTTCATCGCGAGCTGCGTGGCGCTGCCCGAGGGGCCGATGATCATGTCATACTTCGCGGCGGTGTTCACGATGCCCTCGGACACTTGGGTGGAGATGTTGTAGGCCATCAGCGCCACGGCGGCGGTGATGACCACGGACAGCGCGGTCATCAGCAGCTTGGCGCGGCGGTTGGCCATGCTCTTGAGCGCAAAGCTAAGCATTGCGCGTCGCCTCCCTTCCGTCGAAGAAGCGGGCCACGGCGTTCATGTCCAGCACGCGGTCGAAGCGCGGTGCGAGCCGGTCGTCGTGGGTGACGCAAATCAGCGTGCCCTCGCCGGCGTTTTCGATCAGCGCCCGCACGACCTGCTCGCCGGTCTCGAAGTTCAGGTTGCCGGTGGGCTCGTCGGCCAGTATGATGCGCGGCTGCTTGATGAGCGCCCGGGCGATGGCCACCCGCTGCTTCTCGCCGCCGGACAGGCCCCTGACCCTGCGCTTCTTGAGCCTGAGTATGCCCAGGCGGTCCAGCAGCGCGTCCATGCCGGAGGTGTTCACGCCCTCCAGCCGCAGGATGTTGATGTTGTCCTGCACGGTCATGTCCTCCAGCAGCTTGAAGTCCTGGAAGATATAGCCGATGCGGGCGATGCGGTAGGCGTCCCGCTCCCGCTGGCTCCAGCCGGACACGATCTGCCCGTCGATGACGATGCTGCCCTTGCTGGGCGTCAGGATGCCCGCCAGCAGGTTCAGCAGCGTGCTCTTGCCGCAGCCGGAAGCGCCGAGCAGCGCGTAGCTGCTGCCCGTTTCAAAGGTGAGGTCGGCGTAGCGCAGGCCGGAGCCGTCGGAAAAGCGCACGCCCAGATCCTTCGTGGCAATCATGGTTTCCTCCTTCGACCGAAGCGTCCCCCCGGCACCCGGTCCCTTCGCTTTCCATTGTAGCGTCGGGCGTTATACTGTCAATCGCGGCGCGGGATTGTTCACAAAGTGTTTTAAAAATGCCGTGTGTTTTGGGCGCAATCCGCATCAATGCCGGGAACGGGCGGCGGCGCGGGAAGAATTAACGGGCGTCGAAGTTTATTTTTTGGTTGCGGGGAAGCGGCGGCGCGGCGCGCGAATTGTGCATAAGATATGTATAGAACGGCCATGCGGATGCATAGATATGCGGCGCGTCGCTCCGGTGGCAAGGCGCGAGATGTTCATGGGATTGCCGGTTTGACCGGAAACGCGACGGAGATTCGGCCAAATTGCGCAAAGTTTCCAAGGATTGAAAGCGGGTTTAACACACCGCGCCCGCCCGGGCCCGCGGGAAGATGGATATTATGAATGTTCGCCTATTGAGTCGAATTGAAAGGAAACGGGAAAGGAAATGTTGCCAGTATGCGAAATATACGAACGTTCGGAAATAAACGAGGTTAAATATTCGGAATTCGTCTTGACGCGGCGGCGGGCGCTGCGCTATACTGTTTGCGCCATGAGTCCGAAGGGGGACGCGCCGAAAGGCGGCCGACGCCGTAGGATTGTGGATCTGGCGAACGGTCGGCTCGCCTGCGGCAACGCGCGGGCCGGCTGCATTCACCACGAATGACCATCCACGGGAGGAAGTCCGATGAAGAAGGTAGCCGTCATCATGGGCAGCGACAGCGACCTGAAGGCCATGCAGCCCTGCATGGACGCGCTGAAGGCGCTGGAGATCCCCTTTGCCGTGCGCATACTGTCCGCGCACCGCACGCCCGAGGCCGCCGCGGCCTTCGCGCGCAGCGCGCGGGACGAGGGGTTTGGCGCGATCATCGCCGCCGCGGGCAAAGCCGCCCACCTGGCGGGCGCCATGGCCGCGAACACGCTGCTGCCGGTCATCGGCGTGCCGATGAAGTCCTCCACGCTGGACGGGCTGGACGCGCTGCTGAGCACCGTGCAGATGCCCTCGGGCATGCCGGTGGCCACGGTGGCCATCGACGGCGCGGCCAACGCGGCGCTGCTGGCGGCCCAGATGCTGGCCCTGTCCGACGACGCGCTGCTGGAGCGCTTCGCCGCCTATCGCGCCGCCCAGCGGGCGAAGGTGGAGGAGAAGGACGCGCGCATCGCCGCGGAGTACAGCGTCGACAGCTATTGACCGTACCGCCGGGGCCGGCGTTCGTTCCTGTTGAAGCCGGGCTTCGGCGAACCGCTTTCCATACGACCATTTGCACCGCGCAGGAGGAAAAACCCATGCAAAAGCTCAACCAGCTCTACGAGGGCAAGGCCAAGAAGGTCTACGCCACCGCCGACGAGAACCTGTACATCGTCTCCTACAAGGACGACGCCACCGCCTTCAACGGCCTGAAGAAGGGCACCATCGCCGGCAAGGGCGTCATCAACAACCGCATGAGCAACATGCTGATGCAGATGCTGGAGCGGGAGGGCGTGCCCACCCATTTCGTCAAGGAGCTGGGCGAGCGGGACACGCTGGTGAAGAAGGTCTCCATCGTGCCGCTGGAGGTCATCATCCGCAACATCTCCGCGGGCAGCTTCGCCAAGCGCTACGGCGTGGAGGAGGGCATCGTGTTCGACGCGCCCACCCTCGAGTTCTCCTACAAGAACGACGATCTGGGCGACCCGCTGCTGAACCGCTACCACGCGCTGGCGCTGAAGCTGGCCACGCCCGGGGAGCTCGACGCCATCGAGCGCATGGCCTTCAAGGTCAACGACGTGCTGAAGGCCTACTTCCTGAAGCTGAACATCACGCTGGTGGACTTCAAGCTGGAGTTCGGCCGCCTGGCGGACGGCACCATCGTGCTGGCCGACGAGATCAGCCCCGACACCTGCCGCCTGTGGGACAAGGATACCGGCGAAAAGCTGGACAAGGACCGCTTCCGCCGCGACCTCGGCGGCGTCGAGGACGCCTATAACGAGGTCATGCGCCGCCTGACCGGCGAATAACGCCATCGCCATTCGACTCCTTCGGAGTGCTCCGGGGGAGTCGATGTGGGTATTGGCCGCCCCGCAGGCGTACTGCGGGCGCGCGTTTCCCAGGACGCTGTTCGCCGAACAGCGCGACCCTACGATCCCCCCGAATGGAGGTACGACCCTATGCCCGACAACCGTTCCCACTCCGAAAGCTACGCCGCCGCGGGGGTGGACATCACCGCCGGCTACCGCGCCGTCGAGCTGATGAAGCAGCACATCGCACGCACCGACATCCCCGGCGTGGTCAGCGGCATCGGCGGCTTCGGCGGCCTGTTTGAGCTGGACCTGACCGGCCTGACCCGCCCCGTGCTGGTGTCCGGCACCGACGGCGTGGGCACCAAGCTGAAGCTGGCGTTCCTGATGGACAAGCACGACACCGTGGGCATCGACTGCGTGGCCATGTGCGTGAACGACATCATCTGCTGCGGCGCGAAGCCGCTGACCTTCCTGGACTACATCGCCTGCGGGAAGAACGTGCCCGAGCGCATCGCGCAGATCGTGTCCGGCGTGGCCGAGGGTTGCGTGCAGGCGGGCTGCGCGCTGGTGGGCGGCGAGACCGCCGAAATGCCCGGCTTCTATCCCGAGGACGAGTACGACCTGGCGGGCTTCTCCGTGGGCGTGGTGGACCGGTCGAGGATCTTCGAGCCTGAGTCCGTGCGGGTGGGAGACGCGCTCATCGGCCTGCCCTCCTCCGGCGTGCACAGCAACGGCTTCTCGCTGGTGCGCAAGGTGTTCCATGTGGAGAACGGCGGGCTGGACCGCTACAGCGAGGATTTGGGGCGCTCCCTGGGCGAGGCGCTGCTGGAGCCCACGCGCATCTACGTGAAGCCCGTGCTGAAGCTGGCGGAAACGGTGCGGGTGAAGGCCGCGGCGCACATCACCGGCGGCGGGTTCTTCGAGAACATCCCGCGCGCGCTGCCCGAGGGCCTGACGGCGAGGATCGAGAGGGGCAGCGTCGAAGTGCCGCCGATCTTCGAGCTGATCGCGCGCACGGGACGCATCCCGGAGCGGGATATGTACAATACCTTCAACATGGGCGTGGGCATGTGCCTGACCGTGCCCGCCGACCGGGCGGACGAGGCGGTGCGCGTGCTGCGCGGCGCGGGCGAGGACGCCCGGATCATCGGCGAGGTGATCGAAGGGGAAGCGCGGGTGGAGTTGGCATGAGAAAGGCGCGCATCGCCGTGCTGGTCTCCGGCGGCGGCACCAACCTGCAGGCGCTCATCGACGCGCAGCGCCGCGGCGAGCTGCCCCACGGGGAGCTCGCGCTGGTCGTATCGAATAACGCCGGCGCCTATGCCCTTGAGCGCGCCGCGCGGACGGGCATCGAAACCGCCGTCTGCCTGCGGGCGAAGGGGGAGAGCCGCGCCGACTTCGAGGCGAAGATCCAGCGGGTTCTCGCAACGCGCGACATCGACATGCTGGTGCTTGCGGGGTTCATGGCCATACTGTCCGCGGACTTCGTGGCGCGCTGGCCGGAGCGCATCATCAACATCCACCCGTCGCTGATCCCGTCCTTCTGCGGCGAGGGCTTCTACGGGCTGCGCGTTCACGAGGCGGCGCTGGCCTACGGCGTGAAGGTGACCGGCGCGACGGTGCACTATGTGAACGAGATCCCCGACGGCGGGCGGATCATCGCCCAGAAGGCGGTGGAGGTGCGGGAAGGCGACACCCCGGAGATCCTCCAGCGCCGCGTCATGGAGGAGGCCGAGTGGGTCCTGCTGCCCCGGGCCGCGGAGCTCGTCAGCGAACGCATCGCGGCGGGGAAGGCCTGAGCCGGTCCCCTTCGGACCGCCATACACAATACGATTCCGGAAAACAGCAACGCAAAGGAGCGATAGACATGATCCAGACCGCAGCGCAGGCCGTGGGGGCCACCACCTATCCCGGGCGCGGCATCCTCGCGGGCAAGAGCGCGGACGGCAAGCGCGCCGTGCTGGCCTACTTCATCATGGGCCGCAGCGTCAACAGCCGCAACCGCGTGTTCGTGCGGGAGCCCGACGGCATCCGCACCGAGGCCTTCGACCCCTCGAAGATGGAGGACCCGTCGCTGATCATCTACTGGCCGGTGCGGGCGATCGGCGACAGGCTGATCGTCACCAACGGCGACCAGACCGACACCATCCGCGACTTCGTGAGCCGCGGCGACGGCTTCCACGACGCGCTGCAGACGCGCACATTCGAGCCCGACGCGCCGAACTTCACCCCGCGCGTGAGCGCCATGGCCACCTTCGAGGGCGGCGACTTCCGCCTGGACATGGCCATACTGCGCGCCGGGGACGCCCAGGGCGACTGCTGCCACCGCGCGTTCTGGGAGTACGAGCGCGTGGAGGCGGGGAAGGGCTGCTTCCTGCATACCTACCTGTCCGACGGCAACCCCATTCCGTCCTTCACCGGCGACCCGGAGACCGTGGCGCTGGGGAACGAATCGGCCCCGGAACTGGCCGACGCCCTCTGGGCGGGCCTGAACGCCGACAACCGCGTTTCGCTGTGGGTGTACACCCGCGATCTCGCCACCGGCGAGACGGACAGCGCAATCATCAATCGAAACAAGTGAGGGAATACCATGGCGCATGAAATCCAACTGAAATACGGCTGCAACCCCAACCAGAAGCCTTCCCGCATCTTCATGGAGGGCGGCGAACTGCCCCTCGTGGTGCTGAACGGACGGCCCGGCTACATCAACTTCATGGACGCGCTGAACAGCTGGCAGCTGGTGCGCGAGCTGAAGCGCGCCACCGGCCTGCCCGCCGCCGCGTCCTTCAAGCACGTCAGCCCCGCGGGCGCGGCCCTGGGCCTGCCCCTGAGCGACGTGCTGCGCAGCATCTACTTCGTGCCCGCCGACATGGAGCTCAGCCCCCTGGCCTGCGCCTATGCCCGGGCCCGCGGCGCGGACCGCATGTCCTCCTTCGGCGACTTCATCGCGCTGTCGGACACCTGCGACCTGCCCACGGCGCTGCTCATCCGCCACGAGGTCTCCGACGGCATCATCGCCCCCGGCTATACCGACGAGGCGCTGGCGGTGCTGAAGGAAAAGAAGAAGGGCAACTACAACGTCGTTCAGATCGACCCCGACTACGAGCCGGCGGAGCTGGAGCGCAAGATGTGCTTCGGCATCACCTTCGAGCAGGGCCGCAACGCCCTGGTGGTGGACGACGCGCTGCTGGCCAACGTGGTCACCGCCAACAAAACCCTCACCGACGAGCAGAAGCGCGATATGAAGCTGGCGCTCATCACGCTGAAGTACACCCAGTCGAACTCCGTGTGCTACGTGAAGGACGGCCAGGCCATCGGCGTGGGCGCGGGCCAGCAGAGCCGCATCCACTGCACCCGCCTGGCGGGCGGCAAGGCCGACAACTGGCACCTGCGCCAGCACGACAAGGTGCTGAACCTGCCCTTCCGCGACGACGTGGGCCGCCCCGAGCGCGACAACGCCATCGACGTGTACATCTCCGAGGACTGGCAGGACGTGCTGGACGACGGCAGATGGCAGCGCCTGTTCACCGTGCGCCCCGAGATACTGACCCGCGAGGAGAAGCGCGCGTATCTGGATACCGTGACCGGCGTGACCCTGGGCAGCGATGCGTTCTTCCCCTTCGGGGACAACATCGAGCGCGCCCACCGCAGCGGCGTCACCGCCATCGCGCAGCCCGGCGGTTCCATCCGCGACGACCAGGTGATCGAGAAGTGCAATGAGTACGGCATCGCCATGGCCTTCACGGGCATCCGCCTGTTCCACCACTGATTGTCTGCCCGTCAGAATGCTGCCGCCCGGCGAAACCGCGCGGCAGTACTATTGAGCGATCGGCGGATCGCGGATCATACGGAGGATTACGATATGAAGCTGTTGGTCGTCGGCGGGGGCGGGCGCGAGCACGCCATCATCCGCAAGCTGAAGGAAAACCCCCGGGTGGTGGAGATCGTCTGCCTGCCGGGCAACGCCGGCATCGCCATGGACGCGAAGTGCCTGAACATCAAGGCCACCGACATCGACGCCATCGCGGAGTTCGCCGCGCAGTACCGGCCCGACTTCGCCGTGGTGGCCCCGGACGACCCGCTGGCGCTGGGCTGCGTGGATCGGCTCCACGCGCTGGGCATCCCCTGCTTTGGCCCGGACGCCAGGGCCGCGCGCATCGAGGCCAGCAAGGTGTTCGCCAAGGACCTGATGAAGAAATACGGCATCCCCACCGCCGCATACGAGGCGTTTGACGACGCGGACGCGGCGCTGGCCTACGTTCGCGAGGCGACGATCCCCCTGGTGGTGAAGGCCGACGGCCTGGCGCTGGGCAAGGGCGTGACCATCTGCATGACCCAGGGCGAGGCCGAGGCCGCCGTGCGCGCGGCGATGATCGACGGTGCGTTCGGCGCGTCCGGCGCGCGCGTGGTGATCGAGGAGTACCTGGAGGGCCCGGAGGTCAGCGTGCTGGCCTTCACCGACGGCCACGCGGTGAAGCCCATGGTGTCCTCGATGGATCACAAGCGCGCGGGCGACGGCGACACCGGCCTGAACACCGGCGGCATGGGCACCATCGCGCCGAACCCCTGCTATACGCCCGCGGTGGCGGAGCGCTGCATGCGGGAAATCTTCCTGCCCACCGTCGAGGCCATGAACGCCGAGGGGTGCCCGTTCAAGGGCTGCCTGTACTTCGGGCTGATGGTCACGAAGGACGGCCCGAAGGTGATCGAGTACAACTGCCGCTTCGGCGACCCCGAGACGCAGGTGGTGCTGCCGCTGCTGAAGTCCGACCTGCTGACCGTCATGATGGCCGTGGAGGGGGAGACGCTGGCCGAGACCCCCGTGGAGTTCTCGGACGGCGCGGCCTGCTGCGTGATGCTCGCCTCCGGCGGCTATCCCGGAAAGTACGAGAAGGGCAAGGTCATCGACCTCGGGAAGGCCCCCGAAATGGCGGAGATCTTCCACAGCGGCACCGCGCGGAACGGGGCGGGCGAGCTCGTCACCGCCGGCGGGCGCGTGCTGGGCGTGTGCCGTACCGCCGCCGACCTCAGGACCGCCGTCGACGGCGCCTATGCCGCCGCGGCCGAGGTGAAGTGGGACGGCATGATGCTCCGGCACGACATCGGGGCGCGGGCGCTGAAGATCCTGGAGGCCGGGCGATGAGGGAATACACGATCCGCCCCTGTTCCGGCGCGTGCATCGACGTGCGCGCGGGGCAGGCGGTGCACCGGCATCGGGATCGTCGTGGAATAACCGCATGATGAAGGAGACTGAAACATGGTCTATCGCGTATACGTTGAAAAAAAGCCCGGCTTCGACCACGAGGCCAGGGCGTTATACGGGGAGCTGAAATCCTTCCTGGGCATCTCGGGCCTGACCGGCGTGCGCATCCTGAACCGCTACGACGTGGAGAACATCGAGGAAGCGCTGTTCGCCCAGGCCGTGCCCAACGTGTTTTCGGAGCCGATGCTGGACGTGGTGACCCGCGACCTGCCCGAGCTCGACGGCGCGGTGTTCGCCGCGGAGTACCTGCCCGGCCAGTTCGACCAGCGCGCCGACTCCGCCGCCCAGTGCATCCAGTTGCTCAGCCAGTGCGAGCGCCCCGACGTGCGCACCGCGACGGTGTACGTGCTGGAGGGCGCGCTGTCCGCGGACGAGGTCGAGGCGGTGAAGAAGCACGTCATCAACCCCGTGGAGCGCCGCGAGGCCTCGCTCGCGCCCGTCCGCACGCTCAGGACCGACTTCGCCGTTCCGGAGACGGTGCCCGTGATCGAGGGCTTCATCGAGTATTCCGAAGAGCGGCTGGCGGCGTTCATCCGCGAGTACGGGCTGGCCATGGACGAGGCGGACATCGCCTTCTGCCAGCGCTACTTCCGCGAGGAGCGGCGCGACCCCACGCTGACCGAGATCCGCATGATCGACACCTACTGGTCCGACCATTGCCGCCACACCACGTTCCTGACGCAGTTGGGTGAGGTGTCCTTCGAGGACGCAGACGTCGAGGCAGCGTTCCGGCGCTACCTCGCGGTGCGCGAGGAGCTGGGCCGCGACAAGCCTATCTGTCCCATGGACATCGCGACCATCGGCGCGAAGGTGCTGGCGAAGCGGGGTCAGTTGACCGACCTGGACGAGTCGGAGGAGATCAACGCCTGCACCATCAAAATGAACGTGAAGGTGAACGGCGAGGACCAGGAGTGGCTCCTGCTGTTCAAGAACGAAACCCACAACCACCCCACGGAGATCGAGCCCTTCGGCGGCGCGGCGACCTGCATCGGCGGGGCCATCCGCGACCCGCTGTCCGGGCGCGGCTACGTGTACCAGGCGATGCGCGTCACCGGCGCGGCGGACCCTACCCAGCCCGTGGAGGCCACCATCCGCGGCAAGCTCCCCCAGCGCCAGCTCGTCACCACCGCGGCGGCGGGCTACAGCAGCTACGGCAACCAGATCGGCCTGGCGACGGGACTGGTGGAGGAGATCTACCACCCCGGCTACGCCGCCAAGCGCATGGAGATCGGCGCGGTGATCGGCGCGGCCCCGGCGGCCCAGGTGCGCCGGGAGGTGCCCGCGGCGGGCGACGTGGTGATCCTGCTGGGCGGGCGCACCGGGCGCGACGGCTGCGGCGGCGCGACGGGCAGCAGCAAGGCCCACACCGAGGCGTCGCTGGAGAGCTGCGGCGCGGAGGTGCAGAAGGGCAACGCGCCCGAGGAGCGCAAGCTCCAGCGGCTGTTCAGGAACCCCGAGGCCGTGCGGATGATCAAGCGCTGCAACGACTTCGGCGCGGGCGGCGTGTCGGTGGCCATCGGCGAGCTGGCGGACGGGCTTGAGATCGACCTCAACGCCGTGCCCCGCAAGTACGAGGGCCTGGACGGCACGGAGCTGGCCATCTCCGAATCCCAGGAGCGCATGGCCGTGGTGCTGGCCCCCGAGGACGTGGACGCCTTCCGCGCGCTGGCGGACCGGGAGAACCTGGAGTCCACGCTGGTGGCCCGGGTCACCGAAGCGCCCCGGCTGGTGATGCACTGGAATGGCGCGAACATCGTGGACGTGGCGCGGTCGTTCCTCAATTCCAACGGCGCGCCCAAGCACGCCGACGCCCGCGTGACGGCCCAGGACAAGGCCGATCCCGCCCGCGAGGTCGGTTTCGTGGAGGGCATGAAGGCCATGGCCGCCGACCTGAACACCTGCTCGCAGCGCGGCCTTGCCGAGCGCTTCGACAGCACCAACGGCGCGTCCTCGCTGCTGATGCCCTTCGGCGGACGGCGGCAGTTGACGCCCATCCAGGCGATGGCCTCCCGCGTGCCGGTGGAGGGCGGGGAGAGCGACACCGCCAGTGTGATGGCCTACGGCTTCGACCCCTTCCTCAGCGAGCGCAGCCCCTGGCGCGGCGCGTACCTTGCGGTGGTGGATTCCATCGCCAGGCTGGTGGCGGCGGGCAGCGGCACGGAAAACGTGCACCTGACCTTCCAGGAGTACTTCGAGCGCATGAATTCGAAGGAATCCTGGGGCAAGCTGCTCTCGGCGCTGCTGGGCGCGCTGGACGCCCAGCTCGACTTCGGCGCGGCGGCCATCGGCGGCAAGGACAGCATGTCCGGTTCCTTCGAGGATCTCCACGTGCCGCCCACGCTGGTGTCCTTCGCGGTGGGCGTGTGCCCGGCGGGGAACGTCGTGTCCGGCGAATTCAAGAAGGCGGGCAGCCGGATCGGCTGGCTGCGGCCCGCGTACCGTGACAACGGCACCCCCGACCCCGAGAGCCAGCGCGCGCTGTTTGCGAAGGTGGACGGGCTGATCCGATCCGGCAAGATCCTCTCCGCCTACGCCGTGGGCAAGGGCGGCGCGGCCTCGGCGGCCTTCCGCATGGCCATGGGCAACGGCTTCGGCGTGATGTTCCGCGACGGCGTGGACCTGTTCGCCCCCGTGTACGGCAGCTTCCTGGTGGAGTACGCCGACGACGGCGAGGACGTGATCGGCACGGTCACCGCGTCGCGCTGGTTTGCCTGCGGCAGTGCGGGCATCTCCGCGGACGAGCTGGAGGCGCTGTACGAGGGCCGTCTGAACGAGGTGTTCCCGGCCACGGTGGACCGCAGCTACCCGGACGTGCCGGCGTTCTGCCACCGCGCCGCCACCTGGCCCGCCCCCGCCGTGAAGGTGGCGCGGCCCAGGGTGCTGATCCCCGTGTTCCCCGGCACCAACTGCGAGTACGACACCGCCCGCGCGTTCCTGAAGGCGGGCGCGGAGCCGGAGGTCATGGTCATCCGCAACCTGTCGGCCAGGGCCGTGGCGGAGTCGGCGGAGGCCTTCGCGGAGCGGATCGGGCAGAGCCAGATCGTGTTCATCCCCGGCGGCTTCTCCGGCGGCGACGAGCCCGACGGCTCCGGCAAGTTCATCGCGGCGTTCTTCCGCAACCCCGTGATCCGCGACCGCGTGCACGAGCTGCTGAACGCCCGCGACGGCCTGATGGGCGGCATCTGCAACGGCTTCCAGGCGCTCATCAAGCTGGGCCTGGTGCCCTACGGCGAGATCCGCGAGGCCGACGAGTGCGTGGAGGCGACGCTGAGCTTCAACGACATCGGCCGCCACCAGTCCCGCCTGGTGCGCACGCGCGTGGCCAGCAACAAGAGCCCGTGGCTGATGCACGCGCAGGTGGGGGACGTGCACACCGCGCCGATCTCCCACGGCGAGGGCAAGTTCATCGCCTCGGACGAGGTGATCGCCCGGCTGGCGTCGAACGGCCAGATCGCCACGCAGTACTGCGATCCGGACGGCGACCCGGCGATGGATATTCTATACAATCCCAACGGCTCCTGCGCCGCCGTCGAGGGCATTACCTCCCCGGACGGCCGGGTGTTCGGCAAGATGGGCCACAGCGAGCGCGTGGGCTTCAACGTGCCCCTGTACGTAAACGTGCCCGGCAACTACGACAACGGCATGTTCCGCGGCGCGGTGGACTACTTCAGATAATGATTGGGTAATCAAAACGAACACAGGGCTGTCTCGCTTTTGAGACAGCCCTGTGTTTGTCCCCGGATCAGTCGCCTTCGATGGTCACCTTGGAGAGGTCGATGGTGAAGCTGCCGCTGTACAGCAGATCCAGCGAGATGCTGTCGCGCAGCCGCACGGTGAAGAAGGCCTCGCCGGGGTTGCGGAGCGCGTCGGCCGCGGCGGCGTCGCCGCCGGAGGCGAAGTAGAAGGTGGAATCGCCGTTCGAGCTGCCGTCGGGGATGTCCACTTCGCCGAAGCTGGTGCAGTTCACGCCGTTCACCGTCACGTCCGTCACGTAGAAGTCGATCTTCTGGCCGGAGTAGTTCTCGATGGCGGAGTGGAAGATCAGCTTGACCTCGGAGCCGCCCCGGTCCACGCGCTCCGCCCACAGGGGCGTGACGGTGAAGCCGCCCACGTCGATCAGCGCCTCGCCGGGCGCCGTGCCGCCGCCGGAGGCCGTGCCGATGTCGGAGGACGCATCGTCCAGCGGCACGCTGTCCATCATCTCGGAGACATCCAGCGTCAGGCGCGTCGTGAACAGCGTCTCATAGTCGGCGTCGTCCTGCGCGAGCAGCGTGAAGCTCGCCACCGGCTTGTTGCGCAGGATGTCGGCGAGCTCGCGGCTCTCCCCGGAATTGAAGAAGAAGAAATCCTGGTAGACTTCGCCGGTAGGCTCCAGGTTCATGCAGCCGATGCCGTCGATCTCCTTGCCGTCCACGGTCACGTCCTCCACGAACAGGTTGATCGTCGTGCCGGTATTGTTGACGATGTCCGTGTAGAAGCGCAGGCTGACGTCCGCGACGTCGTAGTTGTTGATCTCCACCCCCGTGAGCGTCACGCGGAAGCCGTCGCGGTCGATCAGCGTGGCGGGCAGCGCGGCCGCGTCGGCGCGCGGGGCGTCGTTGCCGCCGCTGCCGTCGCCCCCGACGTTCCCGGCGGGCATGACGGCGTACTGGATGTAATCGTCGGTGGTCAGGCACAGCAGCCGGTAGTCGCCAAGGTCGTACACGTCGTCGAGGCCGGGGTTGCCGTTGGCCCAGTCGAACAGCGCGCTGCCGTCGATGCCGCGGTCCAGCGTGGACAGCGTGAGGATGAAAGCGGCCAGCGCGACGGCCGTGCCGTCGGCGCTCTGGCGGTTGATCACGAAGTTCATCACCGAGGCGGCGTTGCCGACGCCGGGCGCGCCGTCATTGTAGTAGAAGCTCGTCTCCAGCGACCAGTCCGGGTTGTTGTAGTACAGCACCGATTCGTTCGCCTCGGTGTAGGTCATGTTGAAGTAGTTGGCGTACTCCCTGCGCTGGTCGCCGGTGGCGTCGGCGTAGCCTTCGTCGATGACCTTCGTCAGCGAATCGTTGAATACGGCGGAAAACACCATGGGGATCAGGTAGTTGGGCGCGCCGGCGGCGAAGGCGCAGCAGGGCGCGAGCAGCGCGAGGACGAGCAGGGCGGACAACAGCTTCCTGAACATGTGCGGCACTCCTTTACGCGGTAGAAGGGTTCCCGACGCTGCGGGCGTGTGATAATACAATTATAACATGGAATGTCGCGTTTGTACAGCGGTTTCCTCCAATCATCGAAGGCCGGGCAGGCTTTCCGCCGCCCGCCGGTAGACCTTCAGCGCGGTGGGGAAGGGCAGGGCGTCGAGCTCGTCGCGCGTCACGGCGCGGAAGCCCTCGGGCACCTGTTCGCAGGCCGTCGCCCAGCCGCGCATGTGCCATACCAGGTGGGTGAACACGTGCTTCGACGGGGGGAGCGCCGCGACCAGTCGCGTCGGGCCGAAGCCGAGCGCATCGAGCGCGCCGGGCAGGGCTTCCGGTTCGGGCCAGCCCTCGACGGGGCAGAACTCGTACAGCCCGCCCAGCAGCCCCTTCGGGCGGCGGCGCACCAGCAGCCTGCCGTTTACGGTGACGAGCAGGATCGTCCACGCCTGTTCCTTTTTTGGCACGGGGGCGGGCTTGCGGGGGAAGTCCGGCGCCGCGTCCTCCGCGCGCGCTTTGCAGCAATCCGCCGCCGGACACGCTTCGCACCGCGGCTGCTTCGGCAGGCATACCGTGGCGCCCAGGTCCATGAGCGCCTGGTTGTAGTCGCCGGGGCGCTCGCGGCTGATGAGCGCCGTCGCCGGGTCCAGCAGGTCGAAGGGCGTCTTGAGCGGCGCCTCCCAGGCCAATATGCGGGAGAGCACCCTGGCCTGGTTGCCGTCGAGCGCGGGGACGCACTCCCCGAAGGCGATGGAGGCGATGGCGTTGGCGGCGTAGGGCCCGATGCCCGGCAGCGCGCGCAGGCCGGCGGCGGTCCCGGGAAAGCGACCGCCCAATTCGCAGCACACGAGCTTCGCGGCGGCGTGCAGGTTCCGGGCGCGGCTGTAGTAGCCCAGCCCCTCCCACAGCTTCAGCACCTCCTCCTCCGGCGCGGCCGCCAGGGCGCGGACGTCGGGGAAGCGGGCCAGGAAGCGGGCGTAATAGCCCTCTACCGTCTCCGCGCGGGTCTGCTGGAGCATGATCTCGGACAGCCATATTGCGTAGGGATCGCGCGCGCCGCGCCACGGAAGGCTGCGGCGATGGGCGTCGTACCAGTGGAGCAGCAATTCGGAAAAGGTCATCGGGGCCTCCTTGGAGCGGGGTGGGGAACAGGAACGGGGTTTCGTGCGTCCAAGTACACAGAGCGGGCGAAGACGCGCGCCGACACCCTGTCCACAGGCGGACAAAGCACCGCGCGGTGTCGCGCGGTGCTTCGGGAGATCGCTGAGGTTATTCGGCGGCGATGGTGGCCACGTCGCTGCCCATGATGTTCTGGATCTCCGCCCAGACCTGCCGCATGCGCGTGACGTCGGTGTAGGCCATGCCTTCCGGCTGCTCCTCCAGCCACTTGCCCACGGGCAGCGTCCGGTAGACGTACTTGTCGCCGTCGGTATTGCGCCACACGTAGGTGGGGATGTACGTCGGGGCGGTGATGGTGAACTCGCCGGTGGCGGGTCCCGTCTCCTGAATGGTGAACTCGAAGATGATGCCGGAATCGCAGTACAGGTCGCGCTGGTCGGACAGGAAGTTGCCCGTGGCGCCCAGGCACAGCGTGCGGTGCACTTCGCCGGAGGTGTTGGTCGTCTCCATCCAGGCGGCGGGCTGTACCACGTGGGGGTTGTAGCCGACGATCACGTCCACGCCCGCCTGGGACAGGTACTGCGCGATCTTGCGCTGGTTGGCGGTGGGCGTGCGCTGCAGCATCTTGCCCCAACTGACGTAGCACACGATCACGTCCGCGCCGTTCTCCCTGGCGCTGGAAATGTCCTTGACGGCGTTCGAGGCGGTGATCAGGTTCACGCCGTACTGCGTGGCAGCCTTGTCGGCCTTCTTCTCGTTGCCGTTCAGGCTCTCGGTGTAGGCCAGGAAGGCGACGTTGATGCCGTTGATTTCCTTAATATTGGGGGTGGCCTTCTCCTCGGCGGAAGCGGCTGCGCCTACGTAGTCCATGCCCATGGAGATGCAGTTCTGCACGGTGGCCTGCTGCTCCTTGAAGCCGCCGTCCAGCGCGTGGTCGTTGGCCAGCATCAGCATATCCACGCCGCAGTCCTTCAGCACCCCGATGAGGGAGGAGGGGGTGATGAGCTTGGAACCGTTGCCGGAATAGTCCACGGTGTCGCCCAGGGTGCCCTCCACGTCGGCCACGGTGTAGTCGGCGTTGCCGATGACGTCGGAGATCTCCGAGAACATGGGCGCGAAGTCGAAGCTGTTCTCGCTCACCGCCGAGCGCAGCAGGTTCTGCTGCATGGCGATCTCACCCAGGGAGCGGATCGTCGCGCTGCGGGGCTCGGGCTCCGGCGTGGGCTTGGGCGTCGGCGTGGGCGACGGCTCGGGCGTGGCGGTGACCTCCGGGGTGGGGGTGGGCCGCGGCCCGAAGATGGTGCCCGTCAGATCGAAGGGCTTTATGACGAACAACACGATGGCGGCGATGACCAGCAGCAGCAGTATGGCCAGCGTGACCAGGCCCAGCGGCGTGATGCGGTAGTTGCCGACCCGGAGTCCTCTAGTGGGTTTGGACATGTTTACGACCTCCAAACGTCTCGACTGAAACAAGAATTTCGTATGTTCATATTATAGCACAGCTCCGCCCGGCATTCAATGGATGAATGTGATCTTAAAGCACTTTTATTGCAATAATATTTCGAATTATGACGTATATATAAATTAAACCGTGACAAAATTTCAATTTTTACCCTCGACCCGATTGACATATGTAATAGTATGTTGTATGCTAGGCATGGAGTGAAGTGGTGTAGCTGTAACCGTCGCCGACGGGGCGGGGGCAGCGGCGCCGCGACCGGGGGGAGCCCGTTCCGCCCGGCCCGATTCACAGCAGTATCACGACCACAGGCGCGTTCATGAAGGTGGTATGAGCATGGCGACACACGCGATTGGAAAGCTGAAATTCAATTTCTCCGGCGGCGGCGCGGCCTTCCGCTGGGGCGACGGCCCGGTTCACCGTCTGTTCGGCGGGAAGAAGAAGCGCGGCGACGATGAAGAATATATGGAAGAAAATCCCGAGCTGGAAGCGGATCGATCCTACGAGGACGACGATTACGCCGAAGACCCGGGCTATAGCGATGGCTACGAGGACGATCCCGGCTACGAGGACGATCCCGGCTACGAAGACGACCCGGGCTACGACGACGGCTACGGGGACGACCCGGGCTACGACGACGGGTACGACGACGGCTATGGGGACGACCCGGGCTACGACGACGGCTATGACGACGGCTACGGGGACGACCGGGGCTATGACGACGGCTACGGCGACGGGTACGACGACGGCTACGGCGAGTACGACGACCGCTACTCCGACGAGGACGCCGGCGGCTACGACGACGGCTACTATCCCAGCGAGAACCCCGTCGTGCGGTACGTGGACGAGCACGACTGGGTGACCTACCTGCTGCTGTTCCTGCTGCCGCCGCTGGGCGTGTACCTGCTCTGGCGCAGGAACCGGTTCGACAAGCCCGTCCGCTACGCCATCAGCGCCGCGTCGCTGATCTGGTTCATCGTGGCGCTGATCCTGATTTTCTCCTCCGTCTTTGGGGGAGGCCGGGATGTGCAGCAGCAGCCGAGCATCACCCTCGCGCCCGTGACGGCCACGCCCCAGGCGACGGCCACGGCGTCGACGGGCGATCAGACGGGGGACACCACCTCGGACGATGCGGACATCTCCTTTGATGGATCCTCCGGCTCGAGCGGCAGCTCCTCCGGCTCCAGCGGCGTCGCGCCCGCCGCGACGCCCCTGAGCGGCGGCTCCGCGGCCTCGGATTACGTATACAGCCCGGCCTCCGGCCTGTACTACCATAGCAGCGAGACCTGCACCAACATCCCTGAGGGCGTGGCGGTTTCCCGCGTGATGAAGAGCGTGGCCGAGAACAACCGCAGGCAGTCCCCCTGCCCGGTGTGTATCGGCGGTTCGGACACCACGACCTACTACGCCACCCGCGGCGGCAAGTACTACCATCTGGACAGCACCTGCTCCAAGATGAAGAACCCGCTCACCTACACCAAGGAGGCCGCCGAGAAGGAGGGCAAGGAGCCCTGCCCGGTGTGCGTCACCAAGCAGCAGGTGAGCCTGAGCAACAACTCCATCAAGTTCGTCACCAAGGACACCACCGACCGCAGCGGCATGGCCGTGTACGCCACCAAGGGCGGCAGCTACTTCCATGTGCGCAGCGACTGCTCCGGCATGAAGAACGCCACCCGCGGCTCCCTGAAGGCGGCGCTGCTGGCGGGCAAGAAGGCGTGCCCGAACTGCTGCCCGGCGGCGGGGACCACGGTGTACATGACCAAAAACGGCAAGTCCTACCACCTCGACCAGAACTGCCAGGGCATGAAGGGGGCCACGACGGTCACCCTCGCCGAGGCCATGGTGCTGGGCAAGTCGCGGTGCAGCGTGTGCATCAAGAAGAGCCTGGGCAACTTCTCGCCCAGCATGGTGCAGTCGGAGAGCGCCGCGGAGGCCGCGGCCGACACGACCAACGTGGCCAGCGCCAGCAACACCGGCGAGGTGTACGTGTACGCCACGCGCGACGGCACCTACTACCATACCAACAGCACCTGCTCCGGCATGAAGAACGCCACGCGGGTGACGCTGAAGGCCATGATCGCCGCCAAGCGCAAGGCCTGCCCGGTGTGCGCCGACAACGCCAACACCATCGTGTACGCCACCAAGGGCGGCACCTACTACCATTCGTTCGCCGGCTGTTCGGGCATGAAGAACGCCACCGCCGGCAGCCAGGCCAAGGCCATCGCCGCGGGCTACAAGCGCTGCCCCAACTGCTGGTCCACCACCGCGAGCACTTCCGGCTCCGCGGTCACGGCGGGGCTCACCGGGCGCACCACGAGCGTGGCGGTCAGCCGCAAGGCCACCGCGAACAACACTTACGTGTACGCCACGCGCGGCGGTTCCTACTATCATTCGAAGAAGAACTGCTCCGGCATGAAGGACGCCAGCCGGGTCACCCTGGCGACGGCCATCAAGGCGGGGAAGCGGGCCTGCCCGACCTGCGCGTCGGCGGCCAACCGCTACGTCTACTCCACCAAGGACGGCAAGTACTACCACGCCGCCAGCGTGTGCAAGGATACCGGCATGAAGAGCGGTACCCGGCGCACCCTGGCCCAGGCGCTGATGCTGAACCAGACCGCGTGCCCGAAGTGCATCTCGGCCAGGAGCACGAGCGCGCTGAACCGGGGCAGCACCGTGGCCTCCGACGCGGAGAAGAAGGCCCTCGCGGCCTCCAAGGCCAAGGCCAAGGCGGCGGCGAAGGCGGCGGCCCAGGCCAAGGCCCGCGCGGCGGCCAAGGCGAAGTACCTCGCGGCGCTGAAGAAGCTGGCCCGCAGGAAGGTCGCCAGCTTTGACGCCGGCGCCTCCGGCGTGAAGGTATACGTCACCGTCAACGGCAAGACCTACCATACCCGCAGCAGCTGCTCCGGCAGCAAGTACCAGCGCAGGGTCACGCTGGAGACGGCGATGAACTACGGCTACACCGCCTGCCCGAAGTGCGCCAGAAAGGCCAACCGCACGGTGTACGCCACCAAGGGCGGCAAGTACTACCACCTGAACAAGAAGGACGCCGGCATCGGCGCGGAGAAGGGCACCCTGAGCGTGGCGCTGGCCTGCGGCTACAAGGCCTGCCCCTACTGCGTGACCAAGACCAAGAAGCTCAAGAAGGTGGCCAACTACAGGGTCGGCACCTCCGGCATCAAGGTCTACACCACCCACAGCAACAAGTACTACCACGCCCGGGCGAACTGCTCCGGCATGAAGCGCGCCTCGCGCATCTCGCTGGAAAGCGCGCTGAACTACGGCAAGAAGGCCTGCCCGGTGTGCCTGTCCTCGGCCAACCACAAGGTGTACGTGGTGAAGGGCGACAAGCACTACCACCGCTACAAGGCCCACGCGGGCAAGGGGGCGAGGGCGGTCACCCTGGCGGCGGCGAAGGCCGCGGGCCTGAAGGCGTGCCAGAACTGCGTGGCGCTGTCCACCGGCAGCAAGACCCCGAAGAACGGCGGAACCAAGGGCGCGCCGGTATCCAAGGTGAAGTACTCCGCGCCGTCCTCGACGAAGGTGTACATCAACGCCGCCACGGCGAACAACTATTACCACAGGAAGAGCTCCTGCTCGAAGGCGAAGTTCTCCGGCGGTACGAAGGTGACGCTGAAGTACGTGCTGGATTGGGGCTACAAGCCCTGCCCGTACTGCGCGCCGCCCACGAGCATCTCCTGACAGACCCGAACACAAAGCGGGGCTGTCTCAAAACGAGGCAGCCTCTTTATAATGGGACACGAAAAAAGTAATGCCAGGTCTTGCGCAGACCTGGCAGCGTTTGTATGATATTGGTG
>CADBCY010000040.1 GCA_902793325.1 uncultured Eubacteriales bacterium
TGAAGGCGGCCGCACCGTCGGCTCCGGCGTCGTGACGAAGATCATCGAGGACTGACGCGAGTCGCGTCGGCCTTAAGCTACCGCCAACACAAACCATCCGCCCGTTTTTTTGTATGCTGCCGCGTACTCTGACCATCCGCCCGCCCCGTAGATTAAGGGGCGGGCGTCTGTGTGGGTACGGATTGCTATTTCATATGCTGCCGCGTGCACTAACCATCCGCCCGCCCCGTAGAGTATGGGGCGGGCGTCTGTGTGGGTGCGGATTGCTGTTTCATATGCTGCCGCGCTTACTAACCATCCGCCCGTTTTTTGTATGCTGCCGCGTGCACTAACCATCCGCCCGCCCCGTAGAGTATGGGGCGGGCGTCTGTGTGGGTGCGGATTGCTATTTCATATGCTGCCGCCAACACAAACCATCCACCTGTTTTTATATGCTGCCGCGTGCACTGACCATCCGCCCGCCCCGTAGAGCATGGGGCGGGCGTCTGTGTGGGTGCGGAAACGTGGGCGGGTGTTGACGACGGGTTCGGACGGAACAATCCCCGGAAACGCGCGGTTTCCGGGGATTTGCGTGCCCTTCGGTCAGATTTGTATGGGCAGGGGCTGCTCCAGCAGCGCGCGGCTGCGGGGGAGGTCCCGAAGCAGGGCGGGCAGGGCGGCGAGCGCGGGCAGCGGCGCGCCGGCCAGCAGGCCCGGCAGCACGCGCTGGGCGACCGCCAGGTCGAGGATCGCGTCGGGGTCGGCCGCTTCGCCCAGCGCCTCCGCCAGTATGGCGCAGTACCGCCAGGCTTCGTCCAGCGCGCGGCGGGACACCGTTGCGCCGGCGGCGGCCAGGCCCTTGCGCAGGGCGTCCATGCCCTCCGCGCAGGCGGCGGGGACGGCGGTCTCCGGGTCGGCGGGCAGCGAGGTGAAGCACGCGGTCAGATCTACGGGATCCTCCGGCGGAAGCAGGTGGCGCGGAGTGGGCCGCCACGGCGCGTCCGCGGGCATGGAGAGCCGCACCACGAAGCCCCGGTCCAGCGCGCAGGCGGGCACGGGATGGCCGGAGTGGCTGTCCTGCACCGTCGTGACGACCCGGCGGGACGCGGGCTGATCCGCGGTCAGCGACCAGGGCGCGCGGTCGGGTGGCACGGCGTTGGCGTCGTCCAGCAGCACCAGCGCGGGGGCGTCGGGCAGCGCGTCCAGATCGAACCGGGCGTTCTCGGCGTCCGCGCCGGGGGCGACCGACGCCACGTCCCAGCCCAGAGCCTCGGCCAGCAGGTGCGCGGTCCGGGTCTTGCCGCTGCCCACCGGGCCGCTCAGGATCAGGTTCGGGCTCACGCCCAGGCACACGAGCAGGTTCAGCGCCTGGAGGCGGTCCAGCGCGCAGCCGCCGGCCTCGAAGCGGGCGACGACGCGCTCCGCCAGGGCGTCCAGCGACGGCGCCACGGTCTCCACGGCCTCGGGCAGGGGCTCGGCCTCGCCGCGCAGCTGCTCCAGCCGCTCCACCATGTGCTGGTCCAGCGCGAAGTTGCGCAGGCGGCGCTCCAGCTCCTCGTCGGTCAGGGCGTCCACCGACTGGCGGGCGTCCTCCGCGGCGGCGCGGGCCTCGGCGGCCAGGGCTTCGTACTTCTGCTGCTCCTGCCGGGCGGCTTCGATCCTCCGCCTGGCCTCGGCGAGGCTGGCGTCGTCGTCCCGGCGAATCTCGTCCTTGAGCCTGCGGCGCAGGTCCGCGCCGCCGCGGTTGAGCTCGTCCAGCTCCCGCAGCATGGCCAGGCGGCGCTCCTCCAGGGCGTCCAGCCGCAGCTCGATGTCGCGCTGGCGCACGGCCTCCCGGCACTCCTGCAGCGACGCGCCGAATTCCTCGATGTCGCCCAGGCCCACCAGCAAATCCTCCCGCAGGCCGGGCTGGGCCCACGCCTCGCGGACGGCGCGGACGGCGCTGTCCACCGGGCTGAGCACGGGCGCGCCGGTGGCGAGGTCGGCGGCGGCGTTGGCCATCTGGCTCAGGCGCGAGCGCTGCCACTTTTCGTCCACCAGCTCCTGGAGGCTGCGGCCCCGGCGGGGATTGAGGCCCGTCTGGGCGGCCAGCAGCCGCTGGCGCACGCTCATGCGCGCGTCCTCGGGGTCCGGATGGGGCCGCGGGCGCTCCGGCGGCGCGGGCGGGGGCGGCGCGGGGCGCGCTTCCTCGGGCTTCGGCGCGGGCGCTTCGGGCTTCGGCACTTCGGGCTTCGGCGCTTCGGCCTTCGCCGGCGCAGGGCGCGCTTCCTCGGGCTTCGGCGCGGGCGGCGCTTCCCGGGCTTCCCGGGGCTCCCTCGGCTCGCGGGGCGCAGGCGCAGCCACCACGCTCCCCATGGCGCTCGCGGGCACGATGGCGAAGGAGATGCACTCGCCCCGGAAGCCCGCCAGGTCGAACACCTGCACGCTGTCCGGCGCGCAGGACCGGCCCGTGGGCACCAGCCGCGCGCGGCCTTCCTCGCCGGGCACGTATTCCCAGGCGTAGCGCTCGGGGAACACGGCTTCGCCCCGCAGCAGCACGCTGGAGGTGTGCGGCGGGGGCAACTGGGCGTCGGGCTCGGCGCGGAGGATTTCGAAGATCATGTCCGGCGCGGGCTCGCGCACCACGTCGGAATAGATGATGCAGTCGTTGATCTCCGGGCCGTTCATGCGATAGTTTTTGTTGGGACGGATCTTGTCGTTTTCCTCGGGGTGTCCGCGCAGGTCCACCACGCAGAACAGTCCCATACAGCGCATGCGGGTTTTAAAGTGATAGGCTTCGTTTTTGTCCGGCACGATGCGGATACAGCCCTCGTCGCCGTAGCGCTCGTAGTCGGTGTAGGGGACATAGCTGCCGTCCTGCTCCACGAGCAGCGGCTTGAAACGGAAATAGGCTTTCAGCGGATTGTCTTCTTCCAATATGCCTATGCAGAGCTTGCCGGGCAGTGACATGGCGTAACCTCCCATCGTAGGTGGCCCGGTGGGCCTGGAACCGGGGTTTTGCGGCGGGATGATCGCGGAGAATGCGTTGTTTTCCGCGTTCCGATTCGATGTTCTTGTATAGCACACATTTAGATAGTGTAAATTGTATCATTGCGCCGAAAGTTTGTCAAGCAAAAGAAACCCCGGAGGGCGCGTCGGCCGATCCGGGGGTCGCTCGGGCAGGGCGTGCGGTCAGGCGTCGCCCAGTGTGCGGGTGAGCAGCGCGCCGGGGAGGGACGCCGCGGCGCGGGCGGCGGCGGAGGGGTCGTCGAACACGCCCACCGCCGTGGAACCGCTGCCGGTCATGAACACCGCCCCCGCGCCCTGCGCGCGCAGCGCCGCCAGGGCTTCCGCGATGGCGGGCATCAGCGCCTCGGCGGGGGCGGTGAGGGCGTTGACGCACAGCCGGTCCGCCGCGGGGAGGTCCCGCCGCACCACGGCGTCCGCCAGGCGCGCGGCGTCCAGCGCCACGGGGGGATAGCCGCCCTCGTCCCACCGCCGGAACACGGCCGCGGTGGACAGCCCGCCGCCGGGGCGCACCAGCACCAGGGGCAGCTCGGGCGCGCCGGGCACGGGCGCGACGTTCTCCCCGATGCCCGTCACCCGCGCCAGCCCGCCCGCCAGGCAGAACGGCACGTCCGCGCCGAGCGATGTGCCCAGCGCCGCCAGCGCGGGCAGGCCCAGGTTCAGCCCCCACAGCGCGTCCAGGGCCCGCAGGGTCGCCGCGCAATCGGCGCTGCCGCCGCCCAGCCCGGCCTGCTCGGGGATGCGCTTGGTCAGCACGATGGCCGCGCCGTGCGCCGCGCCGGCCCGGGCGTTGAGCGCGCGGGCGGCGCGCAGCACCAGGTTGCCCTCGTCCCGGCAGGGCGCGCCGTTCACGGTGAGCCGCAGCCCGTCGGCGGGGAAAATCTCCAGGTCGTCGTGCAGCTCGACGGCCTGCATCAGCATGTCCAGCAGGTGGTAGCCGTCCGCCCGCCGCCCGACGATGTTCAGCGCCCAGTTGATCTTCGCGTGCGCGTGGTAAAGCATGGTTCCTCCCGAAAAGGGCGGGACCTGCCCGCAGGCAGCTCCCGCCGTGTGATGTCGTTTGCCGGGGTCAGCGATCCAGGATGCGGTAGTTCGTGCCCAGCGCCTCGACGATTTCGTTGTAGCCCTCCACCATGCGCTGGTAGTTGGCGTCGTCCATGCCCGAGGGCCGGGTCTGCAGGTAGGGGCCGGAGGGCATCACGCGAATGCCGCCGCCCTGCTTCCAGGTGTAGGTGGGGATGTAGCCCACGTCGTCCACGGTGAAGCTGCCGTCCGCGCGCTCGTTCACGGTCAGATCCAGGATCACGCCGTTGTCGCAGTACTGCTTGACGTGGTCGCTGATGAAGTTGCCGAGGCTGAAGATGGTGAACACGTCGTGGACGGTGCCGTCGTCGCGGGTCACGGTCTGGAAGCCCATGGGCTGCACGATGTGGGAATGGCTGCCCAGTATGATGTCCACGCCCGCCTCGGCCAGCTTCTTGGCGTACTTCTTCTGGGTGCTGTCCGGGTCGCGCACGTACTCCTTGCCCCAGTGGGGCCAGGCCACGATGACCTCCGCGCCGGCGTCCCGCAGCTTCTTCACGTCCGCCTTGAAGTTCGCCTGGTGGATGTAAGGCACCAGCGCCACGCCCTCGGCGTCGGTGGTGCGCTCCATGGTGTTGGTGGAGTGGGTGTAGGCCAGGAAGCCGAACTTGATGTTGCCCACCTCGTAGATCACCGGGGCGTCCTTCTCTTCCTGCGTGCGGTAGCCGCCCACGTGGTCGAAGCCATACTGCTCCACCCAGTTCACCGTGTTCAGCAGGCCGCCGGTCCAGCGGTCCAGCATGTGGTTGTTCGCCAGGGTCAGGAAGTCGATGCCGTCGTCCTTCAGCGCCTCCAGCACCGTCTCGGGGCAGTTGAACTGCGGGTAGCCGGAGTAGGCGCTCTTGTTGTACTTGCCGACGGTGCCCTCCATGTTGCCCATGGTGTAGTCCGCGTTGGCGAGCAGGTCCGCCACCATGGAGAACTGGTCGTGGAAGTCGTACTTGAGCTTCTTGGCGTACTTCAGGTTGCCCTTGCACATCATGATGTCGCCCACCACGCGCAGGCGCACCGAGCGCAACGGCCCGCTGTAGCCCGGGGCGCCGGTGGGCTCCGCCGTCACTTCGACGGGTTCCGCCGTGGCCTCCACCGCGGTGGCCGCCGCCACGTCCTTCGGCGCCCTGGGCCGCAGGATCAGCACCACCGCCGTGACCAGGACCGCCGCCACCAGCGCCATCGCGGCAATGGCGATCATGTTCTGGCGCCTGCGGCGGCGCAGGGCCTCGTAGCGCTGGCGGGGCGAGAGCGGCCGCCGTCCGCCGGGGATATTGGGTCGCTGCTGCATCTGTCATCCTCCAAAAGGGTCCGTACCGCCCGGCGCGCGCACGCGCGCCGGGCCGGGGTTGTTATTCTTCGGGGGCCGTCGGCTCCTCGGGCTGCTCTTCCTCGTGCTGCTCCTCCTCGGGCTCCGCGGCCGCCTCCTCGGCGGCTTCCTCGGCGGGAGCTTCCTCGACGGCTTCCTCCGCCGGCGCCTCGGCTTCCGCGGCTTCGGCTTCCGCGAAGCTGTAGCCGCACACGACGCAGGAGCCGCCCTCGTCTTCGCGGAGCGCGCCGCAGTTCGGGCAGTATTCCTTCTCGGGCTTGACCGCCTCGGGCTCCTCGGGCTTGACGGGGATCTCGGGCTGGCGCGCGCCGCACTGCATGCAGAACACGGCCTCCCTGGGCAGCACCGCGTTGCACTCGGGGCAGCGGCGCACGCCGTTCAGGCTGTCCAGCTCCTTCTTCAGCGCTTCGACGCCGGCCTTTGCCTCGGCGATGCCGGCGCTGAGGGCCTCCGCCTCCGCCGCGTCGCCTTCGCCGGACTTCAGCGCGTAGCACGCCTTGCCGAACTCGGTGAACAGCTTCTCGATCTTCGCCTCCGCGGCGCTGATCTCGCGGGTGATGCGGAAGGTCTCCGTGGTGGTGGTGTTCTTCTCAGAAACGGAGCGAACGACCTTGTTTACTTTCTTGCCGATGCCATTGAAAAACTCCATGATCTCACGCCTTTCTGTCGTCGGTGGTTACGATCCGGGTTCCGGGGGTTCTCACGGTTACAAACATCCATTCTCCCATATATATGATACCCCCGCGCCGCCCGGAAATCAAGCCCCGCGGGCAACAATTTTCGGCGGCGGGGTTGTTTTTCCCCAAATTGGGCAGCATAAGGGGCGAAAATGCCGGAGAGGGGGCCGCGCCGTGTTCACGCTGTTCCTGCGCGGGGCGCTGCTGTACGCCGTGATGATCGCCGTGATGCGCGGGCTGGGCAAGCGGCAGTTGGGGGAGTTCCAGCCCTACGAGCTGGCCATGACCATCCTGCTGGCGGACGTGATCTCCGCGCCGATGGAGAGCGTGTCCAAGCCGCTGCTGCAGGGCCTGCTGCCGGTGGCGGCGATGTTCGTGGTGCACAGCGCCATCAGCCTGGCCGCCCTGCGGTGGGACTGGGTGCGGGCGGTGGTCACCGGGCGGCCCGCGGTGGTGATCCGAAGGGGCGAGATCGACCGGGCGGAGCTGGACCGGCTGTGCCTGAGCCTGAACGACCTGCTGGAGGGCCTGCGCGCGGCGGGCTTCCAGGACCCGGGCGAGGTGGGCACGGCCATCGTGGAGGCCAACGGCGGCATCTCGGCCTTCGCCTCCGGCGACGCCCGCGCGCCCAAGACCGCCGAGCTGGGCATCGCCACCGACTACGAGGGCCTGCCGCTGCCGCTGATCCTGTCGGGGCGGGTGCAGCGCTCGAACCTGGCGCTCACCGGGAAGGACGAGGCCTGGCTGCGTGCGCTGCTGACGGAGCTGGGCGCCGCGCCGGGGGACGCCTACCTGGCGCTGCTGGACACCCGGGGCGAGCTGACGGTGATCCTGAAGGACGGCGGGCGGCGGCAGGTCGCAGCGCTGGCCCCGGAGGAGGTGAAGTGGTAGGTGAAGCGCACGCTGATCGCCATGCTGGCGGTGCTCGCGGCGTCCCTGGCGCTCTGCTGGGCGTCGATGCGGCTGCTGGACGACGCGGTGGACGCGGCCCAGGCGCTGCGCAGCCAGGCGATCCTGGCCGAGGAGGAGGCGCGGTCGGGCGAGGCAAAGACGCTGCTGCTGCGCCTGGTGCAGCACTGGACGGAACACGCGCCGCTGTTGGAGATGGTCGCCTCCCACGACGTGCTGAGCGAAGTGTGGACCGCCGTCTGCGAGGCGCAGGTCTGCCTGGAGTGCGGCGACCGCGACGACTTCCTGCGCCTGATGAGCAACCTGGACGGCGTGCTGGAGCGCATCCGCGACGCCGAGGCCCTGCGCTGGTCGAACCTGTATTGACCTGCGCGGATTTGACATAATCATGGAGGAATGATAAAATAGGAAATTGCGGGAGGTTCCGAACCGCGGGGCAGATCGGAACCGAGAATCCACAAAGGAGTCCTCCACCATGAACATCGCAATTCTCGGCACCGGCACCTGGGGCATGGCCCTGGGGCGGATGCTCTCCAACGCGGGCCATCAGGTGACCATGTGGTCGGCCATCCCGGCGGAGATCGAATCCATCTCCGCCACCCGGCGGCACCCCAACCTGCCGGGCATGGTCGTGCCGGACGCCGTCGCGCTCACCGTCGACATCGAAGCGGCCTGCCGGGGCCGGGACATCGTGGTGTTCGCGGTGCCCTCGGTGTTCGTGCGCGGCACCGCGCAGAAAGCCGCGCCGTTCCTCCCCGACGGCCAGGTGATCGTGGACGTGGCCAAGGGCATCGAGCCGGGCACGCTGTTCACCATGACGCAGATCCTGCGGGACGTGATCGGCGCGGACGGCCGGCACGACCGCGTGCGCTACGTGGCGCTGTCCGGACCCACCCACGCCGAGGAGGTGGCCCGGGACATGCTGACCACCATCGTGGCCGCCTGCGAGGACGGCGACACCGCGCGGCAGGTGCAGCGGGCCTTCTCCACCGACTTCATGCGCGTGTACACCAACGTGGACGTGCTGGGCGTGGAGCTGAGCGGCGCGCTGAAGAACATCGTGGCGCTGGCCTCCGGCGTGGCGCGGGGCCTGGGCTACGGCGACAATGCCCGGGCGGCGCTCATCACCCGCGGCGCGGCGGAGATCGCGCGGCTGGGCGTGGAGATGGGCTGCCTGGAGCAGACCTTCGGCGGCCTGGCGGGCGTGGGCGACCTGATCGTCACCTGCACCAGCGAGCACAGCCGCAACAACCGCGCGGGCTACCTGATCGGCACCGGCCTGACCGCCGGGGAGGCGGTGGAGCGCGTGGGCATGGTGGTGGAGGGCATCAACGCCCTGCCCGCCGCGCTGGAGCTGGAGGCCCGCTACGGCGTGGAGCTGCCCATCGTGGACGCCGTGCAGAGCGTGGTCAGCGGCCAGGCCACCGCGAAGGAGGCCGTGCGCGCGCTGATGCGCCGGGAGGAGAAGTCCGAGCTGTCCCAGGCGGCGCTGGAGCTCTGCGTCGCGCGCGGCGCGGGCAGGAAACAGCCGTAGTATATCGCATTGAAAACCCAAAGAAGCGGGCGGCCGACGGTCGCCCGCTTCTTTACGTTCGTTCGCGTTTTGGCGCAAATCGTTCCACAATCGAACCGTCCCGGGAATACTTCCGTCATAATTCTGTGATAGAATTGAAACACAACCATGCAAAGGAAGGATTCCCATGAAGAAGCGGCTGCTGTGCGCCCTGCTGGCGCTGATCCTGTCCGTGCTGGCGCTGCCCGTCGACGCTCTGGCGGCGTCGAAGTCCATCTCCTTCGGCGCGACGAGCTGCGTCGCCTACGTGGGCGCCTCCGGGCGGCTGAAGCCCGCGGTGACGGGCCTGCGCCGCAGCCGGCTGGAGTGGCGGAGCTCGAAGAAGTCCGTGGTGTCCGTGGGCGCCGGGGGCCGGGTAAAGGCGAAGAAGGTCGGCGTGGCCACCGTGACCGCCCGCTGCGGCAAGACCAAGGCGAAGCTGCGCGTGACGGTGCTGCCCCGGACGCTGACGCTGTCCGTGGGGCTGGCGACGGCGCTGCCCCGGGGCGGCGAGGAGACCTATCGCATCGACCCCGAGGCGGACGCGAACGTCGCGGAGGTCAGCGCCACGGGCGTCGTCACCGGCAAGAGCCCCGGCGAGACCCGCGTGCAGGTGTGCTGCGGCGCGCAGATGCTGAACATCGCGGTGAAGGTGGGCGCCTCCGGCCAGAGCAAGGCGGCCCGGGTGGACTGCGCCGACACCGCGACGCAGGTGGTGCTGGTGGAGCACACCGGCGGCAGCAAGGCCACGCTGTCCCTGCACGAGAAGAAGGACGGGCTGTGGACGGAGCTGTACAGTTGCGCGGCCTACGTGGGCAGGAACGGCATCGGCAAGACCGTGGAGGGGGACAAGAAGACCCCCGTGGGCACCTACAACCTGACCACGCCCTTCGGCATCAAGGACGATCCCGGCGCGCAGATGCCCTACACCAAGGTGACCAAGTACCACTACTGGTGCGGGGCCTCCAGCTCCAAGTATTACAACCAGCTCGTGGACGAGCGCGAGGTCAGCCGCAAGCACACGAGCAGCGACGAGTACCTGATCAGCTACACGGGCGTGTACAACTACTGCATGTTCATCGACTACAACGCCGCGGGCGTGGCGCACAAGGGCAGCTGCATCTTCCTGCACTGTACGGGCAAGAACAGCTACACCGCCGGCTGCGTGGCCGTGCCCGAAGAGGTGATGAAGCGCATCATCAAGTGGGCCAAGCCGGGCGTGAAGATCGTCATCGGGGAAAAGCTGGTGTGATTTGCGGTCGGATGTGAAAAACGCCGGGCGACGGCTGTCGGGGGACAGCGCCGTCCGGCGTTTTGCGTTGCATGGATGCGATTCCCGCCTGAAGCATGCGCGGCGGGAGGGTCAGACCGGGTCGCGGATGATGACGCTCAGCAGCACCAGGTCGCGGTCGCCGGTGTTCTCCAGCGCGTGGCCGTGGCCGCTGGGGGTGATGAAGGAGTCGCCGGCGAAGATGTCGCAGGTCCTGTCGTCGTCCTGCACCGTGCCCATGCCGTCCAGGATGTACACGACCTCCGTCTCGCCGCGGTGCACGTGGTAGCCGATGGAAGCCCCCGGCTCCAGGGTGTGGGTGGCGAACCTGCGCACGCTCTGCGGCAGGCTCGAGGAGAGCTCGGTGCTGCGCACCTGCTTCTTTCCGCCGCGCATGAACGCGCGCACGCTGTGCATCTGCCGTTCCCGCCGTGTGACCATAGCCGTGCCTCCCCTGCGGTTTGTCCTGTCACTTTAATATGGTAAAGTATCCCTCGTCGCTATTATAACCGCCCTTCCCGGGGAAGGCAAGTAAAATCTTTTACACGGCCGTCATTGCAGGTTTGCGGAAATATGCTATAATACCCCCGTCGGCATCCCAGAGAGCCGAACAGGTTTTCCCGGTTTTCCAGATTCGTAGGGTATCTTTGCAAGAACTCGAACGGAGGGCAATTCCATGAAACACTTCAACACCCGTAATTTTGTGCTGCTCGCGCTGCTCGTGGCCGTGCTGGTGGTGCTGGGCTATGTGAACATTCCCCAGCCCGCGGGCCTGTCCATCACGTTCAACATGATCCCCGTGGCCATCGCCGCCATCGCCCTGGGCCCCGCGGGGGGCGCCGTCATCGGCGGGGCGTTCGGCCTCATCAGCTTTTTGCAGTGCTTCGGCATCTGCGGCTTCAGCGGCATGGGCGCGGCGCTGCTGGGGGTGAACCCCTTCCTGTGCTTCGTGCAGCGCTTCATTCCCCGCCTGCTGGACGGCCTGCTGCTGGGCTTCGCCTACCGCTTCCTGGCCCGGCGCGCCAATCCCTACGCCGCCTGCCCCGTCACCGGCTTCCTGGCGGCGTTCCTGAACACGCTGTTCTTCATGACCAGCCTCGTATGGCTGTTCGGCGGTACCGAGTACATGCAGAACTCCATGGCGGGCCGCGGCATGCTGGCCTACATCGTGGCCGCCGTGGGCGTGAACGGCGTGGTGGAGATGATCGTATCCACGGTGCTGACGGGCGCGGTGGGCTCGGCGCTCATCAAGGCGAAGCTCATCCGTCCCGCCGCGTAAACCGATTCCCCGCCCGGCTGGCTTCCCCAGCCGGGCTTTCACGACGACCGGGAGGAGCCTGGCTATGCTGCTGACGCTGGATATCGGCAACACCAACATGAAGACCGCCCTGTTCGAGGGCTCGGAGATGAAGCACTACTGGCGCGTGTCGACCGACCGCAACCGCACGTCGGACGAGTACGGCATGGTGCTCAGCAACCTGCTGGCCCACAACGGCGTGGAGCGCGGGGCCATCGACGGCATCATGATCTCCTCGGTGGTGCCGCAGATCAACTTCACCATCGAGCACATGTGCCGCAACTACTTTGGCATCGAGCCCATGAAGATCGAGCCGGGGGTCAGGACGGGCATCAACATCAAGTACGAAAACCCCCGGGAGCTGGGCAGCGACCGCATCGCCAACGCCGTGGCCGCCTACGAGCTGTACGGCGGGCCGTGCATCACCATCGACTTCGGCACCGCCACCTCCTTCGGCTGCATCTCGGCCCGGGGCGAGTTCCTGGGCGGCGCCATCTGCCCGGGCCTGAAGCTGGCCGCGGACGCGCTCACCGAGCGCACCGCCAAGCTGCCGCGGTTCGAGCTGGTGAAGCCGGAAAACGTGGTGGGGCGCAACACCGTCGCCAACATGCAGGCGGGCATCGTGTACGGCTACATCGGCCAGGTCACCTACCTGGTGGAGCGCATGAAGCGGGAGCTCGGTGCGCCGGGCACGAAGGTCATCGCCACCGGCGGCCTGGCTACCCTCGTGGCCGGCGAGGCGGGCGTGATCGACGTGATGGACGGCCTGCTGACGCTGAAGGGGCTGGCGATGATCTACGAGAAGAACCACAACCGCTGACGGCGGGGGAGGGCCTATGAACATCCAGATCTTCGGCACGAAAAAGAGCAGCGACGCGCGCAAGGCGGAGCGCTGGTTCAAGGAGCGCCGCATCAGGGCGCAGTACATCGACATGAACGAGAAGGGCATCAGCCGGGGCGAGCTGCGCAGCGCGGCGCAGGCCGTCGGCGGGCCGGACGCGCTCATCGACGAAAACTGCCGCGACAGGGACGCCCTGGCGCTGGTGAAGTACATCGCTGCCGCCCAGCGCGAGGACGCGCTGCTGGAGCACCCGCAGGTGCTGCGCCTGCCCATCGTCCGCAACGGCAAAAAGGCCGCCGTGGGCTATTGCCTGGAGGTCTACCAGCGCTGGCTGGAGGAGGAATAGGGAGAGGAATAGGGAGAGAAATAGGGAAAGGAAGGAAACCGGGTTGCGGCGTTTTCGGCCGCGGGACGCGGGAAAGACTGGGCCGGAAGGCCCGTTCGGGCGCTCATATCCCCGGATTTCGGTTTCCTTTCCTTTTTTTGCGTAAAAAATACATGGAAAGCAGGTTTTTTCCGCTTTTTTCCTTGACATATGGGCCATTTTGTTGGATAATATTAGTCAGATAGATATACAACTGTATTATATCCGTAACATTTGGCCAATATGTGTTCGCCGCCCCTCGTGGATGCGGCGGGAGGAGATAGAAAAATGAAGAGGATGGAGAGGCTGCTGGCCGCATTGCTCTGCCTGATGCTGCTGGCGCCGGTTGCGCTGGCGGAGAGCGGCGCAACGAACGGGGCGACCGTTTCCGGAACGCCGGCGGCGGATGCGCCCGCGGCCGCGCCGGAGGACAGGACCTCCGTTGAGGATATTCCCGCGCCCGGCCCGCTTACGCCGCCCGGCGGAAACGTCACGCAGGCGGACGAGGGCCGCGTGGAAAACAACGATATCTGGGACCTGGGCTCCGTCATGGCGGACGACCCCGCGTACAACCCCGACCCCGAACCCGAGGCGAACGGCGCGATCGTTTCCAACGCCGCCGAGGACTTCACCGTGCAGAACGGCGTGCTCACGGAGTACACCGGCGCGGGCGGCAGCGTGGTCATCCCCGCCAGCCTGGGCGTGCGGGAGATCGGAGAAAAGGCATTCTGGTACAACGACGCCATCACCAGCGTGGTGGTGCCCGAGGGCGTCACGGCCATCGGCGACTACGCCTTCGCCGCCTGCCACCGGCTGGCGTCGGTCACGTTGCCGCGCACGCTGAAGGTGATGCGCAGCTACGTCTTCTGGGACGATTCCAGGCTGGGCAGCGTCGCCCTGCCGGACGGCCTGACCGCGCTGGGCAACTACGCCTTCGAGTATTGCAGCAGCCTGGGCTCAATGCGCATTCCCGACAGCGTGCGCGAGCTCGGCTACGGCGTGTTCATGTACTGCACTTCGCTGACGAACGTCTCCTTTCCACGCGATTACGCTACCTTCCCGGCGCAGATGTTTACCGGCTGCACGGCCATGACCAGCTTCACCATGCCCGCCTCGATGAACGCCATCGGCAGCGGCGCGTTCTACGGCTGCACGAACCTGCGCACGGTGATCCTGCACGAGAACGTGCGCACCATCGGCGGCGGCGCGTTCGCCGGCTGCCGGTCGCTGCTGTCCATCGCGCTGCCCGCGGTCACGGAGATCTCCGAGGTCGCCTTCCAGAACTGCACCGGCCTGCGGACGCTGACCATCGTGGACGCGGGGCAGACCCTGAACCTGTACCCCGGCTGCTTCTACGGCTGCAAGTCCCTGCTGGAGATCGAGTTGCCCAGGAACACCGCCGGCCTGTGGAACGGCACCTTCGAGGGCTGCGCCGCGCTGACGGCCGTGCGCGTGCCCGGCAGCGTGGGCAGCGTCGGCGTGAACGCCTTCAAGGGCTGCACCTCGCTGACGAAGCTGGTGCTGGAGAGCGGCATCACCGAGGTGCGCGAGAACGCCTTCAAGGGCTGTACGGCGCTGACGGAGCTGGTGCTGCCCGGCACGGTGCGCGGTATCGCCTCCAACTGCCTGCGCGGCGCGGCGCGGCCCGCCATCCGCGGCGAGGCAGGGTCGGCGGCGGAGAACTTCGCCCGGGAGAACGGGCTGGTCTTCGTCACCATGCAGGAGCCCATCCCCACGCCTACGCCGCTGCCCACGTTCACCCCGGCCCCCGCCGGCAACGACTGAGCGGCTGCTACATAAGACGACGCCCCGGAGCACGCGCTTCGGGGCGATCCTGTCCCGTGCGGGAGGAAGCGAACCATGTGCGGACGTTACTTCATGGATGAGCACGAGCTGGAGCTCCGGGAGATCCTGGCCGAGCTGAACGGCAGGATGCCCACCGCGCCGGTAAAGACGGCGGGGGAGGTGTTTCCCGGAGACGCCGCGCCGGTGCTGGCCCCCGACCGCGCCCGAAGGCCCGGGGTGTTCGCCATGCGCTGGGGGTACACCCTGCCCGACGGGCGCAGGATCATCAACGCGCGCAGCGAGACCGCGGCCGAGCGGCCCCTGTTTAGGGACGGCATGGCCCGGCGGCGGTGCGTGGTGCCCGCCAGCCACTACTTTGAGTGGGCGCGCCGGGGCCGCGCGCGCACGCGCTACGCCGTGCGGGCGCGGGAGGGCGGCATGCTGCGCATGGCGGGGGTGTACCGGCTGGAGGGCGACCGGCCCGTGTTCGCCATACTGACCCGCGCGCCCGCGCCGGAAATCGCCTTCATCCACGACCGCATGCCCGTGCTGCTGCCCCCGTCGCTGACGGAGGCGTGGCTGGACGCCGCCGCCGATCCCGGGCCGATCCTGGCGCAGGCCCTGCGCGAGGTGGCGTTTGAAAAGTCCCCCGGCGCGACGGAGCAGCTGGGGATGGAGCTGTAGCCCGGCGACCGGCCGCGCGAAGGGCGTCGGCGGGCGATCGAAGGCTTCGGCGCGTCCGATCCGCGCCGTTTGCCCGGTGTGCGATAACCGCTTGAAAACGGGCGCGCGCTGTGGTAGAATAGGGTGAACGATCCGAAAGGAGCATACCGGCGCGCCGCGACGGGAGAGTGACGATATGAAGATTCACAAGTCAGCGGAAGATTACCTGGAAATGATACTTCGCCTCATCGAGGAGAAGGGCTTCGCGCGGTCCGTGGACATCGCGCTGGGGCTTTCCGTCAGTAAGCCGTCCGTCAGCGTGGCCATGAAGCAGTTGCGCGAAGGCGGCTACATCACCATGGACAAGGACAATTACATCTCCCTGACGACGTCCGGCATGGAGATCGCCGAGCGCATCTACGACCGCCATAAGGTGCTGACCAAGCTGCTGGTGCACCTGGGCGTCGGCGCGGAGATCGCCCAGAAGGACGCCTGCAGGATGGAGCACGACATCTCGCCCGAGACCTACGACGCGCTGGTGCGCTGCGCGCGGGACATCGAGGCCAGGGAAGGCTGAGGCATCGCAGACCGCTGAAACCGGCTCGCACCGCCCGAACGGGGCGCGCAGGCCGGTTTTGCCGTATCGGAAGGGAGGAAGGGCCGTGAAGCGCATACTGCTCATCGCCACGGGCGGCACCATCGCCTCGAAGCCCACGGGCGAGGGCCTCGCGCCCGGGATCAGCTCCCGGGAGCTGCTGGAGTGCGTGCCCGAGGCGGCGGAGATCTGCCGCATCACCGCGGAGCAGCTGTTCAACCTGGACAGCACCAACGTCTGCGCCCGGCACTGGCTGGCCATCGCCGGGCACATTGAGCAGAACTTCGAGGATTACGACGGCTTCGTGGTCACCCACGGCACGGATACCATGGCCTATACCGCCGCGGCGCTGTCCTACCTGATCCAGTACAGCCCCAAGCCCGTGCTGATCACGGGGTCGCAGCGCTCCATCTACGAGCGGGACACCGACGCCCGCCGCAACCTGCTGGACGCGCTGCGCTACGCCGCCGACGACCGCGCCCACGGCGTGGCGGTGGTGTTCGACGGCAAGGTCATCATCGGCACCCGCGCGCGGAAGATGCGCACCCGCAGCTTCAACGCCTTCTCCAGCATCGACTATCCCGAGCTGGCGATCCTGCAGGAGGGCCGCGTGATCCCCTACATCGAGTCCCCCAAGCCCGCCTCGCCGGTGTTCTACCGGGACATGAATCCGCGGGTGTTCGTGCTCCGGCTGGTGCCGGGGCAGGACGGAGCCATCTTCGACTACCTCGCGGAGCGCTTCGACGCCGTGGTGGTGGAGGGCTTCGGCATGGGCGGCATCCCCATGTACGAAGACGGGCGGCTCATGGAGGCCATCAAGCGCTTCACCGCCGCCGGGCGCACGCTGGTGATGACCACGCAGGTGCCCCACGAGGGCAGCGACCTGGGGGTGTACCGCGTGGGCGTGAAGGTGCGCGACGAGGTGGAGCTGATCGAGGCCCACACCATGACCATCGAGGCCATCGTCACCAAGCTGATGTGGGCGCTGGCCCAGAGCCGCGACCCGCGGCAGGTCCGCCGCCTGTTCTGCCGCCCGGTGGCGAAGGATCTGTTGTAAGTAACGGATTCGCCGCGCCGGGGTATGCTGTCGAATGACAGAACCGCGGCAGGGTGTGAAAACCACCCTGCCGCGGTTGTTTTTCCTGCCCTGCGCCCCGGTCAGTCGCCGAAGCTGATGCCGAGCATCTTGGCTTCCTTGATGATGGAGGCGTCGGGATCGACCATCTTCAGCTTGCCGGCCACGTCCTTCAGCGGGACCTTCACGATCTCGCGGTTCTTGTAGCCCACCATGAAGCCGTACTCCTTCTTCAGGATCAGCTTCGCGGCCTCGCTGCCCAGGCGGCTGGCGAACACGCGGTCATAGGGGCAGGGCGCGCCGCCGCGCTGGGTGTGGCCGGGCACGGTCACGCGCACGTCGTAGCCGGTCTTCTTGGTCAGCTTCGCGGCGATCTCGTAGGATACCGACGGATAGGGGCTCTCCTCGAGCTTCTTGGCGTACTCCTTCTTGCTCAGCTTGGCGTCCTTCTTGCTGATGGCGCCCTCGGCCACCGCCAGGATGGTGAAGCTCGCGCCCCGGTCGTGGCGCTCCTTGATCTTCTCGGCGATCTTGTCGATGTCGTAGGGGATCTCCGGGATCAGTATGATGTCCGCGCCGCCGGCCATGCCCGCGTTCAGGGGCAGCCAGCCCACCTTGTGGCCCATGATCTCCACGATGAAGATGCGGCCGTGGGAGGCGGCGGTGGTGTGGATCATGTCGATGCAGTTGGTGGCGATGTCCACGGCGCTCTGGAAGCCGAAGGTCATGTCCGTGCCCCAGAGGTCGTTGTCGATGGTCTTGGGCAGGGTGACCACGTTCAGGCCCTGCTCACTGAGCAGGTTGGCGGTCTTGTGGGTGCCGTTGCCGCCCAGCACCACCAGCACGTCCAGTTGCAGCTTGTAGTAGGTCTGCTTCATGGCCGCGACCTTGTCCACGCCGTCGTCCTCGATGACCTGGATGGTCTTGAACGGGGTGCGGCTGGAGCCCAGGAAGGTGCCGCCCTTGGTGAGAATGCCGGAGAAGTCGTCGTAGGTCAGCAGGCGGAACCGGCCGTGGATCAGGCCCTGGTAGCCGTTCAGGAAGCCGTAGATTTCCACGTCCTCGTGCGAGTTGAAGAGCGTCTTGGCGACGCCGCGCATGGCGGCGTTCAGCGCCTGGCAGTCGCCGCCGGAGGTCAGCATACCAATGCGAATCATGGGGACACCTCTTTCTGTAGATTGATGGTCAATTGTTAAGCGGAAAACAAAACTTTAACTTATTATAGCGCGTTTTGCGGCGGTTGGCAAGGGGAAATTCGATTTTTGGAACCGCGCGCGCTTTCCTTCGGATTTTCTTGACTCCGCCGCGCAAATCAAGTATATTGGTAGTGTCTTCCGTGCGCGCGGGACGGGGGCGGCCCGCCCGCGGCGCGCGGCGTATCCGGCGAACAATCCGCGGTTCGCGGACGGCGATAACGAATGGAGGTAACGATATGGTGCAATTCCCTTCCGATTTCCTCTGGGGCGTGGCGTGCGCATCCTACCAGTGCGAGGGCGCCTGGGACGCCGACGGCAAGGGCCCGAACATCTGGGACGACTTCTGCCACGTGACGGGCGGTGGCCGCGTGAAAAACGACGACAACGGCGACGTGGCCTGCGACGTGTACCACCGCTGGCCCGAGGACATCGCGCTGATGAAGGCGCACAACATCCGGGCCTACCGCTTCTCCGTAAGCTGGGCGCGGGTGATCCCCGACGGCGACGGCGCGGTGAACGAGGCGGGCCTGGCCTTCTACGAGAAGCTGGTGGACGCGCTGCTGGAGGCGGGCATCGAGCCGCTGGTGACGCTGTACCATTGGGACCTGCCCAGCGCGCTGCAGTACAAGGGCGGCTGGCTGAACCGGGACATCGTGCCCGCCTTCGCCCGCTACGCGCGCATCGTGGCCGAGCGGCTGGGCGACCGGGTGAAGTGCTACATGACCATCAACGAGCCCCAGTGCATCACGGCCCTGGGCTACGGCCTCGGCGACCACGCCCCGGGCTGGAAGCTGCCCGGCGAGGACCTGGCGCGCATCTACCATATCCTGGCGCTGGCGCACAGCGAGGCCATGCGGCAGATCAAGGCCGTCTGCGGGCCGGCGGTCCGGGTGGGCATCGTGCCCTGCGGCCGGCTGTGCTACCCCGCGGAGGACACCCCCGAGAACCGGGAGGCCGCCTACCGCGCCACCTATGACCTCTCCCTGCCCCGGTGGGAGTTCACGCAGAACATCATCATGGACAGCCTGGTGCTGCGCCGCTACGACGACACCGCCCCCGAGTGCGTGCGGCGCTTCGCCGCCACCATCCCCGCGGCCGACTGGGACGCCATGGAGAAGCCGGACTTTATCGGCATCAACGTGTACCACGGCATGTGCGTGGACGCGGAAGGCAAGCCCGCGGGCGGCTACGCCGGCTTCCCGCTGACCGCCTGCAAGTGGCCCGTGACGCCCGAGGTGATGCACTACGGCCCGATGAACACCTACCGGCGCTACGGCATCCCGGTGTACATCAGCGAGAACGGCCTGTCCTGCAACGACGTGATCTTCCTGGACGGCAGGGTTCACGATCCCAAGCGCATCGACTTCCTGCACCGCTACCTGACCGAGCTGGCGAAGGCCGTCGCGGAGGGCACGCCGGTGCTGGGCTACCTGCAGTGGAGCTTCCTGGACAACTTCGAGTGGAACTCCGGCTACGACGAGCGCTTCGGCATCATCTACGTGGACTATCCCACCCTGCGGCGCATCCCCAAGGATTCCGCCGCGTGGTACGCGAAGGTCATCGAAACGAACGGCGCGTGCCTGAACGACTGAAGGCTGTTAGTGTGATAAAATATAATCAATATAACCGCGTAGCCGGTTGACAATATTCTCGGCACGGTGCTATAATTATCCGTAGTTTAATGCGCGTTGCGCTGCGCGCCCGGCCGGTTCTTTTGGAAGAAGGTTATTTGGGGGTTATCCCCCTGGAATAACAAAAAAACAAGGAGGACTTTGCAATGAAGAAAGTTCTGGTTCTCATGCTGGCTCTCGTGCTGGCGCTGTCCTGCTTCTCCGCGCTGGCGGAGATGAAAGACGAGTACGACATTCGCGTGCTGGTCTGGAAGTTCGACGATGCTTACGGCTCCTCTGTCCGTCAGGGCATGGAGAAGTGGGCGGATCTGGTGGGCCAGGAACTGGGCTGCAAGATCAACCTGACCATGTACGACGCTGCCGATGACATGGGCAAGCAGAAGGAACAGGCGACCCAGATCGTTGGCGAGAATCCCGACTTCGTCATCATCAACCTTGCCGAGGTTGCCTCCGGCCAGACCCTGGTCGACCTGTTCAAGGATGCGGGCATCCCCTTCCTGTTCTACAACAAGCCCCCGACGGAGGAGACCTATGATTCCGTGATCAAGGACTCCGGCTCCTTCTTCATCGGCACCCTGGCCCGCGAGGCCGGCGACATGCAGGGCGAGATTCTGTACGACCTGTGGACCGCTGACGCCAGCAAGATCGACCTGAACGGCGACGGCGTCGTGCAGTTCGTCGAGTTCGAGGGCGAGCCCAACAACGCCGAGGCCATTGCCCGTTCCCAGTACTCCCAGGAGACCGCCGAGGCGCTGGGCGTGCCCATGGAGATGGTCACCGACGACTGGATCGTCGCCAACTGGGATACCGCGCAGGCTCAGGAGAAGATGCAGGCGACCTGGGCGGCCCATCCTGAGATCGAGCTGGTCTTCGCCAACAACGACCAGATGGCCACCGGCGTCATCGCCGCTCTGAACCAGACTGGCTACAACACCGGCAACGAGGGCGATCCCTCCATCGCCGTCATCGGCGTCGATGCCGTGGACGAGGCCATCGAGGCCATCAAGGCCGGCAAGATGACCGCTACCGTCAAGCAGGACGGCGACGCCATGGGCGAGGCCAACATCCGCTTCGCGATGAACTACCTCATCAACGGCAAGTGGATCGAGGGCCTGGAGGACAAGTATAAGCTGAATGACGACAGCGTGTCCGTGTTCATCCCCTACGCCAAGATCACTGCCGAGAACGTGGGCTGATTCCCCGTTCCCGTCAAGAGCTGACAAACCGATCGGTTCCGGCGACTTGCTTCGCCGGAACCGATTTGGACATGGCGGGGCGATTCCCCGCCGGCTGCGTCATCATACCCCTCTCCGCCCGGAGAGCGGTATAATACTGATCTCCATTCAAGCCCGGGCCCGCCGCGGGCGCCTTTGCCGCCCCGCCGTCGCCGGACGGAGCTCAGTATAAACAGTGTTTCCGAAAAGAGTGCTTTCGGAAATGTGCTTTGGAAGCACTGTTTGCGGAAACATTGACGCAATTCATAATATCGCTGAAGAGTGGTGAATACAGATCATGTCCGATCAACAGTATCTGCTTGAAATGCTGGACATTGACAAGCATTTCCCCGGCGTCAAGGCGCTGGATCACGCAAAGCTGCAGCTGCGGGCGGGCACGGTGCACGCGCTGATGGGCGAAAACGGCGCCGGGAAGTCGACGCTGATGAAGTGCCTGTTCGGCATCTACACCCGCGACGGCGGCACCATTACCATGAACGGCCAGCCCATCACCTTTACCAGCCCCCGCGACGCGCTGGACAACGGCGTGGCGATGGTGCACCAGGAGCTGAACCAGGTGCTGCGCCGCTCCGTGATGGAGAACATGTTCCTGGGCCGCTTCCCCACGACCCGCCTGGGCACGGTGGACAGCCGCAGGATGTACGCCGACACCAAGGCCGTGTTTGAGAAGCTGGAGATCGACGTGGACCCGCGCGCCATCATCGGCACGCTGTCCGTCTCCAAGCGCCAGATGGTGGAAATCGCCAAGGCCGTGTCCTACAACGCGAAGATCCTGGTGCTGGACGAGCCCACCTCCTCGCTGACGGAGGACGAGGTCGAGCACCTGTTCCGCATCATGAACCGGCTGACCGCCGAGGGCGTGGGCATCATCTACATCTCCCACAAGATGGACGAGATCCTGCGCATCTCCGACGACGTCACCATCATGCGCGACGGCCAGTGGGTGGCCACCAAGCCCGCCAAGGAGCTGAGCACCGACGAGATCATCCGCCTGATGGTCAACCGCGAGATGTCCAACCGCTTCCCGCCCAAGAACAACCAGGTCGGCGACGTGCTGCTGGACGTGAAGAACCTCACCGGCATGTACGAGCCCACCTGCCACGACGTCAGCTTCCAGCTCCACAAGGGCGAGGTGCTGGGCGTGGCGGGCCTGGTGGGCTCCCGGCGCACCGAGCTTTTGAACACGCTGTTCGGCTACTTCACCAAGGGCGGCGGCGAGATGACGATGCGGGGCGAGAAGATCGAGAACGTGACCACCGACGAGGCCCGCGGCAACGGCTTCGCGCTGATCACCGAGGAGCGCCGCGCCACGGGCATCTTCGGCGAGGCCAGCATACTGTTCAACTCCATCATCGCCAACGTGAACGCCTACGGCAAGCCCCTCCTGAACGCCGCCAAGATGGACAAGGACACCTCGTGGGTCATCGACTCCATGCGCGTCAAGACCCCGTCCAAGCGCACGCACATCAAGAGCCTGTCCGGCGGCAACCAGCAGAAGGTCATCATCGGCCGCTGGCTGCTGACGCAGCCGGACGTGCTGCTGCTGGACGAGCCGACGCGCGGCATCGACGTCGGTTCCAAGTACGAGATCTACGAACTGATCCTGAACCTGGCGGAACAGGGGAAGGGCGTGATGATGGTGTCCTCCGAAATGCCGGAGCTGCTGGGCATCTGCGACCGCATACTGGTCATGTCCAACGGCCGGCTGGCGGGCATTGTCGAGCGAGGCAAGGACTTCGGCGGCATTCCCGGCGAGCAGGAGACCATCATGGCGCTCGCCGCGAAGTACGTCTGATATGCGTTTGGAAAGAGGGTTAACGATATGAAAAAGAGAATTGCCAGCCTCGTCATGCTGGTCGTGCTGGCGGTGGGCATCGCGCTGACCGCATACGGCGTCACCGGACGCGGCATCTACGACAACGCCGCGAACATGATGGGCGTCAACAAGAAGGAAGCCATGAGCTTCATCCAGGATCCGTCGACGCTGACGGCCGTGGGCAATGTCAACGATATCGGCGCGGACAAGGTCAAGGGCTTCCTGAAGGGCCTGGGCCTCGACGCCGCCAAGGTGGACGCAGCGGTGGACGAACGCTCGAAGTATGAGTCCGCCGTGGCGGGCGCAAAGGACCGCGAAACGCTGCTGGCCTACGCCCACAGCGTGGACGAGACCATCACCGAGGAGACCTACGCCGACCTGGTGAAGGATTCCGCCCGCTTTGACCAGATGAAGAAGGACTACGCCCTGCAGCAGACGGGCGTGGACGAGGCCGCCTTCGCCGAGCTGGAGTCCAACACCGCGCTGGTGGAGCTCTACCGCCAGGGCGTGCCCGACATCCTGAACAACCGCCACATGACCAACGCCGTGCCGGTGATGTTCGTGGGCATCGTGCTGCTGGTGGCCGCGGGCACGTTCTTCCTCATCAAGGCGATGAGCCTGAAGCCCCGCGCGCGCACCCGCGCCGCCAACCCCAAGGTGGAGCAGATCACCAGCTTCCTGCTGAACTACGCGCTGTTCATCATACTGGGCCTGATCCTGATTATCGTGTCCGTCATCAAGCCCAACTTCCTGTCGATGAACAACATCCTGAACATCCTGCAGAACGCCTCCACCAAGGGCATCCTGGCGCTGGGCTGCGCGGGCCTGATCGTGCTGGCGGGCACGGACCTGTCCATCGGCCGCGTGCTGGGCCTGAGCGCCGCGGTCACGGCGTCGCTGGTGCAGTCCACCACCTACGTCTCCCGCATGTTCCCCACCATCGTCAGCCCCGTCAGCGGCTGGATGCTGCTCATCCCGCTGTTCTCGTCCATCGCCGTGGCGGTGCTGTTCAGCATGATCAACGGCTTCGGCGTGGCCAAGCTGCACCTGCATGCGTTCATCGTCACCCTGGGCACGCAGTTGATCGCCTACGGCGCGAACTGCCTGTACATCGAGTCCCAGCCCTCCGGCACGGCGCAGGCGCTGTCCACGTTTGACCAGGGCTTCCTGAACATCGCCGCCGGCGCGTTCAACATCGGTTCCGTGCGCATCCCGGTCGTGGTGGTGTACTTCCTGGTGCTGGCCGTGATCACCTGGGTCATCTGGAACAAGACCACGCTGGGCAAGAACATGTTCGCCGTGGGCGGCAACACCGAGGCCGCCGCGGTCTCCGGCGTGAACGTGGCCAAGACCATCATGCTGGTGTACCTGATGGCGGGCGTGCTGTACGGCATCTCCGCCTTCCTGGAGGCCGGCCGCATCACCTCCGTCGGCGCGAACACGGGCCTGAACTACGAGACCGACGCCATCAGCGCGGTCGTCGTGGGCGGCGTGTCGTTCTCCGGCGGCGTCGGCACCATCCAGGGCGTGGTCATCGGCGCCATCATCCTGCAGGCCATCGTGTACGCGCTGCAGTTCCTGGGCGTCAACCCGTACATCCAGTACATCATCCGCGGCCTCATCATCATACTGGCCGTGTCCATCGACGTGCGCAAGTACATCGTGAAGAAGTAAGATGGGAACGCTGGACGACAAGGATACCCGCGCCGCGCGGGAGGCCATGGAGCAGGCGGCGAGCCGCTCCCGGCAGACCTTCGGCGAAGGGGACGCCGACGGCGCCCCCAAGCCGAAGCGCCCCCGGCGCTACAAGCTGTACGACCGCATCGCGGACCGTGTGTCGCTGAACACGATGAACGTCATCGTGACCGTGACGGCGATCCTGCTGGTGGCCGTGCTGATCTACGGCATCGCCACCGCCAACCCGCAATAACGCGAAGGGGCTGTCTCAAAATGACTTGAAGAGGTCATATTGAGGCAGCCTCTTCATTATGGGATGAATCCAAGGGAAGGAACGAAAATGGGCAGCAAAAGA
>CADBCY010000041.1 GCA_902793325.1 uncultured Eubacteriales bacterium
CGCTGGGCTGCGGCGCGCGGGCGCTGCCGGGCGGGGCCGCGCTGCCCCCCTGGGACGCCGCGGCGCTGGCGGGCGCGGCGCTGCTGGCGAAGGACGACCCCGCCCTGGCGCGGGGGCTCGCGCAGGTGCGCGCGGCGCTGCGCCACGGGGAGAGCGCCGACCGCCTCTCCCCCCGCACGGCGCGGGCGCTGTACGGGGCGCTGTCCCGGCAGAGCATCACCCGGCTGGAGAAGTTCGCCCAGTGCCCCTTCGCCTACTTCGCCCAGTACGGGCTGCAGCCCGAGATCATACGGCCGTTCGAGCTGTCCCCCGCGGACGAGGGCAGCTTCTTCCACGACGCCGTGCGGCAGTTCCTGGCGGAATCCGCGGAGGATCTGAACCGCATCGACGACGCCACCGCCGAGCGCCGCATGGACATTATCGCGAACCGCCTGCTGGACGCCATGCTGGACGGCCCGCTGGGGGACGGCGCGCTGGCGCGGGCGGAGCGCCGCCGGCTGACGGCCACGGCGCGCAACTGCGCGGACATCCTGGCGCGGCACATGCGCGGCAGCCGCTTCGCCCCCGCGGCGCTGGAGACGGACTTCGGGCCGGAGAGCGGCCCGGCGCAACTGACGGTGGACGCCGGCGGCGGCGCCTGCACGCTGGAGGGGCGCATCGACCGCGTGGACGACTGGCCGGAGGGCGGCTACCTGCGGGTGATCGACTACAAGCGGGGCGGGCGCGACCTGGCCCTGGACGCGGTGTACCACGGCCTGAGCCTGCAGTTGCCGGTGTACCTGGCCGCCGCCACCCGCGGGCGGAACGAGAAGAGCGCGGGCGTGTACTACTTCCCGCTGGACGAGGGCCTGCTCAACGAGCAGAGCACCGACCCGAACGCCGTCGAGAAGCTGCGCCGGGACAGCCTGCGGCTCACCGGCCTGGCCCCCGAGGACCCGGCGGTGCTGGAGGCCATGTCCCCGGACTTCACCGAGGTGCTGAAGCTGAAGCTCAACCGGGACGGGAGCCTGTCCAAGGGCAGCCTGGTCACCGACGAGAACGGCTTCCGGGCGCTGATGGCGCGGGCGCTTGAGATGGCGGGGCGGCACCTGGAGGGCATCCGCGGCGGCGACGCGCGGGTCGCGCCGGCGCGCCTGCGGCGGCTCAACCCCTGCCGCTGGTGCGACTGGAAGCCCGCGTGCCTGTTCGACGAGCGCACCGACGCCGCCAGCGTGCGCAACTTCCGGCCCATGAAGCCCGCGGACGTCATCACCGAACTGAAGCTGAACGGGGACAGGGACCGGCGGGATTGACCGGCGCGGCCCCGGAACGGACGACGGGCGTCGCCCCCGCGGAACGGCCGGGGCGCGAACGCCATGCTTTTATCGAGGTAATGCGATGCGCAATCATATCATCATCGGCGATTCCTTCAACCCCTGGCGCAACCTGGCGGTGGAGGCGCTGCTGTTCGACGCGCTGGCGCCCGACGAGGCGGTGTTCTACCTGTGGCAGAACCAGAACACCGTGGTGATCGGGCGGCACCAGAACGCCTGGAAGGAATGCCGGGTGCAGCTGCTGGAGGCGGAGGGCGGCCGGCTGGCCCGGCGCAGCTCCGGCGGCGGCGCGGTGTTCCACGACCTGGGCAACCTGAACTTCACCTTCCTGCTGCCCCGGGAAAACTACGACGTGCACCGCCAGCTCGGGGTGATCCGCCGCGCGGTGGCGGAATTCGGCATCGAGGCGGCGTTCACCGGGCGCAACGACCTGGTGGTCGCGGACACCGGCGCGAAGTTCTCCGGCAACGCCTTCCGCTTCTCCCGGGCCGTGGGGCTGCACCACGGCACGCTGCTGGCGGACGTGGACATGGACAAGCTCGGCCGCTACCTGGCCCCCGGCAGGGACAAGCTCCGGGCCAAGGGCATCGAGAGCGTGCGCGCGCGGGTATGCAACCTGCGGTCGCTGAACCCGACGCTGGACATCCCCGCGCTGACGGAGGCGCTGGAGCGGGCCTTCGAGGCGGAGTACGGCCCGGCGGAACGGCGGTCGGTATCCGACCTCGACCCCGCGCGGCTGGCGGCGCTGGAGGAGGAATACGCCTCCTGGGACTTCCGGCTGGGCAAGGCGCTGCCCTTCGACGCCACGCTGTCCCGGCGCTTTCCCTGGGGCGGCGTGACGCTGGAGCTGAGCCTGCGGGAAGGCGCGGTGACGGACGCGCGAGCCTGGTCCGACGCCATGGACGAGGAACTGATCGGCCGCCTGGCCCCGGCGCTGCGCGGCGCGAAGTACCGCAACGACGCGCTGGCGGCGGCGGTGCGGGCGCTGGGCCACCCGCAGGCGGACGAGCTGGCGGCGTGGCTGCTGGAGGAGGAGCTCGGGTAGGGTCGCGGACAAACCGCGGGCCCGCGCGGGCTGATTGCGAAACGATGCGACGATCCGTCGGGAGGGATGCTTTGACATGCTGAAGGCTATGCTCATCGAGGGCGCGGCGGCCATGGGGCTTGCGCTCAGCCAGGCCCAGGCGGCGCAGTTCGAGCGCTACCACGCCATGCTGGCGCAGGCCAACGCCCGCATGAACCTGACCCGCGTGCCCGAGGACCCCAGGGAGGCGGCGGACCGCAACTACCTGGACTGCATCGCGCCGCTGGCCGGGGATTTCCCCGACGCGCAAACCGCCATCGACGTGGGCTCCGGCGCGGGCTTCCCGGGCGTGCCCATGGCCATCACGCGGCCGGACATCCGCTTCACGCTGCTGGATTCGCTGGACAAGCGGGTGAAGTTCCTCGCGGAGGTCGTCGACGCGCTGGGGCTGAACGCCGAGGTCGTCCACCTGCGGGCCGAGGACGCCGCCCGCCGCCCGGAGCTGCGCGAGCGCTTCGACCTGGCCGTGGCCCGCGCCGTGGCCCCCATGGGCGTGCTGTGCGAGTACCTGCTGCCCTTCGTGCGGCCGGGCGGACGGATGCTGGCCATGAAGGGGCCGGGGCTGGACGAGGAGCTCGCGCAGGCCGCCCCCGCGCTGGAGCTGCTGGGCGGGACGCTGGAGCGCGTGGCGCCGCTGGCCATCCCCGGCCGCGACTGGGACCACCGCGCCGCCTGGGTGCGCAAGGACCGCCCCACGCCGGACAGGTATCCCCGCCGCGCGGGCCTGCCCGAGAAGCGCCCGCTGGCGTAAATCGGGGCCCGCGCTTCCAATTTTATCCAGATCTGCATAATTACGCCATAATTGCGCGCATTTTGGCCGTAAATACCTTATTTTTATGCCCATTTTGTCATTTTTCCTCCACATCGAGGGCGTATGATATTAGTGTGATAATAGTTCGACAGACGATCACATTTCCGTCATGCAAAACCGATATGGAGGAGGATGCAGACGATGAAGAAATTGATGGCGGCGCTGATCGCGCTGGCAATCCTCGCGGGCTGCGTCCCCGTGGCGCTGGCGACGTCCTATATGATTTTCCCCACCGACCCCATCGAGGTCGCCCCCTCTCCCTCGCCCACGCCGATCGCCTCCCTGTACGTGGCGTTCAAGAAGGACAGCCCCGTGTACAACAAGGCCGGCGGCAGCAAGACGGGCGTGGTGATCCTCAAGGGCTCCACCGCCTACGCCAACGAGCGCAGCAAGGATAAGAAGTGGGTCAAGATCCTCTACGGCAAGAACAACGCCCAGGAGGGCTGGGTGCCCTTCAAGGTGCTGAAGAAGGCCAAGTATGACTATCCGCTCATCAACTACGCCTCCACCTCGGGCGACGACGGGCGCATCGACCTGAGCGGCGCCTCCAAGCTGGCGGGCACGCGCTTCAAGGTGCGGGTCACGGCCGACGTGTACCGCAAGGGCAGCAGCGGCGCCAAGGTAATCGGCCGGCTGAAGAAGGGCCAGAGCGTGAAGGCCACCGGCAAGCTGAAGGTGGATGCCTCGGGCGTGTTCTTCATGCAGGTCAAGTACAAGGGCAAGACCGGCTGGATGGTCGAGGGCAGCCTGTCGGGCGCGTCCTCCGCCATCAACCAGGCGATCCTCAAGTAGCGGCCGGAATTGTGTCGCAATTCGAGCAAAACGGACCCAATCCTCCGGGATTGGGTCATTTTTATTACAGTTTCCCCGCGTCGTGTCCCAATTCGGTCATATTTTGTGCCGGATTGGGATGAAATCAAAACAGAAGTTGCATGGTTTTCGTTAAGGATTCTCAACATGTATGGGCTATGATAGGCACAGTGGGATAGCGCTGGAGAGGGGGCATGGACGTGAAGAAGTTCGCAGCGGCGCTGCTGGCCGCCCTTCTGCTGGTTCCGTGCCTGGCCGGCACGGCGCTCGCATCGGACAACGTAAAGTTCAAGACCAGCGCCTTTGTGTACGCCGACGCCGGTACCGGACGGACGGGCGTGGTGATCCACAAGGGTTCGGTGGCGGAATACGTGGACCAGAGCGGCGGCTGGGCGCAGATCAAGTACGGCAAGTCGCTGGGCTGGGTGCGCGTGAACTGCATCAAGGTAACAGAGGACGCGGTGAAGGTGGTGTACAGCGCCGCAAGCGCGACGCTGCCTACGGAGAGCAACCAGTACGCCTTCGCCGACGCTCAGGAGGATCTCGAGGGAATGTGGGTCGGTCAGCAGGAATAGCCGTCCGACCGTGGCAGGGGCACCCATCCGCCGCCCGCGAAAGCGAGCGGCGGATCTTGTGTGCGGCCTGAACTTTTCCCGAAACCGCTTCGTCCAATCCATATACCGAACCCGTTCCGGCAGGCGGTTCGTCGGGCGGATTCGGCATTGAGCCAAAACGGAAAGGAGGCGCGTCCCATGAGGCGTATCCTGATCGCGCTGCTCGCGTGTGCCTGTCTGTGCGCGCCCGCGCTGGCGGAAACCGGCGTGTGCTTCAGCGGCGACACCAGCGTGCGCACCGGCCCCGGCCCGGATTACGCGACCATCGGCAGCGCCGGCGCGGACGTCACGCTCGACTGGACCGGCGACGCCGCGGAGGACGACCTCGGCGTGACCTGGTACGGCGTGCGGTTCGCCGGGGGCACGGGCTGGGTGTCCTCCCGCTACGCGACGCTGTCCGACGAGGACGACGGCTGGGAATTCTACGACGGCGGGGAGCCCTACGACGACGGCCTGGACGACTACGACTCCGCCACCACGGTGTACGGCGCCTCGGGCGATTCCAACGTGCGCACCGGCCCCGGCCTGGATTACGACGTGCTGGGCACGCTGACGCAGGGCGACACGGCCGTGTACCTGGGCGGCACCTCCTACGACAACCGCGGGGTAGCCTGGTACCAGATCGCCTGGAAGAACGGCGTCGGCTGGGTGTCCTCCCGCTACACCGCGCTGTACTGAGCGGGAAACGGAGGCCGCCGCAATACGCATCGCCGGGCGGCGTAACCGATTGAAAGGGCGGCCAAAGGTCGCCCTTTCAAAATGCTGACATGGACGCTGACATGGAGGAATGAACGCATGAAGATCGCCGTCGTGTGCGACGTGCTGGGCGAGGAGAACAACGGCACCACCGTCGCCGCCATGAACCTGATCCGCCACCTGCGAAGCCGCGGGCACGAGGTGCGCGTCGTCTGCCCCGACGAGGAGCGCCGGGGCCAGCCGGGCTACTACGTCGCGCCGCAGTTGAACGTGGGGCCGCTGAACAGGTATGTGCGCAAGAACGGCGTGTCCATCGCGCGCACCTCCGACGGCGTGCTGGAGGCGGCGCTGGCGGGCGTGGACGCCATCCACGTCATGGTGCCCTTCTTCCTGGGCCGCGCGGCGGCGCTGTACGCCCACCGGCACGGCGTGGCGCTGACGGCGGGCTTCCACTGCCAGGCGGAGAACATCACCAACCACCTGCACCTGATGAACAGCCGCCGCGTGAACGACCTGACCTATCGGGCCATGTACCGGCTGGTGTACCGCTACGTGGACGCCATCCACTACCCCACGCAGTTCATCCGCGAGGTGTTCGAGGCGGAGGTCGGCCCGACCCGCGGCCGCGTGATCTCCAACGGCGTGAACCGCCGCTTCGTGCGGACGGAGGTGGCGCGCCCGGAGGCGTGGGCGGGGCGGTTCGTGATCCTGTTCACGGGGCGGTACGGGCGGGAGAAGTCCCACCACGTGCTGATCGACGCCGTGTCGCGCTCGAAGTACGAGCCGCGCATCCAGCTGGTGTTCGCCGGGGAGGGGCCGCTGGAGGCCGAGCTGCGCGCGCGGGGCGCGGCGCTGACGAACCCGCCCGTGATGCGCTTCTTCTCCCGGGAGGAGATGCTGCAAGTGATCAACAGCGCGGATCTGTACGTCCACCCGGCGGAGATTGAGATCGAGGCCATCGCCTGCCTGGAGGCCATCTCCTGCGGGCTGGTGCCGGTGATCGCCGACTCGCCCCGCAGCGCCACCCGCTTCTTCGCGCTGGAGGCCCGCAACCTGTTCCGCTGCAACGACGCCGACGACCTGCGGGCGCAAATCGAGTACTGGATGGAGCACCCGGAGGCGCGCGCGGCGTGCAGCGAGCGCTACCAGGGCTACACCCGCCGCTTCGAGCAGGGCCGCTGCATGGAGGCGCTGGAGGCGATGATCGTCGAGACCGCCGATGAAAAGCGAAGCGCCGGCGCGCCCGCCAATTGACACAAATTTTTCATTCTTCCCCCTTGCGCCGGGGCGGACCGGTATTGTATAATATCAGTTGGCGCATCCTTGCCACGGCGAACCGGCCGTGGCCGAAGTCCATAAGGAGGTGAAAAAGACATGAATCAGTATGAAGTCATGTACGTGATCGACGCCGCGCTGGAGGACAGCGCAAGGACCGAGCTCATCAACCGTTTCTCCGACCTGGTGGTGAAGAACGGCGGTGAAGTGGATCGCGTTGACGAGTGGGGCAAGCGCCGCCTGGCCTACGCCATCAACTACAAGACCGAGGGCTACTATGTGCTGATGTACATCAAGGCGCCCGCCGAAGCTCCCCGCGAGATCGAGCGCAACATGAAGATCAACGACAACGTGCTGCGCTATATGACCATCCGCTACGAAGGCGAGCTGCCCGCCAAGCGCGAGCCGCTGAAACCCTACGCGCCCCGCGAGGCCGCGCCCGCCGTGGAAGCCGCGCCCGTCGAGGCCGCGCCCGCCGCGGAAGCCGTCGCCGAGCCCGTTGCGGAGATCGTCGACGACGAGAAGCCCGTCTCGGAAGAGGAATAACTTCCATCCTCTGGAAGGAGGCTGCGTTATGAACAAAGTCATCCTGGTTGGCAACCTCGCCAACGATCCCGAACCTCGCACGACGCAATCCGGCATTTCTCAGTCCACCTTCCGCATCGCCGTGCAGCGGCGCTTTGCCAACGCGCAGGGCGTGCGGGAAGCGGATTTCTTCACCGTGATTGCATGGCGTCAGAATGCCGACTTCTGCAACCGCTACCTGAAGAAGGGCAGCAAGGTTGCGCTGGACGGCAGCATCCAGAACCGCTCCTATGATGCGCAGGACGGCTCCAAGCGCTACGTCACCGAAATCATCGTTGACAACATCGAGTTCGCGGGCAGCCGCAGCGAGGGCAACGGCTCCTCCGGTTTCGGAGATCCCGGCCCCACCCCGCCGCCGGCCCGGCCCAGCAACGCGCCCGCCAGCAATGATTTCACCGAGGTCGATGACGACGAACTTCCGTTCTGATCCTGCCGCGCCTGCGTAAAGCGATTTGGGCAGGCATCCGCGGAAGGACCCGCTGCGATGCAGCACCCCGGAAACCGCTGTTTCCGAATTTCTTCTTTGGGCACGCGCCCGGCGCGTCCCCTATAATCCAAAAAGGAGGAACAACAACATGTCTGAAGATAGAGGCGAACGCGTACGCCGTCCCCGTGGCCGCAAGCCGCGCCGGAAGGTCTGTGCATTCTGCGTGGATAAGGTTCAGCACATCGATTACAAGGATGTGGCCCGTCTCCGCCGCTTCACCAGCGAGCGCGGCAAGATCCTGCCCCGCCGCATGACCGGCACCTGCGCCAAGCACCAGCGCCAGCTGTCCACCGCCATCAAGCGCGCCCGCACGGTCGCCCTGATGCCCTACGTGTCCGACTGATCCGCTGCGCGCCGCGCAGAAAGCGACCCCCTCGCTCATGAGCGAGGGGGTCGGCATCGTTTTGGGATCAGTCGTTCAGGACCTTCGCGTCGTTCGCGGTGTGCAGGAAGTCGCGGATCAGCTCGCGCGTGCGGGTGTAGACCACCTCGCGGGCGTATTCCGGGTCGTTCCGCTCCCGCATGGCGCGCTCGTAGGGCTGGCGGATCTCGGTGCCCACGTTGATCTTGGCGATGCCGGCCTTCGTGGCGCGGTTGATGTAATCCTGCACGATGCCGCTGCCGCCGTGCAGCACCAGCGGGATGTTCAGCGCGTTCCGCAGCTCGGTGATGCGCTCGATGTCCAGCTTGGCGGCGGGCTTTTTCTGGTCCTTCAGGTTGTCGGCGATGGCGCCGTGCACGCTGCCCACGGCCACGCTCAGCCAGTCGCACCGGCTGCCCTCCACGAACGCCTTCGCCTCGTCCACCTCGGTGAAGCCCAGCTTGCGGGCGAAGATCTCCTCGTAGGGGATGGTGGCCTGGCTGGTCTCGTGGCCCATCACCGCGCCCAGCTCGGCCTCCACCGGCACGCCCTTTTCATGGGCGAGGTCGGCGACGGCGCGGGTGGCGGCGATGTTGCCGGCCAGGTCCAGGCGGCTGCCGTCCACCATCACGGACTGGTAGCCCGCGGCGAGCGCGCGCCGGATGAGCGCCAGGTAGTCCACCTCCAGGTGATCCTCGTCGATCACCGGCACGTGGTCCAGGTGCAGCAGGGTGTGGCCGGGGACGGCGTACTTGCCGTACTCCTCGGCGATGTTCTCAAGGCTGCCGGATTCGAACTTCTCCCACTCCAGCCGGGCGACCTGGATCATGCCCACGCTGTCCTCGTCCGCGATGGCCTGCGCCACCGCCTTCAGCATCGGCGGGTAGGGAATGTTGAAGGCGGGCACGACCAGCCCGTGCTCCAACGCCCGGCGAACAGTTTGCTTTGCGTCCATGGTATTATGCTCCTTTGATTCGTTTGGCGATAGCTTCCGGCTGTCAGCCGTCGGCTCACTTGCTCGACTGGCTCGCCTTCCGGCGGATCACGTCGATGATGACGGCGACCACGATGATCAGGCCCTTCACCATCTTCTGGGGGCCCTGCGCCACGCCCAGCAGGTTCAGGCCGTTGGCGATGATGCCGATGATCAGTATGCCGATGAGCGTGCCGATCATGGAGCCCTCGCCGCCGGACATGCTCGTGCCGCCGATGACGACGGCTGCGATGGCGTCCATCTCCTGGCCGTCGGCGTTGGTGGGCACGGCGGAGTCGAGGCGGGAGGACAGCAGCAGCGCCGCCACGCCGCAGCACAGGCCGCTGACGATGTACACGAAGCACTTGACCTTCTTCAGGTTGATGCCCGACAGCTTCGCGCAGTTCTCATTGCCGCCGATGGCGTAGGTGAAGCGGCCGATGCGCGTGTAGCGCAGGATGTACCAGCCCAGCAGGATGACCGTGAGCATGATGAGGGTCGACCACAGCGGGATGCCCGCCACGCGGCCGGACACCGCCGTGAAGCCGCTGGGGAAGGTGTAGATGGGCTGGCCCGCCGTCACGGTGTAGGCCGCGCCGCGCACGATGGACATCATGCCCAGGGTGGCGATGAAGGGCGGCAGGTCCAGGAAGGAGATCAGCAGGCCGTTCACCAGGCCGATGATGCCGGAGAACAGTATGCAGGAGACGATGGTGACGACCACGGGCACGTTGTAGTTCTTCATCAGAATGCCCATCAGCAGGCCCGACAGCGCGATGTTGGAGCCGACGGACAGGTCGATGCCGCCGGAGATGATGACGAAGGTCATGCCCACGGCCACCACGAAGTTGATGGAGATCTGCTGGAACACGTTCAGGAAGTTGGAGCCCGTCAGGAACACCGGGGAGGCGATGGCCAGGTCCAGGCACAGCGCGAGCAGAGCGATGACGATGCCCGTCACGTTGTTGGAGGAGCCGAGCTTCTTCACGCCCTTCTCCTTCTGCCGGCCCTTCCACGCGGTGTACAGGAAGCCGCCCACGCCCACGATCAGCAGGTCGACGGCCAGCACCCACAGCAGGGAGCTCGCGCCGTTCACGCCCATGACGAACCGGTCGCCGGCGGTGATCTCCACCTCGTCCGGCACCTCGACCTCGTCGGGGTTGATGCCCAGCACGTCCGCCGCGGCGATTTGCGCCAGGGCCTTCTTGCGGGCCGCCTGCTGCTGCTCGATCTCCGCCAGGTGGGGCTTGCGCGCGTTGGCGAACAGGTTCAGCGCGCCCAGCGCGATGCCGATGACCAGGCAGACGATAAATACGATTTTGATGTTCTTCTTCATGACTTATGTCTCCTTTTGGCCTCACGCGGTGTGCTTGTCGCCGCCGGTGGCGTAGTAGAGGATCTTCTCCTGGGTGAGGGTGCCGTCGTTGTCGAACACGCCGGTGATCTCGCCCTGGTGCATCACGGCCACGCGGTCGCTCATGCCCAGGATCTCCGGCAGCTCCGAGGAGATCATCACCACGGCCACGCCCGCGCGGATCAGGTCGTTGATGATGTTGTACACCTCGATCTTCGCGCCGACGTCGATGCCGCGGGTGGGTTCGTCAAATATGATGACCTTGGAATCGCTCAGCAGCCACTTGGCCAGCACCACCTTCTGCTGGTTGCCGCCGGAGAGGTTCCGGGCGAGCTGCTGCATGGAGGGGGTCTTGATGTTCAGCTTGCCGATGTACTCGGTGACGGTGCCCTTCTCCTGGCTCAGGTTTAGGTGGAGGGCGGAGCCGAACTTGTCCAGCGTCGCCAGGGTCATGTTCTGGCTGATGGGCAGCGGCAGCACCAGGCCCTCGCCCTTGCGGTCCTCGGTCACGAAGCCGATGCCCGCCCGGATGGCGTCCAGCGGCTGCTCGATTTGCACCTCCCGGCCGTCCACGTACACCGCGCCGGACTCCTTGGGGTCCATGCCGAAGATGGCGCGCGCCGTCTCCGTGCGCCCCGCGCCCACCAGGCCCGCGATGCCCAGGATCTGGCCGCCCCGGGCCGACAGGGACACGCCCTTGACCTGCTTGCCCGCGTGCAGGTTCTCCACGCGCAGCCGCTCGGGGCCGGGCTCCAGGTGGATCTTCGGGAACTTCTCCTTCAGCTCGCGGCCCACCATGTAGCGGATGATCTCATCCAGGTTGGTGTCGGCCACGTTCATGGCGGTGACGTTCGCGCCGTCGCGCATGATGGTCGCCCGGTCGCAGATCTCCATGACCTCCTCCAGGCGGTGGGAAATGTAGATGATGGAAACGCCGCGGCCCTTCAGCATCCGGATGGTGCTGAACAGGGTGTCGATTTCGCGGTTGGTCAGCGGCGCGGTGGGCTCGTCCATGATGAGCACCCTGGAATTGATGGACAGGCTCTTGGCCACCTCCACCATCTGCTTCTGGGCCACGCCCAGGTCGCGCACAAGCTGGTGGGCGTTCACGTCCACGCCCAGCTCGTCCAGCAGCTTTTGGGCCTCGTCGTACATCCTGCGCCAGTCCACCTGGAAGCGGTTCTTCATCAGCTGCCTGCCCATGAAGATGTTCTCCGCCACGGTGAGCTGCTCGGTCAGGTTCAGCTCCTGATAGATAGTGGATATGTTCAGCGCCTGCGCGTCCTGGGCGCTGTGAATCTCCACCTTCCGGCCATCGAAGAAGATCTCGCCCTCGTCCTTCTGGTACGCGCCGGACAGGATCTTCATCAGTGTGGATTTACCCGCGCCGTTCTCGCCCAGCAGCGCGTGCACCTCGCCCTTGCGCACGGACAGGTTCACGTGGTCCAGCGCCAGCACGCCGGGAAAGCGCTTCACGATGCCCCGCATCTCGAGGAATTCTGCCACGGGTCGGTCACCCCCTTGGATTGGTTGTTTGAGCTGTCAGCTTCCAGCTTTTAGCCATTAGCTAAACAGTGTATCCAGGCGATTGTAATTCACTGTTCAGCTAATAGCTAATCGCCGGCAGCCGGGTTCCACCGAAACGCGGCGGCGCTTTGCGCCGCCGCGTATGGGTCTTGCCGCAGGAACGGATTACAGGAACTGATCGACGTTGCTGCTGTCAACGACGGTGGTCTCGGCCTCGATGATCTTCTCATCGCGCTCCACGCCGTCGATGGCCTCGGCCAGCGCCTTGATGGCGTTCGCGCCGATGGCGACGGGGCCGCAGTCCAGGGTGCCGTCCAACTCGCCCGCCTTCACGGACTCCTTGGCGTTGGGGTTGCCGTCCAGGCCGACGCAGATGATGTCGTCGCGGTTGAGCTGCTTGCAGGCCTGCACAGCGCCCAGGGCCATCTCATCGGACAGGCCGTAGATCACGTTGATTTCGGGGTGGGCCTGGATCATATCCATGGCGGCGTTCATGCCCTTCTCACGGACCCAGTCGCCGGGCTGGGTGGCCACGACGGTGATGCCCGGATAGGCCTCGGCGCACTTGTCCACGAAGCCGCCCATGCGCTGGGTGGTGTAGTCGCTGGGCAGGCCCTCGATGATGGCCACGACGGCCTCGCCGCCGGTCTTCTCATTGACCCAGTCGGCGATCTTGGCGCCGCCGTTGTACTGGTTGTAGCCGGAGTAGGCGTACACGTCCACGCCCTCGAGCTCGGTGATGGTGTTGAACATGACCACCGGGATGCCGGCCTCGTTGGCCTTCTTGATGGCGGGGATCAGCGCGTCCAGGTTGATGCCGCAAACGGCGATGCCCTTGACGCCCTGGGTGATGAAGTCCTCCATCATGGAGGTCTGGGTGGCGTAGTCATCCTCGGATTCGGGCGCCATGATGGTCAGCTCATAGCCAAGGGCCTCGGCCACGGGGGTGGCGCCCTCGATGCAGCTGGCGTAGAAGGGGCTGGTCATGGCCGGGGGCAGGAAGCCCAGGGTGCCCTCCGCGAACGCCGCGGCGGACAGGATCAGCATCAGCGCAAGAACGAGTGCAAGTGCTTTCTTCATGGTGATTTCCTCCTTATAATATCTCTATGCCCGAAGGCATCGGATCAAAGCCATGGGCCCGCGCGGGCCGGTTGCCTAATCAATTATATCTTGATTGTCGTCATGCGCGCTTCGCGGCCTGACGACCCGGCCAACCGCGCTCCGCGCCGGTTGCCTAATCAATTATATCTTGATTGTCGTCATGCGCGCTTCGCGGCCTGACGACCCGGCCAACCGCGCTTCGCGCCGGTTGCCTAATCAATTATAGCGTAATTCCTTCTTTCCGTCAATCGCCGGAGCGAATTTGATAAAAAACGTTAAAATCTGGGTTCCGCTCCGCCGCGCGGGGAACCAAAACGGCCCCCGCGAAAGCGGGAGCCGCATAATAGGAAATGGGAATCAAATGAGAAATGGGTATCAGAAATCCAGAAAATTCACGTGGATGTAGCCGGTCTGCTTGCTGTTGCTGGCGTGGGCGTAGCTGCCGGTCACGGAGTCCACCTTGACCTTGTCGCCCTTGTACAGCTCGCCCAGCTTTTGGGTGGACTGGCTCGCGCCCTTGCGGACGTTCACGTAGCTGCGGGTGATGGTGGCCGTGGCGCCGCTGCGGGTGAGGTTGCCGGCGACCCAGCCCTTCACGCCGTCAAACGTCTCGATGCGGTACCAGCCGCCGGAGGTCTCCAGCACCTTCATGGCGTCGCCGTCGGACAGCGTGTACAGCTTGTCGTAGCCCTTGCCCGGGCCGGTGCGCACGTTCAGGATGGCGTTGTCGACCGAGCGCACGCTGTACTTGCCGCCGGAGGAGGATCCGGAACCGCCGGTGAGGAAGCTGCTGCGGATCCAGCCGATCTTGCCGGTGGAGGACACCTTGACCTTCACCCAGCTGCCCTTGGTCTCCTTCACCTTCACCTTCGCGCCGTCCTTGACGTAGCCGACGTTCTTGTAGTCGGAGCCGGGGCCCTCGCGCAGGATCACGGACTTGCCGCTGTTGGTTCTGACGGTCTTCGTGCCGCTGTCCTTGGGCTTCAGGGAGCCGTTGATGTACTTGGTCTTGATCCAGCCGACCTTGCTCGTGCCGGACACGGCGACCTTGCTCCACTCGCCGCTGGTCTTCTTCACGGTGACCTTGTCGCCGTGGCTCACGGTGCCCTTCTTGGCGTAATCCAGGCCGGGGCCGGCGCGCAGGTTGAGCGTGCCCTCCCCCGAAGAACTCACATACACCGTCTTGGTGGAGCCGGCCAGCGCCGTGGCGGGCAGCATCGCCGCGCAGAGCAGCAGCGCCATGAGAATCGCAATGATCCGTTTCATGGTATCCTTCCTTCCCTTGGGCGGACTTCTCCTCCGCCGATTTACCCGTTAGACGCACCGGCGACCGGTAAGGTTCCCCAGTTCCGGAAATATTTCCCGCGCTTCCCCGCCCGCGCGCTCCTGCCCGCCCGTGAAAAGCACATCTTGCGCAACATGTGCGCATACTTTGCGCGGTTTTCGCTCAAATTCGCCCCTCCCCGCGTTGAAAGCGGTGCGGATTTATATTATAATAAAGTTAGAATTTTTACTGGAGGCAACGAGGAGGCGCGACATGGAGGAGAAGACGCGGGCGGACAGCATGCAGCAGAGCCGCTACCCCGAGGGCTTCCGCATCATGCGGGGCAAGCAGGAATACGTGACCTACATCGAGCATTCCTCGCTCAGGATCTGGTATTCGGAGACGCCCTGGTCCTTCGAGAGCCACTGTCACTCGGCGGTGGAGATCATCGTGCCCGTGGTGGGCGAGGTCATCTACGAGCTGCCGGCGCGCACCTATCGCGTGCAGGCGGACGAGGTGCTGATCGTGCCGCCCAACTGCATGCACTACCTGACCATGGCCGAGGGCAGCGCGCGCTACCTGTTGCTGTTCGAGCCGGACAGCGTGTTCGGCATGCGGGACATGCAGCTCATCGACGACCTGCTGCGCGCGCCGGTGTACCTGACCGCCCAGCCCACGCTGCAAAAGACGGTGCGCGAGCTGCTGTTGCAATGCGTGAACTGCTACGAGCGGCGGGAATTCCTGTGGAACAGCCTGTGCTATTCCTACCTCATGCAGATGTACGTGCGGCTGGGGCAGAACTACGTGGCCCAGAGCCCGATGGTGGAGCCCGACAGCCACCAGATCGACCCGGAGATCGTGGACAGCGCCCGGCAGTACATCGACCAGAACTACAAGAAGGCCATCAGCCTGGAGGACGTGAGCGCCTTCACCGGCTTTTCAAAGTACTACTTCTCCCGCGTATTCAAGCGGCAGACGGGGGTGTCCTTCTCGGAATACCTGCGCCAGAAGCGCGTGAGCATGGCGGAGAGCCTGCTGATCCACTCGCGCCGCTCCATCCAGGACATCGCCATCGACTCCGGCTTCGGCAGCGTGGCCAGCTTCAACCGCGCCTTCCGCGAGGCCCGGAGCTGCACGCCGTCGAAGTACCGCGAGATCTACAGCGACCTGCACTGAGCGCGGCCCATCCTTCCGATTCCTTCCCCGAACAGCGCAGGGGCGGCACGCCGCCCCTGCCTTGTTATACGCCGAAGCGATTGCCGCCGATACTGCATTTCAATTTGACAGATTTAGCGCGCTGATATATAATCAGGGCAGGATGCGGCCCTGCGGGGCGCACCCCGCCACCGGACGCTTTCCGCGGATGCTTTCCGTCAGATTCTATCCATCAGATTCTTTCCATCGGGGGACGAAACTTGAAGTCGAAATACTTTCTCCGGCGACTGCTGGTGGCGATACCCACCTTCCTGGGCATCACGCTGCTGGCGTTCCTGGTGCTGAACATGGCCCCGGGCTCGCCGCTGGACGCCATGCTGGCCGACCCGCGCATCGCCGCGGAGGAGCTGGCCCGCCGCCGCGCGGCCATGGGGCTGGACAAACCGGTGCTGGTGCAGTACTTCAACTGGTTGGGCCAGCTGCTGCGCGGCAACTTCGGCTTTTCCTACAGCACCCAGCGCCCGGTGACCGCCATGATCCTCGAGCGCCTGCCCGCCACGGTGGCGCTGTCGGCGTCGGCGCTGGCGCTGGCGCTGATCGTATCCATTCCCCTGGGCATCTACGCGGCGGAGCACGCGGGCAGCGGCCGGGACTACGTGTCCGGCGGCATTTCGCTTCTGATGATGGCCACGCCCAACTTCTTCGCGGCGCTCATACTGATCTACCTGTTCTCCATCGCCCTGGGCCTGCTGCCCTCCGGCGGCATGTACAGCTCCTCCAGCGTGCACACCCTGCCGGACCTGCTCCGGCACATGATCCTGCCCACGCTGGTGCTGTCGTTCCAGCAGATCGGCGGGCTCACCCGGCACATGCGCTCCAGCATGCTGGAGGTGATGTCGCAGGACTACGTGCGCACCGCGCGGGCCAAGGGCCTGCCCTGGCGCAAGGTCATCGACCGCCACTGCCTGCGCAACGCCCTGACGCCCATCGTCACGGTGGTGGGCATGTCCATCCCCTCGTTCGTGGGCGGCGCGGTGATCACGGAGCAGGTGTTCGGCTGGCCGGGCGTGGGCACGCTGATGGTCACCGCCATCAACGCGCGCGACTACCCGGTCATCATGGGCGTGACGGTGTTCATCGCCGTGGCGGTGCTGCTGGCGAACCTGCTCACCGACATGGCCTACGGGCTCATCGACCCGAGAATCAGCTACCAGTGAGGCGCACGGATATGAAGAAGAGAGACGAAAGCTATTTCGCCGTCGTGCGCCAGAAGCTGTTCAGCCACAAGGCGGCGGTGGTCGGCATGGCGCTATTGATCCTGGAGGTCATCCTCGTGGTGATCCTGCCGCCCCTGATGAAGCTGGACCCCATCACCTCCGACTACGGCGCGGTGAACGCCGTGCCCGGCGGGGCGCACCTGCTCGGCACCGACGCCATCGGCCGCGACATCTTCGCGCGGCTGGTGTTCGGCGGCCGCACGTCGCTGCTGGTGGGCCTGCTGTCCACGCTCATCAGCTGCGCGCTGGGCGTGCCGCTGGGCGTGGCCGCGGGCTACTGCCGCGGGCGGGTGGAGACCGCCGTGATGCGGGCGGCGGACATCTTCATGTCCTTCCCCTCCATCGTGATGATCCTGGTGCTGGTGTCGGTGCTGGGGCCGTCGGTGTGGTCGGTCACGCTGGTGATCGGCGTGCTGGGCTGGACGCAGTTCGCCCGCCTCATCTACGCCTCGGTGCTGTCGGTGATGCAGGAGGAGTACATCGCCTCCGCGCGGGCCGTGGGCACCCGCACCCTGGGCACCATACTGCGCTACGTGCTGCCCAACGCCGTCGCGCCGATCCTCATTGCGCTCACGCTGCACCTGGCGGAGGCGATCCTGACGGAGTCCTCCCTCAGCTTCCTGGGCCTGGGCGTGCAGCCGCCCCAGGCCAGTTGGGGCAACATGCTCCACGACGCGCAGTCCCTCACCGTGCTCTCCCGCCGCCCCTGGATCTGGCTGCCCCCGGGCATCGCCATACTGGCGACGGTGCTGAGCATCAACTTCCTCGGCGACGGCCTGCGCGACGCGCTGGACCCGAAACAGATGTGAACGGGCTGCCGGCCACCGGCCGACAGCCGACCGCTGAACCCAAGCTCAACGGCGCGGGCATGACCGTCGCCGGGGCAATATAAAGGAGGAATTCCCCATGAAAAAGTTCCTGAGCATTGCTTTGCTGTTGGCGCTGGCGCTGTCCCTGGCGTCCGTGCCGGGCGTGGCCGAGGGAGAGAAGGTCATCACCGCCGCCATCTCCACCGCCTGGGACACCATGATGCCCCTGGACACCACCAGCAACTACACCCGCATGGTGATGGATCAGATCTATGACCGCCTGACCCAGAGCAAGGCCGACGGCACCATCGAGCCCCGCCTGGCCAGCTCCTGGGACGTGAACGACGCCTCCGACGCCGTCACCTTCCACCTGAACGAGGCCGCGGTGTGGTCCGACGGCGAGCCCCTGACCGCCGACGACGTGGTGTTCAGCTTCCAGCTTTACTCCGACCCCGCCATCAACGCCAAGAGCCGCTACCACCTGGAGTACATCGCGGGCGTGGACGATTCCGGCGCCGAGCTGTCCGAGGACAGCATCGAGGTCACCGCGGACGACGCCCACACCGTCACCTTCAAGCTGAAGGGCAGCATGTACCCGGATACCTTCCTGCAGGACCTGGACACCGTGTACATCATCCCCAAGCATGTGTTCGAGGGCAAGACCGCCGAGGAGATCAACGCCCCCGACCTGTGGGCCAAGCCCGTGGGCTCCGGTCCCTTCATCTATGACAGCGAGATCAACGGCGAGCGCATCGAGTTCGTGAAGAACGCGAACTACTTCCTGGGCGCGCCCAACGTGGACCGCCTCATCCTGCGCGTCACCGATTCCGCCAGCATGCTGGCCGGCCTGACCAACGGCGAGCTGGACCTGATCGGCTACGGCTCCATACTGGTCGACGACTGGGAGATGGCCGAGGAGCAGGAGAACCTGGTCACCGTGTCCGTGCCCACCACCTCCTACCGCATGCTGCTCATCAACACCGCCAAGGACTACCTGACCCAGGACGTGCGCCAGGCCATCTCCATGGCCATCAACCGCGAGGCGCTGGTGGGCATCGTGCTGCAGGGCCGCGGCGAGGCCATCGTCACCCCCTTCAGCAGCATCCACCCCTACTACAACGCCGACGTGGAGGTCTGGTACAACCCCGAGCAGGCCAAGCAGATGCTCGACGCCGCGAACTTCCCCTATGACCAGGTGCTGCAGTTCTTCATCCCCGCGGGCAACAGCATCGTGGAGCGCACCGCCGCGCTGATCGCCCAGGACCTGGAGGCCGTGGGCATCAAGACCCAGATCAGCCAGATGGACTTCGCCACCCTGATGAGCGACATGCTCGACGGCAAGCACGACCTGGGCATCATCGGCTCCGGCGGCACCCTGGATCCCAGCGAGAGCCGCGAGATGATCGCCCCGGACAGCTCCGTCAACTTCAGCCAGGTCACCGACACCACGCTGGCGGACCTGGTGGACAAGGGCAACGCCGAGCTGACCTTCGAGACCCGCAAGCCCATCTTTGACGAGTACCAGGTCACCATGCGCGAGCAGAGCCCCATCGCCTACCTGTACACCTACGACAGCCTGACCGCGTACAACAAGCGCGTCTCCGGCCTGAACGTGGAGGACTTCAACACCCTGAACTGGTCCTCCTGGAAGTGGGACATCGAGGGCTGACGCCCTGCGCGGCGGGGGAGCTCCTCCCCCGCCGTCCCCTTCCCCGTTTCCCGTTCCCCATTCCCTGTTGACTGTCATCACGGAGACACCACCATGCAAAATCCATCCCCCCTCCTCTCGGTTGCCGACCTGCGCGTGCAGTTTGACACGCGGCGCGGCGTGGTCACGGCGGTGGACGGCATCGGCTTCGACGTCGCGCCGGGCCGCGCGCTGTGCATCGTGGGGGAATCCGGCTGCGGCAAGAGCGTCACCAGCCTGGCGATCCTGGGCCTGCTGGGCGTGAACGGCCGCGTGGCCGGGGGCAGCGTCCGGTTCGAGGGCCGGGAGCTGACGCAGCTTTCGGAGGCGGAGCTGTGCCGCGTGCGCGGGAACGACATCGCCATGATCTTCCAGGACCCCATGACCGCCCTCAACCCCACCAAGACCGTGGGCAGCCAACTGATCGAGCCGCTGATGCTCCACCGGGGCATGGAGCGCGCCGCCGCCTGGCGCGCGGCGGAGGACATGCTGTCGCGGGTGGGCATCTCCGCGCCCGCGCGGCGCATGAAGGAGTACCCCCACCAGCTCTCCGGCGGCATGCGCCAGCGCGTGATGATCGCCATGGCGCTCTGCTGCGAGCCGAAGCTGCTCATCGCCGACGAGCCCACCACCGCGCTGGACGTCACCATCCAGGCCCAGATCCTCAGGCTCATCAAGCGCCTGCAGAAGGAGAGCGGCGCGGCGGTGCTGCTGATTACCCACGACATGGGCGTGGTGGCGGAGACGGCGGACGACGTGCTGGTGCTCTACGCCGGGCACGCCATGGAGTCCGGGCCCGTGGCGCGCGTGTTCGACCACCCCATGCACCCCTACACGCGGGGCCTGCTGGCCTCCATCCCCCAGTTGGACCGCGACCGGGAGCTGCTGGACGCCATCGAGGGCGCCGTGCCATCGCCCTTCGCCATGCCCGCGGGCTGCCGCTTCTGCCCGCGCTGCCCCGACGCCATGCCGGTGTGCGCCGAGAAGCGCCCCGTCCCGGTGCCGGCGCAGGGCGGCGGCGAGGTGTGCTGCTGGCTGTATCGGGGGGAGGCGCGCTATGAGTGATCGTATCATCCTGGAGACGCGGGATCTGACCTGCCGATTCTACGGCAAGAAGGCCCTGCTCAGCCGGGAGCGGCCCTTCGTGACCGCCGTGGACGGCGTCAGCCTGTCCATCCGGGACGGGGAGACGCTCGGCCTGGTGGGCGAATCCGGCTGCGGCAAGTCCACCCTGGGCAAGGCCATACTGCGGCTGATCGAGCCCACCGCCGGGCAGGTGCTGTTCGAGGGCAGGGACATGGCCGCCGCTTCCGCGGAGGAGCTGCGCGCGCTTCGGCGGGAGCTGCAGGTGGTGTTCCAGGACCCCTACTCCTCGCTGAACCCGCGCATGACCGCCTTCGAGCTGGTGGAGGCCCCGCTGGAGGTGCACCGCATCGGCACGAAGGCCGAGCGGGCGGCAAGGGTGGCGGAAATGCTGCGCATGGTGGGCATCGACGAGGGCAGCCTGCACAAGTTCCCGCACGAGTTCTCCGGCGGGCAGCGCCAGCGCATCGGCATCGCCCGCGCGCTCATCCTGGGGCCGCGGTTCATCATCTGCGACGAGGCCGTGTCGGCGCTGGACGTGTCCGTGCGCGCGCAGATCCTGAACCTGCTGCGCAGCCTGCAGCGGCAGATGGGCCTGACGATGCTGTTCATCTCCCACGACCTCAGCGTCATCCGCCACATCAGCGACCGCGTGGCGGTGATGTACCTGGGCAGCATCGTGGAGCTGGCCCCCAAGGCAGAGCTCTACGCGCACCCGCTGCACCCCTACACGCGCGGGCTGCTCTCGGCCATCCCCATCCCCGACGTCCATCGCGTGCGGCTGGACGAGATCCCCGAGGGCGAGATCCCCGACAGCTACCACCAGCCCGCGGGCTGCAAGTACCACAACCGCTGCCCCCTGGCGCAGGACGTCTGCCGCCGGGAGCGCCCGGCGCTGCGGGAGGCGTGCGACGGCCACTTCGTCGCCTGCCACCTCGCCCGCGAAAAATCTTCCGAGTGATGGGAACCGTTTCCGGCGGCGCCGCGTCCAACCGGCAGGAACGAAAGGAGAATGAACCATGAAAAAGATCGCAATGATGCTCGCTCTGCTGCTCTGCCTGTTCTCCGTCGCCGCGCTCGCCGAGGCCCCGCTGTCCGGGGGCTGGGCCGTCACGACCGATGCCGCCGTCACCGAGGAGGCCCGCACCGCCCTGGAAAAGGCGCTGGAGGAATTCGTCGGCTCGGACATCGAGCCCGTGGCGCTGCTGGGCACCCAGGTGGTGGCCGGCACCAACTACGCCATCCTCTGCCGCGTGTCCCCCGTGGTCCCCGACCCCGTGCCCGCCTACGCCGTGGTCTACGTCTACGAAGCCCTGGACGGCGCCTGCGAGCTGCTGAGCTTCCAGGACATCGCGCTGGGCGTCGAATAAAACATAATTCCCAAAGAGAACCAGGCCTCGTTCATCATCGGACGAGGCCCGGTTTGCTGTCTGGATGTCAATGGGAACAACTTGAAGCACAGAGAGAATCGCGAAGTTGACCCGACATCCCTTCTGGGGTCAATCCCAGACAGAAACGTTGTTCCAATCTTTCATTCAGTATACCAAAATGGGATATTTTGACTATCCCATTTTGGTATACTTTTTTGGGGGAGTGATATGTATGCGTTTGAGAGAGTTACGCAAAGAACGCGGCATATCCCAGCTAAAACTTGCCATGGACCTTTCTATGAACCAAAATACCATCAGCCGATATGAAAGCGGTTCCCGGGAAGCAGATTACGCGACATTAATACGCATCGCCGACTACTTTGGCGTTTCAATTGATTATCTGCTGGAGCAGAGCAATTCTCCCAACGCTGATAAAAAACCATTATGAAGGAACCACTCGTCGATTACATCGCCATGGGCAGGCGCATCCGCGAAGGGCGGCGGGCGCTGGGCTGGACCCAGGCCCAGCTCGCGGAGCGGATCGGGGTCTCCTGCGCGTTCGTCGGGCACCTGGAGCGCGGGGAAAAACTGCCCTCCCTGGAGACCGTGGCCCGGCTCAGCCTGGCGCTGAATATCTCCCTGGATACCCTCGCGCTGGGCCGCGAGCGCGGGGACGCGACGCTGTACTTTGAGCTCGCCCGCCTGCTGGAACGGCACCGCGCGCCCGGCGCGTGACGGGAAGGGAAAACCTCATCCGACCCGACGCTTCGCGTCGGCCCACCTTCCCCAAGGGGGAAGGCTTTTGGGCAGCATGCGGTGAAACGAAAATAACCTCATCCGACCCG
>CADBCY010000042.1 GCA_902793325.1 uncultured Eubacteriales bacterium
CGCCCTGCTGGGGCCTTGCGCTGTACGCGGGGCGCTGCTGGCCCGGCGCGCCGCCCTGCTGCGGGCGCGCCGTGTACGCGGGGCGCTGCTGCGGCCGCGCCGCGGCGGGCTGCTCCGCCCTGGCCGGGGCTGCCGCTTCCGGAACCTTCTTCTCCTCGGGCGCGGGCTTCGGCTGAACCTCGGGCGCGGGCTTCGCCGGGATCTCCGGCACCTGCTCGCTGGAATAGGCGGTCATGAACTGCGCGCTGGCCTCGTACTGCTTCCTGAGCTCTTCCTTGGCCTCGCGCTCCTGACGCTCCCTTTCCTCGCGGGCGAACCCGTCCGAAATTCTGCGCAGAGAACTGAGCATCTCCTGCGACTGCTTGCGCATGCGGGTCACGTTCTCCAGCATCCTGCCGGTGTTCGCGCTCAGCTCCTTCGTCACGTCCTGAACCCTGATTTTGGTCATTCCTTCCTTGCACCCCCGATAGTAGAATGGTTCTTTCGCATCCCCGGCGCTCCTCGCGCGGGTCGGATGGTGGGTCATCTCATGGGTTGTCCTGCGGCGCGGCCTCCCCGGCCAGCGCCAGCAGCCTCTCGGCCATGCCCGGGTCGGTGACCGCCGCGGCCATGCGGCCCGGCTTCCCGATGGCCTCGCCCAGCGCCAGCGGCGCGGTGCGGACCAGCGGCACCCCGTGGGTCCCGCACGCCCGGCTCACGGCCTGGACGGCGTTCGGCGCGGCCGCCCCGTCCAGCAGCACGGCGTGCGCGGAACCCGCGCGCACGGCCTGTACGACGGCCTTTTCCCCGGTAATGAGCCGCCGCGCCCGGGCGCACAGCCCGAGCATGCCCAGCATGCGGTTCACGCTTCGGCCCCCTCGGGCCGGATCTGCCGCTCGAGCTGGTCAAAGACCTCCGGCTCGATCGCGCACTCCAGCGCGCGCTCCAGCGCCCGGGTCTTGCGGGCCTTCTTCAGGCACGCGATGTCGTCGCAGACGTAGGCGCCGCGGCCCGGGGCCTTGCCCGTGCGGTCGATGTGGGCGTCGCCCTCCTGGGGCTTGACCACCCGCAGCAGTTCCTTCTTGGGCTTCATCTCGCGGCAGCCCACGCACATGCGCATGGGAATCTTACGCGGCTTCGCAGGCATCGGTTATTCCTCTCCCCCGGCGGCGGGGTCGGGCTGGTTCTCCGCCAGCCGCGCGGCCTCCGCCTCCACCTGGCTCTGGCTGCGAATGTCGATCTTCCAGCCGGTCAGCTTGGCGGCCAGGCGGGCGTTCTGCCCCTCCTTGCCGATGGCCAAGGACAACTGGTTGTCGGGCACGACGACCGACGCCGCCTTCTCCTCCTCGGACACGAACACGCTGAGCACCCGGGCGGGGTTCAGGGCGTTGGCGATGTACTCGGCGGGGTCTGCGGACCACTTGACGATGTCGATCTTCTCGGTCTTGAGCTCGTTGACCACGTTCTCCACGCGCATGCCCCTCGGGCCCACGCAGGAACCCACAGCGTCGATCAGCGGATCGGTGGACACCACGGCCATCTTGGTGCGGTACCCGGCCTCGCGGGCGATGGAGCGGATCTGCACCACGCCGGTGACGATCTCCGGTACCTCCAGCTCGAACAGGCGCTTGACCAGCCCGGGATGGGTGCGGGACACGAACACCTGCGGGCCGCGGCCTATGCGGGAAACCTCCAGCACGTAGACCTTGATGCGGTCGTTGATGTTCAGCTCCTCGGTGGGCATCTGCTGGGAAGCCTCGAGCACGCCCTCGGTGCGGCCGAGCTCCACGAACACCTGCTTGTTTTCGATGCGCTGCACGATGGCGGTGAGGATCTCGTTTTCCTTCTGGCTGTACTCGTCGTAGATCACGCCGCGCTCGGCCTCGCGCAGGTGCTGCACGACCACCTGCTTGGCGGTCTGCGCGGCGATGCGGCCGAAGTTGCGGGGCGTCACCTGCACCTCCACCAGGTCGCCGATCTCATACCGGGGCTGGATGGCGCGGGCGTCCTCCAGGCTGATCTCGCACTGGGGATCCTCCACGCTCTCCACCACGGTCTTGCGGGAGAGCACCTCGATGGTGCCCTTGTCGGCGTCGATGGACGCGCGCACGTTGGCGTTCTTGCCGAAGTTTTTCTTGTATGCGGAAATGAGCGCGGCCTCGATGGCGTCGAACAGCACGTTCTTGTTGATCCTGCGCTCCTTGCTGAGCGCGTCCAGCGCGCTGAAAAACTCGACGGAATCAATGCCCTGACTCTGCTTGGCTGCCATGTTCCGGTTCCTCCTCAATCATCCTTCTGTCTATCCATGCTTCCCGATTCACTCCGCGGGCGCGTCGTCCCGCAGGTCGTCCTCGTCGAATTCAATGTACGGGCGCACCACGGCCACGTCCTTCCGGGGAAAGCGCAGCCGCTCCCCGCCCAAGACCTCGATGACCACGTCGTCGCCCTCCAGGCCCACCAGCTCGCCGATGTGCTGCTTGGCGCCGTTCACCGGGCGGTAGGTCTTCAGCTCCACCGCGGCGCCCTTCGCGCGCTCAAAGTCCTGCTCGGTCTTCAGCGGGCGGTCCGCCCCGGGGGAGGAGACTTCCATGTAGTCGTACTCCACGCGCTCCACCAGCGGCAGTATCCTGCGGTGGAACGCCTCCAGGTCGTTCAGCGCGATGCCGTCGGGCCGATCCACGTAAAAGCGCAGAAAACGGCCGGTCGGTTCCCTGACCAGCTCGACGTCGACCAGCTCCACGTTCATTTCCTGGGCGATCCGCTGTGCAATTTGCGCTGCTTCCTTGACCGGCATGGCCTTGCTCGGCAATGAAACCCCTCCAATAATCGCAATTCCGGGAGCGCCGGGCGCTCCCCTCAAAAACACACCGCCGAAGATCGGCGGTAGTGCGGTGAGAATCCGGCATCAGGGAAACGCGAATGCGTTTACCTTTATATTATAGCACGATTCCTCCGGGAATACAACCGGTATTTCCCAGAAATAACGTTCCCGCGCGGGTTTTTTGTGTTATTCCTCGCTGGTGACCCGCTCGATGTGGGCGCCCAGGCGGCGGAGCTTTTCGTCGAAGCACTCGTAGCCGCGCAGGATGTAGCCCACGCCGGAGATCTCCGTGGTGCCCTCGGCCATCAGCGCCGCGATCACCAGCGCCGCGCCGGCCCGCAGGTCGGTGGCGTGCACGCGCGCGCCCACCAGTTGATCGACGCCGTTGATGATGGCGGTGGTCTCGATCACCCTGGGGTCCGCGCCCATCTTGCGCAGCTCCTCCAGGAAGCGGAAGCGCGATTCGAAGATGGTCTCGGTGACGATGCTGGTGCCCTTCGCCACGGTCAGAAGCGCCGACAGCGGCTGCTGCAGGTCCGTGGGAAAGCCGGGATAGACCTGGGTCTTTACGTTCACGGCGCGGAAGTTGCCGTTGCTGCGCACGTGGATCCAGTCGTCCTCGCTGGTCACGTGCACGCCCATCTCCAGCAGCTTCACCGACAGCGCCTCCATGTGGGTGGGGATGGCGCCGGTGATCAGCACGTCGCCGCCGGTGGCCGCCGCCGCGATCATCAGCGTGCCGGTCTCGATCTGGTCCGGCACCACGGTGTAGTTCGCGCCGTGCAGGTGCCGCCCGCCGCGAATGCGGATCACATCCGTGCCGGCGCCCTTCACCCAGGCGCCCATGCTGCTCAGGAAGTTGGCCAGGTCGACGATGTGGGGCTCCTTGGCCGCGTTGTGGATGGTGGTCGACCCCGAGGCGGACACCGCGGTGAGCATGCTGTTCACCGTCGCGCCCACGCTGGGCATTTCCAGGAAGATGTCCCCGCCGGTCAGCTCCTCCGCGCCGGCCACCAGCACGCCGCCCTTGGTGTCCACGCGCGCGCCCAAGGCCTCCATGCCCTTGATGGTCTGGTCGATGGGCCGCGCGCCCAGGTCGCAGCCGCCGGGCAGCGGCACTTCGCAGCGCTTGAAGATGCCCAGCAGCACCGGCGCAAAGTAGTAGGAAGCGCGCATGCGGCTGGCGAGCTCGTAGGGCGGGTCGTACTTGTCCACGCCGCGGGGATCGATGGTCATTACGTTCTCCGCAAACGTCACCTTCGCGCCCAGGTATTCCAGCATATCGATGATGACCCGCACATCGTTGATGTCGGGCACGTTTTCGATCACCGAGGGGGAATCCGCCAGCAGCGCGGCGGGCAGTATGGCCACCGCGGCGTTCTTGCCGCCGCTCACGGTGACCTCGCCCTCCAGGCGCGCGCCGCCCTGTATCAGGAACTTCTCTTTCATGAAAAAGACCTCCGGCCGTCCCAGAGTCTGTTTATGGCTGCTTCTCAGTTCCGGCAGCCGGAGCAGCCGGCGCAGTTCCCGCCGCAACTGCATCCGCCGCCCGTGCCCGAGGGCTTTCCGACGGCCCAGCGGCCCTCGTAAACCCGCACGACGCTGCCGCCGCACTTGGGACAGACCGCCTCGTCGCGGCTGGAAATGGAGCGAAGCAATTCAAACCGGTGACCGCACCGGGTACACTTGAAGTCATATACCGGCATGCGCCCACCCTCTCGACGTTATTCTCTGCGCTCATAGCGCAAATTATATTATACATGAGTTTCCATTTTGAAGCAAGCCAATTAACGAGCTTATTACCCGCGATGCGCCGATTTGACCGAAAACGCCCCGCTTTTCCCCGCCCGCGGGCGCCGTCTTGCCTCGTCCGGCCTGTAAAATGTGCCTTCGGTCGCCGTCCTTCATTGCCAAATGCCGCGCGGTATGGTAAAATAGGTTGGATTCTTTTACAAAAGCGACGGTGCGGAATGGAGGGCGGTCCCTTGATGCAGGAGAGCCGGGTTCTGTCCTTCATGGGTATGCGGGTGCACTTCGTGCTTATGCGGCCGGACGTGCCCGTGAAAAACCGCATGCTGCTGCTGTCCTCCCCGCTGATGAACAGCTTCCACTGGCGCAAGCTCCTGCCGGAGCTGGACGGCCTGGGCTGCCTGGCGGCGCTGGTGGACCTGCCCGGCTTCGGGCTGAGCGATTCGGACAGCCCGCAGGACGAGAACCTCGCCGCCAGCCTGGTCTGGGGCGTGCTGGACGACCTGGACCGGGCCGCCGGCGCGCCGATGTCCATGTGGCACCTGGCGGGCCACGGCTGCGCCAGCCGGGTGATCCTCAAGATGGCGGCCCGCTACCCCGACAGCGTGAAGAGCCAGATTCACCTCGCCCCCACGCTCTCCGTGCCCTCGGGCCGAAAGGTCCCCGCGCCGCTGCGCTGGTACGACGACAACATCCGCGACCCCGCCCGCTTCCGCCGGATGATCGAGCGCTACGCGGGCTTCCCGATGGACGACTACATCGTGGACCGCATGCGCCGCCCGCTGGTGCGCCCCGGCGTGCGCGGGGCGATGGACCGCTACCTGCGCGGCGCCGCCGCGCCGCCGTCGGAGAACACGGGCTTCTGCCCCACCATGGTGATCTACGGCGGGCGCGACCCGCTGCTGGACGAGGTGCGCACCCGGCAGATGCACGAGCTTCTGAAGGGTGCGGAGTTCCACCGCCTCTCGAACGCCGGCCACTTCCCCACCGAAACCCACAGCCGCGCGATCCGCGACTACCTCCGCGGCTGGCTGAGGTACAACGATTGATCTGTTCGCATTCCGCCGGACCGGAGGTGTTCCCATGCCCAAGCTCGAGCCCTATTCGCGCAAGCTCCCCTACAGCTACCAGCTCGGGGTGTTTCCGGCGCTGATGCTGCTGGAGGCGCGGCCGGAGTGCGCCCGCCGGCTGCTGCTCCACCCCCAGGGGCTGGAGAACGAGGGCGTGGTGAAGCTGCGGGCGCTGTGCGCGCGCCTGGGCGTGCGCGAGGAGCTGGCGGAGCGGGTGCTGCGCCGCGAATCGAAGAAGGACAACTGCTTCGCGGGGCTGGTGTTTGAAAAGTACGATTGCGCGCTCGACCCGGGCCGCAACCACGCCGTGCTGTGCCAGATCTCCGACGCCGGCAACGCCGGCACCGCCATGCGCAGCCTGCTGGGCTTCGGCATCCGGGACGTGGCCGTGGTGAAGCCCTGCGTGGACGTGTTCGATCCCCACGTGCTGCGCGCGTCCATGGGCGCGTTCTTCAAGTTGCGCGTGCGGGTCTACGACGACTTCGCCGCCTACCGCGCCGAGCACCCGCAGCGCGCGCTCTACCCGTTCATGCTGGACGGCGCGCAGCCGCTGAACGCGGTGGCCGCCGCCGCAAAACCACCCTTCTCGCTGGTGTTCGGCAACGAACAGACCGGCCTGCCCGCGGAATTCGCAGACATGGGCCAGAGCGTATTCATTCCCCAGAGCCCGGAGATCGACTCGCTGAACCTGGCGGTGGCGATCTCGGTGGGCGCCTATCAATTCCTGCACGGAGGCAACGCATGAATCCGGAAGAAATCTATCTGCAAACCAAAGAAGCTGTCGAGGAGCTGCTCGTCGACACGCGGCCGGGGCTGAACCCGGTGCGGCTCATGGTGATGGGCGGCAGCAGCAGCGAGGTCGGCGGCGGGGTGATCGGCCACGCCTCGTCCTTCGAGCTGGGCGAGGCCATGGCGAAGGCCGCGCTGGAGGTCGCCGCGGCCCGCGGCTTCGACATCGCCTTCCAGTGCTGCGAGCACCTGAACCGCGCGCTGGTCATGGAGCGCGCGGCCGCGGAGAAGCGGGGCTATGAGATCGTGACCGTGGTGCCCCAGCCCAAGGCCGGCGGCTCGCTGGCCACGGCGGCCTGGCAGGCCATGAAGGATCCCGTGGCGGTGCTCGCTGTCCGCGCTGACGCCGGGCTCGACATCGGCCTGACGCTCATCGGCATGCACCTGCGCCGCGTGGCCATCCCCGTGCGCCTGAAGCGCGACCGCGTGGGCTGCGCGCTCGTCTCCGCCGCGCGCACGCGACCCATGCTCGTCGGCGGCGAGCGGGCGAGGTATGCCTGACAGGGGCTTTGCCCGGCGCGGCGTCTGCCGACCGGGAATCTGAAATCAACGGGGACCGGCTTCCGGGGAAAGGAGCGGGGGTTATGTTTTATCGGGGTACTTCGCTGCTGACCGGGCTGGCGAGCGCCGAGGCGCTGCCGGCCTTTCGCGCTCCCGCCGCGCTGGCGGAGCGCTGCCGGGAGGCCGCCGACCGCGCCATGCGCCGGGACCTGCCCGCGCTGAAGCTGTCGGAGCGGCTGGCGGACCCCGCGGGCTGGCGCCGCGCGCAGCGGGCCAGGCGGCAGGCGCTGGAGGCGCTCCTCCCCCTGGAGCCGGACAAGGCCGCCGTGACCCGGGCGACGGACATCCTCTGCATGATCGTCGAGGAATCCGCCTGGTCGGAGAACCCCGCCCTCGCGCCGTTCGACGATGAGCGCCACCCGGAGATCGACTTCCAGTGCGCCGAGACCGCCGCGCTGCTGGGCTGGACGAGCCGCTGCTTCGGCGACGCGCTGCCGCCGCGGGTGCGCGGCAAGCTGGCCTACGAGGTCCGCCGCCGCGTGTTCGCGCCCTTCCTGGCCCACGGGGACTACCCCTTCATGCGCGGCCAGGGCGCGCGCCCGCTGTGCATACTGTGCGACATCCTGCTGAGCGCCATCCTGCTGGAAACTGACACCGCCCGGCGCGCCGCGGTGCTCAAGCAGTGCCTGCGCCAGCTCGACGACGCCGTCGCCGCCCGCGAGAACCGCGTGGACGCGCTGCCCGACGCCGCCGCGGAGACCGGCGCAGTCGCGGACCTGTGCGCGCTGCTGCGCAAGCTGAGCCGGGGCCAGTTGGATCTGACGCAAGTTTATCCCGCCCCCGAATGGCTGGACGCGCTGCTGTTCCCCTGGCTCGAGGGTCCGTGGTTCGCGGACCCCGCCGCCGGCACGCTGAAGCCTGCGCTCTCGGGGGCCGAGCTGTTCCGCATCGGGCTGGCCGCGGGCGACGAGGCCCTCGCCGCGCTGGGCGCCAGGCTGGATCGCGCGGGCAGCCTGCCCTCGGCCACGGTGACCGCGCGGCTGATGGATTTGAACCAGGCGCAGCTGCTGGCGGCGGAGAGCGGCCGCGTGCCGAAGCTCAAGTACGCCGCCACGGCGGGGAACCGGCTGATGGTGTCCCGCTTCAACGGCCTGACCTGCGCGCTGCACACCGGCGGCGGCCGCGGCAACGCCGGGAACCTGCTGCTGTTCGCGGACGGGACGCCCGTGCTCGCGGAGGTGCCCGGGGAGGCCAGCGTGCCCCTGATCGCCGGGCAGGCGCAGCAGGCGGAGGCCGGGCTGGCGCTGGCCGCCGCGGGGGACTTCGCCGTGCGCGAGGACCAGGAGCAGCTCACCGTGGACCTGACCCACGCCTACCCGGTGTCCGCGCTGGTGCGCGCCTACCAGCGCACGGCGCTGGCGATGCGCCGGGAGGGCGTGCTGCGGCTGGTCGACGCGCTGGAGCTGGCCCAGCCCGCGCCGGTGACGTTCCGCTTCGTCACCCCGGAAAAGCCCGCGGCGTCGGGCGACGCGCTGCGGCTGGGGCCGTTGGAGCTGAGCTGGGAAACGCCCCTGCGGGTAAAGGTGATCGAGCTGAACGCCCGCTTCCCCGAGGGCGCGTCGGACGGCAAACCGCTCTACCGGATCGAGCTCGCCACGCCCCAGCCCGTCACGCACGGCTACTTCGGCTTCTGCTTCAGCGGACTTTCGTGACAACCGGCTCGCTCCGCCCGGACATCCCCCAAAACACAGGATCCTTCGCCCCGCTCCGGACGACGGCGCCGCAGCGCCCGTTCCCCCGGGAAGGGTGAAGGATCCTGTTATGCGTTAAGAGGTGGAAAGGTCATCCCTCCGCCCTGCCCACCGCCGCGGCCAGGCGGCGGATGTACTCCGGCGTGGTGCCGCAGCAGCCGCCGACGACGGTCGCACCGGCGTCGACGAGGCGCTTCATGGCGGCGGCGAATGCGTCGGGCGTCATGTCGTAGTGCGCGAAGCCCTTCGCGTCCATCACGGGCATGCCGGCGTTGGGCTTGGCGATCACGGGCACCGTCGCCACGGAGCGCATGTCGGCCACCACCGCCTCCAATTGGTCCGGGCCGGTGGAGCAGTTCAGGCCCACCGCCGAAGCGCCGACGGCTTGCAGCGTCTCCACCGCCTCGCGCGCCGTGCCGCCGAACAGCAGCCGGCCGTCCGCCTCCATGGTCAGCGAGCACAGTATGGGGAGGTCGCACACGGACTTCGCCGCCTCGACGGCGCAGGCGGTCTCGTCGATGCTCAGCATCGTCTCCGCCACCAGCAGGTCCACCCCAGCCGCCGCGATGACCGCGACCTGCTCCCGGTAGACCTCCAGCAGCGCCTGGTACGTCAGCGTGCCGACGGGTTCCAGCGGCTGGCCGGTGGTGGTCAGATCCCCCGCCACCAGCGCGCGGCCCGCCACGGCCCGCTTCGTCAGCGCCACCAGCCCGGCGTTCATCTCCGCGAGCCGGTCCTCGAGCCCGTGCATGCGCAACCCGAGCCGGTTGGCGGAGAACGTCGGCGCGTAGACCACGTCGCTGCCCGCCTCCGCGTAGGCCCGCTGCAGCTCGAGCAGCGGCTCGGGGTGCTCCAGCAGCCACGCCTCCACGCACACGCCCACGGGCATGCCCGCCGCGCGCATGTTGGAGCCCGTCGCGCCGTCCAGCAGCAGCACGCCCGCCCTTGTCCTGGCCTCGAATTCCTCCATCGTCATGGGAACGCCTCCCCCTCGTCTGTGATCCTACCGCTATTATAGGGGTTCGGCGGCGCGCTGTCAATCGCCCCTGCCCGGTCACGCCCGGGGTGCGCCGCGCATACGCTGAACCGGAGGCGATCGCATGAAGAATAACTGCGGACGGCGCGGCGGCGGCAGGCAGGCGCTGGGCATCCTGCTGATGGTGGCCGGGGCGCTGGTCTTTCTGCTGTTCGTGCCCCGCTGGGTGTGGGCGGGCGCGCTGGGCATCCTGATGATCAGCGTAGGGTTCCTGCTGTGGCGGTTCAGCGACTGAACCGCACGCCGAAGCGCCGAAAACCCCGCAAAAAATCCGGCCGTCGCCCGTGGCTTCACAGGCCAACGCCGGTTTTTTGCGGGGTTTTCACCGGGTGAACGCGATATTACAGCGCGCGCTCAACCTTTTTGCTGCGCAGGCAGCGGGTGCACACGGACATGCGCTTCGGTACGCCGTTGATCAGCACGCGAACCTTCTGCGTGTTCGGAGCCCAGGTGCGGCGCGTCTTGCGGTTGGAATGGCTGACGTTGTTGCCGTACACCACGCCCTTGCCGCAGATTTCACAAAACTTTCCCATACTCTATTACACCTCCTTCAAGGATAACTCCACATCAAAACATATGAATTATAGCATTGTTTGACCCAAAACGCAAGGGCTGCGCTTGTAAAACTTATGAAATCTCCCCGCCCGCGCGGCCCCGCCCGGCCGCCCGCCGTGCAAACTCCCTGTAAAAAACACCGTTTTATTTTCCGGGAATCGGCCCTTTCTCTTGCATAATTGCCGAAAAAAAGGTATACTGTTGTCAGAGTCTGTTTTCAAAATCCCCGGCGCGCGCGCTCGACGTCCCCGGGGCCCTGGAACGCGCTCTTTCCACGCTTTCCCGACGGAATGGCCAATCCTTTGATCAAAGGGGGTTTCAATAATGGATTGCAGGTTCACCACCGATCTGGGCGTCGTCACCGTAAACGACGAGGTCATCGTGCGCGTCGCGGGCTACGCGGCGCTGGATTGCTACGGCATCGTGGGCATGGCCTCCAAGCGCAGCACCGACGGCATCGTGCAACTGATGGGCAAGGAAAACCTTGGCCGCGGCATCAAGATCAAACCCTCCAGCGACAGGGTCGACATTGATCTGTTCATCGTGGTGGAATACGGCATTTCGATCAGCGCCGTCGCCGACGCCATCATCGAAACCGTGAAATACAAGGTGGAGCACCTCACCGGCGTGCCGGTGGGCCGCGTGAATGTCTTCGTCGAGGACATTCGCGTCTGACGCGCCCCGGATTGATTGTGGAGGCTTAACATGGCAAGCAAGAAGATAGACGGCATGTTGCTGAAGGAGATGTTCTCCTCCGGCGCCGCGCTGCTCACCAATAACCGCGACAGCGTGGACGCGCTGAACGTGTTCCCCGTCCCGGACGGCGACACCGGCACCAACATGTCCCAGACCATTACATCGGCCATCAAGGAGATCAGCGCCAAGAACTACACGAGCGTTTCCGACGTGGCCAACGCCGCCGCCCGCGGCGCGCTGAAGGGCGCGCGGGGCAACTCCGGCGTCATCCTGAGCCAGATTTTGCGCGGCTTCGCAAAGACCATGAACGGCCACGAGTGGCTGGACGGCCCGCTGCTGATGCAGGCCCTGCGCAGCGGCGCGAACACCGCCTACAAGGCCGTGATGAAGCCCAAGGAGGGCACCATCCTCACCGTCATCCGCGTGATCGCGGAGGAGGCCGAGGAGGCCAGGGACAAGGAAGACGACGTGGTCGAGCTGTTCCGCCTGGTGCTGGCCACCGGCGACGCCATCCTGAAGCGCACGCCGGAAATGCTGCCGGTGCTGAAGCAGGCGGGCGTGGTGGACAGCGGCGGCATGGGCCTCATGGTCATCCTGCGCGGCATGTTCGCCGCGCTGACGGGCGAGCCCGTGGACGCCGCCATCGAGGGCATCTCCGCCGACGGCGCGCCCATGCCCGGCGAGTACGTGGACGACCACGAAAGTCTGGAAGAGATCAAGTTCGGCTACTGCACGGAGTTCATCGTCTCCCACCCGAGGGAGGACGTGCGGGACGCCGACGTGGTGCGGCTGCGCAAGCGCCTGGAGCGCATCGGCGACTGCGTGATGGTCATTGCGGACATGAACGTGGTGAAGGTGCACGTGCACACCAACCAGCCCGGCCAGGCGCTGCAATACGCGCTGGAGCTGGGCGAGCTGGACGCCATCAAGATCGACAACATGTTCGAGGAGCGCCGCGAGCGCGACGCCAGGCTGGCCGAGGAGGCCGCGGCGAAGGCCGCCGAGCAGAAGGAGTACGGCATCGTGGCCGTGGCCCTGGGCGACGGCCTGGTGGAGATCTTCAAGAACCTGAACGTGGACCAGGTGGTCGACGGCGGGCAGACCATGAACCCCAGCATCGAGGACCTCGCCAACGCCGCGGACGCCACCAACGCCCGCAACGTCATCATACTGCCCAACAACACCAACATCATCCTCGCGGCCCAGCAGGCCACCGAGCTTACGGACCGGCACGTGATCGTGCTGCCCACCAAGTCGGTGCCCATGGGCATCTCCGCGGCGCTGGCCTTCGACCCCGCCGCCTCCCCCGAGGAGAACGAGGCCGCCATGACCGAGGCCGCCAACACCGTGCACACCGCCTCGATCACCTACGCGGTGCGCGACACCAACTACGACGGCCAGGAGATCCACGAGGGCGACATCATGGCCATGGTGGACAACAAGCTGAGCCTGCTCGGCAGCGACGTCTCCCAGGTGGCCAGGGACATCACCGCCACGATGGTGACGGAGGATTCCGCGCTGATCACCATATACTACGGCGAGGAGATCGCCGAGGCGGACGCCCGGGCGCTGTGCGACGCCCTGGCCGCGGCCTATCCCGACTGCGACGTGGACCTGCAGCGCGGCGGCCAACCCCTGTACTACTACCTGATCGCGGTGGAATAGTCCCGGGAAGATCATCGGGCGGAACCCGTGGGGTTCCGCCCGGTTTCATGTCGGCGCATGTGCGCCTTCCAAAGGAGTCCTTATGAAAAAGCTCTGTTGTACACTAATGCTCCTGGCGCTGCTGTGCTGCGGCGCGCTGGCGGAGGGGAACCTGCTGAAGAACGGCGACTTTTCCGCCGTCACCAACGGTTTGCCCGACTACTGGCACGCGGACATGTGGCACACCGACATCGGCGTCAGCATCCTGTCGGTGGTCCCCGACGGCTACGACGGCCCCGCGGTCATGGTGGAGAACGTGGACGCCAACGACGCCCGCTTCGCGCAGACCGTCGCGGTAGAGCCCAACAGCGTGTACCGCCTCTCCGGGATGATCCGCGCCGAGAACTGCGATCCCGAGGGCTTCGGCGCCAACCTGTCCGTCTCGGGGCTGTTCACCTATTCCGACGCCATTTACGACACCGCGGGCGAGTGGCAGCGGGCGGAGCTGGTGGGCCGCACCGGCCCTAACCAGACGGATCTGACGGTGTTCGCCCGCGTGGGCGGCTACAGCACGCTGTCCGAGGGCACCGCCTGGTTCGACAACCTGTCCCTGGAAAAGCTGGACGACGTGCCGGAGGGCGTCATCGCCTGTGATTTCTACGACGCGGGCAGAGCCAAGAGCAACAACGTGAGCAACAACACCGACGATCCCACCCGCTACACGGAGACCTGGCTGCTGTTCATCTGCCTGTACGCGCTGGCGGCGGTGGCCCTGACCCGAAAGCGCGGGCGCTCCCTCGCGCCGGCGGACGACAGCGGCGCGGCGCTGCTGGTGGTCGGGCTGTCGCTGGCCTTCGCGGTCCGGCTGGTGCTGTCCGTGCGCATGCGCGGCTACTACACCGACATCAACTGCTTCACCGCCTGGTCGGAGCGCATCTTCACCACCCGGCTGTCGGACTACTACGCCCCGGACTACTTCTGCGACTATCCCCCGGGGTACATGCTGATGCTGTGGCCGGTGGCGGCGATCCGGCGGCTGCTGGGGATAACGACCAACAGCGCGGCCTACTGGATGCTGCTGAAGGCGCTGCCCATGCTGGCCGACATGGCCGGCGCGGCGCTGATCTGGCGCGCGGCCCGCAAGCGCTTCTCCGGGCGCGCGGCGGCGACGCTGGCGCTGCTGTACGCCTTCAACCCTGCGGCGATAACCAACTCCGCCGCCTGGGGGCAGATCGACGGCGTGTTCACGCTGACCATCGTGCTGTGCGCGGTCGCGGCGGTGGAGTACCACTACGTCGCCGCGCTGGCGTGGTTTGCCGTGGCGCTGCTCATTAAGCCGCAGGCGCTGCTGTTCGCGCCGCTGGGCCTGCTGTGCATCCTGCTGGGCATCCTGCGGGCGCAGGGTGCCAGGCGCCGCCTGTACCTGAAGCGGGCGCTGATCGGCACTGCGGCCTTCCTGGGCATACTGTACGGCACGGCCTTCCTGTTCTGCGCGGGGCAGGGCGGCGGCCCGCTCGAGGTGCTCGGACGGCCCGTCGTCTGGCTGGTGGAGCTGTACGCCGGCACCATGAAGGGCTACAAGTACCTGACCGTGAACGCGCTGAACCTCTTCTGCCTGCTGGGCATGAACTGGCAGCGCGTGGACGACCACATGCTGCTGACCGCCTTCGCCTGGGTGCTGTTCGGGCTGGCCTACGTGTACAGCGGGACGATGCTGGCCCTCGGCGCGCGGCGGCCCCGGCGGCTGCTGCTGACGGGCGGCCTGTTGATCGTGCTCATCTGCACCTTCGGCCCCATGATCCACGAGCGCTACGTGTTCCCGGGGATGTTGCTGCTGTTGCTGGCCTTCGCGGCCGAGCGCGACGTCCGGCTGCTCATCTCGCTGATCGTGCTCACCTGCACGCTGTTCATGAACGAGGCGCTGGTGCTGCAGGGCGGCATCACCGCGGCCAACTACGGCCACCTGCACGACAGCGAGCGCTGGCTGAACAACCTGCTCTGCGGCGTGAACATCCTGAACGCGCTGTTCCTGGCCTGGACGACGCTGGACATCTGCGCCTTCGACGGCATCTGGCCGCTGCAGGGCCGCTCCGCCGAGGAGGTGCCCGAGGGGCTGGTCAGCCTCCACGAGCCGGCGCGGTGGCGCCTGAACCTCCGGCGCGCGGACGCGCTGCTGATGTGCGCGGTGACGCTGGTCTACGGCGTGGTCGCCTTCGTGAACCTGGGCGACCTCTCCGCGCCGCAGACGAGCTGGATCAGCAGCGTCTCCGGCGAGACGGTGACCTTCGACCTGGGCCGGGAGCAGACCTTCCGCATGACCTACTATGGCGGCGTGTGCAACTCCACCTTCACCGTGGAGCTGTCCAACGACGGCGAGATCTGGACCGAGCCCTGCGTGGCGCAGTACAACCAGGGGGAGATGTTCCGCTGGATCTGGTACGTGCCGATGGACAGCGAGCTGAAGGTGCTGTACAACGAAACCGTACCCACCCAGGACGGCACCGCCTGGGTGACCTACGCCACCGGTGGGGAGGCCTATCCGTTCCAGACCGCCCGCTACGTGCGGCTGACGGCGCGCTCGGCGGGTCTGACGCTGTTTGAAGTGGGCTTCCTGGACGCCGAGGGCCATGCGCTGCCCATCGAGAGCGTGAACCAGAGCGGCCAGACCGCGTCCTCCGAAAGCAGCGCCGCGCGGCTCGTCGACGAGCAGAGCACCGTGGCGTCCTGCCCGAGCTACCTGAATTCCACCTGCTTCGACGAGATCTACCACGCGCGCACCGCCTACGAGCAGATCCACGCCATGAGCGCCTACGAGTGGACGCATCCGCCGCTGGGCAAGGCGCTGATGATGGTCGGCATCGAGCTGTTCGGCATGACGCCGTTCGGCTGGCGGTTCATGGGCACGCTGGTCGGCGTGCTGATGGTGCCGCTGATGTACCTGCTGGCGATGCAGCTGACCCATGATACAAAGCTGTCCTTCATCGCCATGTGCCTGCTGGCGCTGGATTCCATGCACTTCACCCAGACCCGCATCGCCACCATCGACAGCTACGCGGTATTCTGGATCATGCTGATGTACCTGTTCATGTTCCGCTACTGCCAGATGAGCTGGAACCGCGAGTCCTTCCGGCGCACGCTGGTGCCGCTGGGGCTGTGCGGCGTCACCATGGGCATCGCCTGGGCCACCAAGTGGATCGGCATTTACGCATCGGCGGGGCTGGCGTTCCTGTTCTTCTGGACGCTCTGGCGCAGGATCCGCGAGGCCCGCACCGCGCCGGAGGGCATCCCCGGCACCGCGCGGCGCGTGATCCTCACGCTGCTGTTCTGCATGGTGTTCTTCGTGGCCATACCGCTGACCATCTACTACTTCAGCTACACCTTCCAGCTTCGGGGCGAGGGCGTGCGGCACTTCGCGGACATGCTGAGCCGCGACCGCCTGGACCGCGTGATCCAGTTGCAAAAGAGCATCTTCGGCTACCACGCGGGCCTGGCCGGCGACACCCACTACTTCCGCTCCCCGTGGTACCAGTGGCCGGTGATCTGGTGGCCCATGTGGTACTACTCCGGCACGCCCTACTTGCCCGAGGGCGTCATCTCCTCCATCAGTTGCATGGGCAACCCCGCGGTGTGGTGGTTCGGGCTGGTCGCGCTGCTGTACATGCTGGTCCACATGGCCTGGACGCGCCGTGCCTCGAAGTCCAGCCTGATGGTGGCGGTGGGCTTCGCCAGCCAGTTCCTGCCGTGGGTCATCGTGCCCCGGTCCACCTTCATCTACCACTACTTCGCGAGCGTGCCCTTCATCATACTGGCCTCGGCGCTGCTGCTGGGCAGGATCCGCGAGCGCTCCGAGCGCGGCTTCCGCATCGTCTCGGGCGTGCTGCTGGGCAGCGCGCTGGCGCTGTTCGTCGCCTTCTATCCGCTGGAGAGCGGCCTGCCGATGTCCCGTTCCTACGCGAAGTACCTGCGCTGGTTCAAGTGGTACAACTACTGACGCCCCGGAACGCCGCGCAAAAGATCCCCTTGCCCTGCGGGCGGGGATCGGGTATAATCAAGGGGGAAAGCCAAGGCGCACCCCGACGCATCGAGAGGAGGTCCCCATGGAAAACTACGTAATCTGCAAGTGCAAGTCCGTGTCCTACTTCGACGTGGAGGACGCCATGCACCGGGCCGAGCAACTGAGCGACGTGGAGAAGATCTTCGAGGACGTACAGAAGCAGACCCATTGCTCCACCGGCTGCGGCGGCTGCCACGACAAGATCATGGACGCCATCTCGGAGATCCTGCACCGGTAAACCGCGAGGCATCCCGGCCCCGGCGACCCGTCGCAGGGCGGCGGGTCCCGGTCTGATGAGCGGATGCCGCGAACGCCGTCAAGCCGTATTGCGAGAGAGAGGAAGGCCGCGAACCCCATGAAGATCGAACACGTCGCGCTCTACGTCAACGACCTTGAGGCCGCCAGGGATTTCTTCGTGACGTACCTCGGCGGCCGCTCCAACGACGGCTACCACAACGCGAACACGGGCTTTCGGTCCTACTTCATCCGCTTTGAGGACGGCGCGCGGCTGGAGCTCATGCAAAAGCCGGACATGGCGGACGCGGAGAAGCCGCTGAACCGCACCGGTTACGCGCACATCGCCTTTTCCGTCGGCAGCAGGGCGCGCGTGGACGCGCTGACGGCGCAGTTGAAGGCCGCCGGCTACGCCGTGGTCAGCGGACCGCGCACCACCGGCGACGGCTACTACGAGAGCTGCGTGGTCGCAGTCGAGGGCAACCCCATCGAAATCACGGTATGAACGGCGACCGATCCGGGTCGCGCCCAAAAACCGCCCCTCCCCGCATGCGTTCCTGAACGCCGCGGGGAGGGGCGGTTTTGTGCTACGGCGGCTACAGCAGCGTCAGCGCGCCGCGGGCGATCGTCCGGCCGCTCTCCCGGTCGAAGAGCACCGTCGCCTTGTTGAACGAGAACCGCACCTTGCGGTCCACCTGGAAGTCCACGTCGCCGAACACCACCGACGTCAGCGATACGCCGTTCACCTCCAGCTTCACCGTGGTCTCCATGCCGGAGGGCAGCGTGGAATACACGGTGGCCTCCAGCGCCCCGTCCTTCTCGATGCGGACGTACTCGGGGCGGATCCCCACGGTCACGTCGCGCTCGCCCAGCGTGACCGCGTTGAACGCGCTGAACCGCGCCTGCAGGCCGGCGAAGCTCAGCACGCCGTCCCCGGTCAGGTGGCCGTCGATGAAGTTCATGGCGGGGTTCCCCAGGAAGTCCGCCACGAACAGGTTGGCGGGGTTGTTGTACATCGGCAGCGGCGGCGCGTACTGCTGGAGCTGCCCCTTTTCGATGATGCACACCATGGTGGACAGCGTCATGGCCTCCTGCTGGTCGTGGGTGACGTACACGATGGTGGAGTCGGTATCCCGGTGCAGCCGCTTGAGCTCGGCGCGCATCTCCATGCGCAGCTTCGCGTCCAGGTTGCTCAGCGGCTCGTCCATGAACAGCACCTTCGGCCCGGGCGCCAGCGTGCGGGCGATGGCCACGCGCTGCTGCTGGCCGCCGGAGAGCTCGCTGGGATAGCGGTTCTCAAACTGATCGATGCGCAGCATGGCCAGCAGCTCCTCGATCCGGCTCCTGATGTCGTTCTTGCTCCACTTCAGATTCTCCAGGCCGAAGGCGATGTTCTGGTACACCGTCATGTGCGGCCAGAGCGCGTAGTTCTGGAACAGGAAGCCCACGTCCCGCTTGTTGGGCGGCAGGTTGATGCCGTGGTCGGAATCGAACACCACCTTGTTGCCGATGGTGATCCTGCCCTCCGTGGGCGTTTCCAGACCGGCGATCATGCGCAGTATGGTGGTCTTTCCGCAGCCGGAGGGCCCCAGCAGGGTCACGAAGGCGTTGCTCAGAATCTGCAAATCCAGCCGATCCACCGCCACGACCCTGCCAAAGTGTTTGGACACGTTTTTCAGAAAGATTTCCGGCATGTCAGCCACCCACTCCCTTGTCGATTGACGCACCCGTCAGCTTATTCACGATGAAGTTCACCAGCAGCACCACGATGATGATGAGCAGGTTGATGGCGTTGCCGAACTGCGCCCAGCCCTTCTCGGAATACTGCATCAGCATGGTGGTCAGTATGGTATTGCTGGTGGGCACCAGCAGTACGAACAGCGACAGCTCGCGCATGCAGGATACCATGGGCATCAGGTACCCGGACAGGAAGCTGGATTTCTGGATGGGGAACACCACGCGGAGCATGCGCTTCCACCACGGCACGCCCGTGATGACGGCCGCTTCCTCGATCTCGCCGGACAGTTGCAGCATGGCGTTCAGCCCGGAGCGGGACGAGAAGGGCATGTACTTCACCGACCCCACCAGCGCCAGCAACAGGAAGCCGCGGAGCCACGGGATCCTGCTGCTCATGGCCAGGTAGATGGCGCCGAAGGCCAGCGAGGGCATCAGGTACGGGAAGAACGACAGCGCGTTGACGACGTTGGCCAGCCTGCTCCCGCGGCGCTTCGCCACGCCGTAGCCCACCAGTATGCCGCAGGTGCCCGCCACGAAGGCGGACAGGGCCGCGAGGCCGAGGCTGTAGCCCAGCGCGTTCCAGACCTTGGGGTTGAGCAGTATGCCGGTGGAGTCGCCCTGATCCAGCCGCTCGGTGAGGTTGGTGCCGATCCAGAAGTCGAGCGTCATGTTGCCGGGGGTGTAGTCCCCCGCCTTGATGATCACCGACTCCATCGCGAAGGTCAGCAGCGGCGTCACGGCCACCAGCAGCAGCACGATCACCAGCAGTATGGCCAGCGGGTAGTTGGCCCTGCCGAGGTCGATGCGGCTGATCTGCCGGCTCTTGCCCGTCACGGTGGTGAAGTGCTTGCGGCTGCTCGTCACGCGCTGGTTCAGCAGCAGTATGACGATGCCCAGCAGGATCATCACCGACGCGATGATGTACGCCTGACCGGGGTAGCTGTCGATCAGCGATTTCATCTTCGTGGACAGCATGTAGAAGCGGACCGGCGACCCCAGGAACACCGGCACGGAGTACGCGCTCATGGAGCTTGCGAACACCAGCAGGAAGGTGGACATGATGGCGGGCCTCACCACCGGCAGCGTGATGCAGCGGATGATGCGCAAGCGCCGCGTCCTGAGGATCATCGCCGCCTCCTCGAGGCTGGCGTCCATGTTGCGCAGCATGGTGCCGATGAGTATGAACGCATACGGCGCGTAGTGCAGGCCCAGCACCAGCGCGATCGGGAAGCCGCCGTACACGAACCACTCCGGCATGTACACGCCGAACACGGCGGCCATGATGCCGTTGGAGGTCTTCAGGCCGATATTGACGTTTTTGAAGAAGTTCTCCCAGAACAGCGCCAGCGTCCAGGAGGGCATGATGTAGGGAAAGGTGAATACGGCGGAGACGAACTTGACGTACTTCAGGTTGGTGCGCATCACCAGGAAGGCGACCGTGCCGCCGAACAGTATCGCGATCATGGAGGCGGACAGCGACACGAGCAGCGTGTTCCGGAAGGGTTCGTAGAACTGGATCAGGCTGTACTCGTTTTCCTGGGTGGCGAACAGGCGCTGGAAATGATAGAAGGTGAGATCGCCCACGGCCTGCTTCGCCGCGCGCGCTTCGCGGCCCGCGTGAACGGTGACCGTCTCCGTCAGAAGCGACAGGAGCGGATACAGCGTCAGGGCCGCCAGCAGGAGCAAAAACACCAGCAATATAACGTTGGCCGGTTTGGAAAACCAGGCCAGCGTCTTGCCCTTTATCCGGTTCAAGGCGATCCTCTGAGTCCTCGCCTCGTCCATCGGGATCCCCCCTAAAGCGCCAAATTGAAAAACGGCGGGACGGGCAAAACCGCCCCGCCATGAGCGCAGCGCCGTTGAACGATCAGTTCTGGCAGTGCTGCAGTATGAAGTCCTCCACGTCGAAGCTCTCCAGGATGTAGTCCGCGTCCTCGACCACCAGGACGTCCTTCCACACGTCGATGGTCAAGTCGCCCTCGTTCACGGCGAAGGACGGGTTGGAGGAATACGCGCCGATGTTCTTGCCCCAGGGCTGGAAGCCCTCCTGGCTCATCAGGTATTCGATGAACAGCATGGCGGTGTAGGGCCGGGTGGCCCGGGTGTTCACCATGGTGTACATGGGGTACATGAAGCCGGCGAAGGGCTCCACGGCATACCCGTTGGCGACGGCGTCGTACTCGGCCACGGTCAGGTTGTCGGTCAGCACGGAGGAGGAGCGCAGCTTGCTGAGCACGAACAGGCCGATCTTGCCGGCGGCGGTCTCCTGGCTCACTTCCTCCGCGATGGAGGTGTCGGACTTGCCGAAGGTCACGTTGTCCAGGAACTCGGCCACCCACTTGTAGCCGGCGTTCGCGTAGCCGCCCAGGTCGATCTCCTCGCCCTTCCAGTCCAAGTACGCCTCGGCCAGCCGGTCGGCCCACTCGTCCTTGGTGCACATGACCAGGAAGTTCATGTTGACCTTCTCGTTCTCGGGGTTCTTGAAGATCACGTTGCCCTTCATCTCCGGGGCGGTCAGCTCCCACACGTTCCGGATGGCGGGGACGTCGTCGCCCAGGTTGTTGTAGATGAACAGCTTGTTGATGTACTGGTGCACCAGCGCGGGCTGCTGGTCGCTCTCGGACAGCGCGTCCTGGACGCTGGCGGGCACGAAGTTGACCACGAGCCCCTCGTCGATGGCGTCCGTGAGCTGCGCGCCGTCCTGGATCATGACCATGTCGGCGGCGTCGTTGCCGTTCACGTAGCGCAGCTTCTCGTAGATCTCCTGATCCTTCAGGTTGTTGGGCTCGTAGGGGATGCCGTACAGCTCGCCGAACGCCTCCGCGGCGGTCTCAATGCGGCTGGTGTTGCCGTACACCACGAAGGGGCCGCTCTCGGCCAGCGCCTTCTCCACCAGCGCGTCATGCGTCATGGACTGACCCGCCTCCACGTCGGCGGCCACGTCCGCAAAGGCAGGAACCGCGCACAAGAGCATCGTCAGCGACAGCACCAGAGACAGGATCTTCTTCATCGTGAATTACCTCCCGCATTCGTTGTCTTCGTGGTTACGGTTTGTTGACCCCTCATCCGCCGGCCCGCGGGGCCGGCGCCCTTCCCTCGGGGAAAGGCAGGACTTCGTTGTTTACGGCGTCGCGGTCGCCTCGTAGATCAGCTCGCCCAGCGTCTTGATCAGGTGCTCCGGCTCCACGGGCTTGCTCAGGTGGGCGTTCATGCCCGCCTGCATGCTTCGCTGCACGTCCTCGTCGAAGGCGTTGGCCGTCAGGGCGATGATCGGGATCTTCTTCGCGTCCGCGCGGTCCATCGCGCGAATCGCCGCCGCGGCCTCCAGGCCGTCCATCTCCGGCATGCGCACGTCCATCAGTATGGCGTCGTAATAGCCGGGCTCGTGCTTTTCGAACATCTCCACGGCGATGCGGCCGTTCTCGGCGTGCTCGCTCTCGATGTCCTCCATCGAGAGCAGGTCCATCATGATCTCCGCGTTGATTTCCATGTCCTCGGCCAGCAGCACGCGCCGCCCTGCCATCTCCGCGCGCTGCTTCTTCTTGAACAGGTCCAGGTTGTTGCGGCGGGCGACCCGCTCGAATTCCTCCATCACGCTGGAGGCGAACAGCGGCTTCGGCAGGAAGCTGTCCACGCCCACGCGGTGCGCGTCGTCCTGGATGTCGTCCCAGTTGTACGCCGTCAGCACGACCACGGTCGTCTCGCTGTCGTGCTTCTCG
>CADBCY010000043.1 GCA_902793325.1 uncultured Eubacteriales bacterium
GACTTCTTCCTTGTTTGTTTAGCAGCTACAATTAGAAGTCTTTCATGCTCCTTTTGTCTATCGCATTTCTGTCAATCCCACAACTTTCCGTGATGAACCAATAAACAGCGGTTACACTACATTGCCCCGGCAGGCGCGCTCGGCGTTCCACGCTTCGACGTCTGCTGTACAAAGGAATGATGGCACGTTTGTTTTGAACTGTCAACTGTTCTATATAAACATAGTTGCCGCGCGTTATTTGTGCAATATTGACATAATATCCTCCGAATGCTGGTTCATGTCCGCTCGCTTTGCCATGTTGGGCGAGACAGGGCGTTTGTTCTTAATACAATCAAACAGGTAATATTGTTGTTGACAAGTAATAATGTTTGTTTTATAATGAAACAAACAATTCTGACGGTGCGAGGTATCCATTATGAAGAGGGAAGAACGCCAGCGGGCGATTTTGGAGCTTCTGAACCCGACGGACCCCGTTCAGAACAAGGAGCTGATCGCGCGCTTTCAGGTTACGGATATGACGATCCGAAGGGATCTGGATGCGCTGGCCGCCCAGGGGAAGCTCATCCGAACCCACGGCGGCGCGATACTGGTCGGCGCGGAGAAAGAGCGCAACGCCGGGAACGCGCCTTCCGTCGGCGCGCCGTCTGCGGCCGACGCGCTGTCCTTCGCGCATGCGCCCGCGGACCCGCGCAATCTCGAACCCACCTATCTGTCCCGCGCTGCGGCGCGCAGCAACCAGAAGGCCGCCATCGCCCGCGCCTGCCTGGACATGCTGAAGGATAAGAAGTATGTTTTCCTGGATTCCGGCTCGACCACCTACAGCCTCGCGCAGATGGTCACGCCGGAATTGCGCAGCGTGTTTATCTCCAACGGGATCAACATCGTCTATGAGCTGCTCCGCCACAACTACCCCTCCGTCATTTCAATCGGCGGCGAGATCGACCTGAATACCTGGTCCACCCGGGGCACCTTCGCGGAAAACCAGATTCGCTCCTTCCATGCGGACATCACCTTCCTCGGGTGCAACGCCATCTCCCCGGAGGGCAACATCATGATCGGAAACATGACCGAAACCGGCCTGAAGCGGGCGATCATGGCCATTTCCAACGAGATCTACCTGGTTGCGGATTCTTCCAAGTTTGACAATTACAGCCTCACGAGCTATGCGTCCGTCGTGGACTTCAACGGCATAATAACGGATGTCCTGCTGCCGGAGGAAACGCGCGCCCGGCTGGAAGCGCTGGGCGCGAAGATCTGCGTGGCCGGGTCGCCGGCGCAGTGAGCCGCGGGATGCACCTGTGATTGCCTTTCCTATATAAAATACATATATGCGAAGCCTCGCGGCGGGCGGAACCGTCGCGAGGCTTATATTCTATAGGATCCAAAGCCTGCGGCCGTTGGGCGTCATGCGTCCCATGGCCGCGCCGGGGATGTCCGCGGCGTCGATACGGCGCGGTCAGCCCGGAAAGGCGCCTTTGTGCGGCGCGCGCCCCGTCCCGGGGCAATGCGGGATCGGCTGCAGCGACGCAAGGCGCTTCATCGGCGCAGCGAGCAGCCGGTGAAGGGCGCCCCACGGCCTCGCGGGCGTCGTCTGCCGGCGGTTTTTCCGATCATCACGGTGATCCAGCCTTGCCATCAGCCAGTACCCATAGGCAAGCGAGGCGATCAGGCCGGTCGCGAGAAGCAGATTCGTCATGTTCAGCCCACCCTTCCGTCTGCGTCGGTCAGAATTTCAGGAATTTCTGCACGTCCTTTTCGCCGCCCAGCAGTATGATGCGCTCGTCGCGGCCGAACCGATGGCCCGGGCCGGGCAGCGGCTCCACCTGGCCGTTCTTCCGGACAGCGAGGATGTTCAGGCGATACCGCTGCCGGATCGCCAGGTCCACGACCGTGTGGCCGATCCATGCGTCCGGGATCGCGGTTTCATAGATGGCGTGATCCGAGGACAGCCGGATGTAGTCAAAGATGTGGTCGCTGCCAAAGCGCACCGCCGCCCAGTCGGCGATCTGTTTTTCGGGGTAGATGACCTCGTCCGCGCCGCAGGCCAGCAGGAACTGTACGTGCGCGTCCCTGGAGGCCCTCACCAGCACGAAGGGCGCGCCGTGCTTCTTCAACAGCGCGGTGATCTCCAGCGAAGCCTGCAGGTCATGTCCCATGGTCACCACGCAGAGGTCGAAGTCCCGCACCCCCAGCGACTCGATCAGCGCGGGATCGGTGGCGTCGCCGATCTCGGCGTTGGTCACATAGCCCATCGCGTCCTGCACCCTGCGCTCGTCCTGGTCGATGGCGAGCACCTGGTTGTTGAGGTCGTGCAGCTTCTGCGCCATGTGCCGGCCGAATCGCCCGAGGCCGATCAAAAGTACGTTTTTCATATGCGCCTCCGTCGATCGTTCCTTCTCTGCACCATCATTGTATCAGGATTCCCATGAAGGCGCCATTAAGCCTTTTGCGCCGGCATTAAAGCCGCATTAATCCGAAAACGCCGCCCGCGCGTCTTTATGCCGTTTTAATGCCAGGCATCATGTTTTATTGTCCTCTTTACGGGATTTGTGGTATAATCCAGAAGAGAATCGAAGGCTATGGGATCGGCGGCTCCCGCGGGGAAGGCGCCGACCGCCACGGCATCGCGACGGAGAAAGGGCGGCGCAGCGCATGGAAAAATCCAAGACCGGGCGTGAACGCATACTGGTCTGCATATCCGCATCGCCGACCAACGTCGACGTCATCCGCCGCGCCGTCGTCCTCTCCAACGCCATGCACGCCGAGCTGATCGCGCTGTACGTCGAGAACTCGGAGACGCACGACGAGGCCCAGGCAAAGGCCGTGCACGACCACCTGGGCCTGGCGGAGCGGAGCGGCGCGCTGCTCACCACCGTCTACGGCGACGACCCCGCGACGGCCATCGCCCAATACGCCCGCGTGAGCGGCATCACGAAGATCGTGCTGGGCAAGAGCCCCGGGCGCCGCAGCCTCTTCTCCCCGAAGGAAACGCTGATGTCCCGCCTGAACGAGCTCGCGCCGAACGTCGAAATCATCATCGTCCCCAACCAACTGACCGCGGACCCCACGCGCTTCAGCCTGTCCCGCTTCCTGAACAGGGAGCGCTTCTCCGCGACGGACCTGGCGAAGACGGCGCTCATACTGGCGGTCTGCACCGGCATGGGCTTCGTGTTCAAGGGCGTCGGGCTCGCCATCACCAACGTGGTGCTGGTGTATATCCTGGGCGTCATGGCGGTATCGCTGCTGACGACCGGCTACCTGTACAGCCTGCTGTCGTCGCTCCTGTCGGTGCTGGTGTTCAACTTCTTCTTCACCGAGCCGTACCTGTCGCTGCGCTCCAGCCCCGACTACTTCGCCACCTTCGCGGTCATGTTCGCCGTGGCGCTGCTCTCCAGCTCGCTGACCAGCCGCATCAAGGCGCAGTCGATCCAGACGGCCAACAAGGCCTACCAGACGGAGGTGCTGCTGTCCACCAGCCAGCTTTTGCAGAAGGCGGAGGACCGGGAGGCCATACTGGCGGTGCTGCAAAACCAGCTCAGCCGCCTGCTCGAGCACAGCGTGCTGCTCTACCCCATGAACGGCGACGGCCTCGGCGAACCGGTGCTGCACGAAATCGACCAGGACGGCGGCTTCGAGGGCATCGACGTGCAGTGGGAGCGCGCGATCTCCGAGTGGGTGGCGCAAAACGCCGTGCACGCGGGGCGGACGACCCGCACCTTCTCCGAAGCGCGCTGCCTCTACATGGCGATCCGCAGCGGCAGGAAGGTATGGGCCGTCGTCGGCATCCGCGCGGACAATGCCCCGCCCATCGACGAATACCGGAAGAACCTGATGATCTCGATTCTCGACGAGGGCGCGCTGGCGCTGGAAAAGGACCACATGACCCGCGAGAAGCAGCGCGTGGAGGAGAGCGCGCGGCAGGAGGCACTGCGGGCCAACCTGCTCAGGTCCATCTCCCACGACCTGCGCACGCCGCTGACCAGCATCTCCGGGAACGCCGCGCTGCTGATGGAGAACATGGGGCGGCTGGACGAGGCGCACCGGCAGGAGCTCTACACCTCCATCTACGACGACGCCATCTGGCTGAACGGGCTGGTGGAAAACCTGCTGATGATCACGCGGACGGAGAACGGCACCATCGCGCTGCACCTGCAGGCCGAGCTGGTCACGGAGGCCGTGGAGGAGGCGCTGCGCCACCTGGACCGCAACGCCTCGCGCCGGCACATTTCGACCGCCATCGAGGACGACCTGCTGATGGTGCGGATGGACGCCGCGCTGATCGTGCAGGTGCTGATCAACCTGCTGAACAACGCCGTCAAGTACACCCCCGACGGCGCGCACATCGTCATCGGCGCGCGGCGGGCGGGCGAAATGGCGCACATTTGGGTGGAGGACGACGGGCAGGGCGTGCCCGAGGGCGACGAGAACAAGGTCTTTGACATGTTCTATACGGGCGTCAAGCGCTCCCCGGACAGCCGCAGGGGCATCGGGCTGGGGCTGGCGCTCTGCAAGTCCATCGTGCAGGCCCACGGCGGGGAGATCCGCGTGGAGAACCTGCGGCCCCACGGGGCGCGATTCGTATTTACGCTGCCGATCGCAGAGGTGATTGAAGATGAGCAATAAACCGATGATCCTGGTCGTGGAGGACGACGCCGCCGTGCGCAACCTGATGGCGGCCACGCTGGATACCCAGGGCTATCCGTACCACCTGGCCCGCAACGGCTCGGAGGCGCTGATGGAGGTGACCACCCACCAGCCGGCGGTGATGCTGCTGGATCTGGGACTGCCCGACATGGACGGCGTGGACATCATCCGCAAGGTGCGCGGCTGGACGACCATGCCCATCATCGTCATCTCCGCGCGCAGCGAGGACGCCGACAAGGTCGGGGCGCTGGACGCCGGCGCGGACGACTACCTCACCAAGCCCTTCTCCGTGGACGAAATGCTGGCCCGGCTGCGCGTCGCCCTGCGCCGCGTCCACGCCGACCAGCAGGCGCAGGGCGGCGAGAGCCCGGTCTACGAAAACGGCGGGCTCCGGATCGACTACGCCGCGGGCTGCGCGTACATGGCGGGCAATGAGATCCACCTGACGCCCATCGAATACAAGCTGCTGTGCCTGCTGGCGCGCAACACCGGCAAGGTGCTGACGCACAACTACATCCTCAAGGAAATCTGGGGCAGCTACACCGCCTCCGACGTCGGCTCCCTGCGGGTATTCATGGCGATGCTACGCAAGAAGCTGCAATCGGACGGCGGCGCGCAGCCCTACATCCAGACGCACATCGGCATCGGCTACCGGATGCTGAGGATCGACAGGCCGCCGGAGGAAACGCAGTGATTCAATTTCGCAGGTCGGACGGGCGGGAGCGCATCCGCAGCGCGGAGAGCGTGCTGGCGCTGGGCTTCCTGGCGGTCATCCTCGCGGGGACCGTCCTGCTTGCGCTGCCCGTCGCGGCGGTGAGCGGCCGGAGCGTCGGCCTGTTCGACAGCCTGTTCACGGCGACCTCCGCGGTGTGCGTCACCGGGCTGGTCGCGGTGGACACCGGCACGACGTTCTCCCCGTTCGGGCAGGTCGTGCTGATGATCCTGATTCAGGTCGGCGGCCTGGGCTTCATGGCGTTCGCCACGACGATCATGATGATGCTGGGGCACAGGATCTCCCTGAAGGGCCGCATGCTGATCCGGGAATCCATGAACTGCGCGTCGCTGTCCGATCTCGTGGCGCTGACCCGGCTGTACCTGCTGCTGGCGCTGGGCATCGAGCTGATCGGCGCCGGGCTGCTCGCCATACGCTTCATCCCGGCCTACGGGCTCCCGCGCGGGCTGTGGATGGCGCTGTTCCACGCCGTCAGCGCATTCTGCAACGCCGGGTTCGACCTGTTCGGCGGCTTCTCCAGCCTGACGGCCTTCGCCCACGACCCGCTGGTGCTGCTGACGGTGGCGCTGCTGATCGTGCTGGGTGGCCTGGGCTTCTCCGTGATCCTGGAGGCGCTGCGCAACCGGCAGGGCTTCAGGGGGCTGACCCTGCACGCGCGCATCGTGCTGATGCTCACGCCCATACTGCTCATCGCGGGAACGGCCTTCTACCTGCTCGCGGAGCGCAAGGGCGTCGGCGCGCTCGCCGCGCTCGATGCGGGGGACAGGCTGCTGAACGCCTTCTTCCAGTCCGTGACGATGCGCACGGCGGGCTTCAATTCCATCGACCTCTCCCGGATGAAGGACGGCTCCAAGCTGTTCAGCGGCATATTGATGATGATAGGCGCATCCCCCGCCTCCACCGGCGGCGGCATGAAGACCACCACGGTAGCCGTGTTCGCGCTGTTGATGCTCAGCGTCGTGAAGGGCGAGAGCGAGGTCAACATCGCCCGCCGCCGCCTGTCCGGCGACGTGGCGCGCCGCGCGCTGGCGGTGGTCGCGCTGTTCCTGGCGATGCTCGTCGTCGGCGCGCTGGCGATCTCGCTGATCGAGGACGGGCGGTTCTCGCTGGCGGACGTGTTCTTCGAGACGTCCAGCGCCCTGGGCACGGTCGGCGTGTCCTCCATCGGCACGCCCAACCTCCGCCCCGCCAGCCGCGCCGTGCTGCTGCCGATGATGTTCCTGGGGCGCATCGGCCCGCTGACACTGGCCATCGCGCTGTCCAGGCGGCAGGGAATCGCCCGGAAGCTGTCGAAGTACCCGGAGGAGAAAATCATGATCGGCTGACCGCGGCCGCCGCGGCGGAAGGGACGCTGCCGGAGGAGGATCGTTCGCAGGACGCCGAAGGATATTCCCGCGGGTTGCCAAACGCTCAGACCCCATCGGACAGGGCCACGGCCCGTCCGGCGGGGTTTTTCACTTCCCGCGCGCAAACGAAGCGCGGCCGGACGCCGCATTTTCCTGTGGACAGCGGGCGGCGCACTGTGGTACAATCATCGAAGAGCACGCGCGCGACGGCGAGACGCGCGAGGGAGGTTGCGCCCGTGAACATCGGCATTCGGCTGCACGATACCGCGCCGGGCACGCTGGAGGAACGCCTGGACGCCGCGAGCGCCCAGGGTTTTCGTTGCGCGCACCTGGCGCTGAGCAAGGTGCTGCCCGGCTTTGGGATGGACGACGCGCCGGAGCTCCTGCGCAGCGAGGCGCTGGCGGATCGGGTGCGGACGGCGTTTGCCCGGCGGGGCATGCAATGCGCCGTGCTGGGCTGCTATCTGCGCCTGGCGAACATGGACGGCGAGGCGCTGCGCCGCACGCAGGACGTCTATCGCGCGCACCTGGCGTTTGCCCGGGCGATCGGCGCGGGCGTGGTGGGCACCGAAACGCCGCCCGCCGCCGCCCTGGGCATGACCGCCGCGGAGATTCAGTCCGACGAGGCCCTCGAGCTGTTCATACGCTGCGCCCGCCCCGTGGTGCGCGCGGCGGAGGAGGCGGGCGCGGTGCTGGGCGTCGAGCCGGTGTGCAATCACATCGTGTCCGGCCCGGAGCGCGCCGAGCGCATGCTGGACGCGCTCGGGTCCGGGAACGTGCGCATCATACTGGACGCCGTCAACCTGCTGACCAACGCGACGGCGGACGGCGCGGAGCGCATCGTGGAGGAGGCCGTGCGCCGCCTGGGCGACCGGGTGTGCGTGCTGCACATGAAGGACTTCGTGGACGCGCCGGGCGAGCTCCGGCCGCGTGCCGTGGCGTGCGGAGAGGGGCGCATGCGCTTTGAACCGCTGCTGCGCCTCGCGCGGCGGCGGGAGCTGCCCATGACGCTGGAGAACACCGCGCCGGAGAACGCCGCCGCGGCCCGGCGGTACCTGGAGCGCGTCGACGCGGAGGATCGCCGCCGGGAAGCGGAAGCCCGCGCGCGGACGGCGCCGCGGAAAGACGGTTGAGGAGGCATGCCATGATCATCGTAGCAAGGGACGGCAGCGGCGATTACACCACGATCCAGGCGGCGGTCGACGCCGCGCGCGACGGCGCGGAGATCCTCGTTCGCGCCGGGGAGTACCGCGAGCGCGTGGTGATCGACAAGCCGGGCCTGCGCCTCGTGGGGGAATCGGCGGCGCAGACGGTCGTCACCCACTCGGCGCACGCCACGGAGCGGAATCCGGACGGCACGGAGCGCGGCACCTTCCTGTCCTTCACCCTGCTGACCGCCGCGCCGGACGTGACGGTGGAAAACCTCACGCTGCGCAACGACGCCGGCGACGGCCGCATCGTCGGCCAGGCGGTGGCGGTGTACGCGGCGGGCGACCGCGGCGTCTGGCGGAACTGCCGCCTGATCGCCTGCCAGGACACGCTGTTCTGCGGGCCGCTGATGCCGAAGGTGCTCGACGATGTGCGGCGCGACGCCTGCCCGGCGGAGTGCGTGCCCGGCGTGGGCGACTGCCCGCCGACCCACAGCCGCCAGTACTTCGAGGACTGCTGGATCCAGGGCGACGTGGACTTCATCTTCGGCCCCTACCGCTGCTGGTTCGAGCGCTGCACGCTGTACATGAACGCCCGGGGCGGCTGGTATACCGCGGCGAACACCCCCGAGGAGCAGCCCTGGGGCATGGTGTTCCACCGCTGCCGGCTCACCGGCGCGTGCGCGTCCGGCATGGGTTACCTGGGCCGCCCCTGGCGGCGGTTCGCGCGCACGCTGTTCCTGGCGTGCGACATGGACGAACACGTGAGCCCGCTGGGGTTTGTCGACTGGGACGAGCTTCGGGGGGTCACGGGCCGCCTGGGCGAGTGGCGCACCGGCGGGGCGCGGGCGGACCTCGCGACCCGGCACCCGATGCAGGGGCGCCTGACGGACGCGGAAGCGCGCGCCGCTTCCATAGAGAATGTGCTCTCCGGCTGGAATCCCGCCGGGAGCGCGCGGAGAACGGACCCGGAGGTGTGTGCAATGGAGGGCGTCAACGCCTTTATCAGCCGGTATCTGGACGAATACCAACCCTATAAGCACTACTGGAACTACGAGGACGGCTGCGTGCTGAAGGGGTGCGCCGACCTCTACCGCGCCACGGGCGAGCCCCGCTTCCGGGACTTTGTGCTGGATTACGTCGGACGGTTCGTCATGCCCGACGGCACGATCCCCAACTTCCAGACCGACCGCTACAGCATCGACTCCATCAACTGCGGCAAGGCGCTGTTCTTCGCCCTGGACGAGACGAACGATCCCCGCTACCGCGCCGCGCTGGACTTCCACATCCGCCGGCTGGAAACCCACCCGCGCTGCGCCTGCGGCAACTTCTGGCACAAGGAGATTTATCCTGAACAGATCTGGCTGGACGGCCTGTACATGGCCCAGCCCCTGCGGGTGGAGTACGACATGCGCTTCGGCGGCAAGCAGCAAGCGGCGGACGTCGTGCGGCAGTTCCGCAACACCCGGGCCTACCTCTACGACGGGGAGAAGGGGCTGTATTACCACGCCTGCGACACGGCGAAGGCGCAGCCCTGGGCCGACCCGCAGACCGGGCGCTCCGCCAACTTCTGGCTGCGCTCCATGGGCTGGTACCTGATGGCGCTGGTCGATTGCCTGGAGGCGATGGACCGGCAGCTCTACGAGCACTGGCGGGCGCTCGACGACCTGTTCACGGAGGCCGTGGCGGGCATCCTGCGCTGGCAGGACGCGGACACGGGCCTGTTCTACCAGGTGATCGACCGCGCGGACGTCGAGGGCAACTACCTCGAGACCTCGGGCAGCGCCATGGTGCTGTACGCGCTGATGAAGGGCGTGCGCCTGGGCGTGCTGGACGGGGAAGCGCACCTGGAGCCCGCGCGCCGCGGCTTCGAAAACCTCACCGGGAAGATGCTGCGCCGGGACGACGCGGGCGCATGGCACCTGGAGGGCATCTGCAAGGTCGCGGGGCTCGGCCCCGGGGCGCAGCGGGACGGCAGCGTCGCCTACTACCTGAGCGAACCCGTGGTCGCGGACGACGCAAAGGGCGTCGGCCCGTGGATGATGGCGCTCGCGGAGTACCGGAGGCACGGCGCATGAGGCGCCTGTTCGTCTCCGCCCGAAGCTGCTCCGTACTGCTGGACGAGGCGGGCGACTACTACGCCGCCGCGCCGGTGCGGCTGGCGCTCAACGGGCGGACGATCCGCACGGAGGACCGGTCGGTGGCCTCGCTGTTCGGCCTCGAGCCGGACACCGAATACCGGCTGGAGGCCTGGCGGGGCGATGCGCTCGCGGGCAGCCTCGCCTTCCGTACCGCCGCGGAGACCTGCACGCTGGACGTGCGGCGCTTCGGCGCGCGGGGCGACGGCCTCGCGGACGACACCGCGGCCATCCAGGCGGCCATACTCTGCTGCCCGCCGGGCGGGCGGGTGCGGGTGGACGCGGGGGACTATCGCGTGGGGCCGCTGTTCCTGAAGAGCCACATGACGCTGGAGCTGAAGCGCGGCGCGACGCTGCGGCTGACCCCGGACCGAAACCGCTTCCCGATCCTGCCCGGCGCCACCCCGCGGACGGACGGCCCCGGCGAGGTGCTGCTGGGAAGCTGGGAGGGCAATCCCCTGGACTGCTACGCCGCCGCGCTGAACGGCATCGGCGTGGAGGACGTGCGCCTGATCGGCGAGGGCGCGGTGGACGGCTGCGCGCAGGCGGGCGACTGGTGGATCGACCCCAAGATCCCCCGCGGCGCGCATCGCGGCCGGCTGCTGTACCTCCGGGACTGCCGGGACATTGCCGTGCAGGGCCTGACCTTCCGCAACAGCCCGTCCTGGAACCTGCATCCCTGCTTCAGCGAGGAGCTGCTCTTCGTCGACCTGTCGATCGAAGCGCCCGCCGACAGCCCCAACACCGACGGCTTCGACCCGGAGAGCTGCCGCAGCGTGCGCCTGTACGGCGCGCACATCTCGGTGGGCGACGACTGCGTGGCGATCAAATCCGGCAAGCTGTACATGGGCACGAAGTACCGCCGGCCCTGCGAGGAGATCGACATCGCCTGGTGCGCCCTGCTGGACGGCCACGGCGGCGTGACCGTGGGCAGCGAGATGTCCGGCGGCGTGCGCGGCGTGCGGGTACGCCGCTGCAGGATGCGGGGCAACGACCGCGGGCTTCGCATCAAAACCCGCCGCGGCCGGGGCAGGTTCGCCGTCGTGGACGACATCCGCCTGGAGGACGTGCGCATGGAGGGCGTCAAAACGCCGCTGGTCGTCAACGCGCTGTACTTCTGCGACCCGGACGGCCACGCCGGGTGGGTGCAGGATCGCGCGCCGCGGCCCGTGGACGAAACCACCCCGACGCTGGGCGCCATCGCCTTCGAGCGGGTGCGCGCCACCGGCTGCCAGGCCTGCGCGGCCTACGTGCTGGGCCTCCCGGAGCGCCCCGTGGCGCGGGTGACGCTCCGGGATTGCGACTTCGCGTTCGCCGCCGACGCACACGCGATGGCCCCCGCCATGGCCGAGGGCGTGGAGACGTGCCTGCGGCGCGGCGTGATCGCCCGGAACGTGCGGCGGCTCGAGCTTTCAAACGTGCGCCTGTCCGGCGTGGACGGCGAGGCGGTGTGGACGGAGGGCGTGGCGGAGCTCGTCGGCCGCCCGGACGCGCCGTAGGCGCGGTGCGACGCCGGGATCGGCTTGACAAACGCCATATCCGTTTGTTATGATAACCCAAGAAAGCCATACTGCTTTGCCCCGCGGCGGGCCGCCGTGAAAACGTACCCCAAAGAGCATCGCTCTTTTCACCCCCGGCGCACCGGGATCATCAAGACAAGGAGAGGATACCGTTATGAAGAAACTCATTGCCGTCGTACTGTGCCTGGCGCTGGCGCTGACCTGCGCCGCGACCGCCCTGGCCGAGGAGATCAGCATTTCCTGGTGGGGCGGCGATTCCCGCCACGAGGCCACCCAGGCCGCCATCGCCGCCTTCGAGGCCGCGGAAGGCGTCACCGTAAAGACCCACTACGCCGCCTGGTCCGGCTGGGAGGAGACCATGAGCGGCTCCTTCGTCGCGGGCAACGCCGAGGACGTGGACATGGTCAACTGGAACTGGCTGTTCTCCTTTGTGGACGCGAGCGGCGAGTCCTACTTCTACGACCTGAACCAGCTTTCCGACATCATCGACCTGTCCCAGTGGAGCGACGGCATGCTGCAGGCCTGCACCGTGAACGGCAAGCTGCTGGCCCTGCCGAACGCGCTGACCGGCCGTATCTTCTACTGGAACAAGACCACCTTCGACCAGGCGGGCATCGAATTCCCCACCACCTACGCGGCGCTGAAGGAAGCCGGCGCCGTGTTCCAGGAGAAGCTGGGCAACGATTACTACCCCCTGGCCCTGGGCGCCTACGACAAGATGATCCTGATGGTCTACATGCTGGAGAGCAAGTACGGCAAGGCGTGGGTCGTCGACGGCGCGCTGAACTACACCGTGGATGAGATCGCCGAGGGCATCCAGCTGATCCAGGACCTGGAGGACGCCCACGCCATCCCCACCGCGGCGACGCTGGCCGGCGACGGCGCGGATTCCCTGGACAAGAACGAGAAGTGGATCACCGGCAAGTACGCGGGCGTCTGGGAGTGGGATACCTCCGCGTCCAAGTGCCAAAACGCGCTGGCCGAGGGCCAGGAGTTCGTGGTCGGCGAGGAGCTGACGGACCTGGGCGAGTACAAGGGCGGCTTCACCAAGGTGGCGCACGGCTTCTCCATCGCCCGCAACAGCGCGAACGTGGAGCTGGCCGCGAAGCTGATCAACTTCATGAACAACGAAGAGGAGGGCATCCGCGCCCGCAAGAGCGAGTACGGCATCCCCGCCTCCGCCAAGGGCCTGGCGCTGTGCAGCGACGAGGGCCTGATCAACCCCACCGTGGCCGAGGCCAACGGCAAGATCCTGGCCTGGTGCTCCTTCCCCCTCGACCCCAAGTTTGAATCCGGCGAGCTGAAGAACGACGGCGGCGTCTATCAGGACGTGTTCGAGGGCCTGTCCTATCAGGACTATTCCGTGCAGGAGGCCGCGCAGGTGCTGTTCGACGGCGTGACCGCGGTGCTCGCCAAGTAACCCGACGCGACATGACCCTGACCGAAGCGGCGCTGCGCCGCTTCGGTCATTCTTCAAATCCATACAAGGGGGAACGCGCATGCAGCGCACAAACACTCGCCCGCGCAGGTCCAGGCTCGACCAGGGCTACATGGGGTTTCTGCTCATACTGCCCTGGCTGGTCGGTTTCCTGATCTTCAAGGCCTATCCCTTCGTCTCCTCGCTGTACTACAGCTTCACGGACTGGAACCTGTTCAGCGGCGGCAGTTGGATCGGCATTCAGAACTACGTGACGGCCTTCACCAACCCCAAGACCGTCAAGGCCCTTCGGGTGACGTTCGTCTACGCCTTCATGACCGTGCCGCTGAAGCTGATGTTCGCGCTGTTCATCGCCTACATCCTCAACTTCAAGATCAAGGGCGTGGGCCTGTTCCGCACGGCCTATTACATCCCCTCCATACTGGGCGGCTCCATGGCCATCGCGGTGCTGTGGCGCGCCATGTTCAAAAACGACGGCGTCATCAACCGCATCCTGACGATTCTGGGCATGGAAAACATCAACTTCCTCGCGGACAAGACCTGGGCGCTGTTCATCATCTGCCTGTTGCGCGTGTGGCAGTTCGGCTCGCCCATGGTGCTGTTCCTGGCGGCGCTCAAGGGCGTGCCGGAGGAGCTGTACGAGGCCGCCAGCATCGACGGGGCCAGCAGCGGGCGCCAGTTCCTGAAGATCACGCTGCCGCTCATCTCCCCCGTGGTGTTCTACAACCTGGTCACGCAGTTGGTGCAGGCGTTCCAGGAATTCAACGGGCCCTACATCATCACCCAGGGCGGGCCGCGCAACGCGACCACGCTGATCTCGCTGATCGTGTACAACTCGGCCTTCTCCGAGTACAACGTGGGCATGTCCTCGGCCATGGCGTGGATCATGTTCGTGATCGTCATGGTCTTCACGGCCATCTCCTTCGGCACCCAGAAGAAATGGGTGTTCTATTCCGATGAAAGGGGAGACCGATGATGTCTGCGACCATACTCGTTTTCCTGGTCATCGGGGCGCTGCTGACGGGCTGCGGGCTCTACGGCAACGCGATGCAGGGCCGCGACGTCGACGGGTTTGCCGCGGCGCTGGTCCAAAGCCGCAACCTGTACCTGCTGCTGGGGATCCTCGTACTGCTGATCGTGCTCTACCGCATCCTCTACCGCCGGTGCGACACCCGCCAGCGGCACGTGCTGTCCACCGCGGTGCGCTACGTGATCCTCGTCGCCGTGGGCATACTGATGGTCTACCCGCTGCTGTGGATGGTCGGCGCGACCTTCAAGGACAATGTGGAGATCTTCACCTCCATCGGCTTCATCCCCCACAAGCCCACGATGGAGGGCTACCGCGCCGCCATGAACGACTACGGCGGGGACATCAACATCTGGAAGTCCATGCTGAACACCTATAAGTTCGTGCTGCCCCGCGTGGTGTTCACCGTCGTCTCCTCCACCATCACCGCCTACGGCTTCGGCCGGTTCAACTTCCGCGGGCGCAAGTTCCTGTTCGCGGTGCTGCTGAGCACGCTGTTTTTGCCCCAGGTGGTGCTGAACATCCCCCAGTACCTGATGTACTCCAAGTTCGGCTGGGTGGATTCGCCCTGGTACCTGGCGCTGATCGTGCCCTCGCTGTTCGCGCAGGAGACTTACTTCGTGTACATGCTGATCCAGTTCATGCGCGGCATTCCCCGGGACCTGGACGAGGCGGCCAAGATCGACGGCTGCAACATCATGCAGACGCTGGTGCTGGTGCTGGTGCCGATGCTCTGGCCCGCCATGGTGTCCGCGGCGCTGTTCCAGTTCATGTGGAGCAGCAACGACTTCATGGGGCCGCTGCTGTACGTAAAGACGCCCTCCAACTACCCGGCGACGCTGTTCGTCCGGCTGTCGATGGATGGCGACGCCGGCTTCAACTGGAACCGCGTGCTGGCCATCTCCCTCATCTCCATCATACCGTCCCTGGCCGTGTTCTTCATGGCCCAGAGCCAGTTCATGGACGGCATCACCGCGGGCGCCGTGAAGGGCTGAGCGCAGCGCTTCGCCGGGTGTGGACAAATCCGCAGGCAAAGTGTATAATTGGAATTGGATAAGTGTGTTTGCGCGCGACCGGATCAAATGCGAGGAAAAACATGTACACGATAGAACAGCTTCGGCGATATGCATATTTCAGCCGGGAAATGGAAGAGAACAGCCTGGAGGTCGTGCTGGACGCGCTGACCGGGGTTGTTTCGCGCCCATACATCCTCAATTTCGTCCGTTCGCTCATCGCGGAAGGCGTTCCCTTCACCTTCGGCATGCTGGACCTGGACAACTTCAAGTTCATCAACGACACCTACGGCCACCAGGCCGGGGACGAAGTGCTGGTGCACGTGGCGCACGACCTCGCCGATTACCTCGACGGCTACGGACTCGTGGGCCGGTTCGGCGGCGACGAGTTCATACTCGTCGACCTGCGCGACCGAACCTACGCGGAGAAGAAGGCCTTCCTCAGCGGGATATACGCGGATTCCACGGTCCTGCGGAAGAACATCCGGCTGGAGCACTGCAACCCCTTCATCACGGGCACCATCGGCTGCGCCACGTTCCCGGACGACGCGGCGGACTATGACGGGATGTTTTCGCTCATCGACAAGACGCTCTACCGCGGCAAGACCAAGGGCCGGAACTGCCACATCATCTACGTGGAGGAGAAGCACCGGGACATCGAGATCCGGCAGATCGCGCGCCACGGCGTGTACACCGCGATGCACAGCCTCGTCCGGCAGTTCGAGCTGGTGCCCGGCCTGCACAACAAGCTGCGCTCCGTGATGCCGCTGCTGATGGAGGAGATCCAGGTATCGGACCTCTACTACGTCGGACGGGACGGAATCATGCGCGCCGTGCGGAACGTGGACGTCCGGGAGCCCGCGGAGGACATCGGCCAGATCATGAACGACGACCTCTACTTTTCCAACTCGCTGGAGGACATCGAAAAGAAGAGCCCGGTATTCCACCGGACGCTGAAGAAGTACGACATGGAGACGACCGTGATCGTGCGCATCTCCATGGACATGGAGCGGGACGGCTACCTCATCTGCGCGGAGCCGCGCAGCCGCCGCATATGGCAGGAGGACGAGTGCGCGATACTCTACTTCCTGGCAAAGCTCCTGGCCGCCAGAATACGGATCGACGGCGAGGACCTCTGCTGATACCGCCCCAGCCGTACCCAAAATAAAAGCGAGCCCCCGCCGGTCGTATCGCACCGGCGGGGGCGAGTTGTGTGTTGATTACGGCGTGCCGGCCAGGTCGTCCAGCCCCAGCCCGACCAGGGCGTTGCCGCCGAGGACGGCGGGGAGCTTGCCGTTCCAGGCCTCGACCTTCTTCAGCTCGATCAGGTCCTGGGTGAGGCTTTCCTGGATCATGCGGTTGGCGGCGGCCTGCGCTTCGGCGGCGATGCGCACCTTTTCGGCGTCCGCCTCGGCGTTCAGCACGGCCACGCGCTTGTCCGCTTCGGCGCGGGCGATGGCGGTCTGGTTTTCGATGGCCGCGCGCGCCTGGGCCTGGGCCGCGATGGACTTGGCCTGGATGGCCTCGTTGTAGGCGTTCTCGAAGTCCATGTTGCCCACGACCACCTTGTTGATGCGCACGGTGTCCGCGCCGTACTTTTCCGTCAGCGCCTCCGTGAGCTTCTGCTGCACGAGGGGCTCGATCCGGGCGCGGTTGGTCACGTCGGCGGGGGAGAGCTCCACCATGGCGGCCTTCACCGCCGAGGCCACCAGGGGCTCGGTCATCAGGTCCATGGTGTAGTTGGTGACGTTGGCGTAGATCCAGGCGGAGCGGTCCGCCGCGATCTGGTAGGTCACGGTCAGGTCGGCGGCATAGACGGGGGTTTTGTCGTCCGTCTCGCCCCAGATCTTGCTTTGGATGCGGAAGTCCTGCTGCTTGTTGTTCACGGCGTAGATGTGATCGACGAAGGGGGCGGTGAGGATCAGCCGGCCGCTCGGCACGGGCTCCTCCTGGACCTGCCCGAACCGCACCCGCACGCCGGTGTAGCCGGTGGGGATGATGTGCAGGTTGTTGGCGGCGACAATGCCGATGATCAGCACGACGGCCAGCAGTACGGCGATCCGCCGCGCGGTGCGAAGGGTGTTTTTCATTGCGGTTTCTCCTTTCCGGTCCCGGGGTTCCTGTGAACGGAAGAAGATGTTCATGGTCTGTATCCTCCTTGTGGGAGACAAGGTAGCACAAAGGGCCGCGAAACGCAAGGGAAGGCCGCCGAATTGTCGGCGGGGCGGTATGAAATGTCGGCGGCGGCCGCCGGACGCAGGCGCAAAAACCGCGGGCTCCGGTGCGAACCGGAGCCCGCGGGCAGGGGAGGGGTTATACCCGAATCATCTTGTAGCCGACGCCGCGGATGGTCTCCACCAGGTAGGCGTCCTCGCCCAGCTTCTGGCGGATGTGGCGGATGTGCACGTCCACGGTGCGCGTCTCGCCGTAGAACTCGTAGCCCCAGATGCGGTCGAGCAGGAAGTCCCTCGTCAGGACCTTGCCGGGGTTCTGGGCCAGCAGCTTGAGCAGCTCGAATTCCTTCAGCGTCAGGTGGAGCTTCTCGCCGTTGCGGAAGGCCTCGTAGTTCGCGGAGTCGATGGTCAGGGGGCCGATCTTCACCGAGCCGTCGTTGGCGGGCGGCGCGGCGCGGCGCAGCAGCGCCTTGATGCGGGCGATCAGCTCCTTCACGGAGAAGGGCTTGGTGATGTAGTCGTCCGCGCCCAGCTCGAGGCCCAGGATCTTGTCGACCTCGCTGTCCTTGGCGGTCAGCATGATGATCGGGATGGAGGCGGTGAGGGAGGAGGCCTTCAGCTTCTTGCAGACCTCGGTGCCCTCCATATCCGGCAGCATGAGGTCCAGCAGGATCAGGGAGGGACCGGAGTTGGCCGCGCTGGCCAGGCCCGAGGCGCCGTCGGTCGCCGTGGCCGTGTCAAAGCCTGCGGCGTTCAGGTTGAACGTGAGCAGATCGAGTATGTTTTGTTCGTCGTCGATACAGAGCACCAGGGGCTTGTCGGACATGGAACAGCCCTCCTTCCGAGGTTGAGGATTTTCATTTGATTGGATTAATCATATCATAAATGTGCGCGTGAAGCAAGAGCAAAATGCCGAATTTTCCGCGCTTCCCAAAGCATTTCTTACACTTTTCTGACAGACTTCTGACACTCCTTCGGTTTTTTCCGCCGCCGGGCGCGGTATAATCAACGTGTCCAGCGGGGAAACCCCCTACTGTTGAAATACATTCCTTCCTACCTTTCCTTTCCATCCTTCCTGGCGTCTCCCGGCCGGTTGTCGGTCGGGAGACGTTCTTTGCAGGGATTGTGCGGGCAAGCGCCGTTTTTTGCGCCGGGCGCGCCTGTGTGGTAGACAGTATCCCGCGTTTTTGTTATAATGAGGTTGAGCGGGGCGCGCGCCCCGTGCCGCCAGACACACCGTTTTCCGCACCGAGGACCGATTCTGCGAGGGAGGAACGGAGATGGCCATACAGTTTATCATCTATACGATCATTGCCCTGATACTGTCCGCGGTGGATTTCCACTTCGCGTTCAAGGCGTTCCGAAAGCCGGAAAAAGTCGGCAAGGCTCTGGGCTGGTCGGCGCTGTTCGCCGGGATCATCGCGCTGGCGTACCTGTCGAGCGTGCACTTCCAGAATGCGCTGCTGGTCTCCATATGCTCCAGCGTCACCTTCGCCGGCATCGACTGCATGCTGGTGAGCCTGGCCTATTATACCTTTCTCGTCACCGGCGTCAACGGGCGCAGGGGCAGCCGGGCCGTCAGCGACACCATCCGCGTCTTTGCCAGCCTGGATATCGTCGCGCTGCTGCTGAACATCTTTACCGGCGCGGTGGTCGCCTACGCGCCGCTGGACCCCGTGGGCATATCCTATCAAATGAAAACCCCCTACGTGCTCCACCTGGGGTTCACTTATTTCATGGTCGCCATTTCGCTCGCCGCCCTCATCTACAAAAGCGCGAGGACGCCGCGCCAGTACCGCAACCAGTACTTGATGATCCTGGTGGCCATCGGCGTGATGGTGGCCCTCAACGCCGTGTTCCTGTTCCAGGACCGCGATTCCTTCTTCACCAAGGTCGACTGCTCCATACTGGGCTACAGCCTGGGCCTGTACCTGATGTACTGGACCGCCTACGATTACCGTGAAAACGACATGCTGAGCTCCCTGTCGAAGATCGTCGTGGAGAACGTCGACCAGGGCGTCGTGCTGTTCGACTACATGGACGAGCTCATCATGTACAATCCCCGGGCGGAGGCGCTGCTGAAGGGCGTGGAGTTCCGCAGGGAAATGCCCTGTACCGCCTTCCTCGAGGCCTGCGGCATCGCCCACGACGGCGCCGACCGCTTCACCGCCCAGTGCGACATCGGCAACCTGCCCCTGCGCTGCGACTTCCGCCGCATCAAGGACCGGCGGGACGGCGACATCGGCAGCGTGTACACCTTCACCGACCTCTCGCGGGACACGGACCTCACCACCGGGTTCGCCTACGCCAAGGACGGCCGCTACCTCCGGGAGAACGCCGACCGGTTCGCGGCGCCGACCACCGTGGTCGTGTTCGACATCATCGGCCTGCGCGACGTGAACCGCGTGCTGGGGCGCGACGAGGGCGACCGGCGCATCCGCGCCCTGGCCAAGACCATGCGCCTGCGCATGCCCCCGGAGGCGACGCTGCTGCGCGGCTACGAGGCGTACCTCATCGCGCTGTGCCCCGGCGCGAGGGAGGACGACCTGCGCCCGCGGGTCGAGGCGATCGCACGCGGCGGCGATAGCACGGTGATGTACGGCATGTGCACCGCGGACGGCGGGCCGCTGGAGGAGGCGCTCAAGACCGCCTACCGCAGCATCCAGGTGAAGAAGCTGATGAGCCCCTGCTCCACGCGCTCCCAGGCGCTGGCTTCGCTGGTGCGCGCCCTGAAGGAGGCCGACGCCGACACCGAGGACCACGTGCAGCGCACGCAGAAGATGGGCGCGCTGCTCGGCGCGCGCATCGGCCTGAAGGACGCGGAGATGGCGGAGCTGCAACTGCTGTGCCTGCTGCACGACATCGGCAAGATCGGCATACCGCTGGAGATCCTGAACAAGCCGGGCAAGCTGGCGGACCAGGAGTGGGCCGTGCTGCGCACCCATCCGGAAAAGGGCTACCAGATCGCCATGTCCTCCAACGAGCTGAAGTGCATCGCGGAGATGGTGCGCTACCACCACGAGCGCTGGGACGGCAAGGGCTATCCCACGGGCCTGGCGGGGGAGGACATCCCGGTGCTGTCGCGGATCATCTCCGTGGTGGACGCCTACGACGCCATGGTGAACGACCGCAGCTACCGCAAGGCGATGAAGCCCGAGCAGGCGCAGGAGGAGATCCGGCAGAACGCGGGTACCCAGTTCGACCCCGGGCTGGCGGCGGAATTCCTGCAAATGCTGGCGGAGAACCCTGAGCTCGCCAAGGGCGAGAAGGTGGCCGCGAGCGAGGCGCGGGAGCAGCCCGGGTTCGACTTCCAGCCCGCCGAGACCGGCTTCACCTCGCCCATCGCCTACAGCCGCTACATGCTGAACATGGAGAGCGTCATCGTCGAGGTGGACGACCGCTTCGAGGAGCTCACCGGCTATACGGCGGCGGAGGTGCTGGGCAACATGAACCAGATCGACCTGATCCCCCCGGAGGACCGCGGCTACTACATGCTCCAGGTGGGCAAGCAGTTCGCCCACGGCGACATCGCCTACCTGCGCCACGAGATCCTGCGCAAGGACGGCGAGCGCATCCAGGTGGCCTGTTACGGCCGGCGCTACTTTGATTCCGCCGTCAAGGGCTTCAAAAACGAGATCATCATTTTCCGGCTGTAGCGCGCCGGACCCGCGCACAGGCGATGCGGGGGCGTGGAACCTTTTTCCACGCGCCGCGTCAAAGGAGGGACGGGCGCGCGGGGCCGGACGGCGGCGCGCCGGAAGAAGGCGCGATGTCGCGCCGCATCGAGGAGGAATTGAATATGTTTCGAAAGATCATCGGCTTTGCGCTCATCGTCGCCCTGCTGATCGGCGGCGTCGCGCTCGCGGAGGGCGCGTCGCTGGTCGTCAAGGGGAGCGGAACGGTCGCCCTGGACGCCGACACCGCCACCGTCGTGCTCGGCATCCAGAAGTACGCCCGGGACGTGAAGGACGCCCAGCAGGCCGTCAACGCCGGCATGGAGGCCATCCTCGCGGCGCTGGAAGCGGCGGGCGTGGACGAGGCGGACATGTATACCGACACCATCAGCATCTACCCGCAGTACGACGACGATTTTGACGACGAGGAATACGACGGGGACGATGACGACGAGGAATACGAAGAGGATTACGACGAGGACGAGGATTACGAAGAGGATGAGGACGAGGACCGCATCCGGGGCTACAGCGCGGGGAGCAGCCTGACCATCGTCACGAAGGACGTGAACAACGTGGGCGCGCTGATCGACGCGGCGTTCGACGCCGGCGCGAACACGCTGGACGACGTGCGCTTCAGCGCGTCGGACACCGAGGCCGCCTATCACGAGGCGCTCGGGCTGGCGGTGGCGGACGCCGTGGCGAAGGCCCGGATCATGGCCGCGGCCGCCGGTCTGGAGCTGGGGGAGCTCATGTCCATGAGCGAGGGCGTGAACTACGACATGCCGGTGATGGCCCGGAGCGAGGCCCTCGAATCCGCGGTCGCCGGCGCGGGCACCCGGGTGCTCGCGTCCCGCCAGCAGGTCAGCGCCGGCGTGACGCTGGAGTACGCGCTGAAGTGACGGCATTCCACGGGAACGGGGCGGAAGGATCCGCCGCAGTGCGATAAAACCAAAGGACGGGGCTGTCTCAAAACGAGGCAGCCTCTTTATAATGGGACACGAAAAAAGTAATGCCAGGTCTTGCGCAGACCTGGCAGCGTTTGTATGATA
>CADBCY010000044.1 GCA_902793325.1 uncultured Eubacteriales bacterium
CCTCTTTTGCTGCCCATTTTCGTTCCTTCCCTTGGATTCATCCCATAATGAAGAGGCTGCCTCAATATGACCTCTTCAAGTCATTTTGAGACAGCCCCGCTCTGCGTTTTTGGCTATTCCCGTCCATCGATCTTCGCCCGCAGCGCCTCGATGGCCGCGGCCAGTTGGTTGTCCGCCGCGGGGTCGGGGTCGCGGGGCAGCCAGTCGCCCTCGAACGGCACCGCCACGTCCGGCGTCACACCCGTGCCGTGGATGGACCGCCCGCTGCCGTCGTAGTAGCAGGCGGTGGTCAGTTGCAGGCCCGCGCCGTCCGACGGAAACGTCATCAGCGTCTGCACGACGCCCTTTCCGTAGGTCGTGGTCCCCATGACCGTGCCGCGGTCGAAGCACTGCACCGCCGCCGCCAGGATCTCCGACGCGCTGGCGGAATTGCCGTTCACCAGCACCACCAGCGGGATGTCGTAGTATTCCTCGTCGGAGTAGAAATCCTGCCGCGCGCCGCTGCGCTCCTGGGTGTACACGATGACGCCCTTGGGCAGGATGCGGTCCGCCATGGCCACCGCCTGGTCCAGCAGCCCGCCCGGGTTGTTGCGCAGGTCGATGATCATGCCTTTCGCGCCCTTCGCCCGGAAGTCCTCCAGCGCCTCGGCAAAGCGGGCGGATGCGTTGCCGGAAAACTGCATGACCGAGAGGTAGCCGATGTCGCCGTCCAGCATCTGCCAGTTGGCGAAGTCGACGCTCACGTCGCCCCGCCGGGCTTCCAGCTCCAGCTTCCTGCCGTCGCGCCACACGGTGAGGCGCACCGCGGTGCCGTCCGCGCCGCTCAGCCGGATCGCGGCGTTGTTCAGGGCCCGGCCGTCCGCGCCGCTGATGCTCTCGCCGTCCACGGCGGTGATGAGGTCCCTCTCCTGCAGGCCGGCGGCCTCCGCGGACGTGCCGGGATAGACCCGCACGACCTGGATGTACCCCTCGTCCGTGCACTGGATCAGCACGCCGATGCCGTGGTACGCGCCGTTCTGGTTCTCGTTGTAGCGCTTCAGGTCCTCGGGGGTGTAGTAGACGGTATAGGGGTCCTTCACCGCGGCGGTCATGCCCCGGACGGCGCCGAGCATCAACTGGTCGTCGTCCGGCTCCATATAGTAGCGGTCCGTCAGCGCGGTGCGCACCTTCTCCAGCCGATCGTAGCGCTCGATGGTATCGTACTGCTCCTGGGTCACCCAGCGGCTGCCGGCGGTCCTGCCCGCGAGCAACAGCGTCACCGTGGAGGACGCCATGGCCACGACCGCGAAGGCCCAGACCAGCGTCAGTATGCGCATTGCCTTCTTGCTCATGAAAACCTCCCTTGCGCCAGGCATGGCAAATGCGCCGGCGGAAAACCGGCGCATCCGGACTTCGTTGCAGCGTATGATCCGCCGGCCCCGGACATTACACCCGGTGCTTGCGGCCGCCCTCGCCCTTGCCCAGCAGCATCATCATCTTGAAGGTGACGGCGTCGTCGAAGTTGCGCAGGTCGAGCCCGATGGAGTTCAGCACCTTCTCCAGCCGGTAGACCAGCGTGTTGCGGTGGATGTACAGCTTGCGCGCCGTCTCCGAGAGGTTCAGGCTGTTGTCGAAGAACGTCTCGATGGTGTGGATCATCTCGTCGTTGAACAGCCGCGCGGTCTTGCGATTGAATATGCTGGCGTTGTAGGCGGCGCCCATCTCCGGGGAGACCTCGCTGAGGAAGCGCTCCAGCAGCAGGTACCGGTACAGGAACACGTGCTTGCCGCCGTGGTAGACCCGGCCCACGTTGATGGCGCTGCGCGCCTCGGCGAAGGCCTCGGAGATCTCGCTCAGCTCCTCCCTGGGGTCGGAGATGCCGATGTACAGGCTGGTGCCCGTCTCGGTGAGCACGCTGTTTTCAAACGCGTGGGCGTACTCCTCCAGCTCGTTGAAGTTCGGCTCGTCCTCCAGGTTCTTCACCATGGCCACCGCCTGGTGCCCCACCTCGGCGAGCATGTCCTTATCGTCCTCCAGGGCGTTCTCCAGGAGCTGCATGGCGGCCTCCACCTCCATGTCCTGGAAGTAGAAGTACAGCACGCAGCGGTTCCTGTGCATCGGGATGCCGTGCTCGGCCGCCATGGACTCGAACTCCGCGCCCTCCACTTCGCCGCGCAGCATCATCCGCAGCGACTGTTCCCGGCTGGTGTGGCCCATGTCCTCCCGCGTCAGCAGGTTGATGAGCTCCGCGCACAGCACGGCGCACTTCTTCACGTCCTCGCTGTCGCCGTGCAGGCACACGAACACCGGCTGCTCCTCCGACGTGCCGATCAGCGTGACGCCGCCGTACACGAAGGGCATGGTGGGGTTCTGCAGCAGCGCTTCGGGGATGGTAAACACCCGCTGGTCGCCCTCGGGCAGCACGACGTTGCCGTTGCCGTCCATCAGGAAGGCGTCGAGATCGATCATATCCAGGATGCGGGCGATCTTCACGGTAATGCGATGGTCAAGGTACATGGCGTTTCCTCCTTCGCCGAATGCTCTGCGTCCAGTATAGCCTGCCTATGTTGAATCGGATAGCAGCGGCGCACGCAAAACGTTAATTGGATGTTGATTTTCTGATTTTTTGTGGAATCCGACGAAAGATTAAATCTCTGTAAGTGTACGCCGTCACGGCTCGTCGGCCAGCAGGTCCACGTCGATCCAGTTCCGGAGCATGCGGTTTCCGGGCGCCTGCATGGTCCACAGCTCCTGGGGCAAAAGGCCGCTGTCGCGGATGCTCACCGCCCGGTCCTGCGCGATGATGACGTGGTCCAGCATGGGCACGCCCAGCGGCGTCACGGAGTTCAGCACGTTGAGCGTGCAGATGAGGTCTTCCCGCGAGGGGCGCAGCGTGCCGGCGGGATGGTTGTGGCACAGCACCACGGCCTTCGCCTCGCGGTTGACGGCGATGGCCAGCGTCTCCCGAAGGTAGAAGGGCGTGCTGTCCACGGTGCCGTGCTGCACCTGCCGGGCGTCGATGAGCAGCCCGCTGGCCGTGAGCATCACCAGGTAGAAGCACTCGATGTGCACGCCGATGAACAGCACCTTCAGGAACTCCGCCATCTTCGACAGCGTGTCCAGCTTCGGCCTTTGGCCCATGGCCTCCCGCGCCGTGCGCCGCGCGATGGCGGGCAGCATGGTGAAGAAAAAGGAGTCCATGTTCTCGATGCCCGAGCGGCGCAGCATGAAGGGGCTGGCCTCCAGGAAGGCGCTGGCGGAAGGAAAGCGGCTGCGGATGTTGGCGAGCTGCGCCCCGGGCGGCGTCTTCTTGTGGCGAAAGGCCAGCGCCCGGCCGATGCACTCGAACAGCCGGTCGTTGCGCGGGTCCGGCTCCGCGGCGCGCACGGCCCCGAAGTCGTACTCCTCGGGCGTCAGGAGCGGCTCGAAGTCCGCCCGCCCGTCCTCCGGCGCCGTCATACCGGCGCGCCCGCCTCGCGCAGCGCCCCGGCGACCGCCGCGACGTCCTCCAGGCGCCCGCCCATGTACCAGCCGTCCTGCTCCTCGTCGTACAGCAGCTCCGCCGCGCCGTCCACGGCCACGCCGTCCCGCACGAACACCAAATCCAGCGACAGTGGCCGTTCGATGTCGTACAGGTCGACCACGTATTCCCGCTGGGACAACTGCTCCGCGTCCTCGAATCCGTCCAGGAAGGCGCGCAGCGCCCGCGCCTGTTCCTCCGTCAGCTTCAGTTTCATCGGTCGCGCATCCTTTCTTGCCGCGCTTGCCGCGCGGTGATAGCTACAGTTTACCCGATGTCCGTATTTTTTGCAATACCGAAATAAAAAAGCGTTGACCCGGCGCGGCCAGATACGTATAATAAGTTTGTAGAATCTTGTGAAAAACGAGGAATCCGCCCATGAGAACCTCCTACGGCAAGCTCGCCGTGCTCGCCCTTGTCGCCATCGCGGCCTTCATGCTGTTCATGCCCATGCGCTCCGGCACCGAGGACCGCCTGTACGCCACGCCGCAGACCGTACACCTGCACCGGGGCGACACCTATGCCATACCGGTGCGCCTGGAAGCGGCGCGCCAGCAGGTGGTCACGTACAGCTCCGTGAACGAAGGCGTCGCCAGGGTCAACAAGCGCGGCGTCATCACCGCAGTCAGCGCCGGCAGCACCGATATCCACATGCTGGCCGAGGAAGGCGCGCGCGGCGTGGTGCACGTGGAGGTCGTGGGCAGCCCCGTCACCTCCCTGGCGCTCAGCGCGGACGTGCTGAACATGGAGAAGGGGCAGGTCTCCGGCCTGAAGGTCGTGTTCAACGACACCGCCGACGAGAAGCTGGTGGAATGGCTCAGCGCCGACGAGAAGGTCGCCGTGGTGGACGCCATGGGCCGCGTGACCGCCGTGGGCGGCGGCAAGACCCGCGTGATCGCCTCCACGCCCGGCGGCATGACCGCCAGCGCGGAGGTCAACGTGCACGTGGACGGCACGGCGCTGCACATCACCCCGGACAACCTGACCCTGGGCGTGGGCTCCACGATCCAGATGGGCACCTACTACTTCCCCGACGACACCACCGACGAGATCGTGCGCTGGGGCAGCGACAACCCCGCCGTCGCGACCGTCGCCGACGACGGCACGCTGCACGCCGAGGGCGAGGGCACGGCGGTCATCAGCGCCTTCTCCGCGGCGGGCCTGGGCGGCAGCACCATCGTGAAGGTGGAATCCTCCGCCTCCCAGTTCATCGTCAGCCCCGCCGCCGCCACCATCGAGCGCGGCGACGTGCTGACCCTCATCCCCGGCTTCATGACCATCGACGGCCGCGCCGAGGATTCCAGCGCCGGGCACTACATCCAGTGGACGTCCAGCGACCCCGAGGTGGCCTCCGTGGAGAACGGCCGCGTCGTGGCGCTGAAGTCCGGCACCACGCGCATCACCGCCGCGGCCGACGGCATGACCGCCGAGTGCAACCTGCGCGTGCAGGTGCTGGTGCACGAGGTGCGCTTCACCGCCCGCGAGCTGTACCTGATCCGCGAGCAGACCGGCAATCCCATCCAACTGAACGCGAGCGTCAGCCCCGAGGACGCCGACAACGCGCGTCTCACCTACACCACCGACAACGACCTGGTCGCCACGGTATCCCCCGACGGCCTCGTCACGCTGACGGGCGGCTACGGCACCGCCGTGATCACCGCCACCGCGGAGGGCGGCGCCCAGGCGCGCTTCACCATCAACGTGGTCACCGAGCTGCCCGCGGACCTGTTGCCGCAGTCCACTGAGCTGCCCGCGGACCTGTTGCCGCAGTCCACTGAGCTGCCCGCGGTGACGCCCGTGCCCGACGGCTTCGAGGTTCCGGTGGACGAGATCAACGACATGCCCGTGGACGAGACGCTGGTGCCCACGCTCGGCCCGACGCCCATCCCCACGCCGACGCCCATCGCCGCTTCCGGCGTGCACATCGATCCCGACGTCAGCTTCGAGGACATCAAGAACGAAACCGACCCCAACCTCGACATCTTCGGCGACCGGATCCAGACGCCCACGCCCGTGCCCACCGCCGTGCCCGACCGGTACGACGATGAGGACGACTACGGCGGCGGCGACGACGACGAGTTCCCCTTCTCCAGCAGCATGAAGGATACCGACGAGGACTTCGACCCGGACTATTGACGCGGGTCCTTCCGGCGGGCAGCGCTTGCGCTGCCCGCTTTTATGCTGAACAATCAAACGAGGGACGACCTGAGCAGGTCGTCCCTCGTTTGACAGACGGGAAAAGGGTTCTTCACGAAAACCTGAATATCTGGGAAAGGCCTCAACCATCGGTTCGAAGCCGTCCCGCGGCCGCGCCCCGGCTACAGCCCGCCGTTGTAGAGGCTGGCGAGGCCGCCGTGGGAGGTTTCGCGGTACTTTTCGTCCATGTCCCTGCCGGTGCGGTACATGGTGGCCACCACCTCGTCGAAGGAGATCTTCCGCGTTTCGTACAGGAAGCGGGAGAGGTTGACGGAGCTGATGGCGCGCATGGCGGCGACGGCGTTGCGCTCGATGCAGGGGATCTGCACCAGGCCGTTCACCGGGTCGCAGGTCAGGCCCAGGTTGTGCTCCATGGCGATCTCCGCGGCGTATTCGATCTGGTCGATGTTCAGCCCGTACAGCGAGGCCAGCGCCGCCGCGGTCATGGAGCAGGCGCTGCCGATCTCCGCCTGGCAGCCGCACTCCGCGCCGGAGATGCTGGCGTTGGTGCGGATCACGTTGCCGATCATGCCCGCCACCGCCAGCGCGTCCAGGATCTCCTCCTCCGGGAAGCCGCGGTCCCTGTGCATGTAGTACAGCACTGCGGGCAATACGCCGCAGCTTCCGCAGGTCGGGGCGGTGACCACCACGTGCTCGTCGGCGTTCTCCTCGCTGACGGCGTAGGCGTAGGCCGCGATGACGCGGTTCATGGCCACGTCCGCGCTCTCGTTGTAGCAGCGCTTTTCGTAGAGCAGCTTCGCCTTGCGCGCCACGCCCAGCCCGCCGGGGAGCACGCCCTCGGCCGCGAGGCCGCGCCGGATCGACGCCACCATCGCCCGCCAGACGTCGGCGAGGGTATCGCGCAGCGAGGCGTCCTCGCAGCGGTAGATGAAGTGCGCCAGCCCGATGCCCTTGTCCCGGCAGAGGTTCAGGATCTCCGTGAAGTGCCGCTGCGGATAGATGTCCGCGTCCTCGTCCGAGGGCTCGCCTTCGACGCGAATGGAGCCGCCGCCGACGCTGAAGATGCGCGCGCTGCCGATCTCCCGCCCGTCCTTCAGCGCCGTGAAGCGCATGGTGTTGGGGTGCGGCAGGTCCGTCTCCTCCCGGTCGAACACGACCTCCGCGCCGGGCAGGGCGCTTCGGATGGCCTTGCCGGTGCCGTGGCCCTCGCCGGTAAAGGCCAGCGAGCCGTACAGCGTCACGCGGTAGGCGTCCGCCCCCGGATAGCGCGCGCCGAACAACTGCGCGGCGCGGTACGGGCCGACGGTGTGGGAACTGGACGGCCCGTTGCCGATCTTGTATACGCTCCTGATGCTCTTCATCGCGCTGTCTCCTCGCCGCCGGTCGCCCGGCGCCGCCCGCTACAGGTTCTTCCAGATCCTGAGCACGTTCTGCCCGTCGAGATAGGCATAGTGCATCCCGTCCATGCTCTTCTTGACCATGAAGATGCCCAGCCCCCCGATCTGCCGCTGATTCGCGGCAAGGGTCACGTCCGGGTCGGGCTTCGCCAGCGGGTCGTAGCGCACGCCGCGGTCGATGAACGTGATCTCCACCGCCGGCGGGTCCTGTTTCAGCTCCACGCGCACCGTAGCGGGGCCGACGTCCGGCGCGTAGGCGTAGTGGGCGATGTTGACGAACAGCTCTTCCACGGCCACGTTGATCTGCATTTGCGCCTTCATGCTGCAGTCCGCCGCCTCGAGCTGGCCGTTCACGAAGTCCATCACCTGATCGAGGTTCTCGACCCTGGCTTCGACCGTCAGTTCGACCATGATTCTCTTCCTCCCTTCCGATGTAACACAGGCCCGGCATGGGGTCGTCCCCGAACAGTATCCCCCGTCGCAGCGGTTGAAAACCCCGTCGGGGCCACATTCATTCCGCGATCGTCAATGGGGACGCGCCCGGGGCACCCGTTTCGATACCATTTATAGTACCACAAATGCCGCTTCCTGACAATGGGCAGATCGGCTCTGCGGGATCAGACGACCTCCACCTTGATGAGGTTGGTGTTGCCGGACTTGCCGTTGGTGACGCCGCCGGTGATGACGATTTTGTCCCCCGGCGCCAGGCCCAGCTTCTCCCGCGCCAGCTGCGTGGCCACGTAGAACAGCACGTCGGTGGAGGTGTACTCCACGCTGAGCGCGGGCAGCACGCCCCAGGACAGCGCGAGCTTGCGCATGGCGGCCTCGCTGGTGGTGACGCCCAGGATGTCCACCGGCGCGCGAAAGCGGGAGATCATGCGCACGGTGCGCCCGGACAGCGAGCACGCCACGATGGCCTTCGCGCCGACGTCGATGGCCATGGCGCACACGGCGTGGCTGATGGCGTCCACGGTGCTGTGGGTCTGGAACTGGCTGTCGTGGAAGCGCCGGGCGTAGTCGATCTTGTTCTCGGTGGCCTCGGCGATCTTCGCCATCACCTGCACGGCCTCCACCGGGTGCTCGCCCGCGGCGGTCTCGCCGGAGAGCATGATGGCGCTGGTGCCGTCGTACACGGCGTTGGCGACGTCACTGATCTCCGCGCGGGTGGGCCGCACGTTGTGGATCATCGACTCCAGCATCTCCGTCGCGGTGATGACGCGCTTGCCGATCAGGCGGCACTTGGTGATCAGGTGCTTCTGCACGGCGGGCAGCTCCTCGTAGGGGATCTCCACGCCCATGTCGCCGCGGCCGATCATGATGCCCTCGCAGGCCTGGCAGATCTCCTCCACGTTGTCGATGCCCGACTGGTTCTCCAGCTTGGCGATCAGGCTGATATCCTGCCCGCCGTGCGCGTCCAGGAACTGCCGCACGTCGATCAGATCCTGCCTGCGGGAGACGAAGGAGCAGGCCACGTAGTCCACGCCGTTCTCGATGCCGAACAGCAGGTCGGCCTTGTCCGCCTCCGAGAGGTACACCTGGTTCAGCACCTTGCCGGGGAAGGACATGCTCTTGCGGTCGGACAGCTCGCCGCCGGTCACGACGGTGCACCGGATCTCGCCGCCCTCGATCTGCTTCACCTCCAGCGCCAGCAGGCCGTTTGCGAGCAGCACGCGGTCGCCGGGGCACAGGTCCTCGGCCAGCCCCGCGTAGTTGACGGACACGCCGCGCTCGTCGCCGGGCCGGTCGTCCACGAACAGCGAGAACGGCTCGCCCTCCCGCAGGCGGACGGGGCCATCGCGGAAGGTCTTGATACGGTACTCCGGGCCCTTGGTGTCCAGCATGATGGCGATGGGCAGGTTCAGCGTCTCCCGCACGCGGCGGATGGTTTCGATCTTCTTCAGGTGCTCGGGGTGGGTGCCGTGGGAAAAGTTGATGCGCGCGATGTTCATGCCCGCCCTGCACATGGCGGTCAATACCCGCTCCGACTCGCTGGCCGGGCCGATGGTACAGATGATCTTGGTCTTTCTCATGTCGTATTCCCTCCGTGGCGCTCGCGCAGATGGTCGTTGATGCTTCGGGTGTCTTCGTCAGTCGCACAGTATTTTGAATACCACGGGCATGTCCCCGCCGGCATGCGCCGCGAGGTGAAGGCCACGCTCGTCGCGGGACCAGCGCACCGGGCCGTCCCCGCCCAGCATGCGGACGTCGCGGACGATGCCGTGGAAGTTCGCCCGCCGGGAGGCGTCCCGCTCCCCCAGCGATTCGATGCGGTATTGCCCGTCCGCGGCGGGGCTCAGCGCGATGGCGTACAGCGCGCCGCGGTTGGCGGTGAAGCGGAAGTCCGCGGAGGTGTACGCGGGCCGCTCGCCGTCGGTGAACTGGCCCTCGGCGACCTGCGTCGGCCCTTCCCCGGCCAGCCGCCAGGGGCGCGCGCCGTAAACGGCCTCGCCGTTCACCCGTAGCCAGTCGCCGATCTTCTCCAGGATGCGCACGTCCTCCTCCGCGATGCTGCCGTCGGCCTTCGGCCCGACGTTCAGCAGCAGGCAGCCGTTCTTGCTCACGGCGTCCGCGAGGTTGCAGACCAGCTCCGACGCGCTCTTGTAGACGTTGCCCTCGGTGTAGCACCAGGAGTTGCGGGCCGTGGCGGTGTCGGTCTGCCAGAAGTAGGGCTTCACCTCGGCGAACTGGCCGCGCTCCACGTCCGGCACCGCCGTGCCGAACAGGAAGGCGTCGTGCTTGTAGGTGATCGCGACCTCCTCGCCCCATTCCGCGGCGCGGTTGTAGTAGTACGCCGCCAGCCTGCGCAGCCACGGCTTCGCGGCGCCGTGCTGGATCCACCAGTCGAAATACAGCACGCGCGGATGGTAGCGGTCGATCAGCTCGCAGGTGCGCAGCAGCCAGTCCGCGAGGAATTCCTCGCTCGGCGCGGGCTCGCTCCACAGGTCCTGGAAGTCCGGCTCGGGCATGGCGGGCCAGTAGAAGTCGCCGCGCCGCATGGGCTCGCGCACGTCGCTGTCGAATTCCCGGCCGTGGCCCATGAAGAACCAGTGCTCCATGCGGTGGGAGGAGGCGCCGGGCACGAGGCCGCGGCGGCGGAAGGCGTCCGTCAACTCCCCCAGCACGTCCCGCTTCGGCCCCATCTCGAAGGCGTTCCAGCGCGACAGCTCGCTGCGGTACATCTGGAAGCCGTCGTGGTGCTCCGCCACGGGGACGACGTACCGCGCGCCCGACCGGGCGAACAGCTCCGCCCAGGCGTCGGGGTCGAAGCGCTCGGCCCGGAACAGCGGGATGAAGTCCTTGTAGCCGAATTCGCGCTGCGGGCCGTAGGTCTTTCGGTGGTGCTCGTACTCCGGCGAGCCCTGGATGTACATGCCGCGGGGGTACCACTCGTTCGAGAAGGCCGGCACGCTGTAGACGCCCCAGTGGATGAAGATGCCGAACTTCGCGTCCCGGTACCAGTCCGGCGTCCGGTACCCGGACAGGGACGCCCAGGTATCCTCATACGGGCCCTGCGCGATGACCGCCTCGACGCCCGCCAGGCGCCGCTTCAGATCATCCATGGGATCACACCTCGCATTTCTCTTTCGCCGCTTCCCGCGAGTTATTCCGTATGGCTCCATTGTACCACAGCCGGCAGGCGCTGTCCATCCCGCGGGCGGCGGAAAAGCGCAAATCGCGCCTTTCCCGCAATCGCGCACTTGCCCGCAGGGGCAATCTGTGCTATGATGGGAACGGAAGGCGCGGCGCGTCAGGCATCGCGCCGGATCATGCGAAACAGGAGGGCGGAACCCATGAAACAGCCTCATATCGCGCTGGATGGGTCCCTGGGCATATCCTACGCCATACTGCCCGGCGACCCGGCCCGAATCGACCGGATCAAGGAATTCCTGGAGGACGCGCAGGAGCTTTCGTACAACCGGGAGTTCCGCAGCGCCCACGGGCGCTACAAGGGCGTGGACGTGCTGGCGCTGTCCACCGGCATCGGCGGCTGCTCCGCCGGCATCGCCGTGGAGGAGCTGCGCAACATCGGCGTGCGCGCGGCCATCCGCGTGGGCTCCTGCGGCGCGCTGCAGGCGGGCATCGACCTGGGCGAGCTGATCGTGGTGTCCGGCGCGGTGCGGGACGACGGCGCCTCGAAGGCCTACCTACCCGAAATCTACCCCGCCTTCGCGGACATTGAGCTGCTGTCCTGCATACTGGACGCCGCGTCTGGGCTGGGCGTACCGCACCGCGAGGGCGTCGTCCACAGCCACGAGAGCTTCTACCACGACGAGGCGGACGCGCAGAGCGCGTACTGGTCCTCCAAGGGCGTGCTTGGCGCGGACATGGAGAGCGCCGCCCTGCTGACCATCGGCCGGCTGCGCGGCGTGAAGGCGGCCTCGATCCTGAACAACGTGGTGCTCTACGGCGCGGACACCGCGGACGCCATCGGCGACTATGCGGGCGGCGCGGAGCGCACGGCCCGCGGTGAGCGCGACGAGATCCGCGTGGCGCTGGAGGCGTTCGTCCGCCTGGAGGCTCGGCAAGGGAGGCGCGACGCATGAGGAAGGCGCTGATCGTCGATTGCTGCCTGCGGGGGCGCGAATCCCGCACGGCGAAGCTGCTGTCCGCCTTCGTGGACGCGCTGCCCGCGGACGTGGAGGCGGAGACCCTCGTGCTGGAGGAGGAAGCGCTCTCCTGCCTGACCGGCGCGCACTTCATGCAGCGCCAGCGCCTGCTGGACGCCGGCGCGCTGGACCATCCCCGCTTCCGCTATGCGCGCCAGTTCGCCGCCGCCGACCTGGTGTGCGTCGCCGCGCCGTTCTGGGACCTGAGCTTCCCCGCGCTGCTGAAGGTCTACATCGAGCAGGTCAGCGTGGACGGCATCACCTTCACCGCCCGGGAGGACGGGCTGGCCGGCCTGTGCCGGGGCACGGACCTGGTGTTCCTCACCACCCGCGGCGGTTTCTACGAAGGCGACCCCATGGAGATGGGCAGCCGCTACCTGGACGCCCTGCACACCTTCTTCGGCTTCGACCGCTACGCCTGCGTCGCCGCCGACGGCCTGGACGTGGACCCCGCCGCCGCCCCGGAGGCGCTGGCGCAGGCCATCGAAAGGGCCCGCGCGCTCGCCGCGGGGTTGTAGAAAGCCCCGTCCGGCAACGTCGCCGGAGGCGAGGAGTGTTATAAAGGCCGCCCCGCGGACGAATGTCCGCGGGGCGGCCTTGCGTCGGGGCAGGTCATCCGATGCTCAGGATGCAGTCGCGCAGTATGGCGATGAACTTCTCGCGGTCCACCTTCAACACCACGAAGGCATTCTTGAAGGGGAACTGCTTGTCGCTGTAGAGGTCGGTGACGCTCTTGCCGTTGGCGACGGTGCCGCGGGTCTCCACCACGACGCCCGCCATCTCGCCCTCGAACAGCTCAGGGTGGGCGACGTACATCACCGGGCAGGAATCGTGCATGCAGAAGCCGGGCATGCCGAAGCGGCTGAGGATCTTCCAGGCGCGCATGTTGCACGCCTTGGTGAACCAGCCCGCCCGGGTGCCCGAGGCCGCCAGCTCATCGAGCTGCTCCACGCTGAAGTAGGCCTGCAGCGTCACGTCCAGGCCGCACATGACCAGCTTCACGCCGCTGTGCATCACCAGCTCCGCCGCGTGGGGATCGACGAAGAAATTGAATTCCGCCGCGGGGGTGTCGTTGCCGGGGCCCGCGGAGCCGCCCATCACCGACAGCGAATGGAGCAGGCCGGGCAGGTCGGGGTACTTGATGAACGCGGTGGCCACGTTGGTGAGCGGGCCGGTCGCGATCAGGCGCAGCTCGCCGGGAAATCGCTTCGCGCAGGCGTATATCGCGTCCCAGGCGGGCTCCTCGTGGATCACGGCGCCCTCGGGCACGGGCAGCTCCACGTCGCCCAGGCCGTTCTCGCCGTGCACGTGCGCGGCGGTGACCAGGGGCTTCATCAGCGGCTGCTCCGCGCCGCGGTACACGGGATAGCTCGTGCCCATCAGGCCGTTGATGCGGTGGGTGTTCCAGAAGGCGTTGTCCTGGATGGTGTTGCCGCACACGGTGGAGATGCCCTGCAGGTCCAGCTCCGGCAGCGCGTGGGCCAGCATCAGCGCCACGGAATCGTCCGTGCCGGTGTCGCAGTCCATCCAAATGGGGATCCTGTTCATCTGCCCACCTCCTTGTAGCGGCCGATCAGCTCCACGAGCCGGTCCGCGAAGGCATCGCGGTCCACATCCATGATACAGGTGGCGTTGGGCGCGTGGCCGAGCGTGCCGTGCCAGTCCGGCACGGTGGCGCCCTTGCAGTAGTCGCCCAGGGTCTCGATCTGCACGTAGTAGTCGCGCATGGTGAACAGCTCCGGGTGGATCAGCGCCATGACCGCGCAGGGGTCGTGCATGGGCGCGCCCTCGTAGCCCAGCGTGCGGTGGAAGCGGTAGAAGAACTCCAGCCACTGCCAGACGATGTCGCTGACCGCGCTGCCCTGCTCGCGGATGCGCTCGAAGTCCGCCGGCTTCACCAGCGCCTTCTCCGTCACGTCCAGCCCCGCCATCAGGATCGGCACGCCGGATTCAAACACGATCTTCGCCGCCTCGGGGTCCACGAGGATGTTGAACTCTGCCGCGGGTGTCCAGTTGCCGTACAGCAGTCCGCCGCCCATCATGCTGACGCGCTCGATGCGTTCCTTCAGCTCCGGGTGCGCGATCAGCAGCGCCGCGGTGTTGGTCATCGGGCCGGTGGAGACGATGGTCACCTTGTCGCCGGATTCGCGGATGACGCGGGCCATCAGCTCCACCGCGCCGATCGGCTCCGCCTCGAAGGCGGGCTCCGGCAGGGGCGGGCCGTCCAGCCCGGACTCCCCATGCACGGACGGCGCGTTCATCGGCTCCGTCAGCAGCGGGCGCGGGCAACCCCGCGCCACGGGGACGTTCAGGCCGATCAGCGTACAGACGCGCAGCGCGTTGTAGGTGGTCTTTTCGATCGTCTGGTTGCCCGCGGCAGTGGTGACGGCGAGGATGTCAAACCGTCCGCTGGCGTGGGCGATGGTCCAGGCGATGGCGTCGTCGTGCCCGGGATCGCCGTCGAGGATCACGGGGATGCGCTTTTGTTCCGTCATGCTGCGCCTCCTCACTTCTCGGCGCTCTTGGCCAGCGCGGCGGCGGAGTGCTGCTTCTTGATGCGGTTATTGCGCACCACGGCGAACACCACCAGGCCGATGATGGTCACGGCGTAGGGAATGGGCGAGGCCAGGTTGGAATCCAGGCCCACGGCGGAGAACTTGATGCCCAGCGCCTGGGCAAAGCCGAACACCAGCGCGGACAGCATGCCGCCCAGGCATTCGCCGCCGCCCATGGCCTGGGCCGCCAGCGCGATGAAGCCGCGGCCGGACACCATGTCCTGCGACCAGCCCTGGGCGTAAGCCATGGACATGAACGCGCCGCCGAAGCCGCTCATCAGGCCGGAGAAGGCCATGGCGATGTACTTGATGCGCAGCACCGACACGCCCACGGACGAGGCCGCGTTGGCGTTCTCGCCCACGGCGCGGATGTTCAGGCCCAGGGAGGTCTTGTACAGCATGATCGAGGTCAGCAGCACGAACAGGAAGGCCAGGTAGGTCAGCAGGTTGTGCCCCGACAGCACGGCCCCCAGGAATGGGATCTTGTTGACCAGCGGGATGGTGATGTCCGGGATGCACAGCGACTTGGTGATCAGGCCCGTGGTGGAGGCCATGGCCTTCCCCTCGGTGAGGTTGGTGATGACCTTGCAGAGGAAGAGCGTGCCGCCCGAGCCCATCATATTCACGGCGATGCCCACCAGGATGATGTCGGTCTTGAGCTTGAAGGCGAAGAAGCCCATCAGCAGCGACATCAGCACGCCCGTGGCCAGCGCCGCCAGGAACCCCCAGAACCAGCTGCCGGCATAGTAGCTGACCAGCGAGCCGGAGAGCGCGGAGAACATCATCAGACCTTCCAGGCCGATGTTGGCGAAGCCCGCCTTTTCGACGACGATGGCCGCCAGCGTGGCAAACAGGATCGGCGCGGAAATGCGAATGATGGAGAAGAAGAACTCCGGCGTGGCAAGTATTTTCAGAAAATTAAGCATTTAAATGCCCTCCTTCTGCGCTTTTGCCATTTCGATTTCCTCCTGCGCCGACTTCACGACGAGCTTCTGGCGGTAGCCGGACAGGAACTGCTCCGCCGCGAAGAAGAGGAAGATGACGCCCTGCACGATGTCGATGAGCTGCGCCGGCACCTTGGCGTAGGTCGCCATCAGGTCGCAGCCCTTGGAGAGATAGGCCATGAAGAAGGCGGCCAGCGGCACCATGTAGGGGTTGTTGCCCGCGAGGATGGCGATGGTGATGCCCGTCCAGCCGTAGCCAGGCAGCGCGCTCCAGGAGAAGTTGGTGTATCGGCCGAGCATCTCGATGCCGCCGCCCGCGCCCGCCAGGAAGCCGCCCAGCAACTGGCTGAGCACGATCACGCCCCCGACCTTCATGCCGGAGTACTTGGCGAAGTCCTGGTTAATGCCGATCATGCGGATGGCGTAGCCCCAGCGGGAGCGGTACATGAACAGCCCGCACAGGATCACCGCCAGGATCGCGATGACGAAGCCCCACGTGAGCTTGGCGCCGCTGAAGACGGAATTGTTGATGATGGGCGGTATGTTTGCCGTCTCGCGGAAGGCGTAGGACATGATCTGGCCGCGCGACTTGTCCGCGAGGTAGGTGTTCATCAGGAACTTGATGACGTACATGATGATGTAGTTCAGCATCAGCGAGCACACCATCTCGCTCACGTTCAGCTTTGTCTTGAGCAGCGCCGGCAACAGCATTACCACGGCCACCACGGCGCCGCCCAGCAGCACCGCGACCAGCGGGTGGAGCCCCGCAAACAGGGGCATGTAGATGGCCGCCATCGCCGTGATGAACGCGCCCAGCATGATGCCGCCCTCCGCGCCGAGGTTGAACTGGTTGGCGGAGAACATCACGCACACGGACAGGCCCGTGAAGATCGTCGGGATCATCGCGGCGAGGATGTCCGCCAGGCGCTTGGCCTCGAAGGCGGTGCCGGACTTCTTGCTGAAGCGGAACAGCGGCCCGGCCAGCATCTGCTTCAGCGCCTCGCGGGTCGCTTCCAGCTTGTCCTGGAAGGTGGCGCCGGCGGCACTGATGAAGATGAGGATGGTGGCCACCAGCAGCGCGATGAGAATCGCAACGAGACTGCGGATGATGGTGAACCGCATCTGGCGTCTCTTAGTCATGACAGGCCCTCCTTACTTCCTCCTCGGTTTGCTTCTTCAGTCCCAGCATGTACTCGCCCATGATCTCGTCGGTCAGGCCGGCGGTATCCTCGAAGTAGGCCGCGATCTGGCCGTTGTGCATCACGATCAGGCTGTCGGACAGCTCCATGACCTCGTTCAGGTCCGCGGACACCAGCAGCACCGCGATGCCCGAGCGCGACAGCTCCACCAGCTTCTTGCGGATGAACTCCGTCGCGCCGACGTCGATGCCGCGGGTGGGCTGGTCGGCGAGGATCAGCACGGGATCGTTCGAGAATTCGCGGGCCACGACCACCTTCTGGATGTTGCCGCCCGAGAGCATGCCCACGTGCTGGCTGCGGGATTTGCAGAGCACCGTGTACTCCTTGATGAGCCGGTCGGCCTCCTCGTGGATGGCTTTCATGTTGAACAGCGGCCCGTTGTTCAGGTGCTTTTCGGAGGCGCGGTCGGAGATGACGTTCTCCTCGATGGACGCCCCCGCTGCGATGCCGTAGAGCATGCGGTCCTCCGGCACGAGGGAGACGCCGAGCTCGCGGATCTTCCGCTGCGGCATGCCCAGGATGTTCACGCCGTTGACGGTGACGGTGCCGGAGTTGGGCACGTTGAAGTTGAAGAGCATGTCCACGAGCTCCTTCTGCCCGTTGCCCTCCACGCCCGCGATGCCCAGGATCTCGCCCTTGCGCACGTCGAAGGACACCTTGTCCAGCATCTTCTTGTGCCACTCGTTGACGTACTCCAGGTCGCGGATCTTCAGCACCGTGTCGCCCGGCACGGCCTTGTCCTTCTGCACGCTCAGCACCACGTCGCGGCCCACCATCAGGCGGGAGATGTCCTCCTTGGTGACGTCGCAGGTGTTGTACACGCCCATGCTGCGGCCGTTGCGCATGATGGTCAGACGGTCGGTGATCTCCATGATCTCGTTGAGCTTGTGGGAGATGAACACGATGGTGTAGCCCTGGTTCTTCAGGTTCTTCAGCTCCACGAACAGCTCCGCGGTCTCCTGCGAGGTCAGCACGGCGGTGGGCTCGTCCATAATCAGTATCCTTGCGCCGCGCACCAGGGCCTTCAGGATCTCCACCTTCTGCTTCATGCCGACGGGGATGTCCACCACCTTGGCCTCGGGCTCCACCTTGAGGTTGAACTTCTCAGAGTACTCGCGGGTGATCTCGATGGCCTTGGCGCGGTCGATGAAGATGCCCGACTTCCTGGGCACCATGCCGAGCACCATGTTCTCGGCCACCGACAGGCTCGGCACCAGCATGAAGTGCTGGTGGACCATGCCGATGCCGTGGGCAATGGCCACCGAGGGCGAGGTGAGCTCGAGCTTCTCCCCGTTGACGATGATCTCGCCGCTGGTCGGCTGCTCCAGGCCGAAGAGCATTTTCATCAGCGTGCTCTTGCCGGCGCCGTTTTCGCCCATGAGCGCGTGAATCTCACCCCTGCGCAGGTTGAAATCCACCCCCTGGTTCGCCGCGACGCCGTTGGGGTATACCTTTGTGATTCCCTTCATCTGTACGACGAATTCCTCGGCAGAGAGGGTTTTCCCGTCTGGCATGTCGAATCCTCCTTCTCTATCTGATCGGGGCGTATTCTCTTTCGGACGACGCTTTCGGACGCCGTGCACAGGAAAGGAGGAAGCTCAAGGAGCCTCCTCCCTTGAATCGCGAGCCGGGTAAAGGCCCTGGCTTACGGACGGACCGCCTCGCGCACCGCCGCGACGTCGACGGCGTTCTCGCCGATGGCCGTATCGACCGTGACGGCGCCGGACAGCACGGCCTCCTGCGCCGCGGCGACGGCGGCCTTCGTGGCTTCAGAGGCGTACTTGTCGAAGTTCTTGTCGGTCACGATGCCCACGCCGTCCTGGGCCAGGCCCAGGTTGACCTCGCTGCCCCAGTATTCCTTGCCGGCGTCCAGCTCGTCGAACACCCAGATCAGGGAGGTGCCGATGTTCTTGAGGCCGGAGGTCAGGGTCAGGGCAGCCAGGTCGGGGCTCAGGGTCAGCTCCTGGTCGGAGTCGACGCCCAGGAACCAGGCCTTGCCGGTCTCCAGAGCGGCCTCGGCCGCGCCGTTGCCGGCGTTGCCCGCCACGCCCCAGATGACGTCGCACTTGTTGTCGTTGATCATGGACAGGCCGTACTCCTTGGCGATGGCGGTGTCCACGTAGTCGTTGGTGTAGCGGGTGTCGACCTTGATGTCGGGGTTGACGGACTGCGCGCCCTCGATGAAGCCGATCAGGAAGTCGTTGATGACGGGGGAATCCACGCCGCCGACGAAGCCCACCACGGCCTCCTCGTTGATATTGTCAAGGCTGGTCTCGGTGGTGAAGCTGGCCGCGATAATGCCCATCAGGTAGCCCAGGTCGTTCTGGCGATAGGTCAGGTTGAGGACATTGCTGTTCTCGCCGACATAGGTGTTGTCATCGAAGATGATGTACTTCTGGTCCGGATACTCCGTGGCAACTTCCTTCAGATAGTCGGGCATCTGGTAGGTGCCGCAGACGATCACGTCGTAATCCTCGGAAGCGGAGACGTCGTACAGGGTGGACAGCCAGGTGGGCTGATCCTCATCCGTGCCGCCCATCTCAATGGTGGTGAGCTCGATGCGGCCCTCGTCCTGCAGCTTGGACAGGCCGGCTTCGGCGGAATCAAAGAAGGACTTGTCGCCCAGGTTGCCGTTGACGAGATAGGCCACGTTGTAGACCTCCCCCTCGGCGCACGCGCCGACGGCCGTCAGGGACAGTACCAGGGAAAGAACCAGGATGAGTGAGAACAGTTTCTTCATTTCGGATGCCTCCCTATGATTTTTCATGCAGGCAATCGCGCCTTACATTTCATTTATATTTTACATCATACTTACAGTTCTGTCAACCGTCATCTGCCGGTTTTCAGAATTCCTCCGACCGAATGCGGGCCGCGCCGCCGGGAGAGGCCGGAGGGCCCGCCGCCGGTCAATCCTTGCGATTTGCGCGCGCAATCTCGCATTTTGCATTGACTTCCCGGGTGTGTTTTGGTATGATTATATAGGTAGCCTGGGTGTTTATCACCCGTACAAAACACCTGAAGGAGGAGTTTCATGAAGAAGATCGTTGCACTGCTGCTGAGCCTTTGCCTGCTGCTTGGCTCCGCGGCGCTGGCGGAGGGCGCTGCCTCCGGGACCCTTGAGGGAACTGCCCAGGGCTTCGGCGGCCCGGTCACCGTTACGCTGACCGTCGAGGACGGCAAGATCGTCGACGCGAGCATCGTCGGCGAGGACGAGACCCCCGGCGTGGGCGGCGCGGCGCTGGAACCGCTGGCGGCCCAGCTCATCGAGGCGGGCTCCGCCGAGATCGACGGCGTCGCCGGCGCCACCTTCACCTCTGACGCGGTCAAGGAAGCCGCGGCGGCCGCCCTGGCCGGCGCGAGCGGCGAGGCCGAGGCCGAAGCGCCCGCCGAGGCGGCCGCGCTGGCCTTCACCCCCGGCGAGTACACCGCGACCGCCGAGGGCTACAACGGCCCGCTGACCGTGAAGGTCACCTACTCCGAGAGCGCCATCGAGGCCATTGACATCGAGTCCAGCGTGGAGACCGGTCACGTGGGCACCGTGGCCTTCGACATCATGATCCCCGAAATGCTGGAAGTCAACGGCTCCGGCGTGGACGGCGTCTCCGGCGCCACCTTCTCCACCCGCGCGCTGCGCAACGCGGTGAACGACACCGCCGAGCAGGCCGGCTGCACCAACCTGGACGCCTTCAAGGCCGCCAAGGTGGAGCACGTCGCGGGCGACCCCATTACGCTGGAGTACGACGTGGTCGTGGTCGGCGCGGGCGGCGCCGGCATGGCCGCCGCGGCCCAGGCCGCGCAGGACGGCAACACCGTGCTGGTGATCGAAAAGAACGCCGAGGTGGGCGGCAACACCCTCGTCTCCGGCGGCCAGTACCAGTCCGTGATGCCCTACCTGGTGTGGGATCCCGCCGATCCCGACGCCACCACCGGCGTGTATGAGCACGACGGCCAGACCTACGACAAGGTCAAGAGCGTGCAGGGCTGCATCGACGAGCTCAAGATGATCCTGAACTGGTCCGAGGAGCCCTTCGACGAGGACTACTACAAGGACAACGAGTTCGTGGCGGGCGACGCGCTGGAGCTCTCCAAGCACGGCGTGCACGCGGAGTACCTGCCCGTGCTGCAGGCCCTGAAGGGCGAGATCCAGGCCTACCTGGATTGGGCGCAGCCCCAGCTGGACGCCGGCGTGGCCGAGAACCAGCTCACCCTGTTCTCCACCGTGAACCTGCACATCTTCCAGACCTACTACGGCGGCCTGCGCCAGAGCGCGGACAAGTCCGAGTGGATCTACGGCGACGTGGGCCTGGTGTCCCAGTTCATCGAGGGCGGCCAGGGCCTGAAGGAGTGGCTGGAGGACCAGGGCGCGACCTTCAAGGAGGACAGCCAGCCCACGCTGATCGGCGCGCTGTGGTATCGTGAGAACGAGTTCATCGGCTCCACCATCGACCTGGACGGCGACGGCGAGCCCGAGATGGGCCGCTGGGGCAGCTACTTTGCCGCGCCGATGAAGACCCTGTACGAGGCCAACGAAAAGAACAACATCATGCTGCGCACCACCGCCACCGACCTGATCGTCGAAGACGGCCGCGTGACCGGCGTGAAGGCCACCACCTACGACGGCACCGAGGTGACCGCGAAGGCCGCCAAGGGCGTCATCCTGACCACCGGCGGTTACGCCGCCAACATCGACATGGTGCTGGAGAACAACGTCTACTGGTCCACCGAGTACCTGTCCACTGCGACCAAGACCACCAACCGCTCCTCCCAGGTGGGCGACGGTATCCGCATGGCGGAGGCCGCCGGCGCCGCGACCACCGGCCTGGGCTTCACCCAGCTGATGCCCATTTCCTGGGTGGACAACGGCAACCTGGCCTTCGGCGGCGGCAACTACGCCTGCTGGATCAACCCCACCACCGGCCACCGCTTCGTGGACGAGGGCTCCGAGCGCGACGTGCTGTCCCTGGC
>CADBCY010000045.1 GCA_902793325.1 uncultured Eubacteriales bacterium
GCCGGACGCCTCGCCGGGGCGGGGTTCGCCGCCGCGCCCGCGGGCAGGCTGCTGCGCGTCGCGCCGCGCGCGCGCTGGGCGCAGGCGCTGGCCGACGCCTGGCCCGAACCGCCGAACTTCCTGTGCCGGACGCTGAAGCGCTTCGACGGCCCGCCGGACGGCGAGAGCCTCGCGCTGTTCACGCTGGGCGCGAAGGGCCTTTTCGGCATGCCCGACGGCGACTTTGCCCGCCGGCTCCGCCAACGCGCCGCCGTGTGCCTGCGCGCCGGCGGCGGAGGCGGGCTGTACGCCTGCGGGCTGCTGGCGTACCTTCGATCATCCGAGACAGAGGAGGTTATCCCATGAAGCTGAAATGGTACGGACACTCCTGCTTTGGCCTGACCCTGGACGACGGCGCGGTGATCGTGACCGACCCCTTCGACGACAGCGTGGGCTACCCGCTGTGCGGCGCGCGGGCGGACGTGGCGCTGTCCAGCCACGGCCACTTCGACCACAACTATTTCGACGCCCTGCGGGGCGAGCCGAGGATCATCGACCGGGCCGGGCGCTACGAGCTGCCCGGCGCGACGATCACCGGCGTGCCCACCTGGCACGACGATGCGCGCGGCGCGAAGCGGGGTGCGAACCTGATCTTCCGCATCGACGCGGGCGGGCTGTCCGTCGCGCACCTTGGCGACCTGGGGCACCTGCCGGAGACGGAGGAGCAGAAGGCCGCGCTCACGGGGCTCGACCTGATGATGATTCCGATCGGCGGCTACTACACCATCGACACCCCCGCGGCGGTGCGGATCGTCGGGACCTTCCGGCCCCGCGCCGTCGTCGGCATGCACTTCGCCAATCGCTACTGCCATTTCCCCATCTCCGACGAGAAGGAATTCCTTCGCCTCACCGGCGGCCGCACCCTGCCCAACGAGATCGACCTGACGCGGGACGGGCCGGAGGGCGCGTTTGTAATGGAGATCTGACGAACCGTTCGAGGAGGCGGGAACATGCTGTTCATGGGCATCGACGTGGGCACGCAGGGCGTGCGCTGCGTGGCGGCGGACGGGGAAGGGCGCATCGTGGCGGCCCGGTCCGTCCCCTTTGAGACGCTGAACATCGCCGGGACCCCCGGCTGGCTGGAGCAGTCGCCCCGGGTCTGGCAGGACGCCGCCGAAGCCGCCGTCCGCGGCTGCATGGCGGACCTGAAGGCGCAGGACATCGCCCCGGACGCCGTCGCGGCCATATCCGTCGACGGCACCAGCGGCACCGTCGTGCCCCTGGACGCGGCGCACGTACCGCTGACGAACGGCATCATGTACAACGACCCGCGCGCGGGCGCGGAGGCCGCGGAGGTGCACGCCGCCCTGGCCGGGCAGGAGGCGCGGCTGGGCTACCGGTTCGGCGCGTCCTTCTCGCTGCCCCGCGTGCTGTGGGTGATGCGCCACCGGCCCGACGTGTACGGGAAGACCGCGGTGTTCGCCCACCAGGCGGACTACATCGCGGGCCTGCTGTGCGGCGAGTACGCCGTTTCGGACGACTCCAACGCCCTCAAGACCGGCTACGACCTGCTGAACGACCGCTGGCCGGCGGAGGTGGCCTCGAAGCTCGGCATCGACCCGGGCAGGCTCCCCCGCATCGTGCGGCCCGGCGCGCCCATCGCCCCGGTGACCGCCGCCGCCGCGCGAAAGCTGGGGCTGAGCGAGAGGACGATGGTGGTCGGCGGCTCCACCGACGGCTACGCCTCCGCGCTGGCGGCGGGCGCGGTGCGGCCGGGCAGCTGGGCCTCCATCATCGGCACCACGTTCGTGCTGAAGGGCGCGACGCAGAAGCTCGTGCTCGACCCCGGCGGGGCGTCCTACTCGCATCGCCTGCCCTCCGGGGCGTGGCTGCTGGGCGGGGCCAGCAACCTGGGCGGGCGCACGCTGAACGCCTGCGCCGGGGAGCGCGGGTTCGACGAGCTGAACGCCGCCGCCGAAGGCATGGTCCCCACCGGCGCGCGCTGCTACCCGCTGCCGGGGAAGGGCGAGCGCTTCCCCTTCGTGGACCCTGCCTGCGAGCCCTTCTACGCGGGCGACATCACCGGCGGGCGGCTGTACCCCGCGGTGATGGAAGGCGTGGGCTTCGGCGAGCGGCTGGCGTTCGAGCGCATGGCGAAGCTGGGCTGCCCGGCGGGCGACGTGATCTTCACCGCCGGCGGCGCGTGCCGCAGCGCGCTTTGGCTGCGGATCCGCGCGTCGATCCTGAACCGGCAGTTGCGCGTGCCCCGGCAGGTGGACGCCGCGATGGGCTCGGCGCTGCTGGCCGCGTCGTCGGCCATGGGCGGGCTGGAGCGGGCCGCGGAGGCCATGATCGGCTACGAGCGCATCGTGGACCCCGACCCGGCGCTGGTCGGCCCCTACGACGACATCTACCGCCGCTTCCTCGGGGACGTGCGGCGCTTCTATGGCTGGGAGGTCTGACATGAGCATCTACAAGGACTGCGACATCCGCGGCGTGTATCCGTCGGAGATCGACGCGGAGGCGGCGCGCCGCGTCGGCGGGGCGCTGGCCGCGCTGCACCCCGGCGCGCGGATGCGCGTGGGCGGCGACGTGCGGCTGTCCACGCCCGAGCTGAAGGCCGCGCTGATCGACGGCCTCGTGCGGGGCGGCGCGCACGTGGAGGACCTGGGCACCATCCCCACCCCGGCGCTGTACTTCGCGCTGGCCCGGGGCGGCGCGGACGGCGGCGCGACGGTGACCGCCTCGCACAACCCGCCGCAGTACAACGGCATCAAGTTCATGTTCGGCAGCCTCCCGCCGACCCGCGCGGACATCGACGCCGTGCGCGCCGCGGCGGAGGCGGGCGACTTTCCCGAGCGCCCGGGGAGCGTGGAGCGGGTGGACGTGCTGCCCGCCTACCTGGCCTCGCTGGAGGCCAGGTTCCGCGCGCCGCGGCCGCTCAGAATTGTGGTGGACGCCGGGAACGGCGCCATGAGCCGCGTGGCCCCGGAGGCGTTCCGCCGCTGCGGGTACGAGGTCGTGGAGCTGTTCTGCGAGGAGGACGGCGCCTTCCCGAACCGCGACCCAAACCCCGCCGATTACGCCCACCTGACCGCCGTGTGCGCGAAGGTGAGGGCGGCGGGGGCCGACCTGGGCGTGGCCTTCGACGGCGACGGCGACCGGGCGGTGTTCATCGACGAGACCGGCGCGGCGGTGGTCAACGAGCGCTCGCTGGCGCTGTTCATCCGCGAGGCGCTGAAGGCCCGGCCCACGCCGGTGGTGTACGACCAGAAGAGCTCCTCGGCGGTGAAGCGGACCGTGCTGGAGATGGGCGGCACGCCGGTACCCGAGCGCAGCGGCCACGCCTTCATCAAGCGGCGCTTCCTGGAGCTGGGCGCGGCCATGGCCGGGGAGGTGAGCGGCCACTTCTTCTTCGGCGAGCTGGGCTACGACGACGGGCTGTTCGCGGCGCTGATGATGGCGGAGATCGTCGCCCGCTCCGGCGCGACGCTGTCGAAGCTGGCGGGGGCCATCGTCCTGCCGCCCATCACCCCGGACCTGCGGGCGCGCTGCCCCTACGCCGAGCAGCAGGCCTGGCTGGACCGCATCGAGGCGCTGGCGAAGGACCGGCCGTGCAAGGTCAGCCACCTGGACGGCGTGCGGATGGAGTTCGAGGACGGCTGGGTGCTGGCCCGGAAGTCCGTCACCGCCGAGCAGATCACGCTGCGCGCCGAGGCGGACGACGAAGCGCGCCTGCGCGGGCTGATGCGCCTGATCGCGGAAGCGCTGCCGGAGGCGTCGTGGAAATAACCCCGGCGGCGCGGGGCCGGTGCGCTCGGGCATGTATCGAAACACAGACGACAAATCCTTCGCATCCCGCGGGATGCGAAGGATTTGTCGGTTGATGCGGGAGAAAGCGCCCCCGCGGCGCGTGCGACCGGCTACGGCTCGACGATCCGCCGGGCCTCCAGGTAGTAGCGCTTCTCGTTGGCCTCGCCCATGGAGAAGGTCTTGCGGGGGAGGACGCCCCAGCGGCGGATGTAGGGGAACAGCTCGGATTTCCCGAAGGCGCGGGGCATGAAGGCCAGCGCCCCGGCGCCGGGCGCGACCAGCGCGCGCAGGGCGTCCTCGCCGTGGATGTAGTCGATGCCCGCCTCGGGGTGCCGGGCGAGGTAGCCGTCCAGGAAGGTTTGCAGCAGCCGCAGCGGGTGCCGCGCGGAGGCGAAGCGCCACTCATGGGTCCCGTCGAAGGCGACGAGGTCGTCGCCCTCGCCCTCGTCCGCGCCCTGCGCCGCCAGGAAGGAGCGGTATTCCGCGATCAGCGCCGGGGCGTCCACGTGGAACAGCGCCCGGTGAATGGGCTCGAACGCCAGCGCCGGGCAGTTCAGGTTGACCAGCTCCACCAGCGCGAAGCGGGCGGGATGGCGCTCCCGCGCCTCGGGCGGCAGGGTGTCGCGCAGTTCGGTCCAGCACTGCTTCGCCGCGGCCAGGGAGTGGTTGCCGTCGCCCACCGCGTACAGGAGCCCGTCGGAGGCGGCGCACAGCGCGTCGACGGCGTCGAACACGGCGCGGGCGTCCGCGCCCTCCACGGCCCAGCCCCGCAGGTGGCCGCCGCCCAGCATCAGCTCGAAGTCGTACAGCGGGCGCAGGGCGTCGCGGCGGGCCATCAGCGGCTCGATCACGCTCGCGGCGGGGTCGTCGATGAGCATCATCACGTGGGGCAGCTCCAGCGGCGCGCCGCGGCGGATCCGCGCGCGGGGCGGCACGCGCTCCAGCACCGTGCCCTCGGTGGCGCGGATCAGGGAGGCGGCGCCGGGGGCGAAGTCGTAGGCCTCCAGGTCCAGCGCGACCAGCAGCCCGGGGCGCGACCCGGCGGCGGTCACGCGCTCGGTGAGCACGAAGCCGTCCCGCACGGCGGGCGCCAGGTCGCCCGCTTCGAGGTACCGCGCCATGGCGGCGCGGATGGCGGGGATGCGGGCGTCGGCCTCGCCCAGCCAGATCTCCGGCAGGGTCAGCCGCAGCGCGGAGGGCGCGTCGCCGACGATTGCCTCCGCCTTCGCCCAGTATTCGGGCTGGGCGGTGAACTGGTCGCAGGCCACCACGGCCCACCGGGAAAGATCAAGCCCCTCGCGGGGCAGCAGGATTTCGGCGGTATGCAGGGCGGTGTTCATGAGGACTCCTTCGGTCGGGTGTTGGGACGAACGGCGGAAGCTGAGAACTGGGCGGCCGGACGGCGCGCCCATTCTCAGCTTCGGTCAGCGGGCGCGCCGGTTTACAGCAGGCGCACCTTGTAGACGGTGCCCATGTTCCGCAGCGCGCGCAGCAGCGTGTCGCTGGGCCGGGTGGCCAGGTCGAGCACGGTGTAGGCGTAGGCGCCGCGGGACTGGTTGGTCATGTTCTCGATGTTGATGCCCTCGGCGGAGAGCTGCTGCGTGATGGAGCCGATGACGTTCGGCACGTTCTGGTGCAGCAGCGTCAGGCGCGGCATGGTGGGCCGGCCCAGCGGGCAGCTGGGGTAGTTCACGCTGTTCACGATGGAGCCGTTCTGGATGTAGTCGTTGATCTGCCGGGCCACCATGCGCACGCAGTTGTCCTCGCTCTCGGGGGTGGACGCGCCCAGGTGGGGGGTCAGTATCACGTTCTTCGCGCCGATCAGCGATTCCTCCGGGAAGTCGGTGATGTACACGCGCAGCCGGTCCGCTTCCAGCGCGGCCTTCACGTCCGCCACGTTCACCAGGCCGCCGCGGGCGAAGTTCAGCAGCGCGGCGCTGGGCTTCATGTGGGCCAGCGCGTCGGCGTCGATCATGCCGCGATTGCTGTCCATCAGCGGCACGTGCAGCGTGATGTAGTCGCTCTTTTCAAAGATCTCGTCCAGGCTCAGCGCGTGCGTGACGGCGCGCGACAGCTTCCAGGCGTTGTCCACGGAGATGAAGGGGTCGTAGCCCAGCACGTTCATGCCCAGCGCCACGCCGGCGTTCGCCACCAGGAGGCCGATGGCGCCCAGGCCGATGACGCCCAGCGTCTTGCCGGTGATCTCCGGGCCGACGAACTGCTTCTTGCCCGCCTCCACCTGCTTTTCCACGGAGACCTCGCCGGGCGTCAGCGTCTTGCACCATTCGATGCCGTCGCTGATCCTGCGGCTCGCGAGCAGCAGGCCCGCCAGCACCAGCTCCTTGACGGCGTTGGCGTTCGCGCCGGGGCTGTTGAACACCACGACGCCCTTCTCGGCCAGCTCGTCCAGCGGAATGTTGTTCACGCCCGCGCCGGCGCGGCCCACGCACAGCAGGTTGTCGTTGATGGTCATGCCGTGCATGTCGGCGCTGCGCACCAGTATGGCGTCCGGGTTGGCCACCTCGGTGCTGACGTTGTAGGCGTTGTTGGGCAGTATGCCGTGGTACACGGGGGAAATGGCGTTGAGCTTCTTGATGTTGTACATGAAAACCATCCTTTTGGGTTGATTGGAGTGCGGGGGAGGATGCGGCGGATCAGACGCCGGCCCGGTGGTCGACCTCGAACTGCTTCATGAACGCGGCCAGCTTCCGGACGCCCTCGACGGGCATGGCGTTGTAGATGCTGGCGCGGATGCCGCCGGTGATGCGGTGGCCCTTCAGGCTGACCATGCCCTGCGCCTCGGCCTCCTTCACGAACGCCGCGTCCAGCTCGGGGGACGGGGTGGTGAAGGTCACGTTCATGCGGCTGCGGGAGGCCTTTTCCGCGCGGGGGCGATAGAAGGCGCTGTCGTCCAGGATGTCGTAGAGCAGGTTCGCCTTCTCGATGTTCACGCGCTCGATGCCCTCGACGCCGCCCTGCGCCTTCAGCCACTTCATGCACAGGCCCGCCATGTAAATGGCGTAGGTGGGCGGGGTGTTCAGCATGGAGCCCTTCTCGGCCTGGATGCTCCAGTCGAAGATCTTCGGCGTGGTGGGGCGGGCATGGCCCAGCAGGTCGCGACGCACGATGACGATGGTCAGGCCCGCGGGGCCGACGTTCTTCTGCGCGCCGGCGTAGATGACGCCGAAGCGGTTCACGTCCACGACCTCGCTGAGGATGTTGGAGGACATGTCCGCCACCAGCGGAACCTTGCCCGTCTCCGGGAAAGCGGCGTAGCGGGTGCCGTAGATGGTGTTGTTGGCGCAGATGTAGAAGTAGTCCGCGTCGGGGTTGAAGGCGGCGGGGTCCAGCGCCGGGATGCCCGCGTAGTCCGCCTCGCGGGACGAGGCCACCGCGCGCGCGTCGCCGTATTTCTTTGCCTCGACCAGCGCGCCGTGGGCGAAGTTGCCGCTGTCCACGTAGTCCGCCGCGCCGGAGCCGTTCATCAGGTTCATCGGGATGGCGGCGAACTGGCCGGTGGCGCCGCCCTGCAGAAACAGCACGGCGTAGCGGTCCGGAATGTGCATCAGCCCGCGCAGCACGGCCTCGGTGTCGTCGAAGATCTCCTGATAGAGCTTGGAGCGGTGGCTCATCTCCATGACGGACATGCCGCTGCCGTGGAAGTCCAGCATTTCCCGCGCCGCGATCTCCAGCGCCTCCTGAGGCATGGTGGAAGGTCCGGCCGCGAAGTTGTACACGCGATTCATCAGTCATTCATCCTTTCCCTGGGATATGGGGTGAAACGATTTGTGCTTTATTATAGTGCTTTGATTCATGCCATGCCAGCGCGTTACCGTTAAAAAAGCGCCCGCCACGCGGCGACGCCTGTCCGCTGTATACGGACAGCACCCGCCCGCCGGGAAATAAACGCCGCGCTTCCTCATAACCTCTATCGAAATTAACCCGCCTGTGGTATGATGGGAAAAACCGGCGGTCGGCCGCAGGTCCCGCCCGGGGGCCGCGCCGACCGCGGCAGCCATCACGCAACCGGGCCGTTCAGTCGGCGGCCGATCGCACGATCCCATGGAGGTCCATCTTGGCTCGTTCGCAGCGCGTATTCAAGACCACAATGCTGGTGACGGCGGTCATCATACTGAGTAAGCTCTCCGGCTTTATCCGGGACATGATCCTGGCGAACTACTTCGGCACCAGCATGCCCAACGACGCCTATGTCTCCGCCTACAGCCTGTTCTACCTGCCGGTGCTGCTGTTCAACTCCGCCATCTCCGCCACGCTCATTCCCCTGTACGTGGAGGAGCGGGAGCGCCACAGCCTGGAGCGCTCCAACCACTTCGCCAGCAACACGCTGAACCTGTTCGCGCTGGCGGCCATCGCGCTGTCGGCGGCGGTGTACCTGCTGGCGGGGCCGCTGGTGCGGCTGGTGTACCCCGGCTTCGACCCCGGCAAGGCGGCGCTGACGGTGCTGCTGGTGCGCATCATGCTGCTGAGCCTGGTGTTCAACGTCACCTCCATCAGCCTGGCGAGCCTGCTGAACGCCACGGACAAGTACGTGGCCGCGCAGCTCACCGGCTTCCCGCTGAACGTGTGCACCATACTGGCCGCGGTGGTGTTCTCGAGGCAGTACGGCATACTGGCCGTGGCCTGGGGCGTGTTCGCCGCGAACATATTGCAGTTCCTGATCCTGCTGCCCTTCCTGAACGGCTGGTTCCGGTACACCCCGGTGCTGGACTTCGGCGACAAGCGCTTCCACCGGCTGATGGTGCTGGCCGGGCCGGCGATGCTCTCCATGGGCATCAGCGAGCTGAACCACATGATCGACCACGCGCTGGCCTCGGGGCTGCGGCCCGGCGACATCTCCGCCATGAGCTACGCCTACCGGCTGGTGCAGTTTTTGCAGGGCGTGATGCTGGTGCCGCTGACCACCATCATGTTCTCGAAGCTGAGCCACCTGGCCGCGGCGAAGGACAGGGAGGGCATGCTGGAGGTGCTGCGCCGCAGCGCGCTGGTGATCTGCATGGTGATCCTGCCCATCATCGCCGTGGCGGTGGTGCTGAGCACCGACGTCATCAAGTTCGCCTACATGCGCGGGCAGTTCGGCATGGACTCCGTGCGCGTCACGGCGGAGATCCTGGTGTTCTACGTGATCGGCGTGCTGGCCTTCGGCATGCGCGATTTCATGAACCGCATGTTCCACGCCGTGCAGGACACCCGGACGCCGTTCCGCGTGAGCTGCCTGGTGGTGGCCACGAACATCGTGCTGAACCTGGTGCTCAGGGTCTTCATGGGCGCGAACGGCCTGGCGCTGGCGACGTCCGCCGCCGGCTACGTGGGCATGGCGGCGCTGCTGGTGATGCTGAAGCGGCGCTTCGGCAGCCTGGGCTTCGGCAGGATCGTGCCGGAGCTGGCGCGCATCGTCGTGTGCGCGCTGTTCTGCGGCGCGGTGGCGTTTGCGCTGAACCGCGTGGTGCCGCCCGCCTTCGGCACGGGCCGCGTGTTCCTGCGGCTGGCGCTGTGCGCGGGGGCGTCGCTGGTCGCCTACCTGGTCGCGTGCTACGCGCTGCGGGTTCGCACGCTGCGCACCTTCGCCAACGAAGTGCTGCGCCGCGGGAGGAGGTAAACCGTCATGGACGCAAAACTGCTGGCGCAGGGGCTGGCGAAGGCCCTGTCGGGGCTTCTGTTGACGGCGCTGCTGCTGTTCGCGCCCGCGGGCACGCTGGCCTGGCGGGAGGGCTGGCGGTTCCTGGGGCTGCTGTTCCTGCCGATGCTGGTCGGCGGCACGGTGATGTTCTTCAAGGCCCCCGAGCTGCTACGCCGCAGGCTGAATGTCCGCGAGCGGCAGGCCGGGCAGCGCCGGGTGATCCTGCTGTCGGGCGCGATGTTCGTCGCGGGCTTCGCGCTGGCGGGCCTGGGCGTGCGCTTCGGCTGGAAGGCGCTGCCCCGCCGGGCGTCGCTGCTGGCGTCGGCGGTGTTCCTCGCGGGCTACGCGCTGTTTGCCGAGGTGCTGCGGGAGAACGAGTACCTGTCGCGCACCGTGGAGGTGGCGGCGGGCCAGCGGGTGGTGGACACCGGGCTGTACGGCGTTGTGCGCCACCCGATGTACGCGGCCACGCTGCTGATGTTCCTCGCCATGCCGCTGTCGCTGGGTTCGCTGCCGGCGCTGATCCCCTTCCTGGCCTATCCCTTCATCCTCGCGCGCCGCATCGCCGGCGAGGAGGCCCTGCTGCTCCGCGAGCTCCCCGGGTACGACGCGTACATGGGGAAGGTGCGCTGGCGCCTGCTGCCGGGCGTGTGGTGAGCGCGCCGCGCGGCGGGCGATGACCGCATCCCAAGCACAACGCAACGCCGCCGGCGCGATGCCGCGCGGCGGCCATACAGTCGACCGCTCACCCAGAGCTTTTCATTCAGGAGGGAGCATCCATGCAGGACGAGGAGCGCGTAATCACGACGGGCTTTCGCGACGGGGAGGACGCGGCGGAGCAGTCGCTGCGGCCGCATTCGCTGGCCGAGTACTTCGGGCAGGAAAAGCTGAAGAACAGCCTGACGGTCTACATGCAGGCGGCCATCGCCCGGCGGGAGCCGCTGGACCACATCCTGCTGTACGGCCCGCCCGGCCTGGGCAAGACCACCCTGGCGGGCATCATCGCCGCGGAGATGGGCCACAACATCCGCGTCACCAGCGGCCCGGCCATCGAGCGCGCGGGGGACCTGGCGTCGATCCTCACCAACCTGAACGCCGGGGACGTGCTGTTCATCGACGAGATCCACCGCCTCAGCCACCAGGTGGAGGAGGTGCTCTACCCCGCCATGGAGGACTACGCGCTGGACATCATGATCGGCAAGGGGCCCTCGGCGCGCAGCATCCGGCTGGACCTGCCGAAGTTCACGCTGATCGGCGCCACCACCCGCGCGGGCATGCTGACCTCGCCGCTGCGCGACCGCTTCGGCATCAGCTTCCGGCTGGAGCTGTACACGCCGGAGCAGCTCGCGGTGATCGTGCGGCGCTCGGCGCAGATCCTGAAGATCGACTGCGATCCCGACGGCGCGCTGGAGATCGCCAGCCGCAGCCGCGGCACGCCCCGCATCGCCAACCGGCTCATCCGCCGCGTGCGGGACTTCGCCGAGGTCAGGGGCGACGGGCACATCACCGTGGACATCGCCCGCGAGGCGCTGGACATGCTGGAGGTGGACGAGCTGGGGCTCGACCACACCGACCGCACCATGCTGCGCACCATGATGGAGAAGTTCGGCGGCGGCCCGGTGGGCCTGGATACCCTCGCGGCCAGCACCGGCGAGGACGCCAGCACCATCGAGGACGTGTACGAGCCGTACCTGCTGCAACTGGGCTTCCTGATGCGCACCCCCCGCGGCCGCGTGTGCACCCAGGCCGCCTACGACCACATGGGCGTGAAGATGCCCCGGCGCGACGACGCCGGGGACAGCGGCCAGACGAAGATGGAATTTTAGCGGATCGCGAACGGCGATTCCGGGAGTCACCCTATGAAACTATCGGACTTTATGTACGACCTGCCCGAGGAGCGCATCGCCCAGACGCCGGTGGAGCCCCGGGACCACAGCCGGCTGATGGTGCTGCACCGCGACACGCACGCCATCGAGCACCGGCACTTCTACGACGTGATCGACTACCTGAACCCCGGCGACGTGCTGGTGGTGAACGAGACGAAGGTCATCCCCGCCCGGCTGTACGGCGTGCGGTCCGGCGGCGGCGTGTGCGAGGTGCTGCTGCTGAAGCAGCTCGGCCCCAAGCGCTGGGAGACCCTGGTGCGCCCCGGCAAGAAACTGAAGCCCGGCGCGGAGGTCAGCTTCGGCGGCGGGCGGCTGAAGGCGACGATGGTCGAGACCACCGAGATCGGCGGGCGCATCGTGGACTTCGCCTGCGAGGGCAGCTTCGAGGCGGCGCTGGACGAGCTGGGGGAGATGCCCCTGCCGCCCTACATCCACGAGCGCCTGGCCGACCGCGACCGCTACCAGACGGTGTACGCCAGGCAGCAGGGCAGCGCCGCCGCGCCGACGGCGGGGCTGCACTTCACGCCGGAGCTGATGGAGCGCATCCGCGCCAGGGGCGTGGAGATCGTGCCGGTGCTGCTGCACGTGGGGCTGGGGACCTTCCGGCCCGTGCGGGTGGAGAACATCGAGGAGCACCACATGCACACCGAGTACTTCGAGGTCACCCCCGAGGCCGCGGAGAAGATCAACGCCGCCCGCGAGCGGGGCGGCAGGATCGTGGCCGTGGGCACCACCAGCGTGCGCACGCTGGAGTCCGCCGCGGGGGACGACGGCCGGCTCCTGCCCATGCGCGGGGAGACGGACATCTTCATCAAACCCGGCTACCGCGCCCGGATGGTGGACGCGCTGATCACCAACTTCCACCTGCCCGGCAGCACGCTCATCATGCTGGTCTCCGCCCTCTACGACCGCGAGCACATCCTCGCTGCCTACGGGGAGGCGGTGAAGGACGGGTACCGCTTCTTTTCCTTCGGCGACGCGATGCTGATCCTGTGATCCCGTCCCGCAGGGATGGGAAACTGCCCAAACGGAAGGCCGGATCTGCCATGTCGGCAGATCCGGCCTGCTTTATCCGTTTTTCCGCAGGAACGCCTCGAGCGTCATGCCGGTGGCGTGGATGCGGGTGGCGGCCTCGACGCCCACGTAGCGGTAGTGCCAGGGCTCGTAGCTGATGCCCGTCTCGTCCGACTTGTTGGCGGGGTAGCGCTGGATGAAGCCGTACTCGTGGGCGTGCGCGCACAGCCAGCCGTACTGCGGCGTGGTCTCGAAGTTGCCGCTGCTGCTCTCGGCGGTCACGTCGAAGGCCATGCCGGTCTGGTGCTCGCTGGCGCCGGGCTCCTGGGCCTTGCCGGGCTCGCTCTCGGCGTAGACCTCCTTCTGGCGGTCGTAGCTGCGGTAGCCGCTGGTGATGTAGAAGCCGTTCATGCCGTCGGCCTCGGCGGCGGCGAACATGCGCTCCGCGGCCTCGTAGGTCTCGCGCGTCAGGTAGATGTCGCTGCGGGCCAGGCGGAAGGAGTGGCGCTGCTCGTACAGGTTCACCAGGCCCTCAGGCACGTAGTCCGGGGCCAGCGTGTGCTCGGCGTTCACCAGCAGGATGTCGCCCTTGAAGCGGGTGGAGTCCACGCCGAAGTGCCAGCCCAGCGCGAAGGACGCCCCCATCAGCGCCAGCGTGACCACCAGCGCCAGCGCGCGGTTCGGCCCGCGCCGGGCGGGTTTCTTTTGTTTTCTCACGGGGAAACCTCCCTTGCCTGCGTCGCTCGCGTGCAAAAACACGCTTCCCCGGTATATTATCCCAGGAAAGCCGCTTTGTCAAGCTTGACAGCCGCGAAGCGCTCTGGTATAATGGCGGTATCCAAGGAAAGGCAGGTACGCCGGTACTGATGAAGATTCGCAACTGACACACGGCCCGCAAAAATGAGCCTCCGCGCCGCGGGGGAGACTTTTGCCGCCGTTTGGAGGTTGCGTTTTTTGCACGGCCAAACGTGTTTCGCGCGTACTGCGCGCGGTGTTTTTGCGCTCCTCCCCGGCGGGAAGGAGTGTTTTTTATGCCCAGACTGTTGCTTGAAGCATCCCATATCCAAAAGAATTTCGGCGAGCGCCGCGTGCTGGACGTCGATCGCCTGAGCCTCTACGACGGCGAGCGCGTCGGCCTGATCGGCGAGAACGGCGCGGGCAAGTCCACGCTGCTGGCGATCCTGGCCGGGGAGCAGGACCCGGACGGAGGCACGGTTTCCCGGCGCTGCCCCGTGGCGCTGATCCGCCAGGCCCGCGACGCCGACGCGGAGGGCGACGCCCGGAACCGCGCCGAGTTCCGCGCGCCGGAGCGCCATGACGGCCTCTCCGGGGGCGAGCTGACCCGGCGGCGCATCGCCGCGGCGCTGTCGGCGGACGCGCCGCTATTGCTGGCGGACGAGCCCACCACCGACCTGGACGCCGAGGGCGTGGCGCTGCTGACCCGCCGTCTCGAGGCCCACCGCGGCGCGCTGGTGCTGGTGTCCCACGACCGCGCGCTGCTGACCCGGCTCTGCACGCGCATACTGTACCTGGAGGACGGGCGCATCACGGACTTCCCCGGCGGGTACGCGGCCTGGCAGGCGGAGACGGCCCGCCGTCGGGAGCGCCAGCAGTTCGAATACGACCAGTACCGCGCCGAGACCGCCCGGCTGAAGGCCGCGGCGCAGAAGAAGGCGGAATGGGCCGCCTCGGTGCGCAAGGCCCCCAGGCGCATGGGCAACAGCGAGGCGCGGCTGCACACCCGGGAGTACACCAACGCCGTGCTGCAGCAGAGCCACGCCAAGCGCGTGCTGGAGAACCGCCTGGCCCACCTGGAGGTCAGGGAGCGCCCGCGCGACCTGCCGGAGATCCGCATGGCGCTGGGCGTGGCGCACCCCGTGGCGGCGAAATCGATCCTGGAGGCGCGGGTGAAGCGGCTGCGCGCGGGCGGCAGGACGCTGCTCTCGAACGCCCGCTTCGCGCTGCCCACCGGGTCCCGCACGGCGCTGCTGGGCGGCAACGGCTGCGGCAAGACCACGCTGCTGCGCGCGCTGCGCGGCGAGACGGGCGGCGGCGTGGAGTTCGCCGGCGAGCTGCGCCTGAACCCCGGCGCGCGCGTCGCCTGGTTCGACCAGGACCACGGCCGCACGCTGGACCTCGCGCGCACGGCGCTGGAGAACGTCATGGCGGATTCCACGCTGCCCGAGTCCGTGTGCCGCACGGTACTGGCGCGGCTGAACCTGGGCGCGGAGGACGCGCTGAAGCCCGCGGGCCTGCTGTCCGGCGGCGAGCGGGCCAAGGCCGCGCTGGCGAAGCTGCTGCTGTCGGACGCGAACCTCCTGCTGCTCGACGAGCCCACCAACCACCTGGACGTGTTCACGCTGGAGGCGTTGGAGGGCCTGCTGCAGGCCTACGGCGGCACGGTGCTGTTCGTCAGCCACGACCGCGCGTTCATCGAGGCCGTCGCCACGCGGCTGCTGCGGTTCGAGGATGGGACGCTCGTTCCCTTCGAGGGCACGCGCGCCCAGTTCGAGGCCGAGCAGCGCCGCGACCGGCGCGCGGAGGACCGGCAACTGGAGATCACCGCGCTGGAGATGCGCCTGGCCGCCCTCGCCGCGCGCATGTCCGCGCCCAGGAAGGGCGACCGCCCCGATCAGCTCAGCGCGGAGTACGACGCCCTCGCGCAGGCGCTGCGCGAGCGAAAGGGTCAAGCCTAGCCCGCTTCCGCCCCGCGGCGCGTCCGGTGTCCGGGCTGCGCTGCCGCGCGGTTTTGCCATGCCCGCGAAAAACCCTCTCCGGACAGGCGCGGAAGGGTATGCAGGCACAGTCCGCCCCGCGGCGTTTCCGGCGTCCGGGCTGCGCTGCCGCCCGGTTTTGCCATGCCCGCGAAAAACCCGCCCCGGACAGGCGCGGAAGGGAATACAGGACAGGAAAAGCAGGCGCGGAAGGGTATGCAGGAGAAGCAAAGCGAGAGCAGGAGCGGCCGGCGGCCGCTCCTGCGGGCTTGTTCAGCTCAGGTTTGTCATGGCGCTGCCGCAGCGGGGGCAGATGGCGCCGTTGCCGGCGCAGGTGGTGCCGCAGCTGGAGCATTGGCTCAGCCCGTTCACCGGCTTCACCGGGCCGCAGGCGTAGGTCGTGCCGTTGGCGCCGCTGGTGGTGCCGTTCGCCGTCGCCCCCTCCACCGTCTCAAACGCGCACGAGGACTGCGGGAACAGCGGCAGGCTGAAGAATTCATCGCACACGCTCTCGGCGAATTCTTCGCAGGGGGGAACCTGGCAGAAGCCGTAGGTGGGGACCATGATGTCCACCTCCGCGATCACCTTCAGCACGACGGTGACGCACACGGTGATGTCGAAGCGGCAGTTGCCGATGTAAGAGCCGGACACGCAAATCGCGCTCACAAGGCTTTCCAGCGTGAAGGGAATGATGGAGTCGTCGGGGATGCACAGCAGGATGTCCCGGTCCACCTGCACCACGGTCTGGCCCATCCACTCCTGGCAGCGCTGGTCCACGAACAGCACGTCCAGCGGCACGTCCACGGTGCAGCGCACGCGGGCGAACTGCGGGCGGTCGGTGAGCCGCTCGATGGACAGGTTGCTGATCCTGCCCGCCGTGGTGGAGGAGCGGCAGCTCTCGAAGGTCCAGGCGCCGACGGGGCGGGGCAGGGGACCGGTGGCGTTCTCGGCGTTCTCCACGGCCTCCTGGTGGGTGATGCCCTGGCCGGAGGGGCAGGTGCAGTTGCAGCGGTTGTCGTCGCACTCGCAGGTGCAGGGGCGGCCGGCGGGCGCGCAGCCGGGCGCGGGCAGCACGGGCACGATGTTTTCGATGACGATGCGCTGGTCGTCGAGCTGCTGCTGGCTGAGGCAGCTGTCGTAGATGTTCTTGACCTGCACGCACACCCGCTGGTTCAGGCCGTTGAGGATGTTGCCGTTTGCCGGGCCGGGACAGGCGTCGGTGTTCGCGTTTTTGTAGCTGTAGAAAGACATGGCCATTCCTCCCAAGTCGATAGGATGTCGTGGGCGCTCGGCCCACAATGCATCCTATGCGGCCGCGGGAAAGGGGTGCGGGATCCGCATGAAAAGGCCGCGGGGGCGATGCTCGCATCGCCCCCGCGGCGCATGGCGGGGTCCGCGCGGGTTCAGGGGACCAGCCGGAAGGTCGAGAGGACCTTTTCCAGCGCCGCGTCCCCGCCGGGCACCACGGGATCGCCCTCGTAGTAGTAAAACGTGTTGCAGGTGGAGATCGCCAGGCAGCCGCCCTCCAGGGGCACGACGTAGATGGGGCGCTCCACGCCCTCGCCGAGCGCCGCATCCTCCAGGCGCGTGCACGCGACGTCCTCCGCGCCGAGGGTCGCGGGCGTTTGCACCGGCTCGGTCATGTCCTCGGAAAGCTCCGCCAGTATGGCCTCCGCGGATTCGTCGTAGCGGTACACGTCGATGGAGATGCCCTCCAGGTCGCCCACGCCGGCCAGGCTGATGCTCTCGTCGTCGTAGTCGAACTCGGAGAACACCCGCAGGTCGTAGTCGAGCGCGCAGCCCATGGAGCGCTCGCAGTGGATGATCTGGTCCGCCTCGGCGGTGTCGGGCGCGTTGATCAGCGGCACCGGCGGCCAGCCGAAGTGCTGCAACTGGGTGACGTTCAGCCCGTTCCAGTTCACGTAGTCGCTGACGTACTGGCGCTCCACGATCGCCAGCGCCTCGTCGTCGTCGGCCTCGAACTTCTCGAGAAGGCCCTCCCGCGCGCCGAACACGCGCTTGGCGTCGACGTCGTAGTCCTCGCCGTCGCGCAGGTACTCCACGGACGTGACCTCCCAGCCGTCGTCCGTCGCCCGCAGGTGCATCATCCCCGGGAACGCGCCGCCGCTCACGGAGATCAGCGTGGTGTTGCGCAGCACGTACCAGTTCAGGTAGTAGTCGGCCCAGACCAGGGTGTCCTGGGGATCGGTGTCGTCCACCTCCAGGATGCTCGGGCAGGGGATGAGCACGTCGCCCTCGGTATAATACCCGCCCTCATTCTCGAGCAGATAGGCGCATACCGCTTCGGCGATGGGGTCGGGGCCGCGGTATTCGAAGGCGGGCAGCGCGTCGCCCTCCGCGAACGCGCAGGCGGCGAACAGCAGGGCGGCGAGCAGCAGCGAAAGCAGCTTTTTCATGGATGCATCCTTCTTTCCTATCCGAAGCGCCGCTTCGGGTGGTAATCCTTTCCATCCTTAGACGCAGATCTGCGAAATCGGTTCCCGCACCGCGGAAATTTCGCCAAAATGGAAGGAAATCTGTCAATCCGGATCGTTTTCGGCGCCTTTTTTCGCAGAAAAGCGCATTTTGACCCTTCTCAAAAATGAAACAGTATGGTACAATATAAGGTAGGGTTACGATACATGTTTCTTCGATGACTTCGCGGTGTAACCGTGAGTCGCGCGATAAGGTGGGGCGTTTGCATGAGTCGGCTCATGTTGCTGAAAAGCTATTCCCCGGTGGGGGATCTGACGGTAATTTCAATTTGTATCGTCATGATGGTCCTGCTGTTCTTTTCCTATGTCAGCATGTCCAGGAGCTTTCGCATTTTCCTGTCGATCAACGGCTTCCTGGTGGCTGCCGCCCTCTCCGACGTCACCTTCTTCATGATCGCCTCGACGGGCGCGCCGGCGCTGATCCCACTGGCCTACGCCATGCGCTGCCTCTACCACGCCTGCCTGTTCATGATCTTCCTGCACTACGTCGTCTACATCGCGGAGGTCACGCGGCTGGAGCCCGTCAAGCGGCGCGTGTTCGAGACCATCGCCGCGGTGATATTCGTCGCGGTCGTGGCGATCGACATCGTCGAGACCGTCCAGGGCCGCGGCGTGCGCATCGAGGCGGACGGCCTGAAGTTCCAGAGCCGGGACGTGTTCATGTTCGGCTACATGATCTTCGTGGCGCTGATCGTGACGCTGATGACCATTGTCCGCACGCAGCTGTACAGGCGCGTGATGATGGGCTTCTACGGCACGATGGCCATATCCTTCCTCGTGCTGTTCATCCAGGGGCGGCACGGGCAGACCTCCTTCACGGTGGCCACGTTCCTCTACCCGGTCATCGCCATGTTTTACATCCTGCACTCCAAGCCCTACGACGCCCGGCTGGGCGCCATCGACAGCCGCGCGCTGGAGGACACGGTGCGCTACAGCTTCGAGAAGAAGCGCGATTTCATCTTCATAAGCCTCTACCTGCGCAACTTTGACGAGGAGGGCAAGATCCTGCCGGAGGATCTGCAGGCCGCCATCCGCCGCTTCAGCAGCAGCTACTTCCGGGGCGCCATGCTGTTCCAGGCGGGCCGCGGGCACGTGCTGCTGATGTTCACGGAGCGCCGCAACCCGGACTACGAGCGCCGCACCGAGAAGATCCTGTCGGCGTTTCAAAAAGAGCACGATCGGTTTAACTTCGATTACAAGATCGTCATCGGCCGCTCCATCGAGGACATCAGCCGCAAGAACGAGTACGTGAGCTTCATCCGCAGCATCCACCGCGGCATGGAGGAGAACACCGTCCACCGCGTGCAGCCGCAGGACGTGGAGCAGTTCAACCAGATCGAATACATCCTCCGGGAGATGGAGGACATCTGCCGCAAGCACGACCTCGACGACCCGCGCGTGCTGGCCTACTGCCAGCCGGTGTACAACATCCGCACCGGCAAGTACGACACGGCGGAGGCGCTGATGCGGCTGCAGCTGAAGGACGACACGCTGGTGCCGCCGAACCGGTTTATCCCGCTGGCGGAGGAGAACGGGTACATCCACACGCTGACGGAGATCATACTGCACAAGAGCTGCGAGGAGATCAAGTGGCTGCTGAACGCGGGTTACGACGTGACGCGCATCTCGGTGAACGTTTCCGCGATGGAGCTGAAGGAGAACCGCTTCTGCGACGACGTGATGCGCATTATCGAGCGCAACGGCGTGCCCGGCGACCGCGTGGCCATCGAGCTGACGGAGTCGCGCAGCGAGAGCGATTTCATCCTGATGAAGGAGAAGATCCTCGAATTGCGGGAGAAGGGCATCAAGTTCTACCTGGACGACTTCGGCACCGGCTACTCCAACATGGAGCGCATCCTGGAGCTGCCGTTCGACATCATCAAGTTCGACCGGTCCATGGTGCTCGCCAGCGGCGCCAGCGAGCGCTCGCGCAAGATCGTGGTGAGCATGGCGAACATGTTCTCCGAGCTGAACTACTCCGTGCTGTACGAGGGCGTGGAGCAGGATTCGGACGAGGCGATGTGCATGGCCATGTCGGCGTCCTACCTGCAGGGCTACAAGTACGCCCGCCCGGTGCCCATCGTGGCGCTGAAGGACTACTTCGAGCGCCCGGCGAGCTGATCCCGTCCCCGCGGCGCGATCCTACAAAAGAATATAATACTATTCTCAATCTAAAATGCAAATATCTGCGGGCATCTTTTCCGCCCTGCCTTTGCCTCACTGCGGTCAACGATGCGCTGCATCGCCTCCCTCCGTAAAACAGAGCGGTCATTCCCCGGGAAGGGCGAATGACCGCTCTGTTTGGATCAGGGGTTCTTCCGGCTGCCGCGGCCCAGGGGGAACTGGGCGATCCGCAGCCCGGTGCCGCCGAAGGGCACCAGCTCGATGACCCGGCTCTCCGATTCCCGAAGCTGGGGTACCATGGGCATGCTCCCCGCGCTGCCCCCTTCCATGGGCCATTCCACCCGGCCCGCCTTGGCCAGCACCTGTACGGGCGGCTCGCCCTTGCCGAAGGCCGAGGCGTTCTCCGGCGCGTACACGGCCTTCATCGGCTCGTCCCGCACCAGCGCCCAGTTCCAGGCGTCCTTGGTCTCCACCTGCCACGCGCCGTCCTCGCGCTGCGTCCAGTCCTCCTCGGGGCGGAAGGCCATCAGCAGTGGGCCGAGCTCCACCGCGCCGGACTGGTGGTACCACTTGGTCACGCGCGGCGCCGTGGGCAGCTCCAGCCGCACCGTGTCGCCGCTACGCCAGCGGCGGCGCACGCAGGTCAGCTCGCCGGAGCGCACCTGCATGATCGAGCCGTCGGGCAGGAAGATCATCGGCTGCCGCGCCCAGGCGGGCACCCGCAGATACAGCGGGAACTCGCAGGGCTGCTTCACGTCCACCCGGATGCGGACGGAGGCGCTGAAGGGATACTCGCCGGACACCCGCAGCCGCACCGCCGCGCCGCCGAGCGACGCGCGCACCGCGCAGGGCGCGTAGCTGACGGCCTGCAGCCCGCCGTCGGCGGTGGCGTACCACTGGGCGGCGGCGAAGCCGGCCCAGCCGGAGTCGCAGCCCCGGGCGGGGGCGAACAGGTTGGCACCGTCCCCGGCGTTGTACCACTTGCGCGGCTCCTCGCTCACCTTCACCTGGTTGACCTGGCTGACCTGCTGGCAGGCGGTCATGTCCGCGGTGAAGGCCGCGGGCAGCGCGTTGTAGGCCAGCTTCTCCAGAATGTCGGCGCACTCCGGGTCGAACTCGCCCAGCCCGAGGATCGCCTCCAGCGAGCGCAGCAGCTCCGCCACGGCGCGGGCGCTGCTGCCCTGGCTGGGGTTGGCGCCGTTCAGGTGGTCGTCGCAACTGAACATGCCGCTGGCGAGGCCGTGGTACTTCATCAGCTTCTCCCAGCCGAAGCGGAAGCCGCCCTGCTCCTTGAAGCCGGACTTGAACAGGTTGATCACGCCCGGGGCCTTCAGGCCCATGGCCACGTTCGCGCCCAGCGTCTGGTGGTACTGGGTGTGGAAGTAGGGCCGCTTCTCGCCCTCCAGGCGCTCGGCCTTCTCCTCCTCCAGCGCCTCCTGCAGCCGGGGCCACTTCAGCGTGCGGCTGAGGGCCGAGGGGTTGGGGAAGGTGTGGAAGTAGTTGGGCCAGTCCAGCGTCTGCGCGCGCAGCCTGCGGCACAGCTCCAGCAGGTGCTTCTGCCCGGTGATGTTGTACAGCCACAGCGCCAGCGCCATGTTCTCGCCGCCGCGGGCCACGGCCAGCCCCTCCAGCGGCTGCTCCGCCAGGTTCAGCACCTGATACTTGAAGAACCGGTCCATCAGCACCAGCACGCGCTTGTCGCCGGTGGCGGTGAAGTACTGCCGCAGCGCGCGCAGGGCCGCCATCCGGGGCCAGTAGTCGCCGTCCTTCCCGGGGCCGAACCAGCCGTCCTCGCGCTGGGAGGAGAGCAGCTCCTCCACGCAGGCCGCGGCGCGGTCCTTCAGCGCGGCGTCGTCCAGCGTCCAGGCCAGGGCGATGAGGCCGTCCAGCGCGTCCAGCGCGTCGGCCCAGCCGTCGTCTTCGGGGTCGAGCGCGGGCCAGAAGCCGTCCAACCGGCCGGCGAGGCTGTCCCGCTGGGTGTTGAGCTGGTCCAGCAGCCAGCCCTCGGGCCGGATGCTGCCCAGCGGCAGCGGCGACAGGGTGTTGGGGATCAGCGGCGCTCTGTTGAAGATGGGTTTCATGACTCTGCTCCTTTATCGGGTACCGTCGGGATCCTATTCAAAGATCCGGTATTCGCATTCGATCCGGCCGTTGTAGTAGCGGCGGCGGCGGGTGGCGCGGCGGCCGTACTCCCGCTCGAAGCCCGCGTCCGCCGAGAAGGCGCACAGCTTCCAGCCGGGGCAGCGGCGCTGCAGCGCGCCGAGCTGCCGGGCCACGGCGTGGGCGGCGCGCAGGTTGTCCAGGCGCTCGCCGTAGGGCGGGTTGGCCACGATGACCCCCGGCTCGCCGGTCAGGGTCACGTCGCGCATGTCCTTGACGGAGAGGGCGATCCGGCCCTGCAGGCCCGCCTGGCGGAGGTGGCGCTGCGCCAGCTCGATGGCCTCGGGGTTGATGTCGCTGCCCGCGATGTTTAGCGCCCGCTGCCGGCCCTTTTCGAACCGCGCCTCGGCCTCCTCGCGGAGGACGATGAGCTTTTCGTAGTCCACGCTGGGCCACAGCTCCATGGCGAAGCGGCGGGTGAGCCCGGGGGCGCGGTCCAGGGCGATGAAGGCCGCCTCGATGAGCAGCGTGCCCGTGCCGCAGCAGGGGTCGTAGAGCGGCTGCCAGGGGTGCCACCCGCTCTGCAGTATGAGCGCCGCCGCGAGCGTTTCGCGCAGGGGCGCCTCGCCGTTCCACGTGCGGTAGCCCCGCTTGGACAGCGGCTCGCCCGAGGCGTCCACCGACACGGTGACCTCGTCGTTGCGGATGGACACGTCCACCTGGAAGGTCACGCCGGTCTCGTCGAACCAGTCGGCGCCGTAGGCGACCTTGAGCCGCTCCACCATGGCGCGCTTGGCGATCTTCTGCACGTCCGAGGGGCTCATCAACTGGCTCTTCACGCACTTGGCGCGGATGGGGAAGGCGGCGTCCTCGGGCAGCAGCGTTTCCCAGGGGATGGCCTTCACGCCCTGGAACAGCTCTTCGTAGCTGCGGGCCTCGAAGCGGTCCATCACCAGCAGGATGCGGTCGCAGGTGCGCAGCCACAGGCTGGCGCGGAAGGCGTCCTCGAAGCCGCCCTCGAACTCCGCGCCGCCCGCGTCCATCACCCTGACGTTCTGCATGCCCAGGTGCTTCAGGTCCCGCCCGGTCATGCCCTCCATGCCGAAGGCGGCGCTGGCAATCCACTTCATGGCCGTGTGTCCTCGCTTTGGTTGAAATCGGGGAAGAGTCGCCCCGGGGTCGATATTCGATAAAATCCCAAAGTGTATTATAATTCATCCCGGCGCATTGTTCAAGGCGTCCCCCGTTACCGCGCGGCGCTGCGCAAACATTTAACGCCGAAAGGGCGCGCAAAAGGGCGTTCCTGCGCGCGAAAGGGCGTCCGGAGCGCCGAAGGGGGCCGCCGCGGTTCGTTTTCGCGCCGGTTCCGCGAAAAACCGCGCCGCGCCTCTTTTAAGGCGCGCCCGTTTCTGGTATAATAGCGAAAGGAAGCATACGGTACAGGAGAGAAGGCCGCGCCGCGGGCGGACGAACGCGGGCGGCGAGGACGGCCAAAGCGGGTGCATCATGTTCTACGAGCCCTATCAAAAGAAAAAGCGGCGCGGACCGCGCAGGCGCGTCGGCTGCGGCGCATGGCTGCTGGGCGCGCTGGCGAGGCTGCTGGCGGCGGCGCTGGCGCTGGTCATCGTCGCCGCGGCGGTGCTGTACGCCGCGCCGCCGGCGCTGTTCGCCGTGGAGCCGGAGGGCAACGACCTCGCCCTCACCGACGGACTGCCCGCCGGCATGGCCAACGTGCTGCTGCTGGGCGTGGACTACCTGCGGGATTCCGCGCAGCGCAGCGACAGCATGATCATCGCCTCCGTGGGCTACGGCAAGCTCCGGCTCACCAGCGTGATGCGGGACGCGGTTCTGGACATCCCCAGCCACGGTGCGGGCAAGCTGAACGCCGCCTACGCCTACGGCGGCGCGGCGCTGACCATGAAGACCCTGAACGCCAACCTGGGGCTGAACCTGATGCGCTACGCCACGGTGGACTTCGTGTCGCTGGTGCGCATCGTGGACGCCATGGGCGGCGTGGAGGTGGACATCACCGAGGCCGAGATGCGGGAGATCAACCGCAACGTGTGGAGCGCGCGCCGCATCTTCCGCCCGCTGGGCTACACCGCGACGGAGCTGAAGACCTTCGGCGAGCGCACCCGCCTGAACGGCTTGCAGGCGCTGGGGTACGCGCGCATCCGGAAGATCGACAGCGACTACACCCGCACCCAGCGCCAGCGCAAGCTGCTGAACGCCTTGGTCCGCCGGCTGCGGGACAACGCCTGGAACCCGATGATGTGGGTCGAGCTGGCTCGGACCCTGCCCGACGCCGTCGACACGAACATGTCGCTGCCGGAGCTCATCTCCCTGGCGGAGAAGGCGCTCGTGGCCGGGGACGTCGGCCAACAGCGCCTGCCCGTGGACGGCAGCTTCACCGACAACGGTTCCAGCCTGAAGATCCATGACATGGGCGCCAACGCGCGGGCGTTCCGCGAATTCGTGTACGGCGCGGAGAGCGAGCGGAGGTAAATATATGGAAGCAAAGCGCAGATGCGATGTGAACCCGGAGAACACCTGGAACCTGACGGCCGTCTACCCCGACCGGGCGGCCTGGCGGGCGGCGCTGAAGGCGGCGGAGGCCGACCTGGAGGCGCTGAGCGCGCTGCCGGGCACGCTGTGCCGGTCCGCCGAGGGCCTGAAGGCGGGCCTGGACGCGATCTTTTCCACCGGCGAGCGGGCGGAGCGCGTGTACCGGTACGCCTTTTTGTGCAAGTCGGGCGACAACGGCGACCCCGAGCTCCAGGACATGGAGGCGCGCGCCCTCAGCCTGTTGGTGAACCGGCAGACGGCGCTGGCGTTCGTGGACCCGGAGATCCTGTCCATCCCGCCGGAGGCGCTGGACGCCTGGCTGGCGGACGGGGCGCTCCGGCCCTACCGCCACCTCGTGGGCAACATCGCCCGCCGCCGCGCGCACACGCTGGACGCCGGGGGCGAGCGGCTGCTGGCCATGCTGGGCGACGCCGCCCAGGCGCCGGGCAGCGCGTTTGAGATGTTCGAGAGCGTGGACATGCGCTTTCCCGACGTGCGCGACGAGGACGGCAAGCCCGCGCCGCTGACCCACGGCAGCTTCCCGGTCTACCGGGACAGCCGTAACCGGGCGGTGCGCCGGACGGCCTTCGAGGCGTACTTCGGGGAGTTCGGCAAGTATGTGAACACGCTGGCGGCCGTCTACGGCGGGCAGGTGAAGCTGGACTGCTTCTACGCCGCGGCGCGGGGCTTCGGTGGGGCTTGCGGGGCCTGCGAGGCCGCGCTGTTCGAGGACAACGTGCCGGTCAACCTGTACGACGGGCTCATCGAGGCGGTGCACGGCGCGCTGCCGGCCATGCGCGACTACCTGGAGCTGCGGCGAAGGGCGCTGGGGCTGGAGGCGCTGCACCTCTACGACCTGTACGTGCCGATGGTGGAGTCCGGGGACGAGGACGTGCCCTTCGAGCGCGCCAGGGCGATGGTCGCGGCGGCGCTCAGGCCCCTGGGCGAGGAATACCAGGGCCTGCTGCGCCGCGCCTTCGAGGAGCGCTGGATCGACGTGTACGAGAACCGCGGCAAGACCACCGGCGCGTTCTCCTGCGGCGTATACGGCGCGCACCCCTACGTGCTATTGAACTACGCGGGCAAGCTGAACGACGCCTTCACGCTGGCGCACGAGCTGGGCCACGCCATGCACTCCTGGTTCTCCGACGCCGCCCAGGACTACCCCAACCACGACTACAGCATCTTCGTGGCGGAGGTCGCCTCCACCGTGAACGAGGTGCTGCTGACCCGCTACCTGCTCGGCGAGGAGCGGGACCCGCACAGGCGCGCGGCGCTGCTCAACCACTTCCTGGAGGGCTTCCGCACCACGGTGTTCCGCCAGACGCTGTTCGCGGAGTTCGAGCGCAAGGCCCACGAGCTGCAGGAGCGCGGCGAGCCGCTGACCGCCCAGGCGCTGAACGGCGTCTATCACGAGCTGAACGCCCTCTACTACGACGGCGCGGTCATCGACGACTTCGCGGACGTGGAGTGGGCGCGGATCCCCCACTTCTACAACGCCTTCTACGTCTACCAGTACGCCACCGGCTTCTCCTGTGCCGTGGCCATCGCGGACCGCATCCTCCGGACCGGCGACGCCGCGGATTACCTGCGCTTCCTGCACACTGGCGGCAGCGACTACCCCATCGAGGAGCTGAAGCTCGCCGGCGTCGACCTGACGAAGCCCGACGCCATCCGCGACGCCCTGCGGGTGTTCGCGGACACGCTGGAGGAGCTGAAGGGCATCCTGGACGACGGGCTGGCGAACGGCGACGTCTGACCCGCGGGCGCAAACGAAACGACCGCCATCGCAGATATCCTGCGATGGCGGTCGAGTGCTTTTGGGAAACGGTCCCTGCGGCGCCGCGTCAGTCGTTCACGGTGACGACCGGGGTGACGACCTGGCCGCCCAGCACGGTGAAGCTGACGTCGCTGCTGAAGGGATAGTAGGCGTAGCTGGTGCTGGAGCCGTTGGCGGGCTGGTAGGTGATGACCAGCGCCAGCGTGTAGATGTCGTCCGGGAAGGAGCTGACGTCGATGCACAGCTCGTAGTCGCACGAGCTGGGGTTGATGCACTCGGCGGAGGCGTGGGTCAGCCCGGAGGCCCCGTTGCGCATGGTGAGCTCGTAGGCGATGGTCTTGCCCGAGGTGCGCTGGGTGACGATCATGAAGCTCTTGGCGCTGCTGCCGTCGAAGGTGGGGATGTTCACGTAGCCGTAGCCGGTCAGCACCATCACCTGGTTGTTGTTCGGCTCGGAGACCTTGCAGTCGGTGATGCCGATGACGCCGTTGGCCGACGCGCTGTTCGGCAGGCGGTAGCCCTTGGTGCGGAAGTTGTTGATGGCCTCGGGCGGGATGGCGGTGGGCTCGGGGGTCGCGGTGGGCTCGGGCGTGGGCTCGGGGGTCGCGGTGGGTTCGGGCGTGGGCTCCGCGGTGGCGCGCACGATGTTCGGCTTGGCGGTGACCTCCGGCGCGTCCTCGTCGCCGGCGTCGGCGAACAGCTCGGCGTCGTCCAGCTCGTCCGGCTCGCCCAAATCGTCGTCGGTCAACGCGGCGCTCTCGGGCTCGGGCGTAGTCGCTACGTAGGAGCGGGTCTCGCCGTTGCCGTCGGCGATCTGGTCGGAATAATCCAGCTTCACCAGCGCGAAGTAGATGATGCCCAGTATGATCAGCAGGATGATGAGGCCGATGATGAAGTACAGCACGGCCAGACCCTTGGATTCGCGTTTGCGTCCCTTTTCGAACATGCGGGTTCCCTCCATCGAAATTGCATTTGTAGTATCCATATGGGGAAAGCGGAAACTTCCCCCAATCGCACAATCACGTATATGATAGTGCAAACGCCCGAGGGCTGTCAATGGCAATGCGATAAAAAAACTGATAAAGTTTGATAACAATATCTGGGTCTTCACGAACCGACTGCGTGCGCCCCGAAATCACCGCTTGCGCGCCGCATTTTTAACAAAAACGCTGCGGAAAACCGGCGCGCGAAAGTGCTATCATGGCAGCATCATTCAAATGCACGGAAGGAGCGTGACGGCATGGCGAACGCAGAGAAGATCATCATACTCGACTTCGGCGGCCAGTACAACCAGTTGATCGCGCGGCGCGTCCGCGAGGCGGGCGTGTACTGCGAGATCCTGAACTACGCCGCGCCCGTCGAAAGCTGGCGGGACGACGCGCTGCGGGGCGTGATCCTCACCGGCGGGCCGAACAGCGTGTACGCCGAGGGCGCGCCGCGGGTGGGGAAGGAGCTGTTCGACCTGGGCGTGCCGGTGCTGGGCATCTGCTACGGCATGCAGCTCATCAACTACCTGTTCGGCGGCGCGGTGGCGTCCGCGGAGGTGGGGGAGTACGGCCACACCGAGCTGACGTGCGCGGACGTGCCGCTGTTTCGCGACGTCCGGCGCCACACGGTGGTGTTCATGAACCACAACGACCGCGTCAGCGTCGCGCCGGCGGGCTTCGCGCCCATCGCCAGCACGGAGCACTGCCCCATCGCCGCCTTCGCCGACGAGTCGCGGCGGGTCTACGGCGTGCAGTTCCACCCCGAGGTGCGCCACACCGTGGAGGGGACGCAGATGCTGCGCAACTTCGTCTTTGACATCTGCGGCTGCCGGGGCGGCTACCGCGCCGAGGACGCGATCGACCGCATGGTGGCCGAGCTGCGCGACCGCGTGGGCGGTGGCAGGGTCGTGGCCGGGCTCTCCGGCGGCGTGGACAGCTCCGTGGCCTGCGCCCTCGCCGGGCGCGCGCTGGGCCCCGACCAGCTCACCTGCGTGTTCGTGGACCACGGGCTGCTTCGAAAGGACGAGGCAAAGCAGGTCATGGCGACCTATCGCGACCACCTGGGCCTGAACGTGGTGCACGTGGACGCCTCCGAGCGCTTCCTCGAGGCGCTGCGCGGCGTGACCGAGCCCGAGCGCAAGCGCAAGATCATCGGCGAGCTGTTCGTGCGCGTGTTCGAGGAGGAAGCCCGCCGGACCGGCGCGGACTTCCTGCTGCAGGGCACCATCTACCCGGACCGGATCGAGAGCGGCATGGGCGGCTCGGCCACCATCAAGAGCCACCACAACGTGGGCGGCCTGCCGAAGGACAGCCTGTTCACGAAGGACCACATCCTCGAGCCGCTGTCGCTGCTGTTCAAGGACGAGGTGCGCGCCGTGGGCGAGGGGCTGGGCATCCCGCACGACATGGTGTGGCGGCAGCCCTTCCCCGGCCCGGGCCTGGCGGTGCGGATCATCGGCGAGATCACCCGGGAGAAGCTGGACATCCTGCGCGCCTGCGACGCCGTGTACCTGGAGGAGCTCGCGAACGCGGGCCTGTCCGGGCGCATCTGGCAGTCCTTCGCCGTGCTCACCGGCGTGCGCACCGTGGGCTGCATGGGCGACGACCGCACCTACGGCTACTGCGTCGGCCTGCGCGCCGTGACCTCCGACGACGCCATGACCGTGGAGGCCGCCGAGATCCCCTATCCCGTGCTCAAGAAGTGCGCCGCCCGCATCATCGGCGAAGTCCCCGGCGTGAACCGCGTCGTCTACGACATCACCGACAAGCCCCCGGGAACGATTGAGTGGGAATGATTTCCGTGTCAAGGGGCAACCCCGATGTCCCTGCGAGGGGCAATAGTTGTCCCTGAGCGAAACTGAAACGAGCCCGAGACGACCAACAAAAGGAACAAGGAAAAACGCTCCGAACCTGGGTTGCTTCCAGGTGGACCTCGGAGCGTTTTTCTATGCTTTCATACGTCCCAAATCATTTCCCAATTCTATATGATTCCGTATCGAAAGCGGGAACAGATCCCGTTACGGTGTTCGCTCCAGTGCCCCGATTCTGGAATGCTCCATATACGACACTGGATCGCTCAGATGCCCTGATATTGCGGCGATTTCGCGGTGGGATGGGTGGCGTAGATGAGCCTCGGAAAGGTCGTGGGAAGGTCGCTACGATATCGGCGCAAGATGCGGCGCGACAGTGCTCCGTTTTTGGGATTTCGCCGTGATCCGCGCTGTGATCGTAGCGACCTTGCAGCAACCTCTGTATCCGCCTGGGTGGGGGTGAGGGGTCCGGGGAGAGGGGGAGGGTGTGAGAAGATATAGGGTCGAAAATTGGACTTGAACCAGCACAAGCAGAGGTCAGAGTATTTTGCCCCTTGGAGAGCAAATGACTTTGCCCCGAAACATCTGAGATCCCGAGAACCCCGCAATAGCAAGGGTTTTCGGGATTTTTCTTTTGCTCTGATAACGATTTGATAACAGGATTCTCAGGTGGGATTATTCTGGGTTCCCGTGGATTGCGAGTTATCCCGCCATTCGATCTTCGGGGGATGCTTGCCGCAGTCGTCGGCGGTTTGTGGCCAGTTGAGTTTCCATTCAGTATATTCGGACTTGCTGATGATCCCCGCAGCAAGTTCTTTTTTGCGCAAATCCCACTCCTGCAGGAAGCTTTCCGCCACGGGATAGCGGATCTGGATGGCGTAGTGCTTGCGGGAAGAGAAGTTCTCGTCGGGAACCTCGTGCAGTCGGATGTTGAAATGCTCGTCCATCTCGAACAGCGTGTACATGATGTCCTCGGCGGTGTAAAAGGGGCGCATCTGCGTCCTGGGTGGGCGACAGATAATCTGAAGCAAGAAAAAACTGGAAGAGTCATGGAAACTTTGGTATACTGTGTGACATGTTCTTGGCGGAACAAATATGTCAGCAGAGGCGAAGCAACCATGACTCCAGACACAAGTATAATGGCAAAGCTGCTTCATGTCAAGGGGATGCACATTGAAAAAGTGGAAGTAGGGAACGGAAGCCGGACAAAGGGTGGAGAAACCTGGAGTTTTGAGAAGATCGTCGTGCATGCGCGGCCTTATGAACGGCTTCGGGGAATTTGTCCGAAATGCGGAAAGCATTGCCCTGGATATGAGGACATTCAGGAACAGAATCGGGCGAGGATCGATCTGATTGAAGCCTCATATCCTGACCTGTATCGGGCTTATCAGTTGAAAGAGAGGCTGCGG
>CADBCY010000046.1 GCA_902793325.1 uncultured Eubacteriales bacterium
GCGGCCAGCCCCGAGTCCAGCGCTTCCTGCACCAGCCCCGGCGTCTTTTTCGCCTTGCCCGCGATGACAATGTCCGCTACGTCCTGTAAAGTTGCCATTCGATGAGTCCCCCTTGTTTGATCGTTGGTCGTTGGTGTCCGGCGCGCGCATCCTCGCGAATCCGCGCCCGCGGGTGACATAAAACCCAAAGCGTGCCGCGATTGGATTCTATATGCTTTATTGCCGGAGCGGGGCTGGTACTCCCGGCCCGGCAAAGCCGGGGAAGCGTTCGCGTCCCCGGCAGGGCATCATGGTCGTCAGCACCCGAGCAGCCGGCACGCCGCCGGAATCAGGATCGCCACCAGCACCGCCACCACGATGGACGCGGGGATGCCGGTCTTGATCATGTCGCTGAACTTGTAGTACTTGAATTTATAGGTAAACATCGGCACCGCATCGGTGGGCAGCACGAAGGTCACCGCCGACCAGAACGACACCAGTATGGCCGCGCCGGCGGGATTGATGTTCGCCAGCACCGCCAGCTCCACGATGGGCACCACCGCCAGGCCCGCCACCGCGGGGCCGGAGGGGATGAGAATGTGTATGCAGCACACCAGGAAGGAGATCAGCAGGAACACCGCGAACGGGCTCCAGTTGGCCGCGCCGCCCAGCGTGATGGTGATGAGCCACTTGGCCGCGCCGGTCACCAGCGTGGCGTCCGCCAGCGCGCCGACCGAGCCGACCATGAAGGTGGCGTCCCAGCCGCCCTTCTGGGAGTACTCGTTCCAGCTCAGCACCTCGATGCCGGGGAACATGAACAGGCACGTTCCCATCAGGGCCACGCAGGTGGTGTTCAGCACCGGGATCCAGGAGGAGGCGATCCACGCCACGAACATGGCCGCGATCACCGCCAGGGCCTTCTTCTCGCGGAGGGTCAGGGGGCCGGCGCCGTGCACCATCTTCTGGGCCTCGCGCATGGCCTCGTTGGAGATCTCCTCCGGCTTGTGCACGAAGGTGATCCACAGCGCCACCAGCACCGTCACCAGCAGGCCGATGGGATAGCCCTGGATCATCCACTTCAGGAAGGTCACGGGGCGGTCCATGGCCGCCAGGGTGTTCATGGCGATGATGTTGGTGGGGCCGCCGGCGGGCGTCATGTAGCCGCCGATCACCGACGCGGCCGGAATGGCGATCATCAGGCACTTGCCCAGGTTGGAGGTGCCCGGCTTCGGGTCGCCGTTGGCCTTCAGCACCGCCAGGCCCAGCGACGCGAACAGCGCGCAGGTGGGGATGTTGGACATGATGGACGACAGCAGCGCCGTGCCGACCGCGAAGCCCACCACCAGCTTGCGGGGGGACTTCTTCGCCCAGGTCATGATCAGGCCCGCGATGCGGGTGGGAATCGTGGTGGAGGCCATGGCCGTGGTGATGGACATGGTACCGACCATGAAGAAGAACACCGAGCCGCCGAAGCCCTTGAACATGTCGCCCGGCGTCAGGATCTTCATGAACACCAGCAGCGTCGCCATGAAGATGCCGGTCACGGCCATGTTCATGGTCTCCGTCACCCACAGCACGATGGACGCCAGGATGATGCCGAAGGACTGCATGCCCGCGCGGGTCAGCCCTTCGGGGCAGGGCAGAATGCTGGAGAGCAAAATCAGGCATGCCGCGATGACGAGAAACAGGCCCCTGTTCCGGGTCTTCGCGACAGGTTGGGTTTTCATTTCCGTTTCCTCCTCCCGTGATCTCTGTGGACGAGATGGCCGCAACATAACAATTCTAACCATTTCATAACAATAATCCGCATTGATTATATCACATCCGCCAGACGCAGGCAACCCCTAAAAGCCGGGAATCGCCGCGGGAATTTAATCATTTCTTGCTTTTTTCTCGACACAAAAAATATCATGGAGTTTTCCGTCGCGCCATCGGAACGCAATGTTGACTTAACAGGCCGCCGCGCGGCGGCCGCGGCTGTGCACAATTTGTCGAAACGTGCGGAAAACGTTTTTTTCGTTCGCGCCTGTGGACATTCGCCCCGGGGATATGCTATAATGTGTATCGGCATGAAAATCATGATATTATAGCCGCAAGATCGTCTGGAGGTGCACCATGGAGCAGAAAAAGAGATTGGTAACCCGGAGCGACTTTGACGGCCTCGCCTGTGCGATGATGCTGCGCGAACTGAACATGATCGAGGAGATCAAGTTCGTTCACCCCAAGGACGTGCAGGATGGCAAGGTCGAGCTCTCCAAGAACGACATCACCACCAACCTGCCCTACGATCCCCGCGTGGGGCTGGCCTTCGACCACCACGAGTCCGAGATGGACCGCCTGAAGGCCCAGGAGACCGGCGGCAAGCTGATTATCGATCCCAACGCCCGCAGCGCCGCCCGCGTGGTGTACGATTACTTCGGCGGCAAAAAGGCCTTCCCCCGGGTCAGCGACGAGCTGATGACCGCGGTGGACAAGGGCGACAGCGCCGACTTCAGCATCGACGAGATCCTGAACCCCACGGGCTGGGTGCTGCTGCATTACCTGATGGATCCCCGCACCGGCCTGGGCCGCTTCCGCCAGTTCCGCATCTCCAACTACGACCTGATGATGGAGCTGATCGGCTACTGCATGGACCATTCCATCGATGAGATCCTGGAGCTGCCGGACGTGAAGGAGCGCGTGGACCTGTACTTCGAGCAGGCGGAGGCGTTCAAGGCGCAGCTGCATCGCATCGCGAAGGTGTACGACAAGGTGGTCGTGCTGGACCTGCGCGACGAGGAGATCATCCACGCGGGCAACCGCTTCATGATCTACGCGCTGTACCCCGAGACGCAGATCTCCGTCCACGTGGCCTGGGGCTTCCGCAAGCAGAACACCGCCGTCATGATCGGCAAGTCCATCGTGAACAAGGGCTCCGCCGTGGACATCGGCGAGCTGTGCCTGAAGTACGGCGGCGGCGGCCATCGCAACGCGGGCACCTGCCAGCTTGAGAACGACGTGGTGGACGGCGAGCTGCCGAACATCATCGCGGCGCTGAACGCATAATCATGCATTGAAACAAACACCCGCCGGCCCCGATGGCCGGCGGGTTTGAATCCTCAGGGACGGAGGCGCTTTCCATGACCAGAATGGAAACCACGCGCAGGATGATCCAGCGGGGCGGCAATATCCTGTCCAAGGGCTGCAAGGTGAGCAGGATCGTGCTGTACGCGATCATCGTCGCCCACATCGCGCTGCTGGTGGGCGTGTTCGTGGACGGGCGGGTGGCGAAGGTCATCCAGGAGGCTTACGAGGACAACGCCGTCTACCGGTTCCTGAACGAAATCGCCTCCCTCGACCGCGTTCCCATGGCCTGGCGCGCCGCCATCGGCTGCGGGGCGGCGCTGCTGACCCACGTGGTGCTGCTGTGCTTCGTGAAGATGATCTCCGGCATGATGGACCACCTCGCCGCGGGCGGGCTGCCCTTTGACGTGGCGGCGGCGCAGCGCATCCGGCGCTATTCGTACGTGATGCTGGCGCTGTCGCTGTACAACCTGCCGATGGGCCTCATCGTGTTCGGCCTGACGTTGTTGTTCTCCTACATCATCGAGTACGGCGCCTACATCCAGCAGCGGGCGGACGAGACCAACCGCATCCAGGAGGAGATGATCGTCTCCTTCGCGGAGATCACCGAGAACAAGTCCGGCCAGACGGGCCAGCACATCAAGCGCGTGTCCGAGTACGCGCGGATACTGGCCGAGCAGCTCGGGCTGGGCGCGGAGGCGGTGGAGTCCATCCGCATCGCCTCCACCATGCACGACGTGGGCAAGCTGCTCATTCCGTCGGAGATCCTGGAGAAGCCGGGCAAGCTCACGGACGAGGAGTACGCCGTCATCCAGCAGCACACCACCTACGGCGGGCAACTGCTCGAGCACGTGGAGGGGGAGGAGATGGAGCTCTCCCGCACCATCGCGCTGCAGCACCACGAGCGCTACGACGGGCGCGGCTATCCCGCCCATCTCCGGGGAGAGGACATCAGCCGGGCCGGGCGCATCGTGGCCGTGGCGGACGTGTACGACGCCCTCACCAGCAAGCGCAGCTACAAGGACGCCTGGTCCGAGGATGACGCCGGGAAGGAGATCCTCCGGGGCCGCGGCACCCAGTTCGACCCACAGGTGGTGGACGCCTTCGAGGCCGCGCGCGACAGAATCCTCGAGGTGCGGCGGCGGTTCGCCGACGAGGGGTAACGAAAACGACGAAAACCGTCAAAAAACATGGACAAGCGCGCCCGAATATGTTAGAATGCACAGGAGAGCATAAATATGAGGAGAACAATATCATGAAGAAAATCCTTGCTCTGTTGATCGCACTGATGATGCTGGCCCTGCCCATGGCATCCGCGGAGACCGTGTTCACCTTTGCCGATCCCGTGCTGAAGCTGAACATGGGCGAAGAGCAGACCATCGACCTGACCGGCCTGGAGCTGGTCCTCGCCGCGGGCGAGCTGGACAATGACTCGATTGGCCTGAAGCTCTCCATCAACGGCGAAGAGCCGCTGTTCTGCCTGAAGGCCATGGTGATCGACAACCAGCTGATCCTGACGGCCGACGGTCTGAGCAACACCTACTTCGTGGTGCTCCCCGAGAGAGTGCAGAACATCCAGAACTTCGAGCTGCCCGAGAACATCGACCTCGAGGCCGTGATCGACACCGTGGTGAACGGCATCGAGATGGACGGCGACACCATCCGCGTGCCCTACAACGTCATCAACGACGCGCTGAGCCAGCTCGTGCCCGCCCTGAAGGACGTCGAGATCCCCGGCGTGGACATGAACGACTTTGCCGACAACGTGAACAAACTGATCGAGTCCAACTCCGGCATCACCCTGGAGGGCACCTACAATGAGACCGACGGCGGCATGGACGTGGCTGCGAAGGCCTTCCTGGTGCAGAACGGCGAAGCTTCCGCCGATCCCGCGTTCAACCTGACCCTGTCCCTGGGCGAAAACATCAGCCTGACCATCGACGTGGCGGACGTGGGCAGCTTCAGCTTCAGCGTGGTGGGCGACCAGGTGACCATCGCCGCCAGCGCCGAAGGCCAGAGCTTCAGCCTGACCGGCAAGGTCGGCACCCGCGAGGAGGACGTGGCGGTCGAGAACCTGGATGCCGTCAACGCCCTCGACCTGCAGAACCTGACCGATGAGGAGCAGGAGCAGCTTGGCAGCGAGCTGATGAACGCTGCCGACGGCCTGATCACCTATTTCTCCAGCGCGATGGGCGACGCCGCATAATATAAGCGCGCACATTGACGCCGCGCAGGGGCTTCCCGGCGCGGCGTCGTTTGCTTAAATGAGGATCCCCTCGAGGTGGTCCATTTCGTGCTGTATGATCTGCGCGATCCAGCCGGCGTAGGCCTGACGGTGCTTGCGCCACCGGTCGTCGCGGTACTCGACCTCGATCCGTTGATACCGCGTCGCGCGCCGCACGCCGTCCAGCGACAGGCAGCCCTCCTCCGCCTCGTAGGGCGAATCGCCGCCGAGCAGCACGGGGTTGTACATCACCACGTCGACCGGCCCCATGTTCACGATGATGACGCGCTTCTTCATGCCGATCATGTTGGCGGCCATGCCGACGCACCGCTCCCGGTTCGCCCGCAGCGTATCCCGAAGATCCCGGCCGACGGAGGCGTCGTCCGGGGTCGCCGGTTCGGACTTCTGGCCGAGGAAGAACGCGTCCCTGACGACGGGCCGGATCATGCGCGCACCCCGCCGCGCGCCGCGGGATCTGCAGACAGGCGGGGGCCGTGGACTTGCTTCATCGTCAATTCCTCCCCTCCTGCCCTTCGCGGCGCTGCGCCTCGATCGCGGCGCAGAATTCCGGCATGTCGCGCTTCATGCGCACGAGCCCGCCGTCCCTCCGGACGAATACGTGCTCGGAGCGCGCCTCGAGGACGACGTCCCCGCCCCTGCGCATGACGTAGCGTATGGCCAGCACGACGCCGTTGAACGATTCCACCTCGACGGTGATTTCGATTTCATCGCCGAAGGTGCAGGCCTTCCTGTACTGGCAGGAGAGCGCCCGGACCGGCGACAACACGCCTTCCGCCTCCATGCGCCGATAGGAATAGCCGATCTGATCCATGAAGTCGATGCGCGCCTCTTCCATCCAGTGGATGTAATTCGCGTGATGGGTAATGCCCATCATGTCCGTCTCGTAATACTGAACCTTCCTGACATAGGGTCTCACGGTTCACACCGCCTTTTAATATCACTTGCGCAGAGGAATTCGGGATCAATTTCCGAGAAGAGATTCCCGATTTGCCATGTTTGATTTGATATCCATAGGAATCATCCGTTCAGTCAGTCGTCGGCGTCGGCGTAAGTGTAGGGCAGATTGTTGTCGATGCAATACTGCTTTGCATAGGAGTCCCGACCGACGATGATTTCGGTCAGGCTGTCACGCCGGTTAAACGCCCGGTCGCCGATGGACGTGATGCTGTCGGGGATACGAACGGTGGTCAGGCTTTTGCACCCGAAAAACGCCGAGTCGCCGATGGAGGTGACGCTGTCAGGGATGCTGACGGCGGTCAGGCCGGAGCACCAGGAAAACGCCCCGTCGCCGATGGAGGTGACGCTGTCGGGGATGCTGACGGCGGTCAGACTGGAGCACTTGGAAACGCCCCGTCGCCGATGGAGGTGACCGGGTACCCATCCAGTTCGCAGGGTAAATCCAATTCTTTAGCACTGCCTTTATACTTGGTGATTTCCACCGTACCGTCATCCAGCAGGGCATATGTATATTCACCGGATTCAAAGACTTCCCGTTCGGCCTCCTCCGCAAAGGCGGGGGCGCAGGCAAAGCATATCGCGAGGGTCAGCAACAGCGCAAGCATCTTCTTCATCATTCGTTCCTCCTTGTCGTGTCGGTTGGTCAACCATTGGTCCGGTACAGTACCTTGCGGGGTTCATCCCCAATACTTCCGATCCAGCGTCCTGTATTGCACGGCCTCGGCCACCTGCGCCTCGCCGATCTCGCCGAAGCCGTCCAGGTCGGCGATCGTGCGGGCGACCTTCAGGATGCGGGTGTACGCGCGGTTGGACATCTTCAGCCGCTCGGTCGAGGCCAGCAGCAGCGCCTGCGCGTCGGGGGTCATTTTGCACGCCCCGGCCAGCGTGCGCGCGTTGAGGTCCGCGTTGCAGTGAAGGTTCGTCCCGGCGTAGCGATCGAGCTGGACCTGCCGCGCCCTGACCACGCGCGCGCGGATGTGGGCGCTGTCCTCGGCCAGCGTGGTCTCGGAGAGCCGCTCCGGCGGGATGGATTCCACCTCGATGTGCATGTCGATCCTGTCCAGCAGCGGCCCGGAGATGCGGTTCAGGTAGCGCCTTATTTCGTTGGGCGTACAGCGGCACTGCTTGGTGCGGCTGCCGAGGTTGCCGCAGGGGCAGGGATTCATGGAGCCGATGAGTATGAACCGGGAGGGATAGGTGCACTGGGCGTTCACGCGGGTGATGGTCACGAAGCCGTCCTCCATGGGCTGGCGCAGCGCCTCCAGCACGTCCCGCCGGTACTCGGGCAACTCGTCCATGTACAGGCAACCGGAGCTGGCGAGCGAAACCTCCCCGGGCAGCGCGTTGGTGCCGCCGCCGATCAGCGAGGCGTTGGACGCGGTGTGGTGCGGCGAGCGGAAGGGGCGCTCGGTGAGCAGGCCCTGCTCGGGCACCATGCCCGCCACCGAGTGAATGCGCGTGGCCTCCAGCGCCTCCTCGAAGGTCATGTCCGGCAGGATCGTGGGCATGCAGCGGGCCATCAGCGTCTTGCCGCTGCCGGGCGGGCCGATCATCAGCACGTTGTGCCCGCCCGCCGCGGCGATCTCCAGCGCGCGCTTGGCCTTGGCCTGGCCCTTCACGTGGCAGAAGTCCTCCGCGTACTGGCGGCGGCTGATCAGCGCCCGGTAGGGCACGGGCGCGACGGGCTCTATGGGCAGCTCCCCGGTCAGGTGGCGCACCGCGCCGCACAGCGTCGCGACGGGGTAGATCTCCAGCCCCTCGATGCAGCTCACCTCGTTGACGTTCCTGGCGGGCAGCATGACCTTCTTCACGCCGCGCTCCCGGGCGGAGATCACCATGGGCAGCGCGCCGCGCACGGGGCGGACGGAGCCGTCCAGCGACAGCTCGCCGAAGATGCAGGCGTCCCCGGAGGCGTCCTGCGGGACGAGGCCCATGCAGGAGAGGATCCCCAGCGCGATGGGCAGGTCGTAGGACGGCCCCTCCTTCTTCTGGTCGGCGGGGGCCAGGTTGATGGTCAGCCGCTCGGAGGGGAACTGGTAGCCGCTGTTCTTCAGCGCCGCGCGCACGCGCTCGCGGGATTCCTTCACCGAGGCGTCCGGCAGGCCGACGATCTCGCACATGGGCATGCCGTGGGCCAGGTTCACCTCGACGTCCACGGGAAAGCCCTCGATGCCGTTCAGGCCGCAGCTTGAGATGAAAGCGAGCATGTTCATGCCTCCCATTGCCGTCGGAAGAATCTTCGATCCAAGGGCCCCGCGAAGCGTCGGCGGGGCCGGTTCCGGGCGCGACATGCGCGCGCCGTGCTATTATTATACACGCCTTTGGCGGGCATGACAACCGCTTCTTCCGCGCCGGCGTTTTTGCGCCCAGGCGCAGCACAGGCGCCGGCATCGGCGGCGCCTGTCAAACGGGATTTCCCGACGCATCTCCCCGCGGCCCCGTCTCCCCGTGCCGGGCCGGGCCGCGGCGGTGCGATTATTTGGTGTTCTTCAGCTTCTCGTAGCGCTCCTGCGCCTGGCGCGCGCCCTCGGCGAACAGCGTCCTGGCATTCTCGGGGAACGTGCGGCGCAGGGAGGCGTAGCGCACCTCGCCGTCCAGGAATTCCTCGTAGGGCAGGGTCGGGGCCTTGGAATCCAGCTGGAAGCGCGGCTCGGCGGTGGGGTTGTAGCGGTACAGGAACCAGTAGCCGGCCTCCACGGCGCGCTTCATCTCGTCCTGCACCTTCGCCATGCCGCACTTCAGGCCGTGGCTCTGGCAGGGCGCGTAGGCGATGATCACGCTGGGGCCGCGGAAGGCCTCGGCCTCCTTGAGCGCCCTGACCAGCTGGGCGTTGTCCGCGCCCATGGCGACCTGCGCCACGTACACGTTGCCGTAGGTCATCAGCATGCCGCCGATGTCCTTCTTGGGGCGCTTCTTGCCGCTGGCGGCGAACTGCGCCACCGCGCCCACGGGCGTGGCCTTGGAGCTCTGCCCGCCGGTGTTGGAGTAGACCTCCGTGTCCACGATGAGCACGTTCACGTCCTCGCCGCTGGCCACCACGTGGTCCAGCCCGCCGAAGCCGATGTCGTAGGCCCAGCCGTCGCCGCCGAACATCCAGAAGGTCTTTCGGGCGAGCTGGTCGCGGTACTTGAGGATGGTCCTGGCTGCGTCGTCATCCCGGCCCTCCAGCGCCGCGATCAGCGCGCGGCTGGCGGGGGCGGAGGCGTCAATGTCGTCGTAGGTGTCGAGCCAGGCGTCGATGGCGGCGCGCACGGCCCCGTCTTCGCAGGTCTCGCGGTAGGCGGTCACGCGCAGCTTCTGCGCCTCGCGCTGCTGCCGCACGGACAGCACCATGCCCAGGCTGAACTCGGCGTTGTTTTCAAACAGGGAATTGGACCACGCCGGGCCGCGGCCGCACTTGTTCACCGTATAGGGGATGCCCGGCATGGCGCTGCCCCAGGCCTGGGAGCAGCCGGTGGCGTTGGCCCAGTACACCCGGTCGCCATAGAGCTGGGTGAGCAGCTTGGCGTAGGGCGTCTCGCCGCAGCCCGCGCAGGCGGCGCTGAACTCCAGCAGCGGCTGGCGGAACTGGCTGCCCTTGACGGTGTAGGGGTCGAACACGTCGCCCTTGTCGGAGAGCGCCAGCGCCCAGCGCCAGGCGTCGGCGGTGTCGGGGGCGTCGGCGGCGGGCGTCATGGTCAGCGCGCCGGCGGGACAGACGTTCTGGCAACTGCCGCAGCCGGTGCAGTCCAGGTTGCTGACGGCCATGGTGAAGTACAGGCCCGCCGCCTGCCTGCCCTTGGCCTGCGCGACGGCGACGCCCGCGGGCGCCCCGGCCTTCTCCGCTTCGCTGACCAGGTAGGGCCGGATCACCGCGTGGGGGCAGACGTAGCTGCACTTGTTGCACTGGATGCACTTCGCGGCGTCCCACACCGGCACGCGCGTGGCGATGCCCCGCTTCTCGTAGGCGGTCAGGCCCATGTCCATCACGCCGTCCTCGTAGCCCGCGAAGGCGCTCACCGGCAAATCGTCGCCCTTCTGGGCGTTGATGGGATCGAGCAGCTTCGTGACCACCTCCGGCACGTCGCGCGCCGGGGCGGGGGCGTCCTGGGCGTCCTTCCAGGCCTCGGGCACGGCGATTTCCACCAGGCCCTCCACGCCCGCGTCGATGGCGGCCAGGTTCTTGTTCACCACGTCCTCGCCCTTGGCGAAGTAGGTCTTGGCGGCGGCGGCCTTCATGTAGGCGACCGCCTCCTCCTCGGGGATGACGGGCATGAGGTGGAAGAAGGCCGATTGCAGCACCATGTTGAAGTGGCTGCCCAGCCCCAGCGCCCCGGCGATCTTCACCGCGTCGATGGTGTAGAGCTTCAGCCCCTTGCGCGCGATGTCCCGCTTCGCCCAGGCGGGGAGGCGTCGGTCCAGCTCCTCCGGCGACCAGGCGCAGTTCAGCAGCAGCGTGCCGCCGGGCCGGACCTCGCCGGCGATGTCGTACTTGTCCAGGTAGCTCTGGTTGTGGCAGGCGACGAAGTCCGCGCGCTTGACGTAATAGGAGGAGCGGATGGGCTTGTCGCCGAAGCGCAGGTGGCTCTTGGTCACGCCGTAGCTCTTCTTGGCGTCGTACTCGAAGTAGGCCTGGGCGAACTTCGGGGTGTGGCTGTTGATGATCTCCACGGTGTTCTTGTTCGCGCCGACGGTGCCGTCGGAGCCCAGGCCCCAGAACTTGCAGCTCACCACGCCGTCCGCGGCGTCCTCCGGCAGCGGCGCGTCCGGCAGGGACAGGTGGGTCACGTCGTCCACGATGCCGATGGTGAAGCTGTTCACCGGGTTCGCGGCGCGCAGGTTCTCGAACGCGGCGGCGACCTGCGCCGGGGTGGTGTCCTTGCTGGACAGGCCGTAGCGCCCGCCCACCACGGTGACGTCGGCCCGGCCCCGCAGCGCCGTGCACACGTCCTGGTACAGCGGCTCGCCCGCGCTGCCCATCTCCTTGGTGCGGTCCAGCACGGCCACGGCCTTCACGGTGGCGGGCAGGGCGGCCACGAAGCGCGCCACGTCGAAGGGCCGGAACAGGTGCACCTGCACGAAGCCCACCTTCTCGCCGCGGGCGTTCAGCGCGTCCACGACCTCCTCCGCGCAGCCGCTGACGGAGCCCATCGCCACCACCACGCGCTCGGCGTCGGGCGCGCCGTAGTAGTTGAAGCAGTGGTATTCCCGCCCGGTGAGCGCGGCGATCTTCGCGAAGTAATCCTCCACGATGGCGGGCAGCTCGGCGTAGCCGGCGTTGTTGGCCTCGCGCACCTGGAAGTAGATGTCCGGGTTCTGCACCGTGGCGCGCAGCCTGGGGTGCTCGGGGTTCAGGGCGCGGGCGCGGAAGGCGTCCAGGGCGTCCCGGTCCAGCAGCGACCGCAGGTCCTCCAGGTCAATGGCGGCCACCTTGTCGATCTCGTGGGACGTGCGGAAGCCGTCGAAGAAGTGCATGAACGGCACCCTGCCGCGGATGGCCGAGAGGTGCGCCACGCCCGCGAGATCCATGGCCTCCTGCACGCTCCCCGAGCACAGCATCGCGAAGCCCGTGTTGCGGCAGCTCATCACGTCGGAGTGGTCGCCGAAGATGGACATGGCGTGCGTGCCCACGGTGCGGGCCGCCACGTGCAGCACGCCCGGCAGGCGCTCGCCCGCGATGCGGTGCAGCACGGGGATCATCAGCATCAGCCCCTGGCTGGAGGTAAAGCTCGTGGCCAGCGCGCCGGTCTGCAGCGCGCCGTGCACCGCCGCCGCCGCGCCGGCCTCCGACTGCATCTCGATGAGCTGCACGGTCTGGCCGAACAGGTTCTTGCGGCCCTTGGCCGACCACAGGTCGGTCTTGCCCGCCATGGGGCTGGAGGGCGTGATGGGGTAGATGGCGGCGACCTCCGTGAAGGCGTAGGCGACGTGCGCCGCGGCCTCGTTGCCGTCCATGGTCACGTAGACGGGGGCTTTCTTCTCGGTCATGGGGGAACCTCCTTTGTCGATCGGCGACGGGCGTTCGCCGCCGTCGCCGTGGATCTTTGAACCAAACCCGGCCGGTCGGCCGGGGTCGCGGGTCATCCGGCCGTCGCCGTCACTTCGCGCCGAACAGCGCCGCGGCGTTGTCGCGGAAGATCTTCCGGCAGTCCGCGTCGTCGAGCTCCAGCTTCATGAGGAAGTCGACGTCCCGTTGCTGCGGCCAGAGCGGGTAGTCGGTGCCGAACATCACCCGGTCCGGCGTCCAGATGCGGATCAGCTCCCGCGCCTTCGCGGGGGACACGGCGTAGAACGTGGACGAGCTGTCCACGACGATGTTCGGGAAGTCCGCGAGCACCCGCGCCGCCTCGTCCCACACGCTCCAGCCGCCGAAATGCGCGCCGATGAACTTCAGCCGGGGGAACGCCCGCAGCACCCGCGCCACGCGGGGCGGGTTGGAGAAGTCGTAGCGGTAATCGCCGGTGTGCGCGCACACAGGCAGCCCCGCGTCCTCGCACATGGCGAAGATCTCCATGGCGCGGGGATCGTCGAGCCGGAAGCGCTGGATGTCCGGGTGCAGCTTCACGCCGCGCAGGCCCAGCACGCGCAGCTCTTCGAAGTCGCGGCGCAGGTCGTCCGAATCCAGGTGCATGGTGCCCATGCCGATGAACGCGCCCTCCGACGCAGCCACGGCCCCGGCGATGAAGCGGTTGATGCTGGACACCTGGTGGGGCTTCGTGGCCACGGAGTGGACGACGAAGCGCGATATGCCCGCGGCCCGGCCCGAGGCCAGCAGCGTGGCCACCGTGCCGTCGTGGTGCTCGGCGGGCAGGCCGTCGTAGAAGCGGTCCACCGCCTCCACCGCCTTCAGGGCGATGCCGTCCGGGTAGATATGACAGTGGGAATCGATGATGTCGTACATGGCGGAATCCTCGGCCCCGGGCCGATTGGCCCGGGGGATCGGAGGCGGTCGCGGCGGGGGAGCTTGCTCCCCCGCCGCAGGGGCTTACGCCGTCTCGATGCTCGCGTCCTTCTGCAGGCCCAGCTTTTCGATGGCCTGCTCGCGCATCTTGTACTTCTGGATCTTGCCGGCGTCGTTCATCGGGAAGCTGTCCACGAACTCGATGTACTTGGGCACCTTGTGCTTGGCCATGTGGTCGAGCACGTACTGCTTCATCTCCTGGACGGTCATCTCCTCGCCCTCCTTCAGGATGACGCAGGCCATGATCTCCTCGCCCATGGCCTTGTCGGGCACGCCGATGACCTGCACGTCCGAAACCTTCGGGTGGGTGTAGATGAACTCCTCGATCTCCTTGGGGTAGATGTTCTCGCCGCCGCGGATGATCATGTCCTTGAGCCTGCCGGTGATGCGGTAGTTGCCCTCGGGTGTGCGGCAGGCCAGATCGCCGGTGTGCAGCCAGCCGTCCTTATCGATGGCGGCGGCGGTGGCCTTGGGCATCTTGTAGTAGCCCTTCATGATGTTGTAGCCGCGCGCGACGAACTCGCCGATCACCTCGTCCGGGCAGTCCTCGCCGGTCTCCGGGTCCACGATCTTGCACTCCACCTCCGGGAAAGCGCTGCCCACGGTGGCCACGCGCACCTCCAGCGGGTCGGTGGTGCGGCTCATGGTGCAGCCGGGGGAGGCCTCCGTCTGGCCGTACACAATCACGATCTCCGGCATGTGCATCTTCTCCACCACGTCCTTCATCACGGCGATGGGGCAGGGGCTGCCGGCCATGATGCCCGTGCGCATGTGGCTGAAGTCGGTCCTGGGGAAGTCCTCGTGGGCCAGCATGGCGATGAACATCGTGGGCACGCCGTGGAAGGCGGTGATGCGCTCGTTGTGGATGCAGGCCAGCGACGACTTCGGCGAGAAGTAGGGGATGGGCAGTATGGTGCCGCCGTGGGTCATGGTGGCCGTCATGGCCAGCACCATGCCGAAGCAGTGGAACATGGGCACCTGGATCATCATGCGGTCCGCGGTGGACAGGTCCATGCCGTCGCCGATCATCTTGCCGTCGTTGACGATGTTGTAGATGTTGCACACGTCGTTCACATCCACGGCCGCGGCCATGCGGCGGATCTCCTCCGCCGGGGTCTTGGGGGCGTACTCCAGCGACTCCTCCCAGGTGAGCGCGCCGGGCATGCGGAAGCCCACGGTGATCACGTTCCTGAGGAAGGGCAGGCGCCTGGCGTGCATGGGCTGGCCGGGCTTCAGGTCCTTCAGCTCCGGGCACAGCTCGTTCACGATCTCCCGGTAGTTGGAATCCCGGTAGCCCTCGATCATCACCAGCGTGTGGGTGTCGGACTGCCGCAGCAGGTACTCCGCCTCGTGGATCTTGTAGGCGGTGTTCATGGTCACCAGCACCGCGCCGATCTTGGTGGTCGCCCAGAAGGTCAGGAACCACTGGGGCACGTTGGTGGCCCAGATGGTCACCTTGCTGCCCGCCCGCACGCCCAGGGACACCAGGGCGCGGGCGAATTCGTCCACGTCGTCCCGGAACTGGCTGTAGGTGCGGGTGTAGTCCAGGGTGGTAAACTTCACCGCGAGCTGGTCGGGGAACTCCTCCACCATGGCGTCCAGCACCTGGGGAAAGGTCTTTTCGATCAGCGTCTCCTTCTTCCAGGGGAAGCGGCCCGTGTGGCTCTTGTTCCAGTACAGGTGCTTGCGCGCGCGGCGGGTGCTCGCGAAGCGGGACATGCAGCTCGAGAAGTGGGTGAGTATGATCTCGATGTCGGACAGCCCGTCGACCCACGCCGGGTTCCACACCAGCGAGATAAAGCCGTCGTAGTTGACGGAGCGCAGCGCGTCCATCAGCTCCCCGACGGGCAGCGCGCCCTCGCCGATCAGCTCCGGCACCGCGACGCCGCCCTCCCGGCGGAAATCGTGGATGTGCACGTGGCGCACGTAGGCGCCCAGGTTGGTGATGGTGGTCTCCGCGTCCTCCCCGGCGCACACGCAGGTGGAGTGCATGTTCCAGGTCGCGGCCAGCCGGTCGTCGGCGAAGGTGTTCAGCAGGTCGCGCAGCCGCGCGGTGTCGGCGTAGGCCCCGGTCGTCTCCACCAGCAGGGTCACGGGCCGGTCGCCCAACTGCTCCAGCAGCCGCCCTATGCGCTCCACGCAGGCGGGGGCGCTGTCCTCGTCGGTATGCACGCCCACGCAGGGAATGCCCAGATTCACCGCCAGCTCCACGCACTCGTCCAGCTCGCCGGGGAAGCCGGGGTCGGTGAAGTCGCCCACGGTATCCACGCAGGGCACGCTCAGCCCCTGCCGGATCAGCGCGCGCCGGGTGGCGGCGGCCAGCTCCGGGTTGGTGGGGCTGGCCTTGCCGCGGAAGGCGGGGCCGTTGACGTCGCAGATCTCAACGCCCTGCAGCCGGACGTCCGCCGCCACGGCGCAGAACTCGTTCCAGCCCAGGTCGTTCCAATTCTGAATGGAGAAGGATAGCTTCAATGTGGTGTTCCTCCTATTATGGGAATCGGCGCAAGCGCAGGCGAGGGCGGGCGAACGCCGCCCGGAGCCCGTCACTCTTCTTCGTACACGATCTTGTTCAGCGCGCTGATGTAGGCGCGGATGGAGGCGCCGATGATGTCGGTGGAGATGCCGTTGCCGGAGTACAGCCGCCCGCCGGCGCGCAGCTTCACCAGGGCGCTGCCCATGGCCTCGCGGCCCTCGGTCACGGTCTGGATCTGGAAGTCGTCGAGCTCGTAGTGGTGGCCGATGATCTGCTCAATGGCCAGGAACGCGGCGTCCACGGGGCCGTCGCCGATGGCCACGCAGCGCAGCTTCTGGCCGTCCTTCTCCAGGGTGAGGTTGGCGGTGGCGGTGATGACGTTGCCGCTGTTGATCACGTAGCTGTCGATGCGGTAGGCCGAGGGCACCTGCATGGCGGTGCTCGCCACGATGGCGTCCAGCTCCCGCGTGCCCACGAAGTGCTTGCGGGTCGCCACGCGCTTGAACGCCTCGTAGACCTTGGCGTTGTCCTCGTCGGAGAGGTCGTAGCCCAGCTGGCGCACCACCTTGACGACTTCGCCGATCTCGTCGTTCGCGTCCAGGCACACGTTCGCCATCTCGCCGCTGACGCCGGTGTCGAAGGGGGAGGACTCGCTCTTGCGGGTCTCCAGCATGCGGTTCAACTGGCCGACGGTGCGCTCCAGCTCCGTGGTGCGCAGGTTCGCCGCGATGTCCAGCGCGCTGCCCTTCACGGACAGGAACTTCGCCATCTGGGACAGCGTGGGGCAGTCGCCGTGGGCGGCGCACTTCACGCCGTCCGCGCCGCGCGCCACGGCGGCCGCGGCGCAGGCGGCGGCCATGCTCATGGCGTCGGACGCCTGCACGAAGAACTCCACGCCCATGCCGCCGGGCACGGCGCTGCGGATGTCGGCGAAGAAGTCGGCGAACTCGTCGGGCAGCAGCACGCCCGCGGTGTCGCACAGCGTGATCCGCACCGCGCCGGCCTCGATGGCGGCGGTCACGGCCCGGATGAGGAACTCCCGCTCGGCGCGGGTGGCGTCCACGGCGGTGAACTCCACGCTCTCGCAGTGGAAGCGGCACGCCTTCACCTGGGCGGAGATGGCTTCCAGCATGGCGGGCGCCTTCTTGTGGCAGGCGTACTCCATCTGCACCGGGGACACCGGGGCCAGCACGTTCAACTGCGGGCTGCGGGCGTTGCGCACGCTGTCCCAGGTCTCGGCCACGTTGTCGGCGGTCACGCCCACCGCGGCGGAGACCGCGGTCGTCACCATGGAGGCGATGGTCTTGTTCGAGAGGGCGTCGGCCTTGCCGCCCGCGAGGACGGGCAGCTCGATGGCGTCCACCTTCAGCCGGTCCAGCGCGCGGGCCATTTCCAGCTTCTCCTTGAAGGTGAGGGCGTTTTCCCGCTGGGACGCGGATTCGCGCAGGGTCATGTCGATCAGCTTGATTGCCTTCATGGTGTCACTCCTATGCATGTAATGTCGATTGCCCGGATATCGGGTCGGGTGAAAAAAAGCCCAGAAGCCGTAGCTTCTGGGACGATCGTGTTCAATCGCGGTACCACCCGGATTGCCGCATGTGCGGCCGCTCATCAGCGCTCAGGCAAGCGCTTAGCCATGGTAACGGGGCCGCCGTACCTCCCTACTGCCCGGGGCGCGGGCGTTCAGGAGATCTGCTCAGGCAGGAGACTGCGCATCTGCTCGCGCGCCGGCTCACACCCGCCGCCGGCTCTCTGAAGCGCTGCACAAACCGCATAATGCCTTCATCGCATTTCCGATTCACTTGCATGAAGTGTACCCCATCCGACCTTCGATGTCAAGCGGTTTCCATGAATCTTAATACAAAACGCGGGCGCGCGTCGGAAAGCGGGAACGCCCTGGAAAATAACGGCTTGACGGGGGGTTTGTCACTATTATATAATGAACGCAGGTCGCGCCGGGGCACCGGCGCGGCGCAAGCATGAAGCGACGGGAGGGCAGGGGGATGAAGCGTTTGTTTGCGATCCTGCTGGCGTTGGCGCTGCCGCTGGGCGGCCTGGCGACGGCGGAGGCAGACCCGGAACCCGCCATAGTGGATATCGTCCCGGAAACGGTGGTGGAGGCCGCGACGGAAGCGCCCGCGGCCGAGGTGAACGACGCCGCGATCGGCGGGGCCGACGAACCGGGGGCGGCGCCCGCCGATGCCAACGGCGCAGGCGTCGTCGTTACCGTCCGGAACAAGGGCAAGGTTTCCCTTTACGTCGGCGATCGCGTGAAGCTGGCGGTCAAGGGCAAGAAGATCCGCAAGTGCGTCAGCAAGAACAAGGGCGTCGCCACCGTGACGAAGAAGGGCGCGCTGACGGCGAAGGCGGCAGGCAGGGCGAAGATCGTCATCACGCTCGGGAACAACAAAAAGGTCACCGTCAACGTGACCGTGCGCGCGCTCCCGGACGCCGTGGAGCTTTCGGACTGCATCGGCCGGGACATGAGCGACGTGCTCGCGGCGCTCGGCGAGACGTCGGGCTATAAGTACGAGGACGAGGGCGTCGGCATCTTCATGTACGAGGGCGACGGCGTCGACTTCGTGATCCTGGAGGAGCCGCCGGAGAGCAGGTATTATCGGAAGGTCAACCAGATCCGGGTGGCCACCGACCGGTATGCGCTCTTCGGCATGGTCCGCGGCGAGGCCGCGGCCGACGCGCGGCGCAAGGCCGAGGGGCGGGGCTTTGTCTACGACGCGGCGGAGAGCACCGACGCCCGGCTGCAGCTCTACCGAAACAGCGAGGAGAACGGCGCGTATTACTACGAGGAGCTGACCGCCTACTGCCAGAACGGACGGGCGACGGAGTACAACTACATGGCCTACCGCGTGGACAGCCCCTATGTGCCCGACGCTTCCCCCACCCCGGACCAGCCCGCCTGACGGGCCGCGATCCCCGTTACCCGTTCGCACCGGAGGGCCGGCGCGAAGAAAAGCGCGTCTCCAAAGCCCCAAAGCGCGCCTTCGGCGACCTGAACCGCGCTTCCCGGACCCCGGAAACGCGCCGGAAGGAATAAAAAAGGAGAGGAAAAGCCCATGAAACGTTTGCTTGCGATCCTGTTGGCGATGGCGCTGCTGCTGAGCGGCATGGCGTTCGCCGAAGCGGACCCGGAACCCGTCCTGGAGGACCTGACGCTGGAAGCGCCCGTGGAGGCCGGCGCGGAGGAGGAATCCGCGGCGGAGGTGGGCGATGCCGTGATCGGCGAGGTCGGCGCGGCGGAGGAAGCGTCCGGGGAAGTGGCCGAGGAGAACGACTCGGCGACGCCCGTGTACGAGGAGATGGCGGTCAAGAACAAGCAGACCGTCTACATGACGCAGGGCGACATGCTGCAGTTGGTGGTAGACGGCCAGAAGATCAAGAAGTGCGCCCTGAAGAACAAGAAGTACAAGAAGGTCGCCACCGTCACCAAGAAGGGCCTGGTGAAGGCCGTGAAGCCCGGCACGGCGAAGCTGGTCATCACCACCAAGAAGAAAAAGAAGATCAACATCACCGTGAAAGTGGTGGCCGATCCCCAGCCCTACACCGGCGAGCTGATGGACCTGGTGGGCAAGACCCTCGAGGACGCCGTGAGCACGGTCGGCGGCGACCTCAGGCTGATCCGCAATGGCGCCTTCACCACTTCCTATCAAGCGGGCGGAATCCTGCTCGGCGTGCTGGGCAGCGGGGATCCGAAGAACAAGTTCAACAACCTCGTCGCCTTGGTGCAGAGCACGATCCCCACGGCCAGCGTAATGGGCATCGCGCCCGGGGAGGCGTCCGCGGACGCCAAGGCCAAGGCGCTGGCGGCCGGTTTTACTGTGCAAGACGAGGAAGAAGCCTTCTGCACCCTGGAACGCTCCTATACGGAGGGCGAGTTGCTGTATGACGAGGGCGTCAGCCTTTCCTTTGAGGGCGGCGCGGTAACCTCTGTAGCCTTCATCGCCTTTCCCGACCCCAACCAGCCCCACGAGAAGCTGGACATCGCCGACCTGAGCGTTTTCACCGGCAAGACGCTGAGCGAGGCGGCCCGGATGATCGGCAAGAGCGACGACGATATCGATGTGGACGACTACCAGGCGAACCTGTTTTATTACGATGATTTCATGCTGTCCTCCGTATTCAGCGAGGCGGGGAAACAGGCCCCCGGGGTCATCACCATGGTGGTCAGCTACTGCGGGGACTACCCCGTCAAGGGCGTCTGCGTGGGCGAGTCCAAGGCCAGCGCCCGGGCGAAGGCGGAGCAGCTGGGCATGGACGTCACCGTCATCGGCGAGGGCGGCGAGGAACTGTGGTCTCCCCGGGACCCCGAGAGCAGCGGCGAATACGAGGAGAGCTTCAACGTCGATTACGAGAATGACAAGGTCTCCCTCGTGGCTTATACCCGCTATAGCAAAGCCGGCTCCATCGTGAAACTGGCGGACAAGGAGCTGTCCAATTACATCGGCAAGGATCTGAACGAGGTCGTCAAACAGGCGGGCGGCGACGAGGCCGACATCCAGAGCCAGGACAACGGGGATTACAGGACGTACGGCTCCGATGGCGCCGGCTACACGCTGGAGGCGTTTCGCGTCCTGAGCCCGTCGAACCCGTGCTACGACAAGATCTGCAGGGTGTCCGCCAAGGGCTCGGGCTATACCGTGAAGGGCATCGCCGCAGGCGGGACCATGGAGGAAACGATCGCGAAGGTGAAGGCGGCCGGGTACACCCGGGAGAGCTATATCGAGGACGACGGCACCTTTGCCAGCTTCTTCTTCAACGAGGAATACAACGACTCGGTATTCTACCATAACGAAATCCAGCTCTACGCCATGAACGGCAAGGTGACGGACGTCGTCCACGTCTACTACGCCGCGGACCGGGACTGATATCCCGGATCCGGCAAACCCAATTCTTATACTTATATCCTGAAAATAGAGGTTGCAATACCGTCATGGAATCAGGTATAATAGAGTTACCCTGAATAAGTATGGTTTCTCGCGGGCGGCGCTTATTGGGTGCCGCCCTTTCCTGTGGAGCATTGGAGGGAGCGATTATGGAATACCGCATCGAACACGATTCCATGGGCGAAATTCGGGTGCCCGCGGACCGCTACTGGGGCGCGCAGACCGAGCGCAGCCACCACAACTTTCCCATCGGCGTGGGCCTGGAGACCATGCCCCGGGAGATCACCCACGCCTTCGGCATCCTGAAAAAGGCCGCCGCGCTGGCCAACCACGGCCTGAAGCCCGAGAAGCTGACCGATGAAAAGCTGGCCGCCATCTCCCAGGCCTGCGACGAGGTCATCTCCGGCGCGCTGAACGACCACTTCCCGCTGGTCGTGTGGCAGACCGGCTCCGGCACCCAGTCCAACATGAATGCCAATGAGGTCATCGCCAACCGGGGCAACGAGATCGCCGGGAAGAAGCTGCTGCACCCCAACGACGACATCAACATGTCCCAGTCCTCCAACGACACCTTCCCCACCGCCATGCACATCGCCGCGGTGGTGGCCGTGGAGGATCGCGTGCTGCCGGCCATCCGCAAGCTGGCGCAGACCTTCCGCCGCCTGGAGGACGAGAACCGCGGCGTGGTCAAGTCCGGCCGCACCCACCTGCAGGACGCCGTGCCCATCGACTTCGCGCAGGAGATCTCCGGCTGGCGCGCCAGCCTGGAGCGGGACGCGGAGCTGCTGGCGCTGGCGGTCGGCCCGCTCAAGGAGCTCGCGCTGGGCGGCACCGCCGTGGGCACCGGCCTGAACGCCCCCAAGGGCTTCGACGCCGCCGTGGCGGAGGAGGTCTCCCGCCTCACCGGCAAGGCCTTCGTCACCGCCCCCAACAAGTTCCACGCCCTCACCAGCAAGGATGAGATCGCCTTCGCGCACGGGGCGCTGAAGGCGCTGGCGGCGGACATGATGAAGATCGCCAACGACGTGCGCTGGCTGGCCTCCGGCCCCCGCGACGGCCTGGGCGAGATTCGCATTCCCGAGAACGAGCCCGGCAGCTCCATCATGCCCGGCAAGGTGAACCCCACCCAGTGCGAGGCCGTCACCATGGTGGCCGTGCAGGTGATGGGCAACGACGTGGCCGTGGGCATCGCGGCGTCCCAGGGCAACTTCGAGCTGAACGTGTTCATGCCCGTGGCCGCCTACAACTTCCTCCAGTCCGCGCGGCTGCTGGCGGAGAGCATCGAGTCCTTCAACGACCGCTGCGCCGTGGGCATCACCGCCAACCGCGAGAAGATGCACCACAACCTGCACAACTCGCTGATGCTGGTCACGGCGCTGAACCCCTACATCGGCTACGAGAACGCCGCCAAGACCGCCAAGAAGGCCTTCAAGGAGAACATCTCCCTGAAGGAAGCCTGCGTGGCGCTGGGCTTCTTGACGCCGGAGCGGTTCGACGAGGTCTTCCACCCCGAACAGATGGTTTAGGGATTGGGCAACCGGCGCAAAGCGCGGTTGGCCGGGTCGGCGGTTACTGAAAGGAAACGCCGACAATCATGCCAGGAAGTGATTAGGCAACCGGCGCGAAGCGCGGTTGGCCGGGTCGGCGGTTGCCGAAGGGAAGCGCCGACAATCATGCTATTATTAGTTAGGGAGAGAACGTATGATGAAATTCAGTTATTTCCCCGGCTGCACGCTGAAGACCCGCGGCGCCGCGCTGGATCGGTGCGGCCGGGCGGCGGCGGAGGCGCTGGGCTTCGCGCTGGAGGAGCTGCCCGAGTGGCAGTGCTGCGGCGCGGTGTACCCCAACGCCCGGGACGAGATCGCCACGCGGCTGTCCTCGGTCCGCGCGCTGATGGCCGCGCGGGACGCGGGCACGGAGCTGGTGACGCTGTGCTCCGCCTGCCACCACGTGATCAAGCGGGTGAACGGCGACATCCGCCGGGACGAGGACATCCGGGCCAAGGTGAACAACTACCTGAAGCCCGAGGCGCCCTACGCGGGCGAGGCCGAGGCCCTGCACTACCTGGAGGTGCTGCGGGACCGCGTCGGCTTCGACGCCGTGAAGCAGAAGGTCGCGGCGCCGCTGGCGGGCATGAAGATCGGCGCGTACTACGGCTGCCTGCTGCTGCGCCCGAGCAAGGAGCTGGCCTTCGACGACCCGGAGAACCCCTCCGTGATGGAAGACCTGATCCGCGCGCTGGGCGCGGAGCCCGTGGTGTACGCCATGCGCAACGAGTGCTGCGGCGGCTACGTGACCATCGAAAACCCGGACTACGCGAAGAAGCAGGCGCAGCGCATCGTGGACAACGCGAAGGCCCTGGGCGCCGAATGCCTGATCACCGCGTGCCCGCTGTGCATGTACAACCTGCGCGCCAACACCGACGGCAGCCTGCCGGTCTACTACTTTACCGAGCTGCTGGCGAAGGCGTTGGGCGTGGACGGAGAGGAGGCAAAGCAGGCATGATCGACATGATGGAGCAGATCACGCGCATCGCGGGCGTCAATCCCCGCAAGTGCATGCGCTGCGGCAAGTGCTCCGGCGCGTGTCCCGCCTACGACGAGATGGAGTACCATCCCCACCAGTTCGTGAGCATGGTGGAGAACGGCCGGATCGACGAGCTGATGCGCTCGAAGGGCATCTACACCTGCCTGAGCTGCTTCGCCTGCGTGGAGCGCTGCCCCCGCAGCGTGGAGCCGGCGAAGCTGATCGAGGCCGTGCGCTGCGCCGTGGAACGCCAGCAGGGCATGGACCGCCTGCGGCCCGAGGCCGTCCCCGGGCTGCTGAACCCCGACCTGCCCCAGCAGGCCATCACCAGCGCGTTCCGAAAATACAGGAAGTAAGGAGGAAGAGGCATGCAGAGAATTGGCGTATTCGTATGCTGGTGCGGCAGCAACATCGCCGCCACCGTGGATGTGGAAGCCGTCTCCCAGGCGCTCGCCAAAGAGCCCGGCGTGGTCTTTTCCACCAACTATCAGTACATGTGCTCCCAGACGGGCCAGGACATGATCCAGAGCAAAATCCACGAGTACAACCTGTCCGCCGTGGTCATCTGCTCCTGCTCGCCGCGCATGCACGAGGCCACCTTCCGCCGCACCTGCGAGAAGGCCGGGCTGAACCCCTACATGGTGGAGATCGCCAACATCCGCGAGCAGTGCTCCTGGATCCACAAGGACAGGGCCGAGGCCACCGAGAAGGCCGTGATCCTGGGCCGGGCGGCCATCGCCAAGGTGCAACTGAACGCGCCGCTCACCGCGGGCACCAGCCCGGTGACCAAGCGCGCGCTGGTCATCGGCGGCGGCATCGCGGGCATCCAGACGGCGCTGGACATCGCCGACGCCGGCTTCGAGGTGGACATCGTGGAAAAGGAGCCCACCATCGGCGGCAAGATGACCCAGATCGACAAGACCTTCCCCACCCTGGACTGCGCGGCCTGTATACTGACCCCCAAGATGGTGGACTGCGCCCAGAACGAGAAGATCACGATTTACGCCTACTCCGAGGTGGAGGCCGTCAGCGGCTTCGTGGGCAGCTTCCGCGTGAAGATCCGCCGCAAGGCGCGCTACGTGAAGGAGGATGTCTGCACCGGCTGCGGGCTGTGCACCGAGAAGTGCCCCCAGAAGAAGGTGCCCAACGCCTTCAACCTGGGCCTGGACACCCGCCGGGCGATCTACATTCCCTTCGCGCAGGCGGTGCCCAAGGTGGCCACCATCGACGCCGACTACTGCACCATGCTCCGCACCGGCAAGTGCGGCGTGTGCAGCAAGGTGTGCGAGGCCGGGGCCATCGACTACAAGCAGAAGGACGAGGTCATCGAGCGCGAGTACGGCGCCATCGTGGCCGCCACCGGCTACAACCCCATCAGCCTGGCGCAGTTCGACGAGTTCGCCTACAGCCAGAGCCCGGACGTGGTGTCTTCCCTTGAGTTCGAGCGGCTGATGAACGCCGCGGGCCCCACCGGCGGCACGCTGCTGCGCCCCTCGGACGGCACGCACCCCAAGACCATCGTGTTCGTGCAATGCGTGGGCAGCCGCTGCGACGGCGCGGAGAAGGGCAAGCCCTACTGCTCCAAGATCTGCTGCATGTACACCGCCAAGCACGCCATGCTGTGCCGCGAGAAGTACCCCGACACCGACGTGTACGTGTTCTACATCGACGTGCGCACCCCCGGCAAGAACTTCGACGAGTTCTACCGCCGGGCCGTGGAGGAGTACGGCGTGCACTACATCAAGGGCATGGTGGGCAAGGTGGTGCCGGAGAACGGCAAGCTGAAGGTGCGGGCCAGCGACCTGCTGGACGGCCGCCAGTTGCACATCGACGCCGACATGGTGGTGCTGGCCGCGGCCATCGAGCCGGACAAGTCCGCCCGCCCGCTGGCGACGATGCTCACCGCCTCCATGGACACCAACGACTTCTTCACCGAGGCCCACCCGAAGCTGCGCCCCGTGGAGAGCCCCACGGCGGGCATCTTCCTCTCCGGCGCGTGCCAGGGCCCGAAGGACATTCCCGAGACCGTGGCGCAGGCCGGCGCGGCGGCCAGCAAGGTCATCGGCCTTTTGAGCAAGGACCAGCTCACCTGCAATCCCTGCGTGGCCGCGCCGAACGAGATGATGTGCAACGGCTGCTCGAGCTGCGAGAAGGTCTGTCCCTACGGGGCCATCACCTATGTAGATAAGGAGTTCCGCGGGCCCAACCGCACCACCCTCATCCGCCGCGTGGCCCAGGTCAACCCGGCGGTGTGCCAGGGCTGCGGCGCGTGCACGGTGGCCTGTCCCTCCGGCGCGATGGATTTGAAGGGCTTCAGCAATCGACAGATCATGGCGGAGGTGGATGCGATATGTCTGTAAACGAGAGCTTCAGGCCGACCATCGTGGCCTTCTGCTGCAACTGGTGCTCCTACGCGGGCGCGGACCTGTCGGGCACCAACCGGCTGAACTACCCCGCCAACGTGAAGATCATCCGCATCCCCTGCTCCTGCCGGCTGAACCCCATGTTCATCCTGCGGGCGTTCCAGCGGGGCGCGGACGGGGTGATCCTGTGCGGCTGCCACCCCGGCGACTGCCATTATACCACCGGCAACTACTATGCCCGCCGCCGCATGACCCTGCTGTTTTCCATGCTGGACTACCTGGGCGTGGAACGGGAGCGCACCCGCGTGGAGTGGGTCTCCGCCGCCGAGGGCGCCAAGTTCGCCGCCACGATGAATGAGTTCGTGGAAACCGTAACGAAGCTGGGCAAGAACCGGAGATTGGAGGATTTGCGATGCTCCAAGTGAAGGCCATAGAGCTGCTGGAGAGCGGCGCGGTCGACCGCGTGCTCGGCTGGAAGAAGGGCGATTTCTTCTACGACCTCACGCCCGCGGTGTTCGAATCCGCGGACGAGGTGCGGCGGGAGTTCGCCTACGGCCCCTTCGCCGGCGCCAACCTCTCCAAGTACCTGATCGCCGAGAGCCGCAGGGGCGGCAAGGTCGGCGTGTTCCTGAAGCCCTGCGACACCTACTCCCTGGTGCAGCTTCTGAAGGAGCACCGCGTGCTCCGGGAGAACGTGTACGTCGTGGGCGTGCAGTGCGAGGGCATGTGCGATATCGAAAAGATCCGCGACGCGGGCTGCGCGGGCGTCACCGCCGTGGAGGAGGACGGCGACCGGCTGAAGGTCGCCACGCTGTACGGCGAGCGCACCGTGGACCGCCGGGACGTGCTGCTGGAAAAGTGCGCCGCCTGCAAGAGCAGGAAGCTCGTGATCTACGACGAGCTGATCGGCGAGCAGGGCGACGTGATCGACAGCAACCGCTTCGACAAGGTGGCGGCGCTGGAGGCCATGACCCCCGAGCAGCGCTACGAGTTCTGGCGGGGCGAGCTGAGCCGCTGCATCCGCTGCAACGCCTGCCGCAACGTCTGTCCCGCGTGCAGCTGCGAGAAGTGCGTGTTCGACAACCCCGATTCCGGCGTGCGGAACAAGGCCGCCGCGGATTCCTTCGAGGAGAACATGTTCCACATCATCCGCGCGTTCCACGTGGCATCCCGCTGCACCGACTGCGGCGAGTGCTCCCGGGTGTGCCCGCAGCACATCCCGCTGCACCTGCTGAACCGCAAGTTCATCAAGGACATCAACGAGCTGTACGGCGAGTACCAGGCCGGAGCGGACTTCGATTCCCGCCCGCCGCTGATGGACTTCACCCAGGGCGATTGCGAGCCCTCCATCGTGTACCAAAGAGGGGGTGCGAAGGCATGATGAAGCGAATCCCCCGCGGCGAAATCGACCGGCTGTTCGCGGCCCTGGCGGGCATGCAGAAGCTGTACATCCCCGCGGACGACCCCTCCGGCCAGGCGCGGTTTACCCCCTGGGCCGAGGGCATGGCGCTGACGCAGCGCCTGAACACCGCGCGCAGCGCCAAGGACCTGTTCTTCCCCCAGGTGGAGAACCTGGTGGGCTTCAAGGTGACCGGCAAGCAGATTGAGATGATCGAAACCCGCGACCCGCTGGAGGACTTCATACTCTTCGGCGTGCGCGCCTGCGACCTGCGGGGCTTTGAGATTCTGGACAGCGTGTTCCTCTCCGATCCCGTGGACACCTACTACCAGAGCCGCCGGCAGCACGCGACCGTCGTCACGCTGGCCTGCTCCCGGCCCGAGGAAACCTGCTTCTGCGGCAACTTCGGCATCGACCCGGCCGAGCCCGGCGGCGACGTGAGCTGCTGGCTCACCGAGGACAGCCTCTGCTGGCGCGCCAATACGGAAAAGGGCGAGGCGCTCACCGCGGCGCTGCCGTTCCTGGAGGACGGCGGCGAGGACGCGGCGCAGGCGCAGCGGGAGGCCGTCCGTGAGATCGCGGCGCGGCTGCCGCTCAACCGCCTCGACCTCTCGGCCTTCGGCCCCGGCAAGACGCAGGCGCTGTTCAACCGACCCGAGTGGAAGCGCCTCTCCGAGGCCTGCCTGGGCTGCGGCACGTGCACGTTCGTGTGCCCTACCTGCCAGTGCTACGACATCGAGGAGTTCAACGACGGCGAGACCGTGCGGCGCTTCCGCTGCTGGGACAGTTGCATGTACTCCGACTTCACCCAGATGTCCGCCGGCCAGCCCCGGCCCACCCAGTTGGAGCGCTTCCGCCAGCGGTTCATGCACAAGCTGGTGTACTACCCCGACAACAACGACGGCGCCTTCGGCTGCGTGGGCTGCGGCCGGTGCCTGCAGAAGTGCCCGATCCACATGAACATCGTCAAGGTCGTCAAAACGCTGGGAGGTGACGGAGCATGATGCGCGATCCGCTGATTCCCGCCGTGGGCGTCGTCACCAAGATCCGCGTCGACACCCCGGACGTCAAGACCTTCCGCGTGGTGGGCCTGGACGGAAAAAAGCCCTTTGAGCACATCCCCGGCCAGTGCGCCATGCTCTCCGTGCCCGGGGTGGGGGAAGCGCTGTTCTCCATCACGTCCTCGCCCACCGAGCCGGACTTCCTGGAGTTCTCCATCAAGAAGTGCGGCTGCGTCACCGACTGGCTGCACGCCATGGACGAGGGCCAGCAGGTCACCCTGCGCGGGCCCTACGGCAACGGCTTCCCCGTGGACACCGACTTCGCCGGGAAGGACCTGGTGTTCGTGGCCGGCGGCATCGGCCTGGCGCCGCTGCACTCGGTGATTAACTACTGCCGCCACTACCGGGACCGCTACGGCAGGATCGACATCGTGTACGGCTCCCGCTCCAAGCAGGATTTGGTGGACTACCAGGAGATCCTGGACACCTGGTGCAACGAGGACGGCATCAACGTCCACCTGACCATCGACCGGGAACAGCCCGACTGGGACGGCCACGTGGGCTTCGTGCCCAACTACGTCAAGGAGCTGGGCTTCGACACCTCCAGCACCGTGGTCATGTGCGGGCCGCCCATCATGATCAAGTTCACCCTGGCGGGCCTGATGGAGCTGGGCTTCGCCCGCGAGACCATCTACACCACACTGGAGCTTCGGATGAAGTGCGCGCTGGGCAAGTGCGGCCGCTGCAACATCGGCTCCAAGTACGTCTGCAAGGACGGCCCGGTGTTCCGCTTCGACCAACTGGACGAACTGCCCGACGAGTACTGAGGAGGCAGACTGACTATGGAAAATATGGTAAACGTCTATCTGTTCGGCAAGAAGTACAGCGTGCCGGACAACCTGACCATCATGGAGGCCATGGAGTATGCCGGCTATAAGCTGGTGCGGGGCGTGGGCTGCCGCAACGGCTTCTGCGGGGCCTGCGCCACGGTGTACCGCGTGAAGGGCGACCGCGAGCTGAAGGCCGCGCTGGCCTGCTCCACCAAGGTGGAAAACGACATGTACGTGGCCACCCTGCCCTTCTTCCCGCTCATCAAGGAAGGGTACGACATCGAGAAGGTGCGCCCGGACGAGCAGGTCATGATGCAGCTCTACCCCGAGATCTACGCCTGCGTGGGCTGCAACGCCTGCACCAAGAGCTGCTCTCAGGGCCTGAACGTGATGCAGTACATCGCCTACGCCCAGCGCGGCGAGTACGCGAAGTGCGCCGAGCTCAGCTTCGACTGCGTGATGTGCGGCATCTGCTCCTCCCGCTGCCCGGCGGGCATCAGCCACCCGCAGGTGGCCATGCTGGCGCGCCGGCTGAACGGCAAGTACCTGGCCCCCGAGTCGAAGCACCTGACCCAGCGGGTGAAGGAGATCGGCGAGGGCGCGTTCGACGCGGAGCTGGCGGCCATGATGGCCCGTCCCGTGGGCGAGCTGAAGGAACTGTACGACCACCGCGACATCGAAGCGTAAGGAGGGGCGAATATGGTTTTCACCGAGGAAATGCTGGCTTCCATGAAGAAGGTCGAGGCCGCCCGGGCGGAGAACATCGCCCTGGAACCCCGGCGCATGACGGCGGACGAGAAGGACGCCCTGCTGGCCGCCTACCATCCCGACTACCGGGACGAGGCCTTCACCGCCATCCGCCTGGGCCCGAACGCGGGCGAAAAGGTGCCGGTGGAGCTGAACGCCGTGCTGGAGGGCCGCAGCCGCGTGCTGGATTTGAAGGTCGACCTCGAGCGGATCGACTACGACGTGGACGTGCTGGTGATCGGCGGCGGCGGCGCGGGCTCTTCCGCGGCCATCGAGGCTGACGCCGCGGGCGCGAAGGTGATGATCGTCACCAAGCTGCGCATCGGCGACGCCAACACCATGATGGCCGAGGGCGGCATCCAGGCCGCCGACAAGCCCGGGGATTCCCCCGCCCAGCACTACCTGGACGTGATGGGCGGCGGCCACTACTGCAACCGGCCCGAGCTGGTGCGCAAGCTGGTCAGCGACGGTCCGGCCTGCATCCAGTGGCTGAACGAGCTGGGCGTCGAGTTCGACAAGGCGCCCGACGGCACCATGATCACCACCCACGGCGGCGGCACGTCCCGCAAGCGCATGCACGCGGCGGCGGACTACTCCGGCGCGGAGATCATGCGCACGCTGCGCGACGAGGTGCTGAACCGCAACATCCCCGTGGTGGACTTCACCGCCGCCATCGAGATCCTCAAGGACGCGGACGGCCGGGCCGCCGGCGCGGTGCTGCTGAACATGGAGACCGGCGAGGTGCGCGTGGCGCGCGCGAAGTGCGTGATCATCGCCACCGGCGGCGCGGGCCGCATGCACTACCAGGGCTTCCCGACCTCCAACCACTACGGCGCCACGGCCGACGGCCTGGTGCTGGCCTACCGCGCGGGCGCAAAGCTGCTCTACCAGGATACCCTGCAATACCACCCCACGGGCGTGGCCTTCCCCCAGCAGATCTACGGCGCGCTGGTGACGGAAAAGGTGCGCTCCATGGGCGCGAAGCTGATCAACAGCGAGGGCGAGTGCTTCATGCACCCGCTGGAGACCCGCGACGTGGCCGCGGCCTCCATCATCCGCGAGTGCTCCACCCGCGGCAAGGGCGTGAACACCGGCACGGGCAGGGCCGTGTGGCTGGATACCCCGATGATCGACGCCATCCACGGCAAGGGCACGCTGGAGAAGCGCCTGCCCGCCATGCTGCGGATGTACCTCAAGTTCGGCATCGACATGCGCGAGACGCCCATACTGGTCTATCCCACGCTGCACTACCAGAACGGCGGCGTGGAGATCGACGACCGCTGCCGCACCGCCGTGGAGAACCTGTACGTGGCCGGCGAGGCCGCCGGCGGCGTGCACGGCCGCAACCGCCTGATGGGCAACAGCCTGCTGGACGTGATCGTGTTCGGCCGCAACGCCGGGCAGCAGGCCGCCGCCGCGGCGAAGGACGTCGCCGAGCCGAAGGGCCTCAACCTCGCCCACGTGGACGCCTACGAGGCGGAGCTCTCCCGCCTGGGCGTGAAGGACGCCGAGCCCTCCCCGAAGCTGCTGCCGGATTACACGAGGAAGTTCTGAGCCGCATCGCGGCATAGAGCTTTCCCCACAAAAAGAGGGGCTGCTTCCTTTCGGAAGCAGCCCCTCTGCATGTTGACGAAGTCGACATGCTGCAGAGCGTCAGTCGATCAATACATGCCGCCCATGCCGGGGTTGGCGGCGGGCGCCGCGGGTTCCGGCGCGGGGATGTCGGTAACCAGGCTCTCGGTGGTCAGCACCATGGCCGCCACGGAGGCCGCGTTCTGCAGGGCGGAGCGGGCCACCTTGGTGGGGTCGGTGATGCCGCGGGCCATCATGTCGGCGTACTCGTCCTTGGCGGCGTCGTAGCCGAAGGTGGCGCTCTTCTTGCCGCGGATCTTCTCGACCACGAGGCTGCCCTCGACGCCTGCGTTGGCGGCGATCTGGCGGACGGGCTCCTCCAGCGCGCGCAGCACGATCTGCACGCCGGTCCTGACGTCGCCGGTGGTCTCGGCCATCAGCTTCTGGACGTTCTTGCTGGCGTTGATCAGCGCGGTGCCGCCGCCGGGCACGATGCCCTCTTCCACGGCGGCGCGGGTGGCGGCCAGGGCGTCCTCGATGCGCAGCTTGCGCTCCTTCATCTCGACCTCGGTCGCGGCGCCGACGTTGATGACGGCCACGCCGCCGGCCAGCTTGGCCAGGCGCTCCTGCAGCTTCTCGCGGTCGTAATCGGAGGTGGTGTCCTCGATCTGGCTGCGGATGGAGGCGATGCGGGCCTTGATCTCGTCGGGATCGCCGGCGCCTTCCACGATGACGGTCTCTTCCTTGCTGACCTTCACCTGGCGGGCGGTGCCCAGCATGTCGATGGTGGCTTCCTTCAGCTCCAGGCCCAGCTCCTCGGTGATGACCTGGCCGCCGGTCAGGATGGCGATATCCTGCAGCATGGCCTTGCGACGGTCGCCGAAGCCGGGGGCCTTGACGGCCACGCAGGTGAACGTGCCGCGCAGCTTGTTCAGCACCAGGGTCGCCAGGGCTTCGCCCTCCACGTCCTCGGCGATGATGAGCAGCTTCTTGCCCTGCTGCACCACCTGC
>CADBCY010000047.1 GCA_902793325.1 uncultured Eubacteriales bacterium
CCAATATCATACAAACGCTGCCAGGTCTGCGCAAGACCTGGCATTACTTTTTTCGTGTCCCATTATAAAGAGGCTGCCTCGTTTTGAGACAGCCCCTTCCCGCTAACCTCCGTGCCGGCGCTCAGGTCGCACCTCTGCGTTGCCTTATCCTCCGACACGGTCAAAAGCACTATGATGATACCATGATCTTTCTACGTTTTCAAGCGGCCTGCTGGCCGCCAATTATGGCCTTGACTGGCCGGGAATTGCGACCCTGCTGGCCGCCGAATGCGGCCATTTGCAGATGCAGGCATTGGTGCGGTCATTGTGTTCTGCCGTGTTCAGACGGAGCGGTTACTGCGCGAAAGCGCATCGGCTCAGCGCGCCGATAAAGACCGCAACCGCGGAGATTCCCCGAAAGGCCGCCGAGGCAGGGGGAATCTCCGCCTGTTGCATCAGGCCGCCCTGCGGATTTGGTCGCTTACGTTTGGGTAAGCTTCCGCATCCGCAGGGTGGCCTTTTTCCGCGCCTGTGTATCTGATTACCGCCCGCCGGTGGCGCCTGAGCGCGCTTCGGCGGGTCCTACGGTTTGTCGCGCTGCGGGGCGTCGGCACCATGGGGCGGTTCCGCCCTTTTCCGGTTCCCCTGCATGGCCTTTTCGGCCCGGTCGAGCACCGACTTCGTGGATTCGTCCATGCTGCTGTTGAATATGGCGAACCCGAAGGACATGGACACCCGCTCCCAGGCCTGCAGATACCCGTCGTCGCGCATGCCCCGGCGGAAGCGCTCCAGCAGCACCGTGCGGGAGGCCAGGTCGATCTTCTCCAGCACCACCGCGAAGGCGTCCTCGCCCACGCGGTACACCGGGGAATGCACGAAGGTGTCGCAGATCAGCTTGCAGGCGCGCTGCAGGTACAGATCGCCCTTGTCGCGGCCGCAGGTCTCGTGGATGCGGTCCAGGTCGTCCACGTTGGCGATCAGCAGGCCGAAGTCGGCCACGCCGTTGGAAATCTCCAGGTCGAGGCGGGCGAGGTGCCGGTCGAAGGCGCCCCGGTTGCGGACGCCGGTGAGCGCGTCCCGCTGGGCGACGTCGTTGATGCGGTTGATCTCCTGCTGCATGGTCTCCATCTTCACGGCGGAGGACAGCAGGTTCTCCACGTAGGTCTTGAGGTTCTTCGACGTGTCCACCAGCGCGTCGGCCAGGTCCTCCAGCTCGTCGCCGGTGTGGATGTCCGGGCGGCTCATGACCAGGGCGTCGGAGTCCTTCCGGTTGCGGCTCTTCTCCCCGAAGCCCCGCACGGCCTGCTCCAGCCGCTGCAGCGGTTTGTCGATGCGCTGCTTCAGCCAGGCGTTCATCAGCGCCAGGAAGGCCGCGGTGAGCAGCAGCTCCCCGGCGAGAGAGGCGAGCAGGCCCTGCGGGGTCGCGCCCTCCCGCATGACGAACATGCCCGCCGCGCCGACGAACAGCCACAGGGCTACGGCAAAGGCCAGGCAGCCGACGAGAATCTGACGGCTGAGGGAATTCTTGCGCTTCATGACTGGGAACCTCCCTGTGTTCTATCCGTTGCCCTCCAGGGCTTTCATCCATGCCAGGCTGTATTCCCGGCGCTCCTCCGGCGTCTCGTAGGGGATGGCGGCTCCGCCGTGCTGCAGGCGGTACTTGACCGCTTCCACCGGCTGGGGCTTGTAGAACAGGAAGCCCTGGGCCAGCTCGCAGTCGATCTGCCGGAGGAACTGCTTCTGCCGGGGCGTTTCCATGCCCTCCGCCAGCGTCTCGATGCCCAGCTTCCGCAGCAGGTCCACCATGGTCTCCATGATGTGCCGGTTCACCGAGCCTTTCTCGCCGTCGATGTTTCGCAGCAGCTCCAGGTCGAACTTCACCAGGTCGAAGTCGAACTGGCTGAGCACGTTCAGCGAGGAGTATCCGCTGCCGAAGTCGTCCAGCCAGAGCCGGTAGCCGTTCTGCCGGAGATTGCGAAGCTGGTCCTTGAAGGCGTCCGTGCCCGCGGCGATGTCCTGCTCCGTGATCTCCACGACCAGGCTGTCGCGCTGGACGCCGTGCCGTTCGAGGATGGCGTTCAGCGCCTCCGTGATGTCGATGTGGTCGAAGTCCTGCGCGGAGAAGTTGACGGAGACGGGGATCAGCGGCAGGTTCAGGTTCCGGCGCGTCGTCATCTCCTCGCAGATGCGCTCCACCATGTACAGGTCCAGCTTGTAGAGCTGGTGGTACTTCTCCAGCACCGGGATGAACACGCCGGGGGCGATCATGCCGCGGCTGGGGTCGATCCAGCGGGCCAGCGCCTCCATGGCGCAGCCCTTCTCCGTGCGCAGCCGCATGATCGCCTGGTAGTACACCTTGATCCATTGCCGCTCAAGCGCCGTGTCGAACGCCTCGATGATGTAGCGCTGCGCCCAGTAGTCATCGTCCGACTCGGTGGTGTGGATGCGGTAGGGGACGTTCAGGTCGTTGCCGATCTGCTTGAAGGCGTGCCGGGCGTGATCCATGGCGACCGCGGTGGTGTCGTTCGCTTCATACCGGCTGATGCCCGCCTGCAGGCCGCGCGTGTTGCCGTAGGCGCCGGTGCGCACCTTTTCGTTGATGGCGGTGATGCGGGCCGCGAGCTCCGCCTCCTGCGATTCGTCCGAGAGGACGATGAAGTGGTCGTCCGCGCCGCGCGCGACGAGCCCGTCGGGAAACGCGCTCTTCAGCACGTCGGCGATGAGCACCAGCAGCTCGTCCCCGCGGGCGTAGCCGTACTGGTTGTTGTAGGAGCGCAGGCCGTTGACGTCGAGGTAGATCAGCGTCGGGGTGCGCCCGGCCTGCCGCAGGCGCTCGGCCTTTTCGTCGGCGAACTCGTGCAGGAAGTTGCCGTTGGGCAGGCCCGTCACGGGGTCGGTATAGAAGCGGTCCTTCTGGAACAGCTCGTAGTTCTCCGCCAGCAGGCTGCTCTCGCTCTCGCTGTCGGAGACATCGGAATACACGAACACCGCCAGCTCCGTACCGTCGGGCATGGTCTGCCAGCGGCCCACCGAGTGGACGTAGCGGAAGTCCTCGTCGCGGGCGTACTTCACCCGGTAGATGACGTCGTAGCCGCTCAGGTGCCGGGCGAACTCGCCGGTGATGCGGGCCAGCCGCCCGGCGTCGTCCGGATGCACCCGGTCGAAGAGGCTTTCGTTCAGCAGCCGGATCAGCCGGGGGCGGTCCGTCCGCATCAACCTGCACAGGCCGTCGGAGACCAGCAGCGCCATGGGCTTGCCGCCCACGTTCTGGTAATAGGCCAGCGGTACGGGCATGGATTCGTAGTCGCGTCTCATCGCGTCGGGAAAGGTATACGGCATGGTGATCTCCCCTGGCATGGTCGAGGGCGGCGGGAAGCGGGAGCGACATAGCGATCGTCAACACCAGTATAACACACTTTTGCGATTCGCGAAAGAGAAAATCTATTTTTCTGAAACAGAAGTGTATCGCCGGCCGGGCGGGGCGCGTTCCGCGGGCGCGGAACACAAAAACGGGCCGCCCCGGGCGCTCGCGCGACAATGCCGCGACGCGCCGGGACGGCCTCCGCTTTCCGTCGTTACAGCGACGTGATGGCCTGGCTGAAGGCGACCACCTGGCGCTCCACCGACTTCCACTGGCACCAGTTGTAGGCGCGCTCAATGGCCTTCATGTGTTCGACGTTGACCCGGTGGGAGCCGTGGGTGATGCTGTTGGTGGTGTGCAGGCAGAACTGCCCGCGGTAGTTGTTGTCCAGGATGGTCTGCTGGCCGTGCGGCTTGGTGTTGATGGCTGCCGCCACGTACTGCCCGCCCGCGATCAGGATCACGGACTTGGACGCCCAGGAGAACTTCCCGCCAGCGATCTCCAGCAGCTTCTCCGTGTCCGCCGCCGTGGCGGGCTCCACGTCCATGTGGTTGTGGCCGCCCATGCGCTTGATGCGCACCACGATGCCGGTGTCGATATCATAGATATAGCCATAGGCGTCCTTCGCCAGGATCTCGTTGCCGCCGTCGAACCAATCGACCTTGACGACTTTGGAGGCCCAGTCGAGTCTGCCCATGGCCAGCTCGAGTCCGCCGCCCAGTCCGGACGCGGTGACCGCTTCCTCCGCGAGGGAGGCGGTCGGCAGTATCAGCAGCGCGATCAGCGCCGCGCAAAACAATCGATGGAATCGTGTAAACATAGGTCGTCCTTTCCCGCGGCATACTCCGGGGCCGCGTTCGCCGAGAATGGTTTCGCGTCCGGTCCGGCGCCGGACGCGCGGGGTTGCGATGCTCAATCCAAACGGCAATCCCGGATCGAGCCTCGCGTGAATGGCAGCGAAATCGTTTCCGAATCACAGCCACCGTCCATTCTACCGCTCGAAACCGCGCAATACAAGGGCGGGGCGGGAACGGTTCCGTGGCGAACTGTTGAAGAAAAGATGACATCCGGCGCGGGCCGGGCGACAGAAAAGCGCGCGATTCACGAATGAATCGCGCGCTCAGAGCGCCGATAAAGGCCGCAACCGCGGAGATTCCCTGAAAGACCGCTGACGCGGAGGGAATCTCCGCTTGCTGCGTCAGGCCGCCCTGCGGGAAAAGGCGATTACCACAGCTCGATGCTGCCGTTCTCCTCGCCGCGGACCCAGTAGGCCTTGTTCTCGTCCACGCGGACGTACACGCGGTCGGCGTTGCCGATCTTGGCCAGGATGTCCTCGGGGGTGATCTCGCCGCCCATGGGGGACTGGATGATGACCTGCGCGGGCGCGGCCTTCTTCGCGGGGGCCTTCTTGGCGGGCGCTTTCTTCTCGGCCTTCTTCGCGGGCTTCTCCGCCTTCTTGGCGGGCGCCTTGCGGGCGGGCTTCTTGGCGGGGGCCTCGACCTTCACCTCGGCGACGGGAGCCTCGACCTTTTCCTCGGCGGGCTTCTCGGCGGCGGGCGCTTCGGCCTTCTTCTCGGCCTTCTTGGCGGGGGCCTTCTTCTCGGCCTTCTTCGCGGGCTTCTCGGCCTTCTTGGCGGGGGCTTCCACGGCGATCTCCACGCCGTAGACCTCCTGGATCTTCGCCAGCGTCTTGGCGGCGGGGACCGTCTTGCCGGCCTCGTAGGAGGCGATGGAGGAAACGCTCACGCCGATGGACTTGGCGAAAGCGGCCTGGGACAGCTTCTTTTCCGTGCGCAGTTCCTTGATGTTCATGTGTGAATTCCCCTTTCCTTGGTCACAGGGTCTGCATAAATGAATGAATTCTTGCACCTTCTATTATACATCCCTGCGTCGGCACGTCAAGTAAAAAACCGTTACAGCAGCGGCAATATTTGACAAAAAGCCGGGAAAAGGGCGGTTCTTACAATTTTATGACAGTCTTCTCACAGTCTTGCGGGGTTTTCCCGCGGGCTTCGCGGTATCCTTGAACCAGCACCGGGGAAGACGGGCAGGGAACCGAAGCCCCGGTTGCCCGCAAGGCGCGTCGGCCGCGCGCGGCGGAAAACGAGCATCAAAGTACGATAAGACGAAATTCAGTCCCCCTGCATTTCCCCCGGCTGAAAGGGTGTTCGCCGGGGGATTCTTCGTTTGGGTGGACAGATCGCGCCGGGTCGTGTATAATAGATGTGAGCGATGCCGGGGATGGCCGCGCGGGCGGCGGGGCGCTGTTACACTTTTGTGACACACTTCTGACAGACTTTCGGGGCTTTTTTGCCGGCTTTGCGGTACGCTGAAACATATCCCGGGCGACCGGGAAGACCCAAACAGGAGGATACTATAATGATGACGATGCTGAAGAAGAGCGCGGCGCTGCTGATGGCGCTGATACTGCTGCTGACCCTGGGCCTTGCGGCGATGGCCGAGACTGCGACCGCCGACGCCGCCCAGACCGACGCGACCACCGAACAGGTCGAGGAGCTCACCGACGAGGAGATCGAGGAGCTGGAGAACATCTACGAGCGCGTGAGCGAGATCTACGAGGCCATCTACGGCGACGACGACAGCCTGACCAACCGCCAGTACCGGGAGCGGGTCGCTCCCTTCGAGGAGGAGCTGGACAGGCTGGAGGACCGCATGCTGGAGCTGGAAGCCAAGGGCGGCCTGGACGAAGATGAAGAGGACTGGGACGACGGCGAGTTCGAGATCGAATTCGAAGACGAGGACGACCTTGAGGACGACCTCGGGGACGACGACTGACCCCTCCCCACGCGGGAAGGCGCGGAGGCCCGCCTGTGGCACAGGCGGGTGCTCCGCCTGTTTTGGAGGCATTTCATGGGCAAGCTGATCTACGCGGCGGACGACGAGCGGGACATCCGGGAAGTGCTGCGGGAGTTTTTGCTGAACGCCGGGTTCGAGGTGGAGACCTTCGCCACCGGCGACGCGCTGTTCGAGGCCTTCCGCCGCCGCCCCTGCGACCTGGTGGTGCTGGATATCATGATGCCCGGCACGGATGGGCTGCAGGTCTGCAAGAACCTGCGCGCCATCTCCGCGGTGCCCATCATCATACTGACCGCGCGCGAGAGCGAGACGGACCACATGCGGGGCTTCATGCTGGGCGGGGACGACTACCTCATCAAGCCCTTCTCGCCGTCGCTGCTGGTGGTGCGCATCAAGGCGCTGCTGCGGCGCATGGAGATGAACGCCCCGCGCCAGGGCGGCAAGCGCTTCGGGGACATCGACTTCTCCGAGGCCGACCACGAGGCCGCCTGCCGGGGCAGGAACCTGGGCCTGACGATGAACGAATTTGCGCTGCTGAGCTGCCTGATGGAGAACCCCGGCACGCCCATCTCCCGGGACGAGCTGCTGAACCGCGTGTGGGGCATCGACTCGGTGGACATCGAGACCCGCGTGACCGACGAGACCGTGCGGCGCATCCGGCGCAAGCTGAAGGAGGCGGGCAGCGCGGTGCGCGTCACAGCGGTGTGGGGCTACGGCTACAAGCTGGAGGCCGGCGATGAATAGGACGCGCTACAAGATCGCGCTGCTGGTGGGCGGCTCGGTGCTGGGCACGCTGCTGTTGATGCTGGCGGTGTTCAACTTCGAGATCAACCGCAGCATGGACGCCCGCGCGGCGGAGGCCATCCACGTCGCGCAGCTCGAGGAGATCGAGGCCGCGGAGGAGGACGAGGAGGAACAGACAGAGGCGGCGGAGGACGACGAGGCCGTGGAGGAGGACGACGAGGACGAGGAAACCACCCTCTACACCCCGGTCATCATCGACATCGACGACAACGAGCGCCCGGACTGGCACGAGCGCGGGGAGGTCTACCGCAAGGAGCGGCAGATCGTCGGCTGGTTCAAGCGCCATGGCCTCACCGGCGTGCAGCGCGTGAAGATCGGCGTGAACACCTACTACCTGAGCGTCATCCAGCAGGGCGAGGGCTGGACGCAGTTGGCCTACGTGGACGTGACCGGCGAGCCGGAGATGATCTGGCGCATCAACCTGTTCGTGCTGTTCGCCGCGGCGGTGATCGGCCTGTTCGGCACCGTGGAGGGCTACTTCATCGGCAAGCGCCTGGAGCAGAACCAGTTGGCCCAGAAGCAGTTCTTTGAGAACACCTCCCACGAGCTGAAGACGCCGCTGACCTCCATCCGCGGCTACGCCGAGGGCATCCAGACGGGCGTCATCACCGACACGCGGCGCACCGGCCGCGCCATCGCCGCCCAGACGGAGAAGATGAGCCGCCTGGTGGAGGAGATCCTGTGCATGGCCAAGATCGAGAGCGGCGCGCTGCCCCTGCGGCGCGAGCCGGTGGACGTGGACGAGTTCATCGAGAACTGCCTGATGCCCTTCGAGGGCGCCGTCGCCAGCCGGGGGCTGAAGGTCTCCCTGTCGCTGAACGGCGGCACGGTGCAGGCGGACCCCGAGCAACTGGAGCACGCGGTGACGAACCTGATGACCAACGCCGTCAAGTTCGCCGCCGAACGCATCGAGATCGCCAGCGACGGCGGCGCCATCCGCATCTGGAACGACTGCGAGCCCATCTCCGAGGAGGAGCTGAAGCACCTGTTCGACCGCTTCTACACCGGCCGGAACGGCAACACCGGCATCGGCCTGGCCATCGCGCGCGACATCGTGCGGCTCCACGGCGGGAGCGTCCGCGCGGAGTACGAAGGCGGCGGCCTGGCCATCACGCTGCGGGGCCTCGGCGGCTGACAAGGGGGATTTTCCAATCGATTGGAAAATCCCCCTTGCGCGTCGCGGCGAATCGGCCTATAATGGAGCCAGGAACCGAGAGGAGGAATCGGCATGAAGCACTATGTACTGCTGAAGCTGGCGCAGGGCGCGGACGTGGACGCCGCGCGGCACAAGGTCTGGAAGGCGCTGGACAAGCTGGACGCGGATCTGGACTGGCTGAACCGGCCCGCGGTGTTTCGCAGTTGCCGCCCCGACGGCGACGCGGACCTGATGGCCGTGTTCGAGGTCGACGAGGAGGAGCGCCTGCCCGAGTACCTGAACCATCCCGCCCGCGTGAAGCTGGCGGAGGCGCTGAAGGACGTGCTCGTGAGCCAGGTGACGTTCGACCACTACTGATCGCGCGCGTTCCCGCCGACCGGATCGAAGCGCTGCTGGGAGGATGACCATGTCCAGGTTTGAAGCCACCGTCGAGAGCATCGTGTTCCGCAACGAGCGGAACGGCTGGACGGTGGCTTCGCTGCGCGTGGACGAATCGAAGGGCCTCATCAGCGCCGTGGGTATACTGCCCTTCCTGAACGCCGGGGAGCACGGCGTGTTCGAGGGGGAGATCCAGGAGCACAAGGCCTACGGCCGGCAGATCCGGGTGACGGCTTACGAGCTCTCCCGCCCGGAGACCCGCGGCGCCGTGGAGAAGTTCCTGGCCTCGGGGCTGGTGAAGGGCGTCGGCCCGGCCACGGCGAAGGCCATCGTGGAGCACTTCGGCGCGAAGGCGCTGGACGTGCTGGAGAGCGAACCGGCGCGCCTGGCCGAGGTGGCGGGCATCGGCCGGAAGCGCGCGGCGATGATCGCCGAATCCTTCGCGGCCCAAAACGGCATGCGGGCGACGATGCTGTTCCTGCAGGGCTACGACATCGCCCCGGGCCTGTCCATGAAGATCTACCGGGCCTACGGCGACGCCACCGAGCAGGTGCTGCGCGCCAATCCCTACCGGCTGGTGGACGAGATCAACGGCGTGGGCTTCCAGACCGCCGACGACATCGCCATGGGCCTGGGCTTTGCGCGGGAGTCGGACTTCCGGCTGCGCAGCGGCGTGAAGTACGCACTGAGCGAGGCCGCCGCGGGCGCAGGGCACGTGTACCTGCCGCTGCCGGAGCTCATCCGGCGCGCCGCCCGGCTGCTGGGCGCGGAGGAGGCGCCGGTGGAGCGCAGCGTGCGGGCGCTCATCCTGTCGGACGCGCTGATCGCCGAGCCGATGGACGGCGAGACCGCCGTGTACCTGCCCCGGCTGTACCGGGCGGAGTGCGAGACGGCGCGGCTACTGAAGCGGCTGCTCGCCAGCGCGCGCCGGGCGGGCTTCGACGAGGCGGCGGTGCGCGCGCGGATCGCCGCCTGGGAGGCGGAAGAGGGCGTCGCGCTGTGCGCCGAGCAGCGCCGCGCGGTGCTGGCCGCGGCGGGGGAGGGCGCGTGCATCATCACCGGCGGCCCCGGCACGGGCAAGACCACCTCGCTGCAGATCATACTGCGCATGCTGCGCGAGCAGGGGGACGTGGAGCTGTGCGCGCCGACGGGCCGCGCCGCCAAGCGCATGAGCGAGGCCGCGGGCTGCCCGGCGCGAACGATCCACCGGCTGCTGGAGTACGGCGGCGAGGGCGAGGGCTTCGCCCGCAACGGCGACAACCCGCTGGACGCCGACGCGGTGATCGTGGACGAGATGAGCATGGTGGACATCTTCCTGATGCGCGCGCTGCTGGACGCCCTGCGCCCGGGCACGCGGCTGATACTGGTGGGCGACGCCGACCAGCTGCCCAGCGTGGGCGCGGGTAACGTGCTCCGGGATCTGATCGCCTCGGGCGCGCTGCCGGTGGTGCGGCTGACGGAGATCTTCCGCCAGGCGGGGCAGAGCCAAATCGTGCTGAACGCCCATCGCATCAACCGCGGCGAGTACCCCGAGCTGCGCACGCGCGACACCGACTTCTTCCTCGAGCGCAAGCAGACCCCCGGCGAGGCCGCGAAGGCGGCGGTGGCGCTGGTGGAGACGCGGCTGCCGAACTACCTGGGGCTGGACCGGCTGCGGGACATCCAGGTGATGGCGCCCATGAAGCGGGGCGAGGCGGGCGTGTTCGCGCTGAACGCGCTGCTGCAGGCGGCGCTGAACCCCGAGGGCCCGGGCAAGCCCGCCCTGGTCCGCGGCGCGTCCGTGCTACGCCGGGGCGACAAGGTGATGCAGGTGCGCAACAATTACGACCTGGAATGGACGCGGGGCGAGGAGCGCGGCGCGGGGGCGTTCAACGGGGACATCGGCTACATCCGGGCTGTGGACGTCCGCGAGCGCGCGCTCACCGTGGAGTTCGACGACGGACGGGTGGCGGACTACGACGAGAGCCTGCTGGACGATCTGGAGCTGGCCTACTGCATGTCCGTGCACAAGAGCCAGGGCAGCGAGTTCGAGGCCGTGGTGCTGCCGCTGGTCAGCGGCCCGCCCATGCTGATGACCCGCAACCTGCTCTACACCGCCGTCACGCGCGCCCGGCGACTGGTGGTGATCGTGGGCCGGGAGGACTGCCTGCGCGCCATGGTGGACAACAACCGCATCCTGGAGCGCTACAGCGCCCTGGGCCGCCGCCTGGCCGGGGGGACGGACCGCCGGTAGATGCAGCTCAAAAACGCCCCCGGACATTTTGTCCGGGGGCGTTTCGCGGTCTCGGGGCGCCTTACTTCAGCTTGCTGACGCCGATCAGCTTGCTGGTGGGAACGAAGCCGTAGATGCCCTTGTTGGTGGTGCGCACCAGCGCCCAGCCGTTCTCCACGGTGTAGACGTACACCAGGGTGTTGCTGTCCAGGGTGAAGTCGGTGGCGGAGGTGGTGGCGCGCTGGTACACCCGGGTGCCGGCCTTCAGGCCCGCGCCGTACTCAGCCTTGCCGCGGCCGTTCAGCAGCCCGGAAGCCTTCACATACAGCACCTTGCCCTTCACGTAGATCTGGGCGACGCCGTACTTGGTGCCGCTCACCAGCACGGTGGTGTAGGCGGGGATGGTGCCCACGTACTCCTTGCCTTCCTTGTCGGAATAGGCCTTGACGTCCTTCACCGTCACGTCGCCGGTATAGGCGAGCGCGGAGGCGCACAGGGAAAGGATCAGGGCGACGGCGAGTACTGCAGCGAACAGTTTCTTCATGATGATTCCCTCCAAATTCCTTTTGTAATGCGGATGCATTTCAGGTAGGATTATTATATCTGTCATACAACCGCAAAACAACAAATCCAAAGGATTGATAGAATAAGTTGATACTTTGGGAACATTGAAATATTTGCTAAAAAGTAAAACCGCATTGATTTCAAGCGGCGGCCAAAATGGTCATTTCCGCGTCATATTGCCGCCTATTTTCGCGCGCCCGCCGCGTTTTCGGGGCACGCAACTTTTTACCGTGAACGGCTGGTCAACGGGCGGGAATCGTGCTATAATGGAGCATCATACGGCCTGCCGTCCGCGGGCCGCCAGGGAGGACACCGCTATGGAGAACGAAGCAAGGCGCCCCGCGAACTTCATCGAGGAATTCGTGGAGCAGGATCTGGCCAGCGGCCGGTTTGACCACGTGCACACGCGCTTCCCGCCGGAGCCCAACGGCTACCTGCACATCGGCCACGCCAAGGCCCTGTGCGTGGACTTTGGCATCGCCCAGAAGTACGGCGGCAAGTGCAACCTGCGCTTTGACGATACCAACCCCACCAAGGAGGAGACCGCCTTCGTGGAGGGCATCCAGGCCGACATCGAGTGGCTGGGCTACAAGTGGGACAAGCTGTACTTTGCCTCCGATTTCTTCGACCGCCTGTACGAGATCGCCCGGGACATGATCCGCCGCGGCCTGGCCTACGTGGACGACCAGTCCCCCGAGGAGATGCGCGCGAACCGCGGCACGCTCACCCGGCCCGGCGTGAACAGCCCCTACCGCGACCGCCCCGTCGAGGAGAACCTGGAGCTGTTCGAGCGCATGAAGAACGGCGAGTTCGTGGAGGGCAGCCGCGTGCTGCGCGCCAAAATCGACATGGCCAACCCCAACGTGCTGCTGCGCGACCCCACCATGTACCGCATCAACCGCCACAGCCACCACCGCACCGGCGACAAGTGGTGCATCTACCCGATGTACGACTTCCAGCACCCCATCCAGGACGCCATCGAGGGCATTACGCACTCGCTGTGCTCGCTGGAGTACGAGATCCATCGCCCGCTGTACGACTGGTTCGTGAACCACGCCGGCGTCAGCGACCACCCGCCGCGCCAGATCGAGTTCGCCCGGCTGAACATCGAGCGCACCGTCATGTCGAAGCGCCACCTGCGCCGCCTGGTGGAGGAGCACGTGGTCTCCGGCTGGGACGACCCCCGCATGCCCACCCTGGTGGCGATGCGCCGCAGGGGCTACCCCGCCGCCGCCATCCACGACTTCATGGGCCGCGTGGGCGTGGCCAAGGCCGACTCCATGGTGGAGGGCAGCCTGCTGGACCACTGCGTGCGCGAGGCGCTGGCGGACACCGCGCCGCGCGCCATGGCGGTCGTCCGGCCGCTGAAGGTGGTGCTGACCAACTGGCCTGAGGGCGAGACGGACGCGCTGGAGATCGAGAACCATCCCGACCACCCCGAGTTCGGCACCCGGCAGGTGAAGTTCGGCCGCGAGCTTTACATCGAGCGCGAGGACTTCATGGAGGAGCCGGTGAAGAAGTTCTTCCGCCTGGCTCCCGGCAAGGAGGTCCGGCTGAAGGGCGCGTACATCATCAAGTGCGAGGATTTCGTGAAGGATGAGAACGGCGAGGTCGTGGAGCTGCACTGCACCGTGGACCTGGACAGCCGCTCCGGCAGCGAGGGCGCGAACCGCAAGGTGAAGGGCACGCTGCACTGGGTGAACGCCGCCGACGGCGTGCCCTGCGAGTACCGGCTGTACGAGCCGATCCTGGCCGAGGACGACCCCGAAGAGGCGGTCGCCGAGGCGGACGAGGCCGAAGAACCCGCGGAGAGCGCCGCCTCGGACTTCATGGCCAAGCTGAACCCCAACAGCCTGGTGGTGGCGCACGGCTTCTGCGAGCCGTGGATCGCCGCGCACGACGTGGGCGCGACCTTCCAGTTCCTGCGCATGGGTTACTTCTGCAAGGACCGCGATTCCACCGACGCGCTGCCCGTGTTCAACCGCACCGTGCCGCTGAAGGATTCCTGGGCCAAGGAAGCCAAGAAATAAGGGCGCGGCCCCGCCGATGAAGGCCGCAACCCGGGTTGGATCATTGATGTTAACACCCGCCGGGGCGCTCACTGAGCGCTCCGGCGGCATTTTGTCCCCGTAAAAAGCCGCTCCCGGGCGGCTTTTTCGCGCATTGGATGTTGACGAAACTGTAATAAAATGGTGTTATTCTTAACAAATAAAGGCGAAGGAGGGTTTACCATGAAGAAGCTGTTGGCCATGCTGCTGGTCCTGGCGCTCGCGCTGGGTGCGCTGGCGCTGGCGGAGGACGCAGAACCCGTGCAGGCCGAGCCCGTGCAGGCCGAGGAGCTGACCGCGGAGTCCGTGGAGGCCGGGGAACCCGGGGAAGCGGAAGAGCTCGCCGCGGCGGACCTGTGGGCCGGGGACGCGGAACAGGAAGAACTCGCCGAACCGAACACCGCCGAGCTGCCGAACTTCAAATACGACGGCAGCCGCTACGCCACCTTTACCGCGGTGGACGGCGCGACGGAGTACGCGATCCTCAACGACTTCCCGGGCGGCGGCTCGCGTCGCCTGGAGGACAACGATTTCGCCACCCTCACGGCAATACCTGGAAGGTGGACATCAAGGGCTACATGGACCGTGTGGCGGTCGGTACGACCGGACTCGGAAGCGGCAGCTACGTGGTGACGATCCGGGCCAAGCAGGGGAGCTATTATACCCTGGCGGAGAGCAGCGTATCCTACATTATACCTGCGACCTGACCCGGCTGGAGACGCCCAAGATCTGGTTCGAGGGCACGACGGTGAACTGGACCATACCGGAGCACTCGAATTATTTCTACTTCTGGGTGAACATCTACAATCCCGACGGCGTGCTGGTCGACGACAACACCGGCTTCAACGGGCTGCCCGGCAGTACGTCGAGGGATATCTCTACGCTGACCACGATCTATCCCCTGTACAGGTACCAGGCGGTCATTCGCTTCCTGAGCGACAAGTACCTGTCCAGCGAAGAGGCGAAGACGCTCGTCTACACCGGCGAACAGCTGCAGAACATGGGCAAGCAGCTCACCGGCGAGATCAAGAAGCTGTACACTGGGTCGGGAAAATTCAACGTAAACGACGTCGTGGGCTATGAGGCCGAGCTGCTCGGCGCGTCGGCGTCCATTCCGCCGGCCTCGCAGCGGCGGAACTGGCAGACCAGCGCCGACGGCAAGACCTGGACGGACACGGGCCACACCGCCAAGACCTACCTGATCGAAGAGGCCGACGCGGGCAAGTACCTGCGGCTGGTGCTCACGGCGAAGGACTACGAGGGCCAGATCGTCAGCCCCTACTACAAGGTCGGCGGCGGCACGGTCAAGTATGAGATCATCGTAAATGGCGGCAAGGCGAACGTAGATTCCGCGACGGCGGGGGAGATCGTCACCATTGCGGCGGACGACCGCTCGGCGCAGTACATGACCTTCAGCTACTGGTTCTACACCGAGGGCACTGTGGTCGAGAATTA
>CADBCY010000048.1 GCA_902793325.1 uncultured Eubacteriales bacterium
ACTTCTTCCTTGTTTGTTTCGCAGCTACAATTAGAAGTCTTTCATGCTCCTTTTGTCTATCGCATTTCTGTCAATCCCACAACTTTCCGTGATGAACCTAAAAAAAACGGGGCTGCCCCAAACGATTTAGACAAGTCGTGAGGGGCAGCCCCGTTTTCATGCAATCCTGCGCCAAATCCTACGCCAGGTCCTCCTCCGTGTAGGGCTCGATCTCCTTGAGCTCGCCCGAGGCGTTCATGTTCACCCGGCTCTTGAACTTGTTCACGAAGTCCTCCGGCTCCTTCTTCTGGAAGCCCGCGCGCTCGAAGGCGGCGCGGTCGAAGATGACGGAGTAGATGTAGGTGTCCTTGCGCTCGCCGGTCTTGCCGTCGCGGCGCTGGGTGTAGCCGGACAGCAGGATGCGCTGCATCGCGGGCGCGCAGTTGAAGAAGTTGGCCGCGCAGAACACGCCCAGGCCGAACACGCAGCGGGTGTACTCCTGCCGCAGCTCCTTCTGGGTCTTTTCCTTGGTCCTGAGCTTGCCGGAGCTCATCTCCACCATCTTCTCCGTGGGCAGGTCCTCGATCTCGGGCAGGTCCATGTCCGCCATCAGCACGCCGGTCTCGGCGTTGTACTCGAAGTCCACGTCGAAGTCGATGGGCAGCTCCAGGCTGTGCAGCCAGTCCTCGATGGCGCCCTCCACGGCTTCCTCGCTGCCCTCCAGGCCCGCGCGCAGCATCTCCATGCGGCGCTCGTGCTCCTCGGCCAGGCGCTCGTTTTCCTCGGCCATGGCCGCCCGCTGCTCCTCCTCGTACTCGGCCTTGCGGGCCTCCCACGCCTCGTGCTCCTGGGCGTAGGCCTCGGCGAGGTGGGTGCGCACGTAGTCCTCGCGCTTCTTCTCCACGTTGAAGAACCCGGTGACGCTCTTCTTGGCCTCGGCCTCCAGCCACGCATAGATGCCCTCGCGGGTGGGCTCGGGGTCCGGGAAGGGCGCGATGGGTGCGGTCTCGGGCCTGGACTCCCGCAGCGCGCGCTCGAACTCGTTGGCCCGCAGCACGTCCGGCGCGAGCTGGCCGATGTTCACGAAGGCCTCGGTCTCGGCGTTGAAGGCGTCGAGCTGCTGCTTGACCATCTCCTCCACCATCTTGCGGTAGCTGGCGGTGTTCTTGATCTTGTTCAGCACGGCGGTGTCGCCGATGCGCATGCCGTCCCCGTCGTATACGCTGATGCTGCCGTCCTCGGCCATCTCAAGCTGGAAGTCCTCCGGGATCTCCGTCGCCGCGTTCGCGGGGCGCTTGGAGGAGGCCTTGGCCGCGGGCTTCTTGATGCCCAGCACCTCGCTCACGTTCAGCCCGCCGATGGACAGGTTGCCGAGGGCGTCGATGTTGTTGAAGTTCACCAGGCGCTTGCGGTCGTAGATGCCCGTGCCCGGAAGACTGGTGTTCAGGTACACACCCTGCTTGCCGACGTTGGCTGAGATGCCCTTGCCGCCCACCGTGGCCGAGACGCCGGACTTCGAGAAGTTCAGCTTCACGCCCTTGCAAATGCTGATGCTCTTTCTGAAACGCATATCCTTTCCTCCGATCACGTAATCTTGTCCGCCTCTATTTTACAGGATTCCGCCCCCAAACGCAAGTGGAAACTTACAAATAAATAACGAAGCGCGCCCGCGACGCCGTCAGAACCTGAAATAGATGAACGGGTTGTACGCGCCGGAGGCCAGGCTGAGCAGGCTCAGCAGCAGGAGCGCCGGCGCGGCGAGCAGCCCGAGGGCCTCGCGCCTGCGCTCGTCCAGGCGGGAGGTCCACCGCCGGAACAGCCCGGTGGCGCCGAACGCGCCCACCGCCAGCGACAGCGTCACCCGCGGCGTCAGGCTCGTGAGCACGCCCTCGCCCGGGGTGAACATCGCCCGCAGGTAGTTGAGCGCGCCGGGCAGCGTGTTCGCCCGGAACACCACCCAGCCGATCAGCACCAGCGCCAGCGTGAGCACATGCTGGCAGGCGCGCAGCGCGGGGTTTTTGCCGCCGCGAACGCCCAGCAGCGCCTCCGCGGCGCACAGCACGCCGTAGTAGAGGCCCCACACCAGGAAGTTCAGCGTGGCGCCGTGCCACAGGCCCGTCACCAGGAACACGATCAGCAGGTTCAGCACGTGCCGCGCCTTCCCCACCCGGCTGCCGCCCAGCGGGATGTACAGGTAATCGCGGAACCAGGTGGACAGCGAAATGTGCCAGCGCCGCCAGAATTCCCGCACCGTGCAGGAGACGTAGGGATCGTTGAAGTTCTCCGGGTAGGCAAAGCCGAACATCGCGCCCAGGCCGATGGCCATGTCCGAGTAGCCGGAGAAGTCGTAGTAGATCTGCAGCGCGTAAGCGCCCGCCGCCAGCCACGCCCAGCCCGGTCCAAGGGCGCGCGCGGAGGCCGCCTCGTCCGCGACCAGCGCCACGGTGTTGGCGATCAGCACCTTCTTGGAAAGGCCCAGCGCGAAGCGCCGCAGGCCGCGGGAGAACCCCGCCAGGGTCTCGCGGCGATTGTCCAGTTGTTCGGCGACGACCTGGTAGCGCAGGATCGGCCCGGCGATCAACTGCGGGAAGAAGCTGATGTACAGCGCCAGCTTCCCCCAGTTGCGCTGCGCGGGCACTTCGCCGCGGTACACGTCGATGGTGTAGGACAGCGCCTGGAAGGTATAGAAGGAGATGCCGATGGGCAGCGCCACCTTCGGCACGCGGAGGCGCAGCCCGGCGACGGCGTTGACGCCGCGGGTGAAGAAGCCGGCGTACTTGAACCAGAACAGCATGCCCAGGTTGACCGCCAGCGCCAGGACGAGCAGCGCCCTTCGCGCCGCCGGGGCCTTCGCCCGGTCCAGCGCCAGCCCCGCCGCGTAGTTCAGCGTGACGTTCGCCAGCATCAGGAGCAGGAACACCGGCTCGCCCCAGGCGTAGAAGCCCAGGCTGAACAGCAGCAGCCAGGCGTTCCGGAGCTTTCGCGGCAGCAGGAAGTACACCGCCAGCGCCAGCGGCAGGGCGATGGTCAGGAAGGTCATGGAGCTAAATACCATACGCGCCCTCCCCCGCCCCGGTCAGCGCCCGGGCGTATGCCACTTCTTCGGAATCCGCATCGTCGAACTCCTCGTCGTCGATATCCTCGTCGAACTCCTCGTCGTCGTAGTCCTCGTCGTCGATATCCTCGTCATCGAATTCCTCGTCGTCGTAGTCCTCGTCGAAGTCCTCGTCGTCGAAGTCCTCGTCGTCGTAGTCCTCGTCGGCGAAGGGGTCTTCGAGCTCCGGCTCCTCCAGCAGGTACATGCGGATGTTGCGCTCGGCCACCAGGATCAGCGCGTCGTCGCAATCGTGCCAGACCTCCAGCGGCGTCTGCCAGTAGAGCTCCGAGTGCCCGTAGGGCGCGGTCAGGTAGGGGCCGATGGCGATGCCGAAGGAATCGCGGAAGACCAGCAGGCGGCCCTCGCCGTCCCCGTCGAGCTCCAGCACGTGCTCTGAGAAGTCCTCCCCGGACAGCTCCGCGTCGACCCGCACCGCGGGCGCCGTCTCCGCGAGCACCCCGGAAAGGCCCATCAGCCGGGCGAGATCGCCCCGGTCAAAGCGCTCCGTCCCCTCGACGCGCGCGTTCAGCGGCTCGCGGCCCATGGCGGCCAGCAGCGCGTCCGCGCACAGCGCGGCGCCCCACCGGTTCCAGTGGGTGTCGGTCCTGAGGTAGACCTGCTCCGCCTGCGCCGCCGCGCGAAGGGGCGCTTCGAGGTCGATCCAGGTCACGGGCAGGCCCTCACAGGCCGCCCTCAGCCGCGCGATGTTGCCCTCGTCCCGCCGCATGGGATAGCGGTCCGGCATGTACTGGGGGTAGACGGTCGATTTGTTCGGCACCACGGCCAGGTACAGCCGCGCGCCGCGCGCCTCCAGCGCCTCGCCCATCGCGCGCAGGTTCTCCGCGACGGTCGCCAGCTCCGCGTCGGTCAGTCGGCCCTCGCCGGTGTAGTCGGCCGCGGTCTCGGCGTAGTACAGCCAGTCGCCCTTGCCGGCGATCACGTCCGCGTTGGGCGAGGTGTGCAGCAGCTTATAGTTGAGCAGCGCGTTGGCCCGCACCGCCTGCGTGCGCAGGGCGAAGTGGTCGCACAGCCATTCCTCGAACGCCCGGTCGAACGCCCCGTTCAGCCCTTCGTCCTCCACCCAGAGCTCGGGGAAATCCGCCAGGCTCCGGTTCTCCTCATTGGTCGCCCCGCCCTGAAAAAATGGTATTGCCAGCGAGGGCAATACCATCATCAGCAGGCAGAGGGCGATCGCCGCAATGCGCGCCTTGTTCATACCCGCTCCGATCACTCAAAGGAGATCTTGGTGACCTTGCCGGACTTGGTGCGCACCTTCATGGTGCGGCTGCCGGCGTGATAGGTGTAGGTGCTGCCGGACTTGCTGTAGCGCTTGCCGTAGATCTTCTCCATGCGGGCCACCTTGTCGCCGATCTTCAGGCCGGACAGGGTCTTGCCGGAGGTGATCGTCAGCGCCATGACGTACTCGGAGCCGCCCTTTTTCTTCTGCAGGGTGTCCATGGTCAGGCCGTGGCCGCGATAGCGATAGGACGCCACGCCGCAGGTGCAGCCGTCGTACTTGGTGCGCTTGTAGCCCTTCATGCTCTTGGTGAGGGTCTTACCCACCACCGCGCCGCTGATGCCCGCCTTGGAAGCGGTAAAGGACGCTGCGAAGCAGGCGGTGAAGGACATGAGCAGGGTCAGGATCAGCACCAGCGCGCCGACCCGGGTCAAAAGCTTGCGATTCATCATGGTCGTTTCCTCCATATTCTCATTGTGCCGCTTGCGCGGATGGCAAACCGTTTGGTATTACTTCAGCTCCACCGTGCGGGGACGGACGGCGTTCTTGAGCTTGTTGCGCTTCGCGCCCTTGCAGATGTACACCGCCGTGCCCGCCTTGCAGTTCTGGTACACCCACTCGGCGTCGCGCACCTTCAGCCGGATGCAGCCCAGCGACTGGCGCGTGCCCAGCCGGCCCACCGTCCGGCCCATGATGGACTTGCCCGCGGTGTACAGCGGGGAGTGGAAGTAGTAGCCGGACCGGTAGATGGACGGGTAGCGGATGTAGACCCCGTTGGGGTACTGCTTCCACTCGCCGGTGCGGGCCGACAGCGTGAACTCGCCCTCCTTGGTCCAGGAGTCGACGCGCCCGCTGGAGCAGATCATGTGGCGGATGGGGATGGTGTACTTGCCGGAGCTGTCCTTGCCGTAGGCCGTCACCACCTGGGCCTTTTTGTTCACCACCAGTATGATGCCCGTGCTGCTGGTCATGCCGCTCTTGGGCGCGACGTTGCTCTGGACGCCCGTCCACAGGCTCACCGGCTTGGACATGGCCGCGCCCGTGTCGCCGAACACCGCCTCCACCTTGAAGTAATCCAGCTTCTTCCTGGAGCGCTCGTAGTTGGCGTGGGTCTTGGTGGTGCTCTTGACCAGCTCGAACGTGCCGTCGGGCAGGTTGGAATGGTAGAGGTTGTACTTCACCGCGCCGCCGGAGGCGTTCCACTGGATCTGCAGCTTGTCCGTGGGGCCCTCCAGGTAGCTCTCCTGGCAGATGACCTTGATCCCCGTCACCGGCTGCAGCACGCCCACGACGTTGCTGGCGTCGCCGAAGCGGTCGCCCACGATGGCCAGCACGCGGAAGTAGCGGGTGGCGGCGTAGGGCGTGGTGAGGGCCAGCTCCAGCGCGGTCGCCGGCAGGTTCTCCACGACGTTCCAGGTCGTCTTGTCCTCGGAATCCTGCACCTGGTAGCCGGTGGCGTAGCGCGCGGCGTTCCAGGCGAGCTTGAAGTTGCCGTTGGTGCCGGACACCTTCAGCTTCGAGGGCGCCGGCGCGCCGGGCACCTTCAGGCTGACGACGATGCGCTTGCCGCCCTTGACGGTGATGGTGAGCTTGCACGTCCCCTTCTTGTGCGGCACCAGCAGCCCGCTCGCGTCGATGGACGCCACCGAGGGCTTGCTGCTCTTGCACTTGCTGAGGGTCTTGCCGGTCACGGTAAGCTGGTAGGTGATGCCGAGGTAGGCCGTGCCGGTGACGCTGGTCTTGGTCGCCTTCAGCGCGATGGTCTGCGTCTCCACGGGATCGCCGAAGATCGAAGGCTCGGGCTCCTCGCCCGGATCGGGGTTCTCACCCGGATCGGGATTCTCGCCCGGATCGGGATTCTCGCCCGGATCGGGATTCTCGCCCGGGTCTGGGTTCTCGCCCGGATCGGGATCGGTTCCCGGCTCGTCGTTCGCCTCGGCCAGGGCCTCCAGCTCCTCCTCGCCGGTCCGCAGCGCGCCGTCCAGCGCGCTGAGCATCAAATCCGTTTCCTCCTCGGGCGCCTCGGCGGACAGTCCGTCCACCGCGTCGCCCTCGGGGACGACCTCCTCCCAGAAAACCGAATCCTCGACCGCGTCCTCTCCCGCGACCGGGAGAACCTCCGCGAGGGCCGTCGCCGCCAGCATCAGCGCCAGCAGCAGGACCAGGATTCTGCGGCATCGCAGCATCATCATTCCTCTCCTTCCAGACAATGGCTTTGCGTTCTGATTTTACCACACTTCGCCCTGCAATTCAAGGAAAACCGTGGCGAATTTGGCTTGAATCCAAGGTAAAGCCTGGGCAAATACAAGGCAATAAAAAGTCCGACGGCGATTGCCTTCGGACTCGGGAGTGGAGCATACGAGACTCGAACTCGTGACCTCTACACTGCCAGTGTAGCGCTCTAGCCAACTGAGCTAATGCCCCATGTCTTGACGACGAGAAGTATTATACCGCAACCCTCCCGGAAAATCAAGGGCTTTGTATGTTAAATAATCCCCCGCCGCGGCGCGCTCGGGCTGCGCGCTCCGACGTCCCCGGGCGGCTCGTCGCGCGCCCCGCCGGCCGCGGGACGCCGCGCCCGGAAGCGCGAGGGCCGGCGCGCACATTTTCTGCTCGACAACGTCCCCCGGCTGTGATAGAATACGGACAGAGGATTTTCGCCTCCCGCCCCCTCCCCCGCATCGCTGCGGCGCCGGGGCGGGACGGCCCGGGGAAACGCCGCCCGCGCGGCCTGGGCCAAAAAGAACGAGCGACCCGTCGGCGACGGGATCCGGATGGACCGAAATGAAACCACAAGCGCTGTCAAAACGCCTCTGCCTCATCGTCATCGGCTCCGTGTTGATGGCGTTCAACCTGTGCTCGTTCGTGCGCACCGCAGGCCTGTTCCCCGGCGGGTTTACCGGGCTTTCGCTGCTGATCCGGGAGATCTGCGCGCGCTACGCGGGGTTCACGCCCCCGTATTCCATACTGAGCCTGACGCTGAACTTCCTGGCCGCGGCGCTGTGCTTTCGCTATATCGGGCGGCGCTTCGCGCTGTTGTCCATGCTCTCCGTCACCGTCACCAGCGTGCTGGTGGATGTCATCCCCACCTTCGCCGTGGCGACCGACCCGCTGCTCAACAGCGTGTTCGGCGGCATCGTCAACGGCACGGCGATCTCGCTGTGCCTTCGGGCCGACGCCAGCACCGGCGGCACGGATTTCATCAGCATCTACCTGGCGGAGAAGAGCGGGCGGGACGCCTTCAACATCATACTCGGCGGGAACGTGGTCATGCTGAGCGCGGCGGGGCTGCTGTTCGGCTGGGATCGCGCGCTCTACTCCATGGTGTTCCAGTTCTGCACCACGCAGACGCTGCACACGCTCTTCCACCGCTACCAGCACCGCACGCTGTGGATCGTGACCGGCATGCCCGAGGAGGTCTACGCCATCATCCGCGACGACACCCACCACGCCGCCACGCTGTTCCGGGGCACGGGGCTCTATAAAAACGAGCCGCGCTCCATGATCTATACCGTTCTCTCCGGCGACGATGTCCGCCGCGTCGTCTACGACGTGCGCAAGGTGGACCCGCACGCATTCATCAACACGCAGCGCACGGATTCGCTGACGGGGCGGTTCTACCGGCGGCCGCAGGACTGACGCGGCCCGGCTGCCCGGGGCGGCGACCCTACAAAGCCTATCAGGAAGGATGTGAACGCGATGGCACCGGCAATTCATATCGAGCTCGACGCCCTGTGCCTGCTCCTGCTTTGCACCATCGCCTACCAGAGCCACAGGAGCGTGAACCAGCAACGGGACCGCATACTGTTCAGGACGACCGCCTACGGCATCATCGCGCTGCTGTTCCTGGACATCCTGTGGGTGCTGATCGAGGGTCGCGTCTTCCCCGGCGCGGTGGAGATGAACCTCGTCATCAACGCGCTGTACCTGGGCGGCGGCGTGGTCATCGGCTGCCTGTGGTACCTGTACGTCCTGGAGACGCTGGGCTACCGGCTCACCCGCGCGCTGCACGGCGTCGTCATGCTGCCGGGCCTCGTCTTTATGCTGCTCAACCTCGCGTCCATATGGACCGGGTGGTTCTTCACGGTCACGCCGGAGAACGTCTACATACACAGCGACCTGTACTGGCTGCAGATGATCGGCGCCTACGGCATGATCGTGATATCGTTCACGCATATCATCGTGCAGCTGATCCTGCACCGGAACAACAACCTGATGCGCCGCGACATCCATAAGCTCCTCAAGTTCTACCTCGTCCCGATCATCGGCTCGATCGTCAGCCTGTTCCAGACCGGCATGCCCGGAACCTGGACGTGCGGCGCCATCTCCATCGTCCTCATCTACCTGGACGACCAGAACCGCGAGGTCCTCCAGGGCATGATTACGGCCATGGCGGCCGATTACCGGAGCATCTACTACGCCGACCTCGACAAGGACGAAAGCCGCTGCGTGCGCGCCACGACGAAGCTGTACGCCGACAAGATGTGGGAGGGAAAGACCTTCCCCTTCAGGGAGGGCTTCACGGAGTACGCGGAGCACTGCGTCAGCGAGGCGGACAGGGAAGCGTTCCTGGAGTTCATCAAGCCCGAGAACATCCGCGCGAGCCTCGAAAACGAGGCGATGGTCTCCTTCCGGTACCTGACCGACAAGGGCGGCGTGGAGCAGTACGAGATGCTTCGCTTCGCGGGCGTTCGCCTGATCGAGGATCGCGACGACCACACGGTCCATGCGATCGGCGCGGGCTTCTCCGACGTCGACCGCGAGACGCGGGAGTCGATGGCGCAGAACCGCGCGCTCATGGAGGCGCTGGTCCAGGCGAAGGAAGCCAGCGCCGCAAAGACGGCCTTCCTCGGCTCCATGAGCCATGAGATGCGGACGCCGCTGAACGCAATCATCGGCCTGGACAGCATCGCGCTGAAGGACCCGAGCCTCTCCCGGGACACTCGCGAGGAGCTGCAGAAGATCGACGCCAGCGCGCGGCACCTGCTGTCCCTCATCAACGACATCCTGGAGATGAGCAAGCTCGAATCCGGGCGGATGGAGCTCAGGCAGGAGGCGTTCAGCTTTGCGGAGATGCTGGAGCAGGTCTGCGCCCTGCTGGACGACCAGTGCGGCGACAAGGGCCTTCGCTTCGCCTTCAACAGGCTCGGCCCCGTGGACGAACGCTTCGAGGGCGACGAGCTGAAGCTGCGGCAGGTCGTCGTCAACATCCTCGGCAACGCCGTCAAGTTCACCGACGCGCCGGGAACGGTCACGTTCGAGGTGGCGCAGGAGAACCTCCCGGAGGAGCGGGCGGTCCTGCACTTCACGATCAGGGATACCGGCATCGGCATGGATCCGGCGTTCCTCCCCAGGCTCTTCGAGCCGTTCACCCAGGAAGACGCGACCACCACCAACCGCTACGGCGGCAGCGGCCTCGGCATGGCCATCGCGAAGCGCATCGTCGACCTGATGGGTGGCGAGATCGGGGTCGAGAGCGCGAAGGGCGCGGGCACCACGGTTACGGTCCATATCCCGGTCCGGCGCGTACCTCGCGCGGATCAAGCGCCGGCGGCGGAGCCCGGCGGCGCGGAGGTTTCCCTTTCCGGCCTGCACGTATTGATCGCGGAGGATATGGAGCTGAACGCGGAGGTACTCGCCGACCTGCTCGAAATGGAGGACGTCACGTCCGAATGGGCGGAGAACGGCCAGCAGGCGGTGGACCGCTTCGCGCAGAACGAAGCCGGGCATTTCTCCGCGATCCTGATGGACATGCGCATGCCCGTCATGGACGGCCCGACCGCCGCCAGGACCATCCGCGCGCTGGACCGGCCGGACGCGGCGACCATCCCCATCATCGCGCTGACCGCCAATTCCTTCGAGGAAGACGTGAACGCCTGCCTCCAGGCGGGGATGAACGCCCACCTGTCCAAGCCCGTGGACATCGCGCAGCTCAAGGCGCTGCTCGGCAGCATCCCCGCCCCGCAATAGAGCGCGGCATGCCGGAAGTCCCGCACGGGAACTTTCGTATTCTGGCCGGAATAAGGGGGTCCTGCCCAGTCCGGCGTCCGCGTCAAGGGCGTCGCCTTCCCCCGCAAACGCCCCTGCGCAAAATAACCTGTGGACGCGGGCGGGCAAATGTGGTAAAATAGGATCAGCCGGTATCGCCGGACGGGACGGGCGTCGGCTGCCGCCGCGTCGTCCACGCCGAAGACCGACTTGACGGAGGATCAACGCCATGAATACATATCCGATTCTCGAATACGATTACTCCCCCAGCGCGGTGCTCGAGCCGAACCACCACGGCCTCGACCTCGAGCTGCCCGCCATCGCCGTGTTCCCCTTCCTCGGCGACTGCGTGGAGAATTACGCCAGGGAACACGACCTCCCCGTGCTGGCGACCTACGATACCGTCACGAAGGCCTTTCCGGTCTACAAGGTCTCCGACGCCGTCTGCCTGTGTCAGGCGCCCGTCGGCGCGCCCGTGTGCGTGGCGTTCATGGACTGGCTGATCGCCTACGGCGTGCGCACCGTGATCTCCACGGGCGCGTGCGGCGCGCTGATCGAGCTGCCCGAAAACGCGCTCATCGTGCCAAGGCGCGCGCTTCGCGACGAGGGAACCTCCTACCACTACATGCCGCCCGCCAGGTGGAGCTACCTGGACGATCGGCTGCAGCGCTGCATCGCCGACACCCTGGAGGCCGAGGGGATCGAATACCTGACCTGCGACGTCTGGACCACGGATGCCATCTACCGGGAAACGGTCGACAAGGTGCGCCGCAGCCGCGCCGAGGGCTGCGGCGTGGTGGACATGGAGTCCTCCGCGCTGTCGGCCTGCGCAGAGTTCAGGAACATCGCCTTCGGCCAGTTCCTGTACACGACGGACACGCTGGCGGACACCGAAGCCTACGACGCGCGAAACTGGGGCAAGGAATCCCAGCTGCCCATGCTGAACCTGTGCCTGAAAATCGCGGACACCCTCGTCGACCAGCCGTGACCCCGCGCGTCCCCGCCCCAGCCGCCGACCCCGGACAAGCGCCCGGAGGGGCCGAAGCGGTATCCTGACCGCGCAGTCGCAGAGCTCGCCGGGATGGGGTGGGATAAAGGCCCGGGAAGGGAACGGCTTACGGGAAGCGCTTCAGGGAAGAAGCGGTAAAACGGTCGGACGAAACCGGGGTCAGGCGGGCGGCGTGAGCAGTTGCTCACCCGGGAAACGCATAACCCGGAGTCGCGGCTGACGTTCCTGTCCCCACCCGCCTTGACGGAACGCCGGGAAAGCGCTGCAGGCAGAGCCACCGACGGCGACGGGAATCAAACAGCCTTTCTCTGATCCCGTCGGCTTCCCGGCGTGGCATTTCCCCGGCATCCAGCCAAGACCAATCCGCTGTCCCACCTTCATTTCACCGCACAAAAGGGCCCGGGGGAGAATCGCTCTCCCCCGGGCCTTTCAGCGCCGCGCGGTCCGTGCGCGGGCCGGAATCCTTTTAGCAGGAATAATACGTAAAATAGCGGACAGAACCCACCTTCGGCTCGTCCGGCAGCACCATGTAGAGATAGATATATTCTAAGTACACATTACTGTTGTCGACCCGCTCCCTCTCGAAATCCACACGGTATACCGCGCATCATTGGCCTGGACCTCGTTGATCTTTCCGCGGTACTTGTCCTTCTCTTCCAGCCGCTTGTCCGCCACGAACATGAACCCTATGTTCGCTTATGCATCATTGATTTCATCGCTTTCGATCTCGGACACATTGCCGCCCTCCTGCGCGATGACCGCCCTCAGGTCCTTGCCGATGTAGTGCGTCAGTTCCGTGTCGGACAACACCATCTCCTCATCTATCGGAGGTTCGTCGTCCCCGGTGAATTCGATAATATACTCCACCGCGTTCACCTGGCCGCCGACGAACCCGATCGTCAGGTACTCGTCATAAGGCCCGCCGGCGATCACGCTTTGCTTGCGGTAGGTGATGTACGTGGACATCTTTTCGCTGACGGCGTAGTTCAGATTCGCCGCCTTGTTCTTCGCGCTCTCCAGCGTCTCCCCGGGGGAAATGCCTTCCACGCAGACGCCGGGCACTTCGCTGTCCACGACGCTGACGACGTTATTGTAAATACTGGCGGTCGACGACCCGTTGATCGCGGAGAAGCAGATGCCGTCCTTCAGGTAGTAGCTGCTGAATTCCGTCGTCCGCACGTCCGCCATGGAGCCGCCCACCCGCTTCACGGCCTCTTCCATGCTCAGGCCGATGAGGTCCTTCAGGTCCATGGCCGCCTCGGGAAGCACGCTCACGGTGACGTTGACCTTCTTGTTGTTCTTGAGCGTAATCGTGATCTTCGCCGTGCCGACCTGCTTCGCCGTCACGACGCCCTTCTTGGTGACGCTGGCGACGCCCTTGTTCTTGCTGGCGCACTTCTTGATCTTCTTGCCCTTCACCTTCAGTTGGACGCTCTGGCCCACGTACAGGTTGACGGTCTGCTTGTTCTTGACGGTGACCGCGGCCGCATTCGCCTCCGCCACGGCCTCGTTCGCCTCCGCTTCGGCCTCGCCGATGACGGCCTCGTTCGCCTCCGCTTCGGCGTCCACGGCCGCCTCGACGGCGACGCCCTCCGCGGCCTCCACGGCTGTCTCGGCGACGACGGACTCCTCCGCCAGCACCACGCCGCACAGCAGGATCGCCAGCAGGATTGCCAGGATACGTTTCATCATGGTCTTTCCCTCCCTCAATTTACGGCTCGACGATGTTGAAGGTCTGGGCAAACGGCGTCATGTATTTCACCAGCCGCGCCGGGACGGTTTCATCGCCCTCCACGCTCACCGCGGCGAACACATCGGCGTTGCCCATCATCATGCCCAGCAGCTGCAGCCGCGCACAGCTCAGCGTGCAGTCCGCGTCCGCCCTGTTTTCGCCGGAGTACACCAGCAGCACGCCGCTCGCGCGCTTGATGAAGAAGGATTCCCCGGTGTCCAGCACGTTCAGGTTCAGCGCGATGTCGTCGTCCTGCGCGGCCATGGCGTCGGTCGCCATGCCGATGTAGTCGAGGATCATGTCCGTGGTCATCGCCTGGCGCACCGACAGGCCGCCGTTCGCGCCGCCCGCCTTCTTGGCGAATTCGGACAGGTTGCCGAAGCGCAGCTCCATCGCGCCGGTCAGGTAGACGTTGCGCCACGGGCCGCTCTCGGACTGATAGCCAAGCTGCTCCAGCGCGTCCGCGCACAGCTCGCGCGCCTCCTGGTTCGCGGGATCGGCGAAGATCAGCTCCTTCGTGACCTGCGCCACCCACTGGTACTCGCCCTTGTCGAAGTCGGCGCGGGCCATCTCCAGCACCCTGTCGACGTCGCCCAGGTACTCGACCCACTTCTTTGCCGTGTCCGTCGGCGTCAGGGGGTTCAGGCTCACCGGGTTGGCGTCGTACCAGCCCATGTACTTCTGGTACACCGCCTTGATGTTGTGGCTCAGCGTGCCGTAGTACTGGCGGGTATACCAGACCTTATCCAGCTTCTCCGGGAACTCGAGCGTGCGGGAGATCTCCGCCGCGGTGTACCCGAGGTTGATGTAATGCAGCGTCTGATCGTGGATATACTGATAGGCCGCCGCGGTATTTTCCATGTAGGTCTTGATGTTCTCCGTATCCCAGTGCGGCCAGTTGTGCGACTGGAACACCACGTCGGTCTCGTCGCCGAAGCGCTGTTCCGCCTCCAGGATATAGCGCGCCCAGTCGGAGGCGTTGCGCACCTGCGCGCCGCGCAGCGTGTACAGGTTGTGCATGGTGCCGGTGCAGTTCTCCGCCAGCCACAGGCCCCGGTACTTCGGGAAATAGGCGTTCATCTCGGCGGGCGCTTCGGTGCCGGGCGTCAGCTGGAAGCGGATCTCCAGGCCGTCGATCACGAGCGTCTCGTCCGTGCAGACCTCATAGGTCGGCGCGACGAGCCCCGTGGTGCCCACGGACTGCCCCAGGCCGATGCCGATGGCGAGCCTGCCGGTCTCCCCGGTCTCGAGCAGCGTGCCGTACTGGTACTGCGCGCGCCGCCCCATCGCGGGGCCGGCGTAAATGTTCTCGCTGACCGCGTGCTCCAGGAAGCCCTCGGGCGCCAGCACGACGACCTTCCCGGATTCGAGCTGCTGCTCCAGCGGCAGGGCGGCGTCCGCCACGTCCTCCTGCGCCAGCAGGCCGAAGATGCCGCCGTAGTGGTCCACGTGGGAATGGCTGTACAGCACGGCCTTGATGTCCAGCTCCCCGAAGTGCTTCTCCATCAGCGCCTTCGCGGCGGCCATGTCCTCCTTGCACATGAGCACGTCGAACACGATCCAGCCGTTGTCCGTGCGGATGAACGTGGCATTGGACATGTCGTAGCCGCGCACCTGATAGATGCCGTCGCAGACCTCAAACAGCCCCGCGTAGGAATTGTACAGGGTGTTGCGGAAAAGGCTCGGGTTGATGGTGTCCGGGATCGTCTCCAGCTCGTTGATGAAGTCGTAGTCCGCTACGCTCCAGACGACGTTCTGGTCGTCACCGTAGATGACCAGGCTCTCCGGCGCTTCGATCAGGCCGCGCAGGGCGTTTTCCTTCTCGCTCTCGTCGGAGAAATCCAGCCGGTCGTACCAGGCCTGGTTGGCCTCGCGGGTGAAGTCGGTGGCGGGCTTGCCCTCCGCCAGCGCCGAACACGCCAGCAGCATTACGGCAATCATCAGGCACAACAGCCTCTTCATGGGGTCGCCTCCTTATCTGTTTGGGGGTATTTGGATGCAAGCGTCTGTTCCGGCGCCCCCGGCGCCTTAGGATCGTTCGCGCGGCGCGCGACCGGCGGCCGACTTCAGAAGCGGAGCTCCTCCGGCGCGGCGGTAAACGAGGCGATCGTCGCGACCGCTTCCCTGAAATACAATACCTGCGTGTTGTCGTCATCGGCGCTGTACATGGCCTTGAGGCTCGGATACTTGTCCAGCATGGCGACCTTCACCTCGCGCCGGTCGTCGTTCGCCAGCTCGCCCGCGATGCGGATCCACTTGCCGTCCTGGAAGGCGCAGATCTCCGCCTTCGGGTTCGCCGCGATCTGCCTGGAGACGTCCTTCTTCTTTCCCGTCTGGATGTACAGCCGGTCCTCGTAGACCAGCGCCGTGCCGAAGGGACGCACGCGGGGCTGATCTCCTTCCGCCGTCGCGAGATAGTAGACCTTGGCGTCATCCAGGAAACCGCACACGCGCTCAACATTGCTCATCGCTCATTCGCTCCTCTCATGGTATCGTTCGATGGTTGCCTTTCCAAAAACCGTTGACGGCGGCCCGACCGGCCCTTGTCGACGGTTCATTTCAACGGTAAACGCCGCATTCCCTATGGACCCTCCCCGCAAATCATGATCCGGATCGCGGCCCGGGAAGCGGGGCAAGGTTATCGTTCGATTCATCTGCTTCCATATTAATCGCTTTTGCCCCGGATGTCAATATTTCCCGGCCTTTTCCCGCGGCGTTTGTCGTCGTCCTGCCCCGGGCGGGCGGAAAAACGCCTCCGGTGCTTGCAAAGTCCGGGGTAACTATGATAAACTAGGGTATCGGGGCATCGTCTGTCCGGCGCGCTCCTCGGGCGCGCAGACTCCGAACCATGAAGGGATCGAAATGAAACACGACTTCACCACCGGCGGCATCGCCGCCCCGCTCATACGGTTTGCCGTTCCCGTGCTCGCCGCGCTGTTCCTGCAGGCGATGTACGGCGCGGTCGACCTGCTCGTCGTCGGCCAGTTCGCCGACAAGGCCGACGTCTCCGCCGTCGCCACCGGCGCGCACATCATGATGACGCTCACCAACCTGGTGGCCAGCCTCGCCATGGGCGCGACCATCCTCCTCGGCCAGCAGATCGGCGAGGGCAAAGCGCGGGAGGGCGGCGCGACCGTCGGCGCCTGCATCGCGCTGTTCGGCTCGATCGGCGTCGCGCTGACCGTGCTGACCGTTCCCGGGGCGGGCGCACTGGCTTCGATGATGCAGGCCCCGGCGCACGACCTCACCGCCGCCTACGTGCGCATCTGCGGCATGGGCATGCTGGTCATCATCGCCTACAACCTCATCGGCAGCATCTTCCGCGGCCTCGGGGACTCGGTCACGCCGCTCGTCACCGTGGCGATCGCCTGCGCGTTCAACATCGCGGGCGACCTGCTGCTGGTCGCCGTGCTCCACATGGGCGCGGCGGGCGCGGCCATCGCCACCGTCGCGGCGCAGGCCGTCAGTGTATTGATTTCCCTTCTGCTGATCCGCCGAAAGCAGCTTCCGTTCCATTTTGCCGCGGAGCACGTCCGCTTCGACCGCCCGCTGATCGCCCGCGTCATACGCCTCGGCCTGCCCATCGCCATGTCCGACCTCCTGGTGGGCATTTCCTTCCTGGTCATACAGGCGATCGTCAACTCCCTGGGCGTCGTGGCGTCCGCCGGCGTGGGCGTCGCCGAGAAGGTCTGCGCGTTCATCATGCTGGTGCCGCTGGCCTTCTCGCAGGCCATGTCCGCCTTCGTGGCGCAGAACGTCGGCGCCGGGAAGTATGACCGGGCGGTCCGGGCGCTGTACACCGGCGTCGGCCTGTCGCTGGCCGTGGGCGCGTTCATGGCGTGGCTGTCCATCTGGCACGGGCAACTGCTCGGCTCCGTATTCTCCAACGACCGCGAGGTCATCGTCGCGTCGGCCGATTACCTGAAGGCCTACGGCATCGACTGCATGCTCACGCCCATCTTCTTCTGCGCCACCGGCTTCTTCAACGGCCTCGGCAGGACGAGGTTCGTCATGCTCCAGGGCATCGTCAGCGCCTTCTGCGTGCGCATCCCGGTGTCCTGGCTGATGAGCCGGCGGGTGCCCGTATCGCTGTTCCACATCGGCCTGGCGACGCCCTGCTCGTCGCTGCTGCAAATCGCGTTGTGCACGTGGTACCTGTTCTCCCTGCAAAGGCAGGGCGTGCTTGGGTTGGGATTACACCGCGGAAAGGATTGATCGATCAATGTTCGGAAGGCGACCCGACGGCAGAAGAATCAGGGACATAGACCCGATCATGCGGATCACGCCCTACATCATGCCCATGCGCTGCGACGCGCAGGTGTTCCTGAAGCACCGCGTCGATCTGGAGGTGCTGCTGGACTACGTCCGCCGCCAGAAGCTGGAGAAGGGCGAGAGCATCACCTATATGCAGCTCATCCTCGCCGCCTATGTGCGCGCGATCAGCCGCAACCCCGCGGTCAACCGCTTCATCATGAACAAGCAGCTCTTCGCGCGGAACAACTGCTCCGCGGCGTTCACGATCCTGAAGGATCCCGCCGATATCGACAAAGGCGAGGCCGTCGTGAAGATCAAGTTCGACCTGACGGACACGATCTACGACGTGCGCGACCGCGTGAACGCCGCCGTGGCGGCGAACCGGGGCGACCAGCCCGCCGGATTCATCGACAGGCTGCTCGGCGTGCTGTTCGCGGTGCCCGGCCTGCCCTCGCTGTTGGTGGGCATCGTGAAGCTGCTGGACCGCTACGGCATCGCGCCGGCGGTGCTGATGGAGGAGCTGCCCTTCTACGTGGGCATGTACATCACCAACACGGCCTCCATCCGCCTGCACGACGTGAACCACCACCTCTACAACTGGGGCAACGTCGGCCTCTTCTTCGGCATGGGCCTGGAGGAGCGCGTGGCCGTGGTGAAGGACGGGGAGACGCGCATGAAGCGCTACCTGCCCGTGGGCATCACCGCCGACGAGCGCGTGTGCTCCGGCGCGCACTACGCGCGGTTCTTCACGGACATGCGGCGCTACCTGGAGCATCCCGAGCTGCTGGAGCAGCCGCCGGAGACGGTGCGCTTCGACGAAGGCTGCGAATACCGCCAGCCCAAGCCCTGATCCGGGGGTTCCCGCCCCGCCGGGCGCGCGGGCCGGCGACCGGCCGACCGCCCCAATCCAGGCGGCGCTTTCGCGCGACGATCGTATCATCAGGGGGATGCCATGCGATGAAGAATAGACTGACATGGCGGGTTTACCGCATCTCCTGCCGCCTGGCCCGGCTGTTCTGCCCGAAGCCGACCTTCGAGGGGCTGGAGAACCTGCCGGACGGGCCGTGCGTGATCGTGGGCAACCACGCGCAGATGAACGGCCCCATCATCGCCGAACTGGACCTGCCCGGCGAGCGCGCCATATGGTGCAGCGCCGAGATGATGCACCTGCGCGAGGTCCCCGATTACGCCTTCCGCGACTTCTGGTCGAAAAAGCCGCGCGCCGTCCGCTGGTGCTACCGGCTGCTGTCCTATATCATCGCGCCGCTGTCCGTGTGCATCTTCAACAACGCCCACTGCATCGGCGTGTACCGCGACGGCCGCGTCATGGCCACGCTGCGCGAGACGCTGGAGCGGCTGCGCGGCGGCGCGAGAATCGTCATCTTCCCGGAGCACGACGTGCCGCACAACGGCATCGTGTGGGCGTTTCAGGAGGGGTTCCTGGTGCTGGCGCGGATGTACGCGCGCCAGACCGGCATGCCGCTCCGCTTCGTGCCGATGTACGTCGCGCCGGCGCTTCGAAAGGTCGTGTTCGGCGCGCCGGTGAGCTTCGACCCGAAGGCCCGTCCGGACGAGGAGCAGCGCAGGGTCTGCAAGGCGCTGATGGACGGCGTCACCGCGCTCGCTGTCGCCCTGCCGCGGCACCGGGTGGTCCCCTACCCGAACCTTCCGAAGAAGGACTATCCCTTCAACGAGCCCAACGAGGTCTGAGCATCATGAAAACGCCCGTCGTCGACTACCGGGAATTCCGCCTGTCCCGCCTGAACGAGCCGCGCTTTGCGCACCTGAAGCTCCTGGGCGGGTGGCTGATCTACTTCGCGCTGTACCTCCTGACCGAAAACCTGATCCCCGCCTCGCGCTGCCACGTCGTGCGCTGCGCGCTGGACGACATGATCCCCTTTCGCGAGGGCTTCGCGCTGGTCTACTGCTACTGGTACCTCTGGATCGTCGCGTCGCTGCTGTGGTTCATGCTGTACGACATTCGCTCCTTCAGGCGGCTGCAGGTGTACATCATGATCACGCAGGCCGTCGCGATGCTGACGTACATCCTCTGGCCCAGCGTGCAGCCGCTGCGCCCGGAGCACTTCGCGCGGGACAACGCGCTGACGCGGCTGATGGCCTTCATCTACGCCTTCGACACCCCCACCGGCGTGTGCCCGTCGCTGCACGTCGCGTATTCGATGGGCATTGCGTCTGTATGGTGCCACATCCGGGCGCTGGATCGGCGCTGGAAGGCGTTCATGATCCTCTCCGCGGTCGCCGTCGCGCTGTCCACCGCCTTTGTCAAGCAGCACTCCGTGGTGGACATCCTCGCGGCGCTGCCCGTCGGATTGCTGGCGGAGGCGCTGGTATTCGGGCGAACGCGCCTCAACCGGTGGATCGAATCCGCCTGACCCCCGCAAAAACGCCCGGGAGAGATATTCTCTCCCGGGCGTTTGATTGGCTGAAAACCCCGATTTTATCGGCTATTTCACGGTTACCGCCACGGTTTTATAGGCGCCGTTGGCGGCGATAACATAAATTTTACATTTGCCCTTGCCCACGGCCTTCACCTTGCCCTTGGCGCTGACCGTGGCGACGTTCACATCGTCGCTGTAGTACCGCAGCCGGGCGATTCCGTTCAGGAGCTTTTTCGATTTCTTGCTCTTTGTGACGCCGGCCTTGATCTTCTTGCCCTTGCCTGTTTTGAGGCTGAGCTTCCGCGTCTTTTTGTCGATCTTCACAGCCTTCGGGTTGGCGTGCTTGGCGTTGCTGCCGCCTGCAATAGCCCGCACGACGGGGCTTTCGCTGACGTACACCTTCTGGTCGCCCACCTTGACATAGGCCGCCAGGGAAGCCTCGTACACCGCGCCGTTCACCAGGCCGTCCAGCGTCGCCGGGGACGCGGTGATTTCAATTTCCTGCTGCTCGCCGCCGACCGGGCCGAAGCGCAGGTCGTAGCCCGCCGCGCCGGGAACCGCCGTGTATTTCAGGCTCAGGCTCGTCTTGCCTGCGCTCGTGAGCGTGGCCGGCATGAACCCGCCGAGGTCCGTCGGAATCGGGATTTTGAGGGTGTCAAAGCGGTATTTCTGGCCCTCCGCGGGCGTGATGATGGCGACACAAGTGCGTCCTTCGGTCGCGAAAGTGAGCGAAAACGCACTCTCCGGAAGGGTTTGTTCGCCGTCCGCCAGCGTCACGGCCAGCGCGCCGGTGGCCGGATCATAGACTACCTCCGCGGTAGGATACACCTCCACGGGGATCCAACTGAACCGGGCGTACAGGGTCAGGCTGCCGGTGACGGACGCACCGAAGTCGAAGGCCGTCTCCGCGCCCTCGGCGAACCACCCATCGAAGCGCATGCCCTCGGGTGGGGTGGGATCGGCAGGCGGGGTCACGCGGCTGCCGGACACCACGCTGGGCGAAGCCACCGTCGCGTCGCCGCTGACGAACCGCACGGTATAGGTTGGCGGCGGCACGTAGATGGCCTTGAACGTCGCCGTCACGGTCACGTCTTTATTCGCGGGCATGGTGAAGGTATTGTTGGCCACGGGCACGTCGGCCCCGCCGCTGTCCTTCACGGTCAGGCTGCCGAGCTCATAGCCCGAGTTGGGCCGAAGGGTCAGGGTGACCTTGCGCTCATCCTCGCGCGCATTCGCTGCAACGGCGTACTTGTCCGCCTCGACGGTACCGTTTCGAGCGACGCACTTGACCCCATACCCCACCATGATCCCGCCGAAGGCGTTCAGGCGGAAGGTCTGGTTGCCGTCGCTGTGGAGCTTTGCGAGGTCATCCTCGGTGATCGTGTAACCATTGACCGGCTCGACGATGGCGCGGGGCGTTTCCTCAGCCGTGACATAGATGTTCGCGCCGTCCCCCAGCGCCGCGCCGATCTTGAGCGTAGCGCTGCCGGGCAGGTAGACGTTGTTGGCGACGTCTCTCCTCGTGTTCCCGCTGATCTCCACGGGCCCCAGCACGTTGAAGGTTCCCCAGCCAACATATACGCCGCCGCCCTTGTTAGTGCTTGTGTTGCCCGTAATCACGCCGCCGTACATATTAAACATGCCGCCACCGTCCATGAGCACGCCGCCGCCGTTGCCGCTGCAGTTGTTGCCGGTGATGGTGCCGCCGTACATGTTGAACGTACCCTGTTTCACCCAAACGCCGATGCCTGTTACGCCGGATTGGTGCGTGATCTTTCCGTTGTTTACCGGCGTGTCGTAGAGGTTGAGCACGGCAGCACCCTTCTTGAGGTTGATAACGCCTTCGCTGCTCCCGGTCTTTTTGATGCTGTGGCCGTTCAGGCAGAGGTTGACCTCGCCCGCAGGCACGTTCCATGAACCGTCGATCGTCACGTTCTGGGTCAGGTAATAGCTGCCTGGATTACTTGGAAGTGAGTCAGCAGAAGTCCATGCTTCAAAGGTGATCCCGTCGTGAATATGGGTGTCGGACAGCTCTACGGTACCATCGCTTTTCAGGATAATGCTCTTGTTGGCGGTGTTATCGTCCAGGAAGAACCGCGACACGTCGGATGAGGTGAGGGTATAATTCTCGCCCGCTACTTTGCATCCTTTGATGAAGCCGCTGGTTACATTGTCCGGAAACCAAACGCCGATGGCCGCGCTCCGGGTCAGCTCGCCGGTGACGGTGATTTTGGTAACAGAATCCAAGTTTATATTTCTTCCTGTATTCCCGGTCACCCTCGGCGAACCGCTGAGGTTGAGCTTTGAGCCATTAACCGTAGACACACCAAGGTGGCATCTGCTGATGGTCCCGCCGGTCATGGTAAATGTGCCGCCACTAATCAACATTACGCCATTGCCATTAACAACACCGCTGATGGTCCCGCCGGTCATGGTGAATGTGCCTTCACTATTCACATACACGCCATCTAATATAGCCCCGCTAATGGTCCCGCCGGTCATGTTGAAGATGCCGTTTTTATTCACAACCACGCCTTGCCCTCCGCCGTCTATCGCGCCGCTTTCCATGGTGAGTAAGGCGCCAGAGTAAACATACGCCGCTCTCGCATTATTGCCGGACAGTTGAAGCTTTCCCCCGCCGCCTTGGGCGCTGTCCATAATGGTTAAACGGGCTGCGGAATTGTTTGCGTCGTAGGATCCGATATTGAAAGCGACACCGGGACTTCCTTCTCTTGAATAAGACAAGGTCTTTCCGTTCAGGTCGAGGGTGACGGCCCGGGTGATATTAAACGTTTCCGTTATGGCAAAGCCGCCCGTGATTTTGATGATGGTGACACCGGCGTCTGCCACAGCCGCCTGCAACCCCGCGAAATCGTTGACCTCGGCCGGGTTCCCGTCGTTCGGCTCGGCCACTTCGTCGGCGTCGTTCTGCTCCGCGTCCTCCAGCGCGTCCGACAGGTCCACGCCGTTGGGCTCGGCCGCGTCCGCCGCTTCGCCCGATGCGTCCTCCCCCTCGGCCTGCGCGTCGACCCACGCCACCGGCGCGTCCGCGCCGTCCACGGCCTCGTCCGCCGGGGCGTCGTCCGGCGCGCTCTCCGCCTCCACGGCCTCGCCGCCGTCCAGGGCCTCCCCCGCCGGGGCGTCGTCCGGCGCGACCTCCGCCTCCACGGCCTCGTTGGCCGCGGCTGCGCGCACGCCCTCCGCCGGCGCGGGCAGCGCCGCCGCAACCATCATCGCCAGCACCAGCGCCAGCACCAACATCCGCTTCTTCATGGTCATCCTCCTTCGGGTCCGGGATGCTCGCCTGACAGTATTCTACCATTTTTGTCGGCGCATGTCCATAAAGAAATTTCGGTGTTGACCGCCGGGCCGATTTCGGCTATGATGGAACCGGTCGGGCACGCAAACCGACGGTTCGGGGGGATACGCATGGCGGAACACAAGCGGCGGAAGGAATGGGTCCGCGTACTGAAATTTACCTTCTTCTCGGTCAGCGCGGGCGCGATCGAGATCGGTTCGTTCACGCTGCTGAACGAGCTGCTCGGCCTGCCCTACTGGCTCAGCTACCTGGTGGCGCTGGTGCTGTCGGTGGTCTGGAACTTCACGCTGAACCGCCGGTTTACGTTCAAGTCGGCGGCGAACGTGCCCGTGGCGATGGCGAAGGTCGCCGCCTACTACGCGGTGTTCACGCCGCTGTCCACCGGCCTCGAGCACTGGTTCACGGCGTCGCTGGGCTGGAACGAATACCTCGCCACCGCCGTGAACATGCTGCTGAACTTTGTGACCGAGTACCTCTACCAGCGGTTCTTCGTGTTCGGGAAAAACATCGACAACGCCGCGGGACGGCCCCGGCGCAAAAGGGGCTGTCTCAAAACGAGGCAGCCTCTTTATAATGGGACACGAAAAAAGTAATGCCAGGTCTTGCGCAGACCTGGCAGCGTTTGTATGATATTG
>CADBCY010000049.1 GCA_902793325.1 uncultured Eubacteriales bacterium
TGTTTCAGCTCAGAGGCGTAGGGCAGGTGGCGCGCGTCGATGCCGAGCGTGTTGAGCAGTGCCTTGGTCTGTGCGAGCTGCAGGTAGGCTGGCTTGGCGGCGACGAAGGTGTTGGTGGCGTTGTTGAGCGCGGCGATGGCGGTCTGCAGGTCGGCATTGGAGGCGGGCTGCGTGGCGTAGGCGCTGACGGCGGTCTGCAGGTCGCTGAGCTCGCCTCCGTTGATGCAGGCATAGACGGTCGTGGCCTTGGCGAGCACGCCCTTTGCGCGCTGTAGCGCCTGCTGCCAGTTGTCGGCGGTGGCTTCCTCGCTCACGGGGTAGAGGGCGATGTTGTCGATGCAGATCCAGTTGGCGATGGCGCTGTCCTGTCGGAGTCCCACCTCCAGCAGTCCGTCGCTGACATAGACGAGGGTGGAGTAGGTGCCCGACTCCTTGTCGAGATAGACCTCGTCGCCGTTGGCATAGACATACTGCTGCTCGTTGCCTCCGTGGGTGTTGACGAAGGCGGAGATCTGCAGGAGATAGGTTCCTGTGGGCAGGTCGGTGACGGTCTGGTACATCTTGCCGGTCATGGCGGAGGGGTTCCAGTTCTCGTACGAGTGGTTGGTGATGCCGTCGTAGTTGGCGGACATCGCCCCGATGCACTTGCGGATGTCGCCGGGCGGCAGCATCTGCCCGTCGACGCTGTCGACTAGCAGACGCCCTGGGCGTACATGGCGTCGGCGACCTTCAGGAAGCCCGCGATGTTCGCACCGGCCTCGAAGTTGCCCTCCATGCCGTATTCCCTGGCGGCATTGGCCACGTTGTGGTAGATGTTCACCATGATGCCCTTCAGCTTGGCGTCCACCTCGTCGAAGGTCCAGCTCAGGCGCTGGCTGTTCTGGCTCATCTCCAGCGCGGAGGTGGCCACGCCGCCGGCGTTGGCGGCCTTGGCGGGCCCGAACAGCACGCCCTGGCTCTGCAGGTACTCGATGCCCTCGATCACGGTGGGCATGTTCGCGCCCTCGGACACGCAGTAGCAGCCGTTGGCGACCAGGGCCTTGCAGGAATCCAGGCTGATCTCGTTCTGGGTGGCGCAGGGCAGGGCGATGTCGCACTTGACGGTCCAGATGCCCGCGCAGCCCTCGTGGTACTCGGCCTCGGGATGGGCCTCCAGGTACTCCTTGATGCGGCCGCGGCGGATCTCCTTGATCTGCTTGACGCAGGCCAGGTCGATGCCGTTCTTGTCGTAGATGTAGCCGTTGGAATCGCTCATCGCCACGACCTTCGCGCCGAGCTGGGTGGCCTTCTCGTTGGCGTAGATGGCCACGTTGCCGGAGCCGGAGACCACCACGGTCTGGCCCTTGAAGCTCTTGCCCGCGGCGTTGAGCATCTCCTCGGTGAAGTAGCACAGGCCGTAGCCGGTGGCCTGGGTGCGGGCCAGGGAGCCGCCGTAGCTGAGGCCCTTGCCGGTGAGCACGCCCTCGTACAGGCCGGTGAGGCGCTTGTACTGGCCGTAGAAGAAGCCGATCTCGCGGGCGCCCACGCCGATGTCGCCGGCGGGCACGTCGATGTCCGCGCCGATGTACTTGAACAGCTCGCTCATGAAGCTCTGGCAGAAGCGCATGACCTCCATGTCGCTCTTGCCCTTGGGGTCGAAGTCGGAGCCGCCCTTGCCGCCGCCGATGGGCAGGCCGGTCAGGCTGTTCTTCAGCGTCTGCTCAAAGGCCAGGAACTTCACGGTGTCCTCGGTCACGGAGGGATGCAGGCGCAGGCCGCCCTTGTACGGGCCGATGGCGCTGTTGCCCTGCACGCGGTAGCCGCGGTTCACGTGCACGTTGCCCGCGTCGTCCACCCACGGCACGCGGAACTTGATCACGCGCTCCTGCTCCACGAACAGCTCCAGCACGCCGCGCTTGACGTACTCCGGGTGCTTCTCCACCACGGGCTCGATGGACTCCAGCACGCTCCTGACGGTGATCAGGAACTGCTTGTCGTTGGGGTTGCGCTTCTCCACGCGCTCCATCAGGTCGATCAGATAAGCATTCTTCAGCGCCATGATTACATCCTCCCTTGGACTGTGTAGAATTCCGGCTCCCGCAGACCAGGGGGCTGCGCTCGACCGTATGCAGATATTATAGCGGCTCGCCCCGCGATTTGCAATATTCCGGAATGTTAAATTGCATATCACATTGTGACTTTCTTTTGAGAATGCGTATTTTTACACCACGTTATTGCAAATATAGGAGGTTTTTGCATATTTCCCCCTCAGAAATGAAAGTTTATCCCCTTTGCGCGTCCCCCGGGCGCAGGCGGCGTTTTGCCGTAAATGAATTTATTGCTTTTGAAAAATTCAACTTGCGTTTGTCGACGACGCGGAGTATACTGTTTACCATATTGGTACTTCCAGGAAGGGGGACACGAACGATGAACAAGGTCATCATCCCGGAGGGCTATCGCCCGCCGCTGAACACCTTCGACACCCAGCTGGCCATCGAATTCATCAAGCACAACTTCCAGATCGAGCTGACCCACGCGCTGAACCTGCGCCGGGTGTCCGCGCCGCTGTTCGTGCGCAAGGAATCCGGCCTGAACGACAACCTGAACGGCGTGGAGCGCCCCGTGAGCTTTGACATCCCCGCCGTGCAGGGCGAGGGCGAGGTCGTCCACAGCCTGGCGAAGTGGAAGCGCCTGGCGCTGAAGCGCTACGACTTCCACGTGGGCCGCGGCCTGTACACCGACATGAACGCCATCCGCCGGGACGAGGACCTGGACAACCTGCACAGCATCTACGTGGACCAGTGGGACTGGGAGAAGGTCATCCGCCGGGAGGACCGCACGCTGGATTACCTGGTGCGCACCGCCCAGGAGATCGTGCACTGCGTGGCGGACGTGTGCGACCGGCTGCGCCGGGAGTTCCCCAGCCTGAACGTGAAGCTGAGCCGCGAGATGGCGTGCGTGACCACCCAGGAGCTGGAGGACATGTACCCGCAGTTCCCCGACCCCAAGGACCGCGAGAACGCCTACCTGAAGGAGCACCGCACGGCGCTGATCATGCAGATCGGCGGGAAGCTGGCCTCCGGCAAGCCGCACGACGGCCGCGCCCCCGACTACGACGACTGGGATCTGAACGGCGACATCCTGTTCTGGAACGACGTGCTGGGCCAGGCGTTTGAGATCAGCAGCATGGGCATCCGCGTGGACGAGGAGAGCCTGGCGCGCCAGCTCGCGCTGTCGGGCTGCGAGGACCGGCGCGCGCTGCCCTTCCACAAAATGCTGCTGAACGGCGAGCTGCCGCTGACCATCGGCGGCGGCATCGGCCAGAGCCGCCTGTGCATGCTGATGATGGGCACCGCCCACATCGGCGAGGTGCAGTCGAGCATCTGGGACGAGGAGACGCTTCGCGTGTGCGCGGAAAAGGGCATCCTGCTGCTGTAAGCGCGGGGCAATGCCATCATCATCCACTGTGCGGGGGCGGCCAACGGCCGCCCCTTTTGCTGTGCCTTGCCGTGCTATGCCGCGCCTTTGCCGCCCTTTTGCCGCGCCGCGCGGAAACCGTCCTTTTCAAATATCATAATAAATTCACATTTTCCCCGCACATCCCTATTACTGTTCTGATATACTTATGATGTATTCTCTTGTATAAGGGTGAGGTATGCCCTTCGATGGGCAGGACGGAAAAGCCGCCGGTCAGATCCGGCTTGCGAACGGCCCGCCGGGGCCGGACACAGGGGCGAGGCTACGCCCGGAGGGATTATGGCGTTTATACAATCGATCATCTCCAGCCTGAGCGCCAGCGCCTTCAACGCGCTGGTGTACATCGGCATCGTGGCGCTGTTCGTGGTGGGCATCTCGCGGTGCATCCTGCCGGTGGTGCACACCCGCAACGTGCTGCGGCGCGCCATCCGGAGCATCCGCTCCGGCGACGACAAGTACGGCTGGCAGGAGGACCGCTTCCTGGGCAAGGGCGCGCTGTTCGGCCCCTGGAGCGAGTACCTGAACAACCTGTTCTTCGCCGACGGCGTGTACCACAACGCCAGCAACGTGGAGGATTACATCAACGAGGACACCGTCATCTACGGCCCGGGGCGCATCTCGTTCACGGAGGCCCTGCCGGGGCTGATGACCTCGCTGGGCTTCCTGGGCACGCTGATCGGCCTGGCGCAGGGCCTGGCGGGCTTCAACATGTCCGATTCCGCCGCGGTGCAGCAGTCCATCGTCACGCTGATCCCCGGCATGCGCTACGCCTTCGCCACGTCCATCGTGGGCGTGATCGGCAGCGTGCTGTTCACGCTGATGACCCGCGCCGTGCACGGCTCCACCGAGCACACGCTGATTTCCTTCTACAGCGTCATGCGCCGCCACGCGGGCGTGCGCAGCGTGGACCCGATGACGCAGATCGCCATTTACCAGCAGGAGCAGACCGCGCTGATCCAGACCATGGCCAAGGATCTGAACGGCGCCTTCACCGAGAACATCAAGAACGCCATCAACAACGCCGTGGAGCCGATGAACCAGTCCATGCGCAGCTTCATGAACGTGGCCACCAAGGACCAGATGCGCTTCATGGACGCGGTGATGCAGCGCTTCGCCGAGAGCATGGACAACGCCATGGACGGCCAGCTCAAGCACTTTGCACAGGTCCTGGAGGATACCGCCAAGGGCCAGTCCGAGTGCCTGACCATCGTTCGCGCCAGCATGACCGGCATCAACGAAGCCCTGGACGACCTGCAGCAGGTGCAGTTGATGAGCCGGCAGCTCCTGAACAGCCTGTCCGGCTACATGGAGCAGATGGAGCGCGCCAACCGGCAGATGGACGACGCCTACGTGCGCATGGCGTCCTCCGTGGAGCAGTTGGAGCTGGTGTCCCGCCAGCAGAGCAATACGCTGAAGTCCGTGAGCGGCATACAGGCGGACGTCACCCGCAGCCTGGACGCCATGACGCAGTCCATGGAGCGCTTCACCCAGCGCATCGGCGAGCAGACCGCCGCCGCCGCCGGGGCCATGCAGAAGGCCGGGGACGACCTGCGCGCCGCCGCCGCCGAGGTGCAGAACGTCCACGTAAAGACCGGCAAGGCGCTGGAGAGCGAGCTCTCCGCCACGCTGGATTCCTACCGCGACTACGTGAACCAGTTCACGCAGCGGGTGGACTACCTTTCCAGCAGCATCAGCGGCGCGCTCAAGAAGATGCCCGACGCCGTGGCCGAGACCAACAACCGCTTCCTGGATCAGCTCGACCAGCTCACCGACACCCTGGCCCAGGCGCAGCGGGCGCTGGACGAGGCGGTGGACCGGCTGTACAGGAGATGAGGCGGTCGGGGCTTCCGTCCCCGTTGCGCCCGGAAGCCCGGCGTCGAACGAAACCCGATCCACCGGGGTCCTTACGCTCCCGAAGGGAGGTTGACATAGCATGCGAAGTCCGCGCGGACGGAGCCGGCGGCGCATTGGCCGCGACGGCGCCCAGTGGCTGAGCTTTTCGGACCTGATGAGCTCGCTGCTGCTGATCTTTATATTGATCATGTTCTACATCATGTATCAATACTTTGACATGTACGAAATCAACATGGCGGAGATCGCCCGCCAGCAGTACGACCTGGACCAGGCCAACGCCGACCTGGCCGCCGAGCGCACCAAGCTGAGCGACGCGGAGTCCCAGATGCTGGCGCAGCAGATCAAGCTGAACGCCGCCCAGAAGGACCTGACCGACGCCGAGGCCATACTGGCCTCCCAGCAGGCGGACCTCGCCGCCGCGAAGACGCTGCTGGACGACAAGGAGACGCAGATCAACGAGCAGCAGGCGGCGCTGGACGCCCTGAGCCTGCAACTGAACGACCAGCAGACGCAGATCAACGAGCAGCAGGCCACGCTGAACGCGCAGGCCGCCACGCTGGCCACCCAGGAGCAGACCCTGAGCGCCCAGGCGGCCACGCTGGCCAGCCAGAAGGAAACCCTCACCGCCCAGGAGGAAACGCTCATCGCCCAGCAGGCCACGCTGGAGGATCAGCAGCGCCAGCTGGAGCAGCTCGTGGGCATGCGGCCGCGCATCATCAGCAGCGTGTCCGCGGCGCTGCGCGCGGCGAACATCTCCGCCCAGGTGGACCCCACCAGCGGCGCCATCGCCCTGGAATCGGACGTGCTGTTCTCCACCGGCCAGTACGAGCTCAGCCCCCAGGGCAGGGCCTTCATCGACCGCTTCCTGCCCGTGTACCTGAGCGCGCTGTTCACCGAGGAGTACCAGCCCTACGTGGCAGAGATTCTCATCGAGGGCCACACGGACTCCCGCGGCGACTACATCTCCAACCTGGAGCTCTCCCAGCGGCGCGCGCTGGCGGTGGCGAGCTACGTGCTGTCGGACAGCTGCACCACCGTCACCCCCGCCCAGAAGGCGCGGCTCCGGCAGATGGCCACGGCCAACGGCCGCTCGTCCAGCGACCCGGTGCTGTATCCCGACGGCACGGAGAACATGGACGCCTCCCGCCGGGTGGTGTTCAAGTTCCGCCTGACCGACGAGCAGATGATCCGGCAGCTGAAGGACATCCTGGAATCGGAGGACCTGGGCGCGGCGGGCGCCAATGAATAAACCAAAGCAGTAGGAGCGTTTTCCATGGCGTATTTTCGCAGGTTTGTCTGGTTTATCGCAAGGAAGCTGGTGCTGATCAGCGTGCTGCTGAGCATGCTGGTGTGCGGCTTCTTCATGGCCATGAACATCGCCAACATCTACGTGGTGCTGGACGACGGCCTGGAGAAGCGGGTGGACGTGATCCTGACGCGCCAGCAGGCGGAGGAGCTGAACAAGTACTTCCACGCCGACTTCCTGATGGCCGACGCCGCCCTCTCCGGCGCGCTGGACGGCAGCAGCGCCTACACCGACTACAACATCACCGGCTTCGACTACAGCCTGACCATCGAAAAGCTGTGGGCCTGGCCGTGGGACAGCTACGCCAACTGCACCGTGGTGGAGCGCGTGCCCAGCATCACCGGCAAGGTCATCTCCAGCCGGCGGGGCGAGATCGCCGACCGCGTGCCAAGCTGGCAGGGCGGGCGCTACGACATCACCCTGGTCAAGGTGAACGGCCAGTGGAAGATCATCGGCATGCAGCAGAAGACGATCCTCGTCGAAGCCGCCGCCGACACCGGCGAGCAGTTGGAATCGGAGATCCTGCTCCCGTAAGCGAATTTGCACCCCGCGCGGGTGCAAATTCTGCTTTGTCGCGGGTCGGCGGCGGCGCGGCGCGAAGCCCCGCCGCCCGCGGCCCCCATTTTTCGTTCCGGAAGGAGGCGAGCGCATCATGCGGGTCGTCGTAGGCATGTCCGGCGGCGTGGACAGCTCGGTCGCGGCGCTGCTCATGAAGCGCGCCGGGCACGAGGTCATCGGCGTGTTCATGAAGAACTGGGAGGAGAAGGACGACGACGGCGTGTGCACCGCCGAGCGCGACTGGGCCGACGCCCGCGCCGTGTGCGAGGCGCTGGACATCCCCTACTACGCCGTCAACTTCGCCCGGGACTACTGGGACCGAGTGTTCGAGCACTTCCTGGAGGAATACCGCAGGGGCCGCACCCCCAACCCCGACGTGCTCTGCAACCGGGAGATCAAGTTCAACGTCTTTCTGGACTTCGCCGAAAAGCTGGGCGCGGAAAAGCTGGTGACCGGCCACTTCGCCAACATCGACTGCGTGGATGGCGCCTACCGCCTGCTCCGCGCCGCCGACGAGAACAAGGACCAGACCTACTTCCTGTACATGCTGGGCCAGCGGGCGCTGTCGAAGGCCCTGTTCCCCGTGGGCGGGCTGACCAAGGCCGAGGTGCGCGCCATCGCGCGGGAGGCGGGGCTGCCCGTGAGCGAAAAGAAGGATTCCACCGGCGTGTGCTTCATCGGCGAGCGCAACTTCCGGCAGTTCCTGTCCACGTACCTGCCGGCGCAGCCCGGCGACATGGTCACCGTGGACGGCAAAAAGGTCGGCCGCCACCAGGGGCTGATGTACTACACCCTCGGCCAGCGCCGGGGGCTGGGCATCGGCGGGGGCGGCACCGGCCAGCGCTGGTTCGTGGTGCGGAAGGACCTGAAAAACAACCGCCTGGTGGTGCAGCAGGGCGGGGACTCCCCGCTGCTCTACAGCCGCCGCGCGCAGGGCAGCCAGCTCACCTGGCTGGCGGAGCGCCCGCCCGTCCCGGACGGCGTCCCCTACCCCTGCCAGGTGCGGCTGAGGCATCGCCAGCCGCTGCAGGACTGCGCGATCACCCTGTCCGGCGACGCCGTCGCGCTGGAATTCGCCCGGCCGCAGCGCGCCGTGACGCCCGGCCAGTCGGCGGTGTTCTACCAGGGCGAGGTCTGCCTGGGCGGTGCGATCGTGGACGGCGCGGAGGCGCTCGGGGATTCGGGCGAAGCGCGCGCTTTTCCGTCCCTTTGATTTCAAAAAATAATCCCGAAACCCTCTGTTCATCGCTTCGGGTTTATGATATAATAATTGGGAGACCGGGTCGCCGGGCCGTATCGCGCGCGGCGACGATCACGGGTGATTCGGGGGAGATCGCGTTTGTTTCCGGCTTTCGGGAGCCGGCCCCAGGATGACAGGGAGGCACATTATGGATCGCAAGAGCAAGGTTTGGCAGATCGTGTTGCTGGTGTTGCTGCTGCTCGCCATCATCGCCATACTGCTGTTCAACCACAAACTGAACGCCAACAAGGAGACGTTGGCCTCCACCCTCGCGCAGCTCACCACGGTGCAGGAGAACTCCGCGGCGCTGCAGGCGGATCTCGACGCCGCCAAGGCCGATTACGACGACGTCAGCGCCCAGTTGACCGACGCCCAGGCCGAGGCGCAGCGCCTGACCGACGAGGTGGAGAGCGGCAAGACCGCCTCCCAGCAGCTCCAGGACGCTCTGGACGCCGCCAACGGCCAGGTGGCTGAGCTCCAGACCGCGGCGGAGGCTTCCGCCGCCCGCATCAGCGAGCTTGAAGTCACGGCCGCCCGCGTGACCAAGCTGGAGCTCAACGCGCAGGCCGCCAGCAACCGCGTGGCCGAGCTGGAGGTCGCCAACCAGACCGCCACCGACCGCATCGCCGCGCTGGAGACCGAGCTGGCGGAGAAGAACGCCGACCTGGAGACCATGGTGGACGCCTACAACTACGCCGGCAAGGGCGAGACCCCCGAGGCGTCGCAGGTGGGCGTGTCCGCCATCGGGCTGCGCCGCCTGATCGACAGCGTCGCACAGTCGACCGAAACGGCCGACGAGAGCGCCGCCGCCGACCTCAACGACGCCCACGCCAGGGTCGCGTCCATCGTGGACGACGCGGCGCTCTCCGACGGGGAAAAGCTCGAGGCGCTGAACGCGCTGCGCAATGAACTGTACGTCGCCTATCCCGACGCGCCCGAGGCTCGCCTCGCCGCGGAAGAGCAGCTCAACGCTTCGACCGCGCGGCTCAACAAGCTGATCGCGGTGCTCTCCGCCGCGCAGCAGAGCGCCGCGGGCAGCGGCGACCTGGCGGCGAACGTCGACAACACCTCAAAGCTGCAGGAGATCCTCGGGGACGAGGCCCTCTCCGCGGCCGCGAAGCAGGAGGCGCTGGACGCCCTGTACGCGGAGCTGAGCGAGCAGTACGAGGCGCTGACGAACGCCCTCCCCGGCGACGCCACCGCGCCCGCCGACAACGCCGGCGACGCCACCGCGCCCGCCGACAACGCCGGCGACGCCACCGCGCCCGCCGACAACACCGGCGACGCCACCGAGCCCGCCGACAATACCGGCGACGCCACCACGCCCGCCGACAACGCCGGCGACCAGGGCGCCGAGGGCGCCGATTCGAGCCTGGCGGACGCCGAGACGGCCATCGCCTCGCTGAACGGCCAGATCGACGCGCTAACCTCGTCGCTGAGCGACAACGAGACGCAGGTGACCTCCCTGACCGCGGAGATCGACTCCCTGACGGCCCAGAGCGCCGCCGACGCCGCGCGCATCGCGGAGCTGAACGGCCAGATCGAAGCGCTGAACGGCCAGGCCACCGCCGACGCCGAGGTGATCGCCGACCTGAACCACCAGGTGGAAACCCTCACCGCGCAGAACACCGCCGACAACGAGAAGCTGGAGAGCCTCAACGCCCAGCTCCAGTCGCTGCAGGACGAGGCCGCCGCGGGCGCGGCGCAGCTCGCCGACCTGAACGATCAGCTGGCCACCCAGCGCGACAGCTACGAGAAGGCCCTGGCGGCCGCGGACGCCTATCGCCTCGACCGCACGCCCGAGCAGGGCGACGCCCACGCCTCCGTGGCGCTGCAGAACGAGATCGCCGTGGCGGCGGACGGCGTGACCGCCGACCTGCACTACACCAACAACGACATCAGCAACAACGCCGTGGTGTTCAGCCTGGAGCTGGACGGCGAGGCGCTGTTCACCTCCGAGCAGTTGAAGCCCGGCGAGAGCATCGAGGGCGCGACCCTGTCCCGCGCGCTGCCCGCCGGCGCCCACGAGGCCATGGCCGTGACCAGCGTCTACGGCGCGGACGGCATCCGCCTCTCCGGCAGCCGCCTGCCCATCGTGCTGAACGTGGCCGAATAAGCCCGCCCCGACAGTCGGCCCCCGCGCATCGCGCGGGGGCTTTTTTCGTCGGCATAATGGCCGCGCTGCGACGATGACGTCGCCCAGGCCGGGCGCTTCGGCACGGCGCGGCGGATCTTTTTTCGGAAGTTGAAATCCTTCAAGCTTCGTTTAAGCGTGGGGCGGTATGCTCTTTTCGTCGACAGGAAAGCACCTGCCGCACACACGAAAACGCGAATCATTCAACGAATGGAGGATACGAACATGAAGATGACGAAGAAGATCCTGGCGGTCGCGGTGGCCGCGACCCTGACCCTCGCCGCGGGCAGCGCACTGGCGGAGAACCTTCCCGGCAACGTCGCCGGCAATCCCCCGGCCATCTCCGGCCAGCAAGGCCAGATGCCCGGTAATCTGCAGGGTGGCATGCAGCGCCAAATGCCCGGCAATCCGCAGGGTGGCATGCAGGGCGGCCAGATGCCTGGCAACGCACAGAATTGCATGCCCGGCGGCCAGCAGGGCGGCCAGATGCCCGGCAACCCGCAGGGCGGCCAGCAAGGCCAGATGCCCGGCAATCTGCAGGGCGGCATGCAGCGCCAGATGCCCGGCAAGGGGCAGAATTGCATGCCCGGCGGCCAGCAGGGCGGCCAGATGCCCGGCAACGCACAGAATTGCATGCCCGGCGGCCAGCAGGGCGGCCAGATGCCCGGCAACCAGATGCCCGGCAACCGGCAGGGCATGATGCCGCCGCAGGGCCAGAAGCCCCAGGGCGAGCGCCCGGAAATGCCCGAGACTGAGGACAAGACCGGGGACGACACGTCTGACCAGACCATGCCCCAGAAGCCCCAGGGCGAGCGCCCGGAAGCGCCCGAGACTGAGGACAAGACCGGGGACGACACGTCCGACCAGGCCGCGCCCCAGAAGCCCCAGGGACCCCAGGGCCAGATGCCCGGCGCGCCGATGGGCCCCCAGGGCGGCATGCCCATGACCCCGCCCGACGGCCAGGCCCCCGAAGCGCCCCAGCAGGACGCCTCGGGCGACGCCGACACGGCGGAATGACGAACCCCACTTCCCACAAACGCACAGGGGCGGCCGATGGCCGCCCCTCAAAGCGTCGATAAAGGCCACAACCGCGGAGATTTCCTGAAAGATCGCTGACGCGGCGGGAATCTCCGCTTGCTGTCATATATTGGGGTGCAGGTGTCGCGCGCTTCCCTATCCCTTTACGCCGCCCGCGGTCAGGCCGGCGGCGAGGTGCTTCTCGATGCACATGAACAGGATCACCACCGGCACGGTGGCCAGCAGCGCGGCGGCGAACAGGTACTGCCACTCGATCATGTTGAACGAGGAGAACTGGGTGATGCCCACGGTGATGGGCTTGTTGGCGTTGGTGGAGATCAGCACCGTGGAGATGGTGTATTCGTTCCAGGCGTTGATGAACACGAAGATCAGCGTGGTCACGATGCCCGGCGCGGCCATCGGCAGCAGCACGCGCAGCATGGCGGACACGGTGTTGCAGCCGTCGATGTGCGCGGCCTGCTCCATCTCCGAGGAGATGGACACGAAGGTGCCCCGCAGCAGCCATATGGCGAAGGCCTGGTTGAAGGCGGCGTTGATGAACATGAGGCCCCACACCGTGTCGTTGAGGTGCAGCGTGTTCATCAGCTTCGAGATGCCCACCAGCAGCACCACCGGGCTGAACATCTGGCTCATGATGACGAAGCCCAGGAACGCCTTCCGGCCCCGGAAGTTCATGCGCGCCATGGCGTAGGCGGCGGGGATGCCGCACACCAGCGCGATGGCCGTCGCGCCGAAGGACAGCGCCAGCGAGTTCAGCAGGAACCGCAGCACGCCCCGGTTCACGATGTCCCGCATGTTGCTCCACACCCAGGCGGTGGGCAACAGGTGCAGGAAGTTCATGTCCGTGGTCTCCGCGTTGCTGCGGAAGGCGGTAATGAACATGACGTAGTAGGGGTACAGGATCAGCGCGCACAGCGCGATGATGAAGGCGTACAGCAGGCCCTTGCGCAGGGTCTCGGCAGGGTGGCCCTCCGCCAGCACCACGCCGCTCAGCACCATGGCGGCCAGCAGCGGGATCAGCGCCTTCAGCGCCCAGCCCGCCCGATAGCTGACGCCGGCCATCAGCTTCAGCGCGTCCTCGCCCGCCGAACCGCCGTAGAGGAAGGCGTCCAGCCGGGCCAGCAGCGCGTCAAACCCCGGCCGCGCAAAGCCGTCCGAGGCCAGCTTGATCTGGCGGGTGAAGGCCAGGTTGCACGCCATGCGGAACACGGGGACCAGCAGCAGCGCGACCAGCGCCAGCCACACGGCCGCGCGGCGCAGGCGGTGCGGCGCCGCGGGGAGCTCGGGCCAGTCGGTGTCCATGCCGCCCCGGAGCCCCGCCAGCATCAGCAGGAACGCGGCGATCACGCACGCCAGCGCCGCGCCCAGCAGCCGGCCCGCGGTCAGCCCGGAGCCGAGGAACTGCCAGCCGTTGCGGCGCATCTCCTCGCGGACCTCGAAGGCCACCATGCTGGTCTTTTCACCCTTGGAGTTGGTGCGCTCGGTGACGTTTTCGACGATCTCCACCGGCACGCCGCCGTTGGCCGCGCGGCGCGCGTCCGCGGCTTCCTCCACCTCGGCGCGGGCGGCCAGGTACTTTTCATCCCCCACGAAGGTATTGCCGGACTTCTTGGTGAACACCGTGGCGGAGAAGGAATAGAGCGGCAGGCACAGCATGCCGACGATCAGCGCGGCGGCCAGCGCCCAGGCGACGGCCGCGCGGAGGTTCGTGCGGCGCACGGCTTCGCGGTCACGCTTCATCACGCTTCCTCCTTTCGCATGGCGGTGACCATGTACAGCCCCGCGGCGACGCACAGGATCGCGAAGCCGATGACCGACATGGCCGTGGCCGGGCCCTTCTGGTTGTCGTAGAAAGCCCGCATGTAGAGGAAGGTGACCATGGTGTCCGTCTTGTTGGCGGGCGCGCCCTTGGTGATGGTGTAGATGATGGGGAAGGAGTTGAACACGTAGATGATGTTCAGCACCGTGCACACCGTCAGCTCCACGGTGGCGGCCTCGTAGTAGGCGTTGTCGATGGACTGCAGGCCCGCCAGCACCGTAAAGGCCACGAAGGGGATGGTGACGAAGATGCCCACGCCGCACTCCCAGGCAAACTCGATCTGGTAGCTGACGCGCCAGTTGACCGCGCTGCGGAGCACGCCGAGGTTCAGCAGCACGTTGTTCAGGTTGCCGTATTCAAACTTGATGATGTAGTTCCAGATGCTCGCCTGGATCACCAGCGAGGTGGCCCAGGGGAACACCACGATGCTGCGGGCGAGCTTGCGGCCCCGGAAGCTGGCGTTCAGCGACATGGCGGTGATGAACCCGAGCAGCGTGCTCAGCCCCACCACGGCCACCACCCACACCAGCGTGTTCAGCATGACGGTGCCGAAGGCGGGGTCCCGGAACACGGCGCGGAAGTTCTCGAAGTTGTTCCAGCCGCCCACGACGCCGGCCTTGGAGATCTCGCTCAGCGACTGCTTGAACACGATGATGATGGGGAACACGACAAACACCGCCATCAGCACGACGCTGGGCAGCAGCCAGAGATACGGTTCCCACTTACGCCGAACCGGAATGGTGTTCATGGAGGATCGCCTCTTTGCTTAATCATTATATATCTTGATTGTCGCCGTGCTCGCTTTGCGGCCCGCCGACCCGGAAGACCTTCGGTTTTCCTGATTATTATAACACACAATTCCCGTTTCGCAAACACCTCCGGCGGGAAAAGGAGAATTCTGCGCAAAGAAGATCCCGGCCGAAGCCGGGATCTGGTAAATCGGGATCCTGTGGTCGTCCGATCAGCCGGCGATCTTCGCCTGCAGCTCGTCCAGCAGGGTCTTGACGTCGCCGCCGGTCAGCGCCTGCTGCTCGACGTCGATGACGCCCTGCTTGATGGCATCCCAGTTGTCCAGGGCGGTGGGATAGAACTTGCAGGAATCCAGCACCTTCAGCCACGCCTCGAAGGAGGGGTTGGCCTCGACCAGCGCCGCGACGGAGCTGTTGACGGCGGGCAGGAAGCCCTCCATGGACACCCAGCCCACGTAGTTCTCGGGCGCGTAGAAGAAGGTCAGGAACTTGCCGATGGCCTCGTTGCGGGCGGCCTGATCGGGATACTCGTCGTCGCGGAAGGCCATGATGCGGTCCATGACGCCGGTGGCGCCGGGGGTGGCGCCCTCGTTCACGGGCAGCGCGGCGGTGGTGTAGTTGATGCCCTCATAGCCCTTCTGCGCCAGGTAGTCCGGCAGCTGGTTGGGGGCGATGACCATGGCCAGCTTGCCCGCGCCGAACATATCCTGCAGGTCGTAGCGGGTCTGGGTGGCCGGGTTGGGGTTGGTGTAGCCCTTGTTCACCAGGCCGATGGCGTACTCGATGGCCTCGACGTTCTTGTCGCTGTTCAGCGCGACCTGGCCCTCGGCGTCCACGAAGCCGCCGTCGTTGTTCCACACGTAGTAGGAGAACGCGGCCTGGCCCTCGTCGGTGGTCATGTCGATGCCCCAGGGATAGACCTCGCCGTCATAGAAGTCCACGATGGCCTGGCAGACGTCTTCCAGCTCCGCCCAGGTGGTGGGGATTTCCACGCCGACCTCGTCCAGGATGTCGGTGTTCACGTACAGCGCGCGGGCAGAGGCCAGATCCGGCACGGCCCAGCACACACCGTCCACCACGGACTGCTCGATGAAGGAGGGGAAGAAATCCTGGAACAGCTCGTCGGGGCAGTAGTCGCTGACGGGCAGCAGCAGGCCCTCGGCCGCGTAGTTGGCGAACACGTCGATGTTCAGGATGTCGGGGGCGTTGTTATTGGAGATGCGGGTGGAAACCTCGGTATACACGTCGTTCCAGGAAACGACCTGCAGGTTCAGCTTGATGCCGGGGTTCTCCGCCTCGAACTTGTCCACGAAGTTGGTGCCGTCCATGCCGGAGCCCAGGAACCAGTCGTTGGTGTTGGGGCCGTACTGGCAGATGATGACGTCCAGGGTGATCTCATCGCCCTCGGCGAAGGCGCAGCAGCCCAGCATCAGGGCCAGCGCCAGCAACAGCGCAGCGAGTTTCTTCATGTGAAAATACCTCCTCGTTTTGTTGGGATCGACCTCGTCTATTATAGCACAGGGCGCGGGCTTTGTAAAGTTTGTTTTACAGGGCGGACATGAAAAATGCCCTTCCCATCCCCGCAGCGACGTGCTATACTTGCACTGTGGAATCCGTTCCCCGTACCGTCCAGGGAGGTGTCCCCTATGCGCAAATCCACCAGGGTGATTCTCGTTTTGCTCGTCCTCGCCCTCGTCGCCGGCGGCGTCGCGGCGCTGGTCGCCGCCAACAACGCAAAGCGCGCCCGGCTGGCGGCGCTCTACGCCCAGGCCGACGCCGACATGGCGGCCGGGCGCTACGCCGAGGCCATGGCGACCTTCGAGACGCTGAAGCAGGCGCCCTACAAGGACGCCGTGACCCGCTTCCGGGAGGCCCGGGAGGCGCTGCTCGAACAGCGCAGGGCCGCGGGCGACTGGGACGGCGTGCTGGAGCTGGCCGCGGACGGGGACGACGCCCGGGACGCCACGGCGAACAAAGCCGAAGCCATGGCGCGGGAGGGCCGCGCGGACGAGGCCCTGGCCTACCTGGACGGCGAGCAGGTCCGGGCGCGCTTCAACGGCTCCTTCGAGGACGACCTCGCGCTGGCCCGGGCGCGGGTACTGGCCGAGGCCGGGCGCTGGGCGGAGGCGGAGGAAATCTACCGGGAATACGCCATGAAGGGCAGCGCGGCTTCCGAGCGGGTAAGCGACGATATCGACCGATGCATCCGGGGCCGGTACCTGGACGCCGTCCGGGCCAATGACGACGCCGAAGCCCAGGCGATGCTGGACGAGGCCCGGCGGCGGTACGGCAACTGTTCGGACCGGGAGCCGGAGATCCTGCGGGAGGTGCTCCTCGCGCCGATTCGCGCCGACCTGGAGCGCGGCGCGTTCGCCGAGGCTGCCGACGCCATCTACGCGCTGGGCCATGACGGGGACGTCCGGAACTGCGCACAGTTGAAGGCGGAGCTGGAGGCGCTGGCGGACGAGACCTTCGACGCCTGCCTGGCTGCCCGGGACTGGGCGGCGCTCATCGCGTCGGACGTACTCCACGAGCGCTTCGAGGCGCTGTCCCGGGAGGACGACGCCATGGCGCGCGCCTTCTACCTGGCGCAGACGGACCGGGCGGAGCTGATCGACGCCGACGCGGACTTCAACGCGCTGATGACCGCCCCGCACGGGGATTACGTCATCCTCAACCCCAACGACCCGGACCGGCTGTTCACGGAGCTGTATTATGCCGGCGGCGATCCGGCGGAGCAGTACGCCGCCGCCCGGACCTGGGCGCGGGAACACGGCAGGGAAGCCGACTTCCTGGTCATGGGCATGGACCTCGCGGCGGCCGCCGCCGCGGGCGAGGAGTTGCCGGTGCCGCTGCGGGCGGAGACGATCGCGCTGCTGCCCGCCGCCACGGAGGTGCCCGGCAAGGCGAAGGCCTGGGACAACTTCCGCATCTACGACCTCATGCCGGAGGGCAGCCACCAGCTCGACGATTTCCGGGCGAAGGAGCCGCGGCCCGGCTACTACGCCGTGGTCGTGACGACCGGCTCCTGGCAGACGCCGCTGGAGCAGGCCCACGACCCGAGCGCACTGCTCGACCGGGCGGGAAGCGCCATGAAGGCGCTGGCGAAGGCGGGCGGGGGCGATCCGCTGGCGTACAGGTGCGTGGGAAACCCCAACGCCGCCGCCTTCCTGGTGCGGGTGTCCGCCAGGTTCGACCGCGCCGGCACGTTCGGCCCCGACATCGCCGGCGGGGCGCTGTCGAGCCAGCTCATGGAGGGCTACGTGGAGTCGGTGGAATACGACGTCTACGACACCCGGACCGGCGAGCGCCTCGCCCACGGGATCGCCACCGCGCAGATCCCCGCGCAGGTGTTCACGAAGGATTACAAGGACGACAAGTTCTGGCGCTACGCCGACGCCGGGGACTTCGACGCATCCGTTGGGCCGGAGGAGGCCGGGGCCGTCTGCGCGGCCAACGACGCCCTGGTCCGGGCGCTGACCGCGGAATGACGCCGCGGGGGCGCTTGATGCCCCGGGCGTAAGTTGCCGCCCAACCCGCCTTTTCAAAGGAGGAAAGCCATGATTCGAAAGCTGTACCAGAGCCTGCGGGAATTCAGGCGCTCCACGCTGCTGACGCCGGTGTTCGTGGTGGGCGAGGTCGCGCTGGAGGCGCTGATTCCCTACGTGATCGCGCTGCTGGTGAACGACATCCGCGCCGGCGCGGGGGTGGGCGTCATACTGGGCTACGCCTGGAAGCTGGTGGCGCTGAGCCTGCTGAGCCTGCTGTTCGGCTACCTGGCGGGCATCCACTGCGCCAGGGCCAGCACCGGGTTCGCGCGGAACCTGCGGGCGGACGTGTTCCGCAACATCCAGCGGTTCTCGTTTTCCAACATCGACAAGTTCTCCAGCGCCTCGCTGGTCACGCGCCTGACCACGGACATCCAGAACATCCAGCAGGCGTTCATGATGGTCATACGCCTGGCCATCCGCGCGCCGCTGAACCTGGTGTTTTCCTTCTGCATGGCGTTCTACATGGGCGGGCGCATGGCGCTGGTGTTCGTGGTCACGATCCCGCTGCTGGGCTTCGGGCTCCTGGCCATCGCCCGCAGGGCCATGCCCATCTTCCGCAAGGGCTTCCCCATGTACGACCGGCTGAACAACAGCGTGGAGGAGAACGTGAAGGGCATCCGCGTGGTGAAGGCCTTCGTGCGCGAGGACTACGAGAACGACAAGTTCCGCCGCGATTCCGAGAACATCCGCCGGATCTTCACCCGCGCCGAGCGCCTGCTGGCGCTGAACGGCCCGCTGATGCAGATGTGCATGTACGGCACCATGCTGTTCGTGCTGTACTTCGGCAGCCGCGCCATCATCCGCAGCGGCGGGCAGGCGCTGGACATCGGCCAGTTCTCCACGCTGCTGACCTATTCCTTCCAGATCCTGACCAGCCTGATGATGCTGTCCTTCCTGTTCGTGATGATTACCTTCTCCGCGGAGTCGGCCCAGCGCGTGTGCGAGGCCCTGGACGAGCGCAGCACCATACTCTCCCCCGGCAACCCCGCCACCCGGGTGCCCAGCGGCGCCGTCGACTTCGAGGGCGTGAGCTTCAAGTACTCCGAGCAGGCGAAGAAGCCGGTGCTGTCGAACATCGACCTGCACATCCGCTCCGGCGAGACCATCGGCATCATCGGCGGCACCGGCTCGGCGAAGTCCTCGCTGGTGCAGTTGATCCCCCGCCTCTACGACGTGAGCGAGGGCGCGGTAAAGGTGGGCGGCATCGACGTGCGGAAGTACGACCTCACCGCCCTGAGGGACAGCGTGGCCATGGTGCTGCAGAAGAACATGCTGTTCAGCGGCACCATCGCCGACAACGTGCGCTGGGGCGACAAGGACGCCACGCTCGAGGAGATCCGGGAGGTCTGCCGCCTGGCCTGCGCCGAGGAGTTCATCGACCAGCTCCCCGACGGCTACGACACCTGGATCGAGCAGGGCGGCACGAACGTGTCCGGCGGGCAGAAGCAGCGGCTGTGCATCGCCCGGGCGCTGCTGAAGCGGCCGAAAATCCTGATCCTGGACGACAGCACCAGCGCCGTGGACACCCGCACCGACGCGCTCATCCGCAAGGCCATGCGCACGTACATCCCCGAGACCACCAAAATCATCATCGCCCAGCGCACCTCCTCGGTGGAGGACGCGGACCGCATCATCGTGATGGACGGCGGGCGGATCGACGCCATCGGCACCAGCGAGGAGCTGCTGCGCACCAACCGGATCTACCGCGAGGTGTACCTGTCGCAGAACCGGCAGGATTCGGACGGCGCCCCCGGGACCGCCGGAGAGGGGGTGCTTGCATGACGCGCAACGCGCCGAAGAAGCGCCCCTCCACGTTCGTGCGGCTGATGAAGCTGCTGTTTCAGTTCAACCCGCGGCTGCTGCCCGCCATCATCGCGCTGATCCTGGTGAGCGCGGTCATCAGCTCGCTGCCCTCCATCTTCCAGCAAAAGGTAGTGGCGGTCATCGAGCAGGCGTGGGCCGGCGGCTGGGACTGGGACGCCACGCGCCCGCTGGTGGCGCGCTACGTGGGCATCCTGGCGGCGCTGTACGCCTGCGGCCTCATCATCACCACCGTCAACAACCAGCTCCAGGCCCTGCACACCCAGCGGGCGCTGGACCAGTTCCGCGTGAAGATGTTCGAACACATGGAGGGCCTGCCCATCCGCTACTTCGACACCCACCAGCGCGGCGACATCATGAGCCACTACACCAACGACGTCGACGCCATGCGCCAGATGATCAGCCAGAGCTTCCCGCAGCTGCTGGTGTCGCTGGTGACGGTGGTGACGATCCTGTGCATCATGCTGTACTACTCCATCTGGATGGGGCTGGTCATCATCGCCGGCGCGGCGGTGACCGTCACGCTCACCCGGAAGATCGGCGGCAAGTCCGCCCGGTACTTCATGGCGCAGCAGAAGTACATCGGCAAGACCGAGGGCGTGATCGAGGAGATGATCCACGGCCAGAAGGTCATCAAGGTCTTTAACCACGAGGCCGAGGCCCAGGCGGAGTTCGACGCGGCCAACGACGCGCTGTACGAGGCCGCCTTCCAGGCCAACCGCTACTCCAACACCCTGATGCCCGTCATCAACAACGTGAACTACCTGGTCTACGTGCTGGTGGCGGTGGCCGGCGGCCTGTTCCTGGAGCTCGGCGTGCCGAACCTGTCCGTCTCCGGGCTGCCCTTCTCCATCGCGGTCATCGTGCCCTTCCTGGGCATGTGCCGCCAGTTCTCCGGCAGCATCCAGCAGATCAGCCCCCAGATCAACGCCGTGGTCATGGGCATCGCCGGCGCAAAGCGCATCTTCGCGCTGCTGGACGAGGCGAGCGAGGCCGACGAGGGCTACGTGGAGCTGGTGAACGCCAGGGAGTCGGACGGGCAGCTCATCGAGAGCAGCTCAAAGACCGGGCTGTGGGCCTGGAAGCATACCCACCAGGCCACGGGCGAGACGGACTACGTGCCGCTCCGGGGCGACGTGCGCTTCTTCGACGTGGACTTCGCCTACAACCCGGACAAGGTGATCCTGCACAACATCACGCTGTACGGCAAGCCCGGCCAGAAGATCGCCTTCGTAGGCGCCACCGGCGCGGGCAAGACCACCATCACGAACCTCATCAACCGCTTCTACGACATCGCCGACGGCAAGATCCGCTACGACGGCATCAACATCAACGCGCCGCTCGCTGGGCATGGTGCTGCAGGAAACGGTGCTGTTCACCGGCACGGTGATGGACAACATCCGCTACGGCCGGCTGGACGCCACCGACGAGGAGTGCATCGCCGCGGCGAAGCTGGCGGGCGCGGACGACTTCATCACCCGCCTGCCCCGGGGCTACCAGACGATGCTGGCCGGCGACGGCAGCAACCTGTCCCAGGGCCAGTGCCAGCTGCTGGCCATCGCCCGCGCCGCCGTGGCCGACCCGCCGGTGATGATCCTGGACGAGGCCACGAGCTCCATCGACACCCGCACGGAGCAGATCGTGCAGGCGGGCATGGACCGGCTGATGCAGGGCCGCACGGTGTTCGTGATCGCCCACCGGCTGTCGACCGTCAAGAACGCCGACGTGATCCTGGTGCTGGACCACGGCCGCGTGATCGAGCGCGGTACCCACGACGACCTGATCGCCGCCAGGGGCCAGTACTACCAGCTCTACACCGGCGCGTTCGAGCTGGAATGACGGATCCCCCGGGCGAAACCGCCCTTGCCCGAAGTGCCTTCAACGGCGCCCGGCCCCATGATCTGCGGGGCCGGGCGCCTTGTATTTGCATTCTCCTCTGAGAGCGACGAAGCGAAGAAGGGGCTGTCTCAAAACGAGGCAGCCTCTTTATAATGGGACACGAAAAAAGTAATGCCAGGTCTTGCGCAGACCTGGCAGCGTTTGTATGATATTG
>CADBCY010000050.1:0-7570 GCA_902793325.1 uncultured Eubacteriales bacterium
CTTTTGCTGCCCATTTTCGTTCCTTCCCTTGGATTCATCCCATAATGAAGAGGCTGCCTCAATATGACCTCTTCAAGTCATTTTGAGACAGCCCCGTTTTCTTGCGCCCGGGAAGCGGCGGGCTCGCGCCGCGCCGGCCCCGCGGACCGCGCCCCCGCCGCCATTCAATGGAATCTTCATTTGACATCCCCCGGGAAATGTGCTATCCTGTTTTTGACATGGGGGAGTAGTTGGCGCGGTTCACGCCGCGCAGCAGGTCAACAATCGCGTCCGGCGGCCCCACGCCCGCCGGTCTGGTCTGCTTCAAATAATGAGACTCATGGCGCCGTTCGTCGCGCCGCGGGTCTTTTTTTGCGGCGAAACAACATACCCATATCTTGGGAGGTATTCGTATGAACGCTGTGATCATTCTCCTGATGTTCCTGCTGGGCCTGGCGCTGACCATCAAGGGCGGCGACTTCTTCGTGGACGCCGCGAGCTGGATGGCCGAGGTTTCCGGCATCCCCAAGTTCATCATCGGCGCCACCGTCGTCAGCCTGTGCACCACGCTGCCGGAGCTGCTGGTGTCGATGATGGCCTCGGCCAGCGGCTCCATCGGCATCGCGGTGGGCAACGCCGTGGGCTCGGTCACGGCCAACCTGGGGCTCATCATGGGCATCAGCGTGGTGTGCGCCGCAGGGGCGGTGAACCGGCGGCAGCAGGCCTTCAAGTACGCCATGATGACGCTGGCCATCGCGCTGCTGCTGCTGTTCAGCCTGGGCGGAAAGCTGGCCATCCCCGGCGCGGCGCTGCTGCTGATCCTGTTCGTCGTGAACATGGTGGAGAGCGTCCACAGCGCGCGCGTCTCCATGAGCGCCGCTCCCGCCGACGACCGGCCCCGGTCCGACCGCCGCGCGGTCGCCGTGAACCTGGTCAAGTTCGTGCTGGGCATGGCGGGCATCGTGATCGGCGCGCGGCTGATGGTGGACTACGGCACCAAGCTCGCCCAACTGCTGGGCGTGCCGGACAGCATCATCGGCGCGACGCTGGTGGCCATCGGCACGTCGCTGCCCGAGCTGGTGACCACGATCACCGCCATCGTGAAGAAGCAGTCGAGCCTGTCCATCGGCAACATCATCGGCGCGAACATCATCGACCTGACGCTGATCCTGCCCCTGTGCAGCATCGTGTCCGGCAAGGCGCTGCCCATCCTGCGGCAGAACATCCTGCTGGACATGCCCTTCTGCCTGGCGCTGGTGCTGATGGCCGTGATCCCGCCCATCGTCACGCGCCGGTTCCACAAGGCGCAGGGCGCGGCGATGCTGGCGGTTTACGCCGTGTACGTGGGCCTGCTGGTCAGCGGCGTCGCCGCGTAGCGCGACGGGACAAAAACGCCCGGGGCGGCCGATGGCCGCCCCGTCGCTTTCATCATAGGTTGTTGTTTTTTATGTCGGCCGCCGGTCAGAATTCCTCCAGCAGCTTGTAGAGCAAATCGTGCAACTGCCGGGCTTCCGCGGGGGTGAGCCGCACGCAGCCGCACATGTGCGCCGGGATGTCCGCAGCCCGCTCCTTCAGCGCGCGTCCGGCCCCGGTGAGGCACACGCTCAGGTTGCGCTCGTCGTCAGCGCAGCGGCAGCGGGTCACCAGGCCCTTCTCCTCCAGCTTCTTCAGCACCGGGGTCAGCGTGCCGGAGTCCAGCCGCAGGCGCTCGCCGATGCGCTTGCTGGTCGCCTGCCCTTCCTCCCACAGCACCAGCAGCGTGATGTACTGCGTGTAGGTCAGCCCCAGCGGGTCCAGCTCGGGCTTGTAGCGCTTCACCACCTCGCGGGCACAGGCGTACAGCGGGAAGCACAGCTGGCGGTCCAGCTTCAGCGCGTCGCCGCGCTCCTCCGCGCCCACGCTACGCGCCCGCCTTTTCCTGCTCGTAGGCCTTGCGCACCGCACGGGCGAGCTGGTCCGCGCAGGAGGTGGGCCGGTTGCCGCAGGTGTTGCCCAGCAGGTACTCCTCGATCTTCTCCACCGTCCAGCCGTCCACCAGCCTGGCGATGGCCTTCAGGTTGCCGTTGCAGCCGTTGGTGAACTCGATGTTCCGGACCACGTTGCCGTCCAGGTCGAAGCTGATCTTCGTGGAGCAGGTCATCCGGGTGGGCATGTCGTGACGCATGTGAATCGCCTCCGTCCTCTTAATTGATTGCATATAACTGAATTGGAACAAATCGATTATACCGCGGGGAAGCGCGGCTGTCAAGCGCGGCGGCGTGAATAACCCGCGATCCCCCGAATAAAAAGGGCGCGAACTCCGCGTTCGCGCCTTCGATTGCAGCCAATATGGAATTCCTCACCGCGCGCCGTTCACATAGCGCACCTCGCCGGGCATGATCATACCCAGCTCGTCCCGCGCGACGCGCTCGATATAGGCGTCGGTGCGGGCGTACTCCAGCCGGTCGGTGGCGGCGTCCGCCTGCACGCGCAGGCTGTCGCGGTAGGCGCGCACCTCCCGAAGCTGTCGCGAGCCCTCGTTGAAGCGGTGCTGCAGCACGCCGAAGCTCACCGCGAACACCACGAAGGTGGTGGCGATGACGAACATCCAGAACCTCGGCTGTACCCTGACGCGCATGGCGACCCCCCGCTTCATCGGCGCTTCCCCCGCGAGCCGCCGCCCCAACTGGGCCACGGACGCCCGCAGTATGCGCCGCAAATTCACATCCCGGTAACAATTCGACGCGAACCCCTCCATTCCTGTCAACGAAATATGACTTTCATCCAACGAATTCGGCGTATTTCGACAGAAATATGACGCGCGGCCCGCCGCAGCGCTCGCCCGACCCGCCGCGCGGGGCCGAACAGCGCCCCGGCGCACAGCGCGAAGCCCAGCGCCGCGCCGAGCAGGGCGTAGAGCCGCAGCTCCCCGTAGTTGGCGGCGTACAGCGCCAGGCAGAAGAGCGCCGCCGCGCCCGCGCCGAACGCCGCGTCCGCCGCCAGGGACAGCCAGAAGCCCGCCTGCAACAGCCTCCGCAGCGCCGCGCAGGCGCCGTACCACAGCGCGACGACCGCGCCCGCGGCCACCATCCACAGGAACACGCTGCCCTGCCCCACCGTCGCGAACAGCACGGCCTAGCGAAACACCCGGCGCATCAGCCCGCCGGGCTTCTTCTTGCCGCCGCTGTACTCCAGCGCGTCCACCTCGCCGTCCACCTCCACCCGGCCCTCCTCCAGGCTGAGCCGGGAGATGTTCAGCCCCGCCCCCGCCACGGTGAGCGTGCCCAGGCCGGTGCGCAGCACCACCAGCTGCTCGTTGAAGCAGTCCACGTCCTCCACGCCGGTCAGGCTGAGCCGCTTGCGGTCCACCAGCGTCACCGCGTGCTCCCGCGCCGGGGTCTCCGCGCCCTTCTGCATGACGATCGACCTCCCTTTCCTCAGGCAATCCTATGCGGGCAGCGCGGCGCGGTATGCCGCGGGAGCGCAGCAAAAAGCGGTTCCCCGCGGAAGGGCGCGCGTTTCAACGCCCCCCCACGGGAAACCGCTTTCGGCATGGTTTCCTTACCTGGCCCCCGGCTTCCCCAGGATGCGGTACACGGCGCCCATGTCGAGGCTCTCGCGCACGGTGCGGGCGAGCTTGTCGAACTGCGCCTCGCGGTAGGCGGCCATGTTCACGGCGGCGGCCTCCGGGGAGACGGGTTCCTCCGGCAGGCCCTTCAGCGCGCGCGCGCGGCGCACCAGCGCGTCCGCCAGCGCGCCGTCGTCGAACAGCCCGTGCAGATAGGTGCCCAGCACGTTGCCCGCGGCGTTGCACGCGCCGTCGATGGCCTCGTCGCCCAGGCGCATCCAGAAGCGGGCGTCCGGGCCGAAGGTGTTCGCACCGCTGTGGATCTCGTACCCTTCGATCCGCTTCCCCGCCAGCGCGGCCAGCCAGTCCGGCGCGCCGCACAGCGTGCCTCCGGCCTGCACCGTGCGCTTCTCCGGGTGGAACGCCACCTCCATGTCCAGCAGCCCCAGCCCGCCGACCTCCTTCGCCGCGGACTCCACGCCGTGGGGATCGCGCAGCAGGTGGCCGAGCATCTGGTAGCCGCCGCACACGCCGACGAGCAGCTTCCCCGCCCGGGCGTGGCGCACGATGGGCGCGACCATGTCCCGGTTCCGAAGGTCGATCAGGTCGTCGATGGTGTTCTTGGTGCCGGGCAGTATGATGACGTCCGCGCCGTCCAGGTCCTGCGGGCGCATGGCGTACTTCAGCGTGACGCCCGGGTGCAGCGACAGCGCCTGGAAGTCGGTGAAGTTGGACAGGTGGCTCAGCCGCACCACCGCCACGGTGATCTCCCCGCGCCCGCTGACGCCGCGCAGGCGGTCGGACACGCTGTCCTCGTCCTCGATGTCGGCGTCGCACCACGGCACCACGCCCACCACGGGGATGCCCAGCCTGTCCTCGATCATCCTCAGACCCGGCTCCAGGATCTTCACGTCGCCCCGGAACTTGTTGACGATCATGCCCTTGATGCGCGCGCGCTCCTCCGGCTCCAGCAGCATCACCGTGCCGTAGAGCGAGGCGAACACGCCGCCCCGGTCGATGTCGCCCACCAGCAGCACCGGCGCGTCGGCGGCCTCGGCCATCCACATGTTGACCAGGTCGCCCTCCTTCAGGTTGATCTCCGCCGGGCTGCCCGCGCCCTCGATGACCACCACGTCGTTCTGCGCCTCCAGCCGGTCGTAGGTGTCCTTCACCAACTGGCGGAGGTTGGGCTTGAAGCGGTGGTACTCCATGGCGGTCATGTTGCCGATGGGCTTGCCCAGGGCGACCACCTGGCTCTTTTTGTCGCTGGTGGGCTTGAGCAGGATCGGGTTCATGTCCACGCTGGGCTCCACGCCCGCGGCCTGGGCCTGCACCACCTGGGCGCGGCCCATCTCCAGCCCCTCCTTCGTGGCGAAGCTGTTCAGCGCCATGTTCTGGCTCTTGAACGGCGCGACCCGGTAGCCGTCCTCCCTGAAGATGCGGCACAGCGCCGCGCACAGCAGGGACTTGCCCACCGAGGACCCCGTGCCCTGGAGCATGATGGATTTCCCGCGCATAAACGCAACCTCCCAAGCGTGATATCGGAATGACTACAGGCTCGCCTTCAGCGCCTCGACCAGCCGCGCGTTTTCCGCCTCCGTGCGCACGCACAGGCGGACGCAGCGGTTCGTCAGGCCGGGGAACATGTGGCAGGGCCGAAGCAGTATGCGGCGCGCGCGCAGCGCCTCGATGACCGGACCCATGTCCCGGCCGAAGTCGCACAGCAGGAAGTTGGCCTCGGAGGGGTGCACCCGCGCGCCCAGCGCCGCCAGCGCCGCCGCGAAGGACGCCCGCCGCGACGCATTCCGCGCCCGGATCTCCGCAAAGCTCTCTTCCCTCCCCGGCAGCGCCGCCGCCAGGGCGTCCGCCACGCAGTTCAGCCGCCACGGCGGCAGGGCGTCGGCGAGGGGCCGCAGCACGTCCGGATGCGCGACGAGATAGCCCAGCCGGATGCCCGGCACCGCCAGCACCTTCGTCAGCGAGCCCAGCACCACCAGCGCCGGGCGATCCGCCGCCCACGCCGCCACGCCGCGCGCCGGGCAGTAGTGGATGAACGCCTCGTCCACCACCAGCCGCCCGCCCGCGGCCTCCATCCGCGCCAGCAGGTCCGACAGCGCCTCCCGCGGCAGGGCGTCGCCGGTGGGATTGTTGGGGTTGCAGAGCCACAGGTTTTCCCCCGGCGCGGGCACGTATTCCGCCAGCGCGGCGCGGTCTATGTCCCGGTGCGCGCCGCACAGCCGGCCGTACTCCTGGAAGGTGGGCTGGGCGACGGCGTGCGGGCCGGGCAGCTTCGCCGCCAGCGCCGCCGCCTCGATGCCGCCCGCCGTGGGCAGTATGCAGGCCTCCGGCAGGCCCAGGTGGGCGCTCAGCCCCGCCAGCGCCGCCCCGGCGCGCAGGTCGGGGTAGTACGCCGCCCGCGCCAGCCCCTCGGCCATGGCCGCCCGCGCCCACGCCGGCGGGCCGTCGGGGTTCAGGTTGGCGGAAAAGTCCAGGTAATCCTCGGGCGCATGCCCCTGCCAGACATCCCCGCCGTGAAAGACTCTCATGTGCGCATCACCTTTGCATGATGGTATCGTTCAGGCCCGTATCGCGCCGGCGCTCGCGGTCCGGGGAGCTCCATATCATCCCGGGAACAGCCGCCGCGCGAGCTCCGGCCGGTCGAAGAAGTGCAGGTGGGGATAGCCCGCCAGTACGTTCCGGTACCGATAGCCCTCGCGGTAGGCGGTCGCGCCCTTGCGCACCTCAAAGCGCGTGGACAGCGCCTCCGTAGGCTCGACCAGCGAGTGGTGGAACTCGTGGGCGGGGAAGGCGTAGCCGTCGCCGTCGGTCACGGTCACGTAGCCGAAGCGCTGCAGCCGCGTCGTCATGTGCCAGGACAGCGGGATGGCCCCGATCATGGCCAGGTACAGCATGCCGCCGCACTCGGCGTACACCCGCAGCCCGCCCTCCACGGCCCCGCGCACGGCCTCCGCCATGGGCCGGTTGGCCTTCAGCGCCTCCTCGAACACCTCGGGGAAGCCGCCGGGCAGGTACAGCGCGTCCAGGCCGCCGGGCAGGGCGTCGTCGGAGAGGGGCGAGAATTCCGCGAGCTCCGCGCCCAGCGCCCGCAGGGCGACCAGGTTCGCCTCGTAGGTAAACGAGAACGCGGCGTCCTTCGCGAGGCCGATCCGAAGCCCCCGCAGGACCGGGGCGGCGTCGGCCGGCGCGGGGCGGATCTCCTCCGCGCGGCGCGCGACGGCGGACAGGGCGTCCATGTCCAGCCGCAGCAGGCCCGCGGCCTTTTCGATCTGCCCGGCCACCTCGGGGCGCTCCTCCACGGGCACCAGCCCCAGGTGCCGGTCGGGCATGCCCAGCCCCCTGTCCTTGGGCAACCAGCCCACGCAGGGCAGGCCGACGGCGGCGACGGCCTCGCGGATCAGCTCGTAGTGCCGCTCGCCGGAGGCCCGGTTCACCAGCACCCCGGCGATGGTGTTGTCCTCGCGGTACTTCACGAAGCCCAGCGCCGTCGCCGCCGCGCTGGCGGCGCTGCCGGAGGCGTCCACCACCAGCAGGATGGGCGTGCCGGTGTGCCGGGCCAACGCATAGGCGCTGCAATCGGTGCCGCCGCCCAGCCCGTCGTACATGCCCATGGCGCCCTCGACCACGGCGATGTCCGCATCCCGGCTGCCCAGCGCGAGGATGCGCCGCACGCTGTCCGGGGCGCACAGCCACTCGTCCAGGTTGTGGGAGGGCCGCCCGCAGGCCACGCGATGGAAGCCGGGGTCGATGTAATCCGGCCCGGACTTGAACGGCGCGACCCGCAGCCCCCGCGCCCGCAGCGCCGCCATCAGCGCCAGGGACAGCGTGGTCTTGCCGCACCCGCTGCTCACACCCGCCAGCATGATCCGCATGGAACCGCCTCCCTTCCCTGCTGCCTTTTCTTTTGATTGTCGGCGTGCACGCTTTGCGGCCCGCCGACCCGGCCAACCGCGCTTCGCGCCGGTTGCCTAATCATTATATACCTTGATTGTCGGCGTACTCGCTTCGCGGCCCGCCGACCCGGCC
>CADBCY010000050.1:7576-17827 GCA_902793325.1 uncultured Eubacteriales bacterium
ATATACCTTGATTGTCGGCGTACTCGCTTCGCGGCCCGCCGACCCGGCCAACCGCGCTTCGCGCCGGTTGCCTAATCATTATATACCTTGATTGTCGGCATCCGCGCTTCGGAGCCATTTCTTAATCATTATACCATGATTCCACGCCGGTTTCAACAAAAAGAGGGGCGGCCTCAAATCCCCTCCCGGGCGGCGTCCGCGCCCAAAAGCGCTGAAACCGGCGATCATTCCCGCCTTGACAAGCGGGGCGGGATTATCCTACAATAGGGATGCTTATTGTACGAACGCAGGGGGGAAGCGACATGCCGCTCAACATCCTGGCGCTGCTGGTCGGGGCGCTGCTGGATCTGATCGTGGGCGACCCGGAGTGGTTTTACCACCCGGTGCGCCTGATCGGGAAGTACATCGCCTTCGCCGAGAGGCGGGCGAAGCGCGACGATCCGCCCCCCGCGGTGCTGCGCCGCAGGGCGGTCTGGGTGGCGACGTCCACGGTGCTGCTGACGGCGCTGGCCACGGCGGCGCTGCTCGCGCTGCTCGCGCGGTGGGGCTTCTGGCCGCGGTTCGTCGGCATGGCGCTCGTGAGCTGGACGTGCCTGTCCGCGCGGAACCTGGCCGACGAGGCCGAGGGCGTGCGCCGGGCGCTGGGGGAATCCCTGGCGGCGGGGCGGACGCGCGTGGGCCGCATCGTGGGTCGGGACACCGCCCGGCTGTCGGAGCGGGAGATCCTCTGCGCCACCATCGAGACCGTGGCGGAGAACCTCACCGACGGCGTCATCACGCCGATGCTCTGCCTGGCAGTGGGCGGGCCGGTGCTGGGCATGGCGTTCAAGGCCGCCAGCACGCTGGACAGCATGATCGGCTACCTGGACGAGAAGTACCGGGACGTGGGCTGGTTCGCCGCGAAGGCGGACGACGTGTGGAACTTCCTGCCCGCGCGGATCACCGCCGCGCTGCTGTGCGCCGCCGCGTACCTGCTGCGGCTGGACGGCCCCGGCGCGGTGCGCACCGTGAAGCGCGACCACGCCAACCACCTCTCGCCCAACTGCGCCTGGAGCGAATCCGCCGCGGCGGGGGCGCTGGGCGTGCAGTTGGGCGGCGACCACGAGTACTTCGGCAAGGTGGTGCGCAAGCCCACCATCGGCAACGACATCCGCCCGCCCGAGGGCGAGGACATCCGCCGCATGAACGCGCTGATGTTCACCGCCGCGGGCCTGATGCTGGCGCTGATCGCGCTGGCGGGGCTGCTCGTCGGCGCCTGATCCGCAGGGGCGGCCGCGGCGCTTTCCCTGTTTCAGCTTTCGGACGGTTCCCGGGCGGTTTTCTCAAAGGAGGTGCGGGCGATGCGCGGTTTGCGGCTGCTGGGATGCGCGCTGCTGGCGCTGCTGTGCCTGTGGCTTCCTTCCGCGGCGACGGCGGAGGACGCGGCGACGGTGCTCGCCCCCGGCGCGCTGGCGGAGCTGCGCCTGTCCGACGCGCCCGCGCTGATTGCCTACACGCCCGCCACCACCGGCGAGTACGGCGTGTACCTGTTCCCCGTCGAGGGCCGGCCCGAGGCCCACGTGGAGCTGTGGCAGGAGGGCGCACTGCTGGCGTCGGGCGACAGCCTGCCCTGCGCGCTCACCGCGCGCCTGTCCGCCGGCATCCCCTGCACGCTGCGGCTGACCGGGCGCGGCGACGTGCGGCTGGAGGTCGCCCGGGAGGCGCTGTGCCGCTGCTTCAAAAAGGCCATGGAGCTGGAGGGCGACTACTCCAAGGTCATCGCCCGGGCCGGGGACGCGCACTGGTATGTCATCCGGTCCGACAGCGCCGCGCCGCTCACGGTGCTGGGCGCGCCGCAGCAGCAGGCGCTGAAGCTGGAGGCGCGGCTGTTCGGCGCGGACGGCACGCTGCTCTGCGAGGCCGGGCGCACCGCGGGTGGGGCCTTCCTGCTGGACCTCGAGCCGGAGGCCGGGCGGCGGTACCTGCTGCGCGTGAGCGCTGAAGGGAATGGCACCGGCCTCTACGGCTTGCGGCTGGCGGAGGTCGGCGCACGACCGCCGCTGGCCATCGTGCTCTCGCCCGCCGCGCTGACGCTCCGCGGCCGCGAGACCGCCGCGCTGGAGCCCCGCCTCACCCCCGCGGACGCCGAGGCCCTGCTCTTCTGGGAGAGCTCCGACCCCACCGTGGCCCTGGTGAACCAGGCGGGCGAGGTCACCGGCCTGCGCCCGGGGCGCGCCGTGGTGAGCGCCTACGGCGTCGGCGGCGCGTCCGCCCGCTGCCGGGTGACGGTGGAGGACGTGCGGGTGGAGGCGCTGTCCTTCCCCCGGGAGGCGCTGGAGCTGCACGTGGGGGACGAGCTGTCCATACAGGTGAGCGTACAGCCCTCGAACGCCCTGAACCAGCGCATCTCCTTCCGCGCCGCGGACGTGGGCGTGGTGGAGATCGAGGGCGGCATGCTCTACGCGCGCGCGGAGGGCGAGACGACCGTCACCGCGCGGAGCCTGGGCAGCGACGCCACCGCGACGATGCGCGTGACGGTCGGCCCGGCGGTGCGCCACTACCGCGCGCTGCTGGCGGGCGAGCTGAACTACGCCTCCGCCGTGGCGGCCTCCCGCCCCGGCACGATGAATTCGCTGAACAGCCTGCAGCACATGCTGGAGAGCCAGTCCTACGGCGGCGCGGGGTTCCAGTCGGCGCCCGTGCTGCTGGACGCCGGGCGGGACGAGCTGCTGGCGGCCATCCTCGACGCCTTCGGCAAGGCCGGGGACGCGGACCTGTCCGTGCTGTACCTCACCTGCCACGGCGTCTACGCCGACGGCATGACCCGCTTCCTGATGGCCGACGGCTCGGTGCTGACGGCGGCGGAGCTGGCGCGCGCGCTGCGGGCCGTGCGGGGCGAGGTGCTGGTGCTGCTGGACTGCTGCGGCAGCGGCGGGGCCATCGGCGCGGACAGCACTACCGACGACATCCTCTCCGGCGTCGGCGCGGTGTTCGGCGGGCTGAAGGGCGGTGCGCCGCTGGCGACCAGTCGCCTGCGGGTGCTCGCCAGCGCCGCGCTGGAGCAGGACAGCTACCGCATCCGCTACAGCCTGGCGGACGGCACCATCATGACCAGCACCGTGTTCGCGCGCGCGCTGTGCGAGGCCGGGGGCTGGGACATGGCCGCGGACGCCCGCGGCCCGCTGCGCGCCGACCGCGACTACGACGGCGCGGTGAACATGGCGGAGCTGTACGGCTACCTCAGCCGCCGCATCGCCTGGATCCTGGCGCAGAACAACACCCACCGGGAGGACGGCCTGCCCGTGAGCGCCCAGTGCGTCCGGCTCTGGCCCGAGACCGACGCCGGCCCGGTGTTCGCGCGCACGGAATCCGCGGAGGCCGGGCCCGCCGCGCCGCCCGCGATGGAATGAGCCGCGCGGGCGGCGAACCGTCCCGCTGCACGGCCAGAGCGGCAATGCGACGCGGCAGGGGTGGCCATTGGCCGCCCCTGCCGCGATGTATGCCCGCCGTGCGATTTATCCGTAGATGAATCTCCTGACGATCTTTTTGTTCCTGTCGAAGTCCATCTTGATGCACCAGATGTCGCCGTACATGCCCGCCTTGTAGGTCTTTTCCGCGGGGATGCGCAGCTGGCCGATGGCGTCCGTGTCGATCTGGAAGCCCACGTAGGCCAGGGTCATCATCTGCTCCATGGTCAGGTTGGTCTTGACGTATTGCAGGATGTTCGTGACGACGCTGATGATGGTGATGGGGTCCTCCGACTGCAGGCGCTTGGCGATGGTGGTCAGCACGGTGCGCTGGCGCTCGGTGCGCCGGTAGTCCGAGTCGATCTGGCGGATGCGCGCGAAGGCCACGGCCTGGTTGCCGTTCAGCAGCACCTGCTCGCCGGACTGCTCCAGCGGCTCCATGCCCGAGCAGGAGGACAGGTCGAACAGGCCCTTGTTCAGCGCCTTGCGCTCCTTCTCCGTCACGTCCAGCCGCAGCCCGCCCAGCAGGTCGATGATGTCCGCCATGCAGTTCAGGTTCACCATGGCGTAGTACTTCAGGTTCAGGCCGAAGTAGTGGTTCAGCGTCTTCATGGTCAGCTCGGGGCCGCCGAAGTAACAGGCCGCGTTCAGCTTGTTCTCATGCTTCACCCCGGGGATCTTCACCCAGATGTCCCGCATGAAGGAGGTCAGCTTGGCCTCGTGGGTGGACAAGTTCACCGACAGCACGATCATGCTGTCGGAGCGCCCGTAGTTGTCGGTGTCGCGCACGTCGGTGCCCAGCAGCAGTATGTTCTGCCACTCGTCCGGCAGATCTTCGGTCACCGCCAGGTCCTCCACGGTGATGTGCTCGTCGTCGGGCACGTCCTCCGGCAGCGCCTCCGCCTCCGCGTCCGTGCCTTCGTCCTCCTCCGCGGCCGCCTCCGCCACGTCGCCCAGGGCGATCTCGATGTCCGTGGGGGCCATGCCCTCGAGCAGCTCATCCTCCGCCGGGGGCATCTCCGAAATATCGTCGGCCAGCGCGCCGGCCGACGCGCCGAGCAGCAGCGCCACGGCCAGCAGCGCCGACAACCACTTTCTCATCATTGCAGTATGATCCTCCAAGGCGGGTTCCCGCCGTTTCGTCGCTTTGCGCCCGGAGCCGGGCGGACAATACGGTAACTATAGCACACGGATTGAAAGACTCCGCGCAGGTAATATGAATTTTTGGTGGCAATTGGCGCGCGCCGCCGCCCGTCCACGCAGGAATTCGGCCCGCCGGGGGCGAATACTCCCAACGGGGAAATGGGGGGAAATGCCCGTGAACGTATACGACTTCGACAACACCATCCTGCGGGGCGACAGCTCCGCGCGGTTCTTCGCCTTCTGCCTGCGCCGCTATCCCCGCATGTGGACGGACATCCCGGCCCAGGCGGTCAACGGGCTGCTGTTCGTGCTGAAGCTCCGGCCCAAGCTGGCCTTCAAGCAGCGGATGTTCGGCTTCCTGCGGAAGATCGGGGACGTGGACGACGCGGTGGACGCCTTCTGGGCCGAGAACTTCTCCCGCGTCAAGCCCTGGTACGCCAGGACGCACCGCCCGGACGACGTGGTGATCTCCGCCTCGCCGGAGTTCCTGATCCGCCCGGCCTGCGAAAAGCTGGGCATTGCGCACGTGCTGGGCTCCCCGGTGGACCGGCGCACCGGCCGGTTCTCGGGCCCCAACTGCCACGGCGAAGAGAAGGTGCGGCGCTTCCGCGAGGTGTTCCCCGAGGCGAAGGTGGAGGAATTCTACTCCGACTCCCACTCCGACGATCCCCTCGCCCGGCTGGCGGACGTCGCCTGGCTGGTGAAGGGCGAGCGCCTCCTCCCCTGGAACGCCCGGTATAGATAAGACGGGCAAAGCGCGTCGGAGGTTCCGGGAAAAGGGGCCCCGGGAAAAAACGGCAGGCGCCCCGCGGAAACCCGGCCCGCGCGGCGACCGCTGCGCTTCCGCCCGTCCGGCAGGCCCTTCCCGCGGGCAGGGCGTTGTAAAATCCCCGCGCGCGCGCCGCTTTCCTTGAAGGCGGCGCGGTTTTCGTGTATAATAGGGGCATATTGAAAACGGACGAGGTGCACAACATGGATTTCAAGCAAGCCGTCGCAAACGAAATATGGACCGCGCTGAACGCCGCCTTCGGGGACGCGGGCATCGCCGCCGGCGACATCGCCGCCGCGCTGGAGATCCCGCCGGACACGGCGCTGGGCGACTATGCCTTCCCCTGCTTCCGGCTGTCGAAGGCCCTGCGGAAGAACCCGATGATGATCGCGGACGCGCTGGCGGGCGGGATCCGGGCGGACTTCCTGAGCAAGGTGGAGGCGGTGAAGGGCTACCTGAACTTCTTCATCGACCGCGCGACCTACGCGGAAAAGGTGCTCGGGCTGTGCCTGGAGCAGGGGGCGCGCTACGGCGCGGACGACAGCGGCGCGGGCAAGACCGTCGTGCTGGACTACTCGTCCATCAACATCGCCAAGCGCTTCCACATCGGCCACCTGTCCACGACGATGATCGGCAACAGCCTGTACCGGCTCCATAAATTCTTCGGCTGGAACGCCGTGGGCGTGAACCACCTGGGCGACTGGGGCACCCAGTTCGGCAAGATGATCGCCGCCTACAAGCGCTGGGGCGACCACGACACCGTGGCCGCCGGCGGCGTGGACGAGATGGTGAAGCTGTACGTGCGCTTCAACGCCGAGGCGGAGCAGGACCCCGCGCTGGCGGACGAGGGCCGCGCCTGGTTCAAGAAGATCGAGGACGGCGACCCCGAGGCGCTGGAGATCTTCAACTGGTTCAAGGAAGTGACGCTGAAGGACGCCGAGCGCGTGTACGACCTGCTGGGCGTGACCTTCGATTCCTACGCCGGCGAGAGCTTCTACAACGACAAGATGCAGCCGGTCATCGACGAGCTGAAGGCAAAGGGCCTGCTGATCGAGGACAAGGGCGCGCAGATCGTGGACCTGCAGGAGTGGGGCATGCCCCCGGCGCTGATCCTGCGCTCCGACGGCGCGACGCTGTACATCACCCGCGACCTGGCCGCCGCGAAGTACCGCAAGGATACCTACAACTTCGACAAGAGCCTCTACGTCGTCGCCTACCAGCAGGACCTGCACTTCCGGCAGCTGTTCAAGGTGCTGGAGCTGATGGGCTGCGACTGGTACAGGCAGTGCGAGCACGTGTCCTTCGGCATGGTGTCCTTCGGCGGCGAGAGCCTGTCCACGCGCAAGGGCACCGTGGTGTACCTGGACGACCTGCTGAACCAGGCCATCGAGAAGGCGCGCGCCATCATCGACGAGAAGAGCCCCGACCTGGCGAACAAGGACGAGGTCGCCCGGCAGGTGGGCATCGGCGCGGTGGTGTTCTTCGACCTGTACAACAACCGCATCAAGGACATCGACTTCTCCTGGGAGCGCGCGCTGAACTTCGACGGCGAGACGGGTCCCTACGTGCAGTACACGCACGCCCGCGCCGGCTCGGTGCTCCGCAAGGCCGGGGACGCGGACGCCTCGAAGCCCGACTTCGCCGCGCTGTCCGACCCCTACAGCCAGGACGTGGTGCGGCTGATCGAGCAGTTCCCGGAGGTACTGAAGGCCGCCGTGAACCGGAGCGAGCCCAGCATGGTCACCCGCTACAGCGTGGATTTGGCGCAGGCGTTCAACAAGTTCTACTATGAGAACAAGGTCATGGTGGACGACCCCGGCACCCGCGCCGCCCGACTGATGCTCACCCGCGCCGTGAAGCAGCTCTTGAAGCAGGCGCTGTACCTGATCGGCGTGGAGGCGCCGGAGCGGATGTAATCCGGGCCTCCGCCATCCTGCGCGGCCGTTCGCATCCGCCCGCGCGCACAGCCCCGAAGCAGACGCAACCCCGGAAGCCGATGGCTTCCGGGGTTCAGCATGTAGACGAAGTCGACATGCTGCAGAGCGGGGAGAAAGGTTGCAAGGCAAGGAAGGCCGTCATGCGGATGCGGGAGCTTACCCAGACGTAAGTGACCAAATCCGCAGGGCGGCCTGACGCAGCAAGCGGAGATTCCCCACCGCGTCAGCGGTCTTTCAGGGAATCTCCGCGGTTGCGGCCTTTATCGGCGCTCTAAACCCCGGAAGCCGATGGCTTCCGGGGTGAATTCATTCCCGATCGTCCGATGCCGCTTCGATCGCGGCGGCGCGTCATACTAAGCTCAATCTAAAAGTGACCAGATGCGGAGCAGATTTTTCGTTCTGCCTAAGCTGAACGGAGGGAGGCGATGCAGCGCATCGTTGACCGCAGTGAAGCAACGGCGGGGCGGAAAAGATGCCCGCAGATGGTTGCAATTTAGATTGAGGTTAGTATCAGTGCGCCCAGTTGTAGGCCTTCTCGATGGCGGCCTGGTGCTCGCTGTTGGTCTTCTGGGTGCCGTGGGTCAGGCTGCCCAGCATGTGCAGGCAGAACTGGCCGTGGTAGCCGTTGGTGGTAATGGTCTGATCGCCGTGGGGCTTCGTGTTGATGGCGCAGGCTACGTACTTGCCGTTCGCGTACAGTATGCAGGCGTGGGTGTCCCAGGAGAACGTGCCGCCCGCGATCTTCAGCAGCTTGGCGGTGTCGGTGCGGGTCGCGGGCTCGACGTCGGCGTGGTTGGTGCCGCCCATGCGCTTGATCTTCAGCGAAATGCCCGTCTTGATGTCGTACAGGTAGCCGTAGCCGCCCCGCCGCAGCACGTTCTGGCCGCTGCCGAACCACTTCAGCATGACCACCTTGCTCTTCCAGGCGGTGCTGCGCTTGCGGTGGGTCTTCACCTTCGAGCCGGACAGGCAGGAGGCGAGGATGTAACCGGTGCGGCCCTTCGAGTTCTGTACCCGGTAGTAGCTGCCGCTGCGGCCCACCACGTACACCTTGGTGTTCACGCCCACGGACACGTGGGAGGAATCGCTGGAGGCGCTGCTGTAGAGGTACGTGCTCTTCTTTACGTAGGCGGTGTAGCGCTTGCGGGTGTTCAGGTATTTCACCGGCACGTAGCCGATATGGCCCTTGTAGCTCACCTTGGCCCAGCCGCCGGACGTGCCCTTCAGCGTCAGGCTCAGGCCCTTGCGCAGCTTGACGCTGGGGCTGGAGGTGGAGCGGGAGCTGTACACCCGCGCGGACGAGGAGTTGACCTTCACGGTCACGCTCGACGCCAGGGCGGGAGAGGCGCAGGATGCAAACAGCGCCAGCAGCAGAATCGTGCAGAGCAGCTTTCGTAAGTAACGCGTCATGGTCGCGCCGCCTTTCGCAAATTCTTTAGTAAGTGTATCCATTATATTACAAAAGTATTTCAAAATAAAGGGTTTTTGTAAAAAGGTCGATTTTTGCCACGCCGCTGCCACGATGGTTCGAAAGAAGGCGCATTTGCCTGAAATTGGCCGCCGGTTTAACACATTTTGGCCGCGCCGGATGGCGGGGATGTGCTATAATTGCCTGGAAATGTGGCAAAGAGCCGCACAAGGAGGCGCCAGCATGCAGGTATTCGACATCCACGTGCACATCTTTCCGGACAGGATCGCGGACCGGGCGGTGCGGGCCATCGGCACGTTCTACGAGAACTTCACCATGGAGTGCGACGGCACCCTGGGCACGGCCCTCCGGGTGATGGACGAGGCGGGCATCACCCGCTGCGCGGCGCACTCCGTGGCCACCACGCCCCACCAGGTGCAGAGCATCAACGCCTTCGTGATGGACGCCGCCCGGCGGTATCCCGGCCGCCTGCTGCCCTTCGCGGCCATGCACCCGGGGCTTGAGCACGCCGCCCAGGTGGCCGAGGCCGTGGTGCAGGAGGGCTTTCGCGGCGTGAAGCTGCACCCGGAGATCCAGGGCTTCAACATCGACGCCCCGGAAGTGCTGGACATGCTGGCGCCCTTCGAGGGCCGGCTGCCGGTGCTGGTGCACGCCGGGGATTACCGCCAGGACAACTCCAGCCCCGAGCGCCTCCGCAACGTGCTGCGGGCCTTTCCCCGGCTCACGCTGGTGTGCGCCCACCTGGGCGGCTGGACGGTGTGGCGGCAGGCGGCGCGAAAGCTGGCGGGCGAGAACGTATACGTGGACAGCAGCAGCGCGCTGTTCGCCCTGTCGCCGAAGGAGGCCGTGGCCATCATGCGCGCCTACGGCACGGACCGCGTGCTGTACGGCACCGACTACCCCATGTGGAGCCCCGTGGGCGAGCGCCGGCGCTTCGACGCCCTGCCCCTGACGGAGGCCGAGCGCCGGGCCATACTGTGGGACAATCATTTGCGGCTTTTTCCCGAAGACACTGTGCCATTATCTTGACTTTTTCCCGAAACGGGCGGCGGACGTTTGACGCGCGGCTTCACGTTATGTATAATAAGAGTCAGTATGGAAGCGTTATAAGCATGGTCCGACCTGCTTTTGAAAGGAGCCTGCGCCCATGTCGAAAAATCCGAGAAAGCCCTCCATCCTGAACTGGATGGGCACGATCCTGATGTGTTCCATTCCCGGCGTCAACCTGATCTTCCTGATCCTGTCCGCCATCTTCGCCAGGACGCACGCCAAGCGCGCCTTCTCCATCGCGGGCATCCTGCTGATGCTGATTTGCTTCGTGCTGGTGGGCGGGGCCTTCGCCCTGTTCCCCGACTACTTCACCCGCCTGGCGGACACCATGCGCGGCATCCCGGCGATCAAGCTCACCTGACCGCGCGGGCATATGAAACGGGGCTGTCTCAAAACGAGGCAGCCTCTTTATAATGGGACACGAAAAAAGTAATGCCAGGTCTTGCGCAGACCTGGCAGCGTTTGTATGATATTGGT
>CADBCY010000051.1:0-479 GCA_902793325.1 uncultured Eubacteriales bacterium
ACAAGGTAGATAGGTCATCGGTGGAAGCGCAGCAATGTGTGGAGCTTGATGATACTAATCGGTCGAGGGCTTGATCTGAGAAAGAGAGCTGTGAGCGGAGAGCCGGAGTCCGGAGCCGGGAGGCGAAGGGAGCCGGAGGGAAGCGAAGCGGCGAAGAATCAGGCGGAAGAGCTTGTGGGAAGCGCAGAGGAAGGGTGGAAACGTTTCGAGTGAAGGGAGAGCGGCCCATGGTCAGGGCGGTTCGAACGACACGACCTGTGCGGTTTTGAAGGTGCGGAGGATGCGGAAAGCGGAGCGCGGAGCGGGAAGAGCAAAGCGTGAAGCGAAGAACGCATCCGGAGACTGCGAAGCGAAGGAAGGCAGCCGGGCGGCCAATGAAAGGCGGACCGACGGAGCCTGGGAGCGCGGAAGCAGTCGAGTCCAAACTGAATAAGGTTTCCGGTGACAATAGCCTGAGGGATCCACCTGTTCCCATCCCG
>CADBCY010000051.1:486-10624 GCA_902793325.1 uncultured Eubacteriales bacterium
GTAGGTCGTCGCCGGATTCAACAGAGGACATTCAACTGAATGTCCTCTTTCTCTTGCACAAAACGCAAAGACAGGCGCCCCGCCGGACGGCGGGGCGCTGGGATTATTCTTCGGTAAATTCGTAGGTCACGTGCTGTTCGCCGCTCTTGAATTCCACGGTGATGGTGCCCTTGCCGTCGTCGGAGACCTCCATGTGCACGTCGTGGGCGAGCTCGCCCTCGTTCTGCTTCACGTAAGCCACGGGATCGTCGGTGGCGACGCTGCGGAACTCGTGGGTGCGGGGATCCTTGCCGCCGCAGGGGGGCTGGGTGCGGGTGATGATCAATTCATACTTCATGCGCTTCACTCCTCGTTTGATCCGCGGGCGGGCCCGCAGTCTGCTTCCATTATAACCCGGTTGTCAACCGGTGTGAACGGGGGCTTGCCAATGTGGCGCGGGTCTGATAAAATAGAGGGGAGGGGAAGCCGGCCGTCGGATCGCGCCGGGCGGAAGTTCCCTCCGCGGAGGATAATGGCATTATGTTGAAACGGTTATTTGCGGCGCTGCTGGCGCTGTGCCTGGCGCTGGCGCCCGCGGCGATGGCGGAAAACGACAGCGCGTCCATCCCGTCGAACCCAAAGAGGGTGGTGGACCTGACGGGACACAGCGACGTGCTGTGCATCATGGGGCTGAACGTGGTGGGCACGGCCAACGCCCGCTCGGACAACCCGGCCCTGCTGCCGAGTTACCTGGAGTCCGAGCTTGCCAACGCGAAGGTACTGGGCGTGAGCAACCAGGTGTACTTCGACCTGGAGGCCATCCGGGCGCTGGAGCCGGACTTCATCCTCATCGCCCCCCAGCAGGAGGAGATCAAGGAGAAGCTGCGGGAAATCGCCCCCACCGCCACGGTGAAGCTGGCCATGCGCAGTTGGAAGGCGGACATGCTCAGCCTGGGCGAGCTGTTCGGTCGGCGCGCCGCGGTGGCCACGTGGCTGGACAACTACTCCGCCAAGAGCCACTACATTGGCGACAACATCAAGTCCGTGCAGGGCGGGACCATCCGCTGCCTGGCGCTGATGATCAGCGGGGAGCAGATGTACGCATTCGTGGACGCCGGGCTGGGCGGCATACTGTACGGCGACCTGGGGCTGGGGCGGCCCGTGGGGATGTCCGACCGCATGGGCATCAACATGACCACCATCGGCTTCAACCAGTTGTCGCGGCTGGAGATGGACTACCTGTTCATCATCGGCACCGAGGCGGAGCTGAAGGAGCTGCGGCACAAGGAGGAGTGGATGAAGCTGCCCGTGGTGCAGAAGAACCACGTGAAGGAGCTGCCCGTCGAGCCCTACCTGGGCATGAGCTACAGCTGCCTGGGCGCGGACATGCTGCTCAACGAAATCGCCACCATGTTCCACGCCAGGACTACCGCCCCCGAGGCGACGAACGCCCCCCAATAGCCGGCGGACGCGCCGGGCGCAGGGCCTCTTGCAGAATCTTAATGCAGGAGGCCTTGACAGTTTTTGGACGGTTTTCCTATAATAAAAAATGTGTATGCACATGGGGTGGAGAGGGCGCCGACCGCGCCGATGCCCCCGTGTGGCCGACCTCCGCGCCCGCGAACGAGGCGAACGACGCGGCGGGCCCGGGAGGAACCGTAGACGTTTACGAGGAGAAATACCATGAGGAAACTTGTGTGTTGGCTGGCGATCCTGGCACTGGTGATGAGCGCCTGCGGCGCGATGGCCGATAACGTCCTGCTGCTCAAGGAGGGAAGCTCCAGCAGCAAGACCGTGGCGGTGCTGCAGAACGACCTGATCTCCCTGGGCTACCTGTCCGGCGAGCCGGACGGGCACTACGGCGAAGGCACGGCCGAGGCGGTGCGGGCGTTCCGCGAGGCGCACCACCTCTCCCCGGAGGGCGGCGTGGACACCGATATGGTCGTGGCGATATACGAGGATCAGGGCCGTCCCACGCTCACCGAGGGCATGCGGACCATGCCGGTGTTCGCGGTGCAGCGCGTGCTGGTCATCGCGGGCTTCCTGGGCGACACGCCGGATGGCGCCTTCGGCAAGGGCACGCTGGAGGCCGCCAAGTCCTACATGGACTTTGCCGCCGAGGAGATGGTGCTCTTCGCCCAGCAGCGGGAGGACGAGCGCACCGCCAGCCTGGAGACCCTGAACGCGACGGACATGCCCGTGCCGATGGACGAGGCCATCATCAACGCCGAGAACGTGGTCACCGACGGCTCCATCAACGCGCTGTGGTTTGACTTCATCCTCAGCGGCAAGGTCGCCTACGGGCCCACGCTGCGCCAGGGCGACAACAGCCCGGCCGTGAAGCGCATGCAGCTCCGGCTGAAGGCGCTGAAGTACCTGGCCGCCGGTACCGACGGCAACTTCGGCGAGAACACCACCCGCGCGCTCAAGTACTTCCAGTACAAGAACGGCCTGAACCAGAGCGGCGAGTTCGATCCCGACACCCAGGCGATCCTGTATTCCGACTCCGCCGAGGTGTCCGACGAGTACGTTTCCCCCTACAAGGCCTTCGTGGATACCAACAAGTGCCGCGTGTACATCGCCGCCTGGACTGGCACCGGCTACGACACCACCCACCTGGTGAAGACCATGAAGTGCAGCCCCGGCAAGAACTCCACCCCCACCAAGAAGGGCACCTTCCAGGCCTCGGGCCAGGGCGGCGTGCGCTGGTGGCACATGGACGGCTGCTGGGTACAGTATCCCTTCATCATCGATGGCGGCTACTTCTTCCACTCCCTGCTGTACAACTACAAGGGCGCGAAGCGGCCCACCAGCGCCTCCGTCGCGAACCTGGGCCACAAGGCCTCCCACGGCTGCGTGCGCCTGGCCCTGGACGACAGCCGCTGGATCTACGAAAACTGCCTCCCCGGCATGACCGTGGTCATCAAATAAGGTATCCTGCCCCTACGAAGCGCGCCCCGCCAGACGGCGGGGCGCGTGTCGTTTACGCGGCGGGGGTGGCGCTCACTTCCGGGGCCGCGTCGGTTGCCGCGGGCTCGGCGGTGCTCTGGGCCGGGGCCGCCGTCGGCGCGGCGGGCTTCGCGCCGCCGGACGTCATGTCTGAACAGGCGGTCGCGCCCAGGGCCAACAGGGCGAGCAGCAGCACGGTGGCAAGAATCTTCCTCATAGACAAACCCTCCCGAATGGATAATAATGGCTTACGAGCAATATTATATCCGGCCGGAAGGGAAAAAATGACGGATCGGCGAAAATTTCCTCGGGCTTACCGCGCGTACAGCGCGTACAGCAGCCGCCGCACCGCCCCGGCGGGGAGGAGGCGGTCCAGGAACACCAGGCAGCGATAGCTCCAGCCGACGACGTAGTGCGGCCGGACGCGCTTCTTCAGCGCGACGCGGGCGATCAGCGCCCCGGCGACGGCGGGGTCCATGCCAGTCTGCTCGTCCCGCTCCATGCGGGCCACGGAGCGCGCGATGCGGCCGCCGTAGGCGTCGTCCCCCGCGGCGCTCTTGCGCCGGGCGGCGGTGAAGCCGGTGCGGATGTCCCCCGGCAGCACGTCGCACGCGCTGACGCCGTAGGGCGCGACCTCGTTGGCCAGGGCCATGGTCATGGCGCGCACCGCCGCCTTGGAAGCCGAGTACCACGCCTGGAAGGGGATGGCGAACACCCCCGCCACGCTGCTGACGTTCACGATGCGCCCGGATCCCGCCGCGCGCATGTGGGGCAGCACGGCGCGGATCAGGTTGTCCATGCCGAAGAGGTTGACCTCCATCAGCCGGTGGGCGTCGGCGGGATCGGTGAACTCCACCGCCCCGGAGATGCCGAAGCCCGCGTTGTTCACCAGGATGTCCACCCGGCCCTCCTTCGCGATCACGTCCGCCACCGCCGCCCGCACGGCGGCCTCGTCGGTCACGTCCACTCTCCTGTGGCAGGGGTCCTCCGGCGCGGGCCGTCGGCTGAATTCGTACACCCGGCACCCCGCCGCGCGCAGCGCTTCCGCCGCCGCGCGGCCGATGCCGCTGGTGCCCCCGGTGAGGATGACAATTCTCGTCATGGTGCAGCTCCTTCCCCAAACTCCCGCCGAATGTCCAGATTTTGTCATTTTTGTGGCAGGAAAAAAATGGGTTTCAGTCGAAATCTATATAGGTTAATGACCGATCGCGGAGGGTAGGCGCATGCGCGACAGGAGCCGGAAGATCGCTGTAGGCGGCATGATGACGGCGCTGGCCGTGGCGGTGATGCTGCTGGGCGGCGTCATCCCGGCGGCCACGTTCTGCTGCCCGGCCCTGGCGGGCATATTGCTGCTGCCGGTGGTGTCGGAGTGCGGCCATCGGGTGGCGCTGGGCGCCTACGCGGCCATCGCGGCGCTGAGCCTGATGCTCTGCCCGGACAAGGAGGCCGCGCTGCTGTTCGCGTTCGTGGGCTACTATCCGGTGATCAAGTGGCGGCTGGACGCCATGCCGCGCAAGTGGCTGCGGCGGGCGCTGAAGTTCGTCATACTGGACGGCGCCATCGCGCTGATGTACCTGTCGATCTTCTACGTGCTGCGGCTGGATCAGATCATGGCCGACTACGCCGAAATGACCCGCGCGCTGCTGGCGGTGTTCGTGATCCTCGGGAACGTCACCCTGGTGCTCTACGACCGGCTGCTGTCCATCGCGGCGGTGGTGTACGTCCGCAAGCTCCGGCCCCGGCTATTCGGCGGCCATTGAGGCGCGAATGACCCAGAAGCCGCCGCCCCGCTCCACGACCTCCGCTTCGGCGTAGATCTCCCGCAGGAACTTCAGCGCCGAAGGCGCGCCCTGCTGCTTGCGGATGACGAGGTACAGCGCGCCGCCGGGGGCGAGGAAGTCCCGCGCGCGCTCGAACAGGCCGTAGATCACCGCCTTGCCCGCGCGGATGGGCGGGTTGGTCACGATGGCGTCGAACGCGCCGGTCACGGCTTCGAAGCCGTCGCCCGCGACCACCTCGGCCCGCGCGCCGTTGGCGGCCAGGTTGCGGCGCGCGAGATCGACGGCCCGCGCGTTGATGTCCGTCATCACCAGCTCCAGCCCGGGGTACTTCGCGGCCAGCGTCACGCCCACCGCGCCCCAGCCGCAGCCCAGGTCCAGCACACGGCCCGCGAGCGGCGGCAGCGCCTCCAGCAGCAGCTCCGTGCCCCGGTCCAGGCCGTCCTTCGAGAACACCCCCGCGTCGGTGGTGAAGCGCAGGCGCAGGCCCAGGGCCTCCACCTGCACGGTCCGCTCGTCGTGGGCGGATTGGGGGTTGGCGGTATAGTAGTGGTCGGCCATGGCGATGGCTCCTTTCTGGTTCAGGGTTCGGGGGCGTCCAGCCCGCACAGCGCCCGCAGCCCGGCGAGCTCCGCTTCCGTCAGGGGCCGGAACGCCCCGGGGGCCAGCGATTCGTCCAGCGCCACGCAGCCGATGCGCCGGCGCTCCAGCGCGATCAGCGGGTGCCCGACGGCGGCGAACATGCGCTTCACCTGGTGGAACTTGCCCTCGGTGAGCGCGACCTCCGCCAGCGATTCGTCCGTCCCCGCGGACAGGATCTCCAGCCGCGCGGGCTTCGCCGTGAAGTCGGACAGCGCCAGGCCGCCGGCGAAAGCGGCGACCTCCGCGGGCCCCAGCCGGCCCTCGCAGCGCGCGCGATACAGCTTTTCTGCCTTCCACTTCGGGGCGATCAGCCGGTGCGCCAGTTGGCCGTCGGTGGTCAGCAGCACCAGGCCGGTCACGTCCCGGTCCAGCCGCCCCACCGGGCCAAGGCCGCGGCGCCGCAGCGCCTCGGGCAGCAGGTCCAGCACCGTGGGCAGCCGGCGGTCCTCGGTGGCCGTCAACACGCCCGCGGGCTTGTTCACCATCAGGTGAAGCTCCGCGGTCGCGCCCAGCGGCGCGCCGTCCAACGTCACCGCATCGGGCTCCGCCGGGAAACCGGGATCGCGCACGACCTGTCCGTTCACCCGCACGCGCCCGCCGGCGACGGCCTTCTTCGCCTCGCTGCGGGTCAGCCCCGCCAGCGCAACCGCCTTGTCCAGCCGCATGGCCGCGTCCCTCCCTTCATCGATCGACGTTATTGAAAGTATACCCCCGGCGGAGGGTTCCGTCAAGACAGGAGTGTGCGCGATGAAGCCCAAGAAGTACTACTACATGAACCGGGACGGCAGCATGCGCTACCGGGTCGCGGAACCGTCCCGGCGCAGGCGGCGCGGCATGAAGTCTCCGGCAAAGCTGGGCGGGGCGCTGGCGATACTGGCGCTCGTGGCCGCCATCGCGGCGCTGCTGGTGCTGGGCGGCGGCGAAGTCGCGGAAGCGCCCGCGCCGACCGCGACGCCGACGCCCGCCGCCACCACGGCCGGGTTCGAGGACGTGGACGCCGCGGACATCGGCCGCGCGCTGTGGGCGGATTTCATCGACGCCGCGCCGACGCCCGCCGCGCGCCCCGAGGACGTGCCCGAGGACGAGCTCATCGCAACCCCGACGCCCGAGCCCACCGAGGAGCCGGACCTGCCCGAGGAGGCCCCGCTGCTGGAGTCGCTGCGGCGGTGAAGCACAAAGGAACCGAACCGTACATACCTACGTCTCATTACTGAAAAACCGGGGGTCGACACCCCGTCCGGCATAAACCGCGCGGCGCCAGTCGCGCGGATGGAGGCAAGAAGATCGTGAAGAAGCAGTATACAGGCAAGCATACCCACCCCACCCGGAAGGAACAGCAGCGCCGCAGGGAGCAGTTCAGCCGCCACGCCGTGCGGCTGGTCGGCAGCGTCGCGGCGGTGTTGCTGGCGCTGCTGGTGGTCGTGCCGCTGGTAAAGACGCAGCAGGATCGCGCCGCCATGCGCCGGATCGACGCCGCGGTCATCACCCTGCCGCCGCAGGAGGTGGACACGCTGTACATCTCCACCCCCGAGCCCACCGCCGCGCCGAAGGCCACCCGGGCGCCGGAGTCCGTCGCGCCCACAGTCGCGGCCCGACCCGCGACCGCGGACGAGCCCGTGGTTGTGGACGAGCCCGTGGTCGCGGACGAGCCCTACGATGATTTCGACGACGGAACGGACGACTACGACACCGTGCCCGGCGCGGCGGGCGCGACGGAGCAGCCGAAGACCGCCGAGGCGCTGCTGGCTGCCGGCGCGAGCTTCGAGTACCTGCCCGTCATCAACACCGTGGACACGATGGAGCGGAAGGTCGCCATCACCGTGGACGACTGCTTCCAGGTGGGCAACCTGCAGAAGATCATCAAGAAGGCCTACGACAACGGCGGCCGGCTGACCATCTTCCCCATCGGGCAGAACCTGTCGCAGCCGGGCATTTCCGAGACGCTGCGCAAGGCCGTACAGCTTGGGTTTGAGATCGAGAACCACACCTGGAGCCACGCCCGCGTGTTCCGCTTGCCCGAGGAGGAGATGGCGAGCGAGATCTGGCGGCAGTCCCAGGCGCTGAACCAGTGCCTCGGCATGAATTACGAGGAGCACTTCTTCCGCTGCATGGGCGGCGACGGCGAGATGGACCAGCGCACCCACAACTACTTGAAGCAGTTGGGCTTCCTGGGCGTCGCCCACTGGTCGATCTCCGGCTCCGACGCCACGCCCCAGCAGTTGGTCGAACACCTCACCCCCGGCGCGGTGTTCCTGTTCCACACCACCGACAAGGACACGAAGACCCTGATGAAGTTCATTCCCTGGGTGGTGCAGCAGGGCTACCAGCTCGTGACGCTGAACGAGCTGCTGGGCTACCCTGAGAACGCCACCTCGCCCCTGTCCGTGGCCGAAATGCCGGAGCCGCAGGACTACGTCCCCGACTACCGCACCATTCACGTCGACGAGTATTCCTGGATGGTGGTGCAGCTGCAGAACAAGCTGCGCGCGCTGGGGATGCTGCAAATGGAGGGCGCCTCCACCGGCTACTACGGCAAGCAGACCGCTGCCGCCGTGGCCGCGTTCCAGAGCGCCGCGGGCCTGCCCGCCACCGGCGAGGCCGACGCCGCCACCCAGTTGGCGATCCTTCAGACGAGCTGACCGCCGGTCCCGGAACCGGGAGGACAACAGGGCTGCCTCAACGCGACGATCCCGCGACCCCTTCATACGGGGCTTGCGGGCCGAGCGGAGGCAGCCCTGTTGTTCTTTGCGTCCGCGCGCGGCGGGGACGCCTCCCCGGGTCGCTTTTTTGCCTGCGCGGGCCAACCTCGCCCGCACGGCGCGCGTCTAACGGGTGTACCGGTACCATGGAGGGATGCGGATGGAACGAACGGAGTTCATCGCGCGCGTGCGCGCCTGCGAGCGCAGGCTCTACCGCGTCGCCCGCACGATGCTCCGCCGCGAGGCGGACTGCGAGGACGCGGTGCAGGAGGCGCTGCTGCGGGCCTGGGCGAAGCTGGACACGCTTCGCAACGAGGCGTACTTTGAAACGTGGCTGATTCGAATTCTGATCAACCAGTGCAGGATGTTTTATCGCAGGCAGCCGCCCGTCGCCGCGGAGCTGACGGAATCCGTCCCCGCGCGGGAGGACGGGCGCGCGCCGCTGATGGACGCGCTGCTGGCGCTGCCGGAGAAGCCCCGCGTCGCTCTGGAGCTGCATTACATCGAGGGCTACAGCGTGAAGGAGTGCGCGCGCATGCTGGCCGTGCCCGAGGGCACCGTCAAGTGGCGGCTGAGCCGGGGCCGCGCGCTGCTGAAGCGCGAACTGGGAGAGGAGGCGCAGGCATGAAGCAGTGGAAGGACCCGTTTCCCCGGACGCCGGAGCGCTTTTCCCTCCGCGTGGAGCAGACGCTCCTGGCATTGGAGGACAGGGATATGAAGCGAACGGATATAAGGCGCAAGACCCTCCTGCTGGTCGCGGCGGCGCTGGCTGCGTTGCTGGCGGTCGCGGCGGCGGCGGTGGTCGCGGGAAACTCGAATCTGAAGGAACGGCTGGAGCGCGAAGGCGTCGGCGAGGTGGCCGACCTGGTGCAGGAACCGCACGCCGGGGCCGCGCCGACCGGGACGGCGGAAGGCTTCGACTTCTCCGTGGACGAGATCCTGTGGGAGGACGACGATCTGTACATCAGCTACTCGCTGTCCGTGCCCGCGGACGGGCGCTACATGGTGGCCATGTACACCCCCACGCTGAACGGCGAGAAGCTGGAATACGACGCAAAGGGATGGACCGTCGCCAAGTTCTTCGACGGGTACGGGGAGGGACAATGCCCCACGGCGCTGCTGCTGGGCGGCAGCCACCGGCGGCGCTGCAACGAGCTGTGGACCTTCCGGGTCGATCCGAAGCTGCGGGACGGGAAGGACAACCGGCTGAAGTTCCGCGCGGTATTGTTGAAGACCGACGCCGACCTGGAGGGCGGCGGCGGGGACTGGACGGACCTGCTGGACCCGCCGGACATCATCCGGTTCAACCCCGACCGGGGCGACTGGGACCTCGACGCCATGCCCGCGGCGGAGCTCGCCTTCCAGGACGCCGCGGTCGCGGCCTTCGGGGACGACGGACGGCTGTCGCTGGACGAACTGATCGGCACGGGCCATGCCGAATACGCGGACGAGCGGGAGATCGACCTGGCGCTGGACGGCACGAAGCTGGAGCAGGTGCTGTACAACGACGTGGCCGAGCGCGACTTCGACGTGGACGGCTGCCATCTCCACGTGGACAGCTTCCGCATGACCCACCTGGGCGCGCGCATCGGGTACACGCTGTCCGCGCCGGAGGGGGACGCCGACGCGATGCGCAGGCTCAACGATCTGCTGGTGCTGAACTGGGGCTTCGGCACCGTGGACGGCGAGCCGCTGGGCTTCAGCCTGGGCGCGTCCGGCAGCGCCGGCCTCAACCCCCGGGACGGCGCGGTTTCCTACAGCGTGTGCTTCGAGGAGCACGCGATCCTGCCCCTGACGGACCCGGAGCGGATCGTCTACGCCCCCGTCACGTATCGCGACGGCGCCGACGGCGACCCGCAGACCCCGGTGTACGACCTGCGCCGCGCCATCACCCTGACGCCCATCTACGCCGAGGAAGCCGCGGCACAGGAGACCGCCGCGCCGCAGCGCGATCTCGACCCCGGAGAGACCGATCTTTCCCGATAGAAGCAATAAAAGGGGCTGTCTCAAAACGAGGCAGCCTCTTTATAATGGGACACGAAAAAAGTAATGCCAGGTCTTGCGCAGACCTGGCAGCGTTTGTATGATATT
>CADBCY010000052.1 GCA_902793325.1 uncultured Eubacteriales bacterium
GCTATGGGGACGAGGACTACTTCTTCTTGAAGGCTATGGACTCAAGTTACCAGCGCTACGTTAGAAATCCGCCAGCCCCCATGATTTTGCATTGAGGCATAATCTTCCCTGATACCCTTTGGCGGGGATGCCACAGACATCCCCGCCATAATTCTACTCGACGAACCCGTGAAGGAGATACCCGTTCATGAAAAAGAAGATTATATGGATCATCCTCGCCGTGGTGCTGGTGGTGTTCCTGGCGCTCTCCGCGAAGGTGATCGACAAGGGCACCGAGGGGCAGTACACCGGCGAGGTGGCCTTTGACGCCAGCGCCTCCTCCGGCGACGACTGGAGCGCGGTGCTCGGAGAGATCACCGGCAAGGCGGAGGACATCGCCTCCGTGGATCTGGCCGCGCTGGGCGACGGCAAGGCCGTGACGCTCAAGGGCACGGTCACCGGCTATGAATCCAAGGCCAGCGGCAAGAAGAATACCATCACCGTGGCGCCCGAGGGCTATTCCGGCGACGCCGTGTTCACCGTGCAGCTCGGCAGCATCTACTCCGGCACGGCCATCCGCGATACCCAGACCGTAAAGGCCTTCGGAGATTTTACCAACCAGACCGAGTGGAGTGCCTACGCCAAGGCCCTCAACAGCGAGATGCACGACAAGGTGATCGTGCCGCTGAACATCGACGAGGGCATCCAGGGCAAGACCGTGACCGTCACCGGCGCGGCGACGGGCTCCGGCAAGGACATCAACATCACGCCGGTGGCCATAACCATCGAATGAGACGGGAGGGTCTGATATGTACGACGATCCGAACGTAGTGCTCCATTGTGAAAAAATCGACAAGATCTACCCCGGCACCAAGGCGCTGGACCAGGTGTCCTTTGACCTGCTCAAGGGCAAGGTGAACGTGCTGATCGGCGAAAACGGCGCGGGCAAGAGCACGCTGATGAAGATGATCGCGGGCATCGAGCAGCCCTCCGCCGGCAAGATGTACATGGACGGCGAGGAGGTCGTCTTTAAGGACACCAGCGCCGCCCGGGCCCGGGGCATCGGCATCATCCACCAGGAGCTGAGCCTGTTCCAGAACATGACCGTCTACCAGAACATCTACATGTGCCACGAGAAGCGCAAGGGCCTGTTCCTGGACGACAAAAAGCACGTCGAGGGCGCGAAGGCCATCCTCAAGCGGCTGGAGCACGAGATTCCCCCGGACACGCTGGTGGGGGACCTGCGCGTGGGCCAGCAGCAGATGGTCGAGATCGCCCGCAACCTGGTGGAGGACGACCTGCGGGTGCTCATCATGGACGAGCCCACCTCCTCCCTCTCCGCGGCGGAGGTGAAGGTGCTGTTCAAGATCATGCGCGAGCTGTTGCAGCAGGGCCTCTCCATCGTGTACATCTCCCACCGCCTGGAGGAGATCATGGAGATCGGCGACCACGTGACCATCCTGCGCGACGGCAAGTACGTGGCCGACGCGGACGTGAAGGACGTGGACCTGCCGTGGATCGTGGAGAACATGGTGGGCAAGAACACCCAGTATCACCGCTTCGAGCGCAGCATCGACCTGGACACGGCCCCGAAGGTGCTGGAGCTGAACCACATCCGCCTGCCCAAGACCGGCGGCGGCTGGCTGCTGGACGACGTGAGCATCTACCTCAAGAAGGGCGAGGTGCTGGGCATCTACGGCCTGCTGGGCGCGGGCCGAAGCGAGCTGTTCGAGTGCCTGATGGGCATGCGGCCCGAGCACACCGGCGAGGTGATCTACCAGGGCAAGCCCATGAAGATCGGGGACATCGCCGATCAGCTCAAGGCGGGCTTCGCGCTGGTGCCGGAGGACCGGCAGCGCCAGGGCCTGGTGCAGAGCCTGGACATCTGCAAGAACGCCTCGCTGGCCTCGCTGACCGACTTCCTGACCGGATTCCTGATGAACTATCCCGCCGAGGAAAAGGCCGTGGACGAGCAGATCCGGGATCTGCACATCAAGGTGGCGGACAAGCACCTGCCCATCCTCTCCCTCTCCGGCGGCAACCAGCAGAAGGTGGTCATCGCCAAGGGCCTGATGACCAAGCCCACCGTGCTGCTGATGGACGAACCCTCCCGCGGCATCGACATCGGCGCCAAGACGGAGGTCTTTGAGATCATCCACGAGTTTTCCGAGCGGGGGCTGTCGATCATCGTCATCTCCTCGGAGCTCAAGGAGATCATGGCCATCGCCGACCGCATCTACGTGCTGTCCAACGGCAAGTGCACCGCGGAGCTGAGCGGCGGCGATATCACCGAGGACAACCTCGTCCGGGCATCCTACGCCGGGCTCGGCACCGGCAAGAGCGCGTCGTAGTAATACAGGAGTGATGTTATCATGAAAAAAAACAACAACCAGTTGATGATGACCCTGCTCAAGGGCAGGACCTTCATCGTGCTGATCATACTGGTCATATTCTTCAGCTTCGCCTCCTCCTCCTTCCTGTCGGTGAACACGCTGACCATGGTCGCCAAGCACGTGTCGCTGTACGGCATACTGGCGCTGGGCATGACGTTCGTCATCATCACCGGCGGCATCGACCTGTCCGTCGGCTCCGTGCTGGGCCTGACCGGCATGCTGGCCGGCGGCCTGATCCAGGAGGGTCTCACCATCGGCGGCAAGACCATCTACTTCTCCGTGCCCGCCATCATCGTGCTGATGCTGCTCACGGGCTGCCTGATCGGCCTGATCAACGGCCTGGTCGTCACCAAGCTGAACGTGCCCGCCTTCATCGCCACGCTGGGCACCATGTACATCTGCCGCGGCCTGGCGAACCTTCGCTCCAACGGCGCCACTTTCTCCAAGATCGCGGGCTTCGAGGGCCTGGGCAACGTGGGCCTGAAGGCCCTAGGCACCAACTGGCTGGGCATTCCCGCGGGCGTCTACATCTTCGCCGTGCTGGCCGTGCTCTCCGCCGTGCTGCTGAAGCGCACCCACATCGGCTGGCACATCCTGGCCGTGGGCGGCAACGAGAAGTCCGCCAAGCTGTCCGGCATCAAGGCCGACCGGGTGAAGATCCTGGTCTACATCATCTCCGGCTTCTGCGCCGCGTGGATCGGCCTCATCAACACCGCGCAGCTCTCCGCCGCGCATCCGGCCTCCGGCGACGGCTGGGAGATGAACGCCATCGCGGCCACCGTCCTGGGCGGCACCTCCATGGCGGGCGGCTCGGGCACCATCGTGGGCACCATCGTCGGCGCGTTCGTCATCGGCGTCATCAACGACGGCATGACCATGTGCGGCGTCAGCGAATTCTGGCAGAAGATCATCCGCGGCGTGGTCATCATACTCGCCGTCGTCATCGACCAGACCCAGCGCAACCTCCAGGCCAAGATGGCGCTGCAGGCGCGCAACGAAGCGAAGTGAGCCGTGGAACGGGATACGAAAACCCATAACGGAAAACCGGAAACCGGGAGAGTTTAAGGAGATACAATATGTCTGCACATATCAAAATCGGTTACGCGCCGACGCGGCGCTCGATCTTCAGCGCGCCTGCGGCGCTGGAGTTCCGCGGCCTGATCGCCGAGCGGCTTCGGGCGCTGAACGTGGATTTCGTGGATATCGACGACGTCAACGACGAAGGGCTGCTGTTTGACGACGCGGGCCTGGAGAAGATCATCGCCAAGTTCAGCGCCGAGAAGGTGGACGGCCTGTTCATCCCCCACGCCAACTTCGGCACCGAGTACGAGTGCGCGCGCCTGGCCAAGGCGCTGGGCGTGCCGGTGCTGCTGTGGGGCCCGCGGGACGAGCGCCCCGACGCCAACGGCATGCGCCTCAGGGACAGCCAGTGCGGCCTGTTCGCCACCGGCAAGGTGCTGCGGCGCTTCAAGGTGCCCTTCACCTACATGAACAACTGCAACCTGGAGGACCCCGAGTTCGAGCGCGGCATCCGCGACTTCCTGGCCGTGTGCAACGTGGTGAAGGTCTTCCGTCACACCCGCATACTGCAGATCGGCCCGCGCCCCTTCGACTTCTGGAGCACCATGTGCAACGAGGGCGAGCTGCTGGAGAAGTTCAACATCCAGCTCTCGCCGATCCCGCTGCCGGAGCTGTACGCCGAGATGCGCAGGTGGCGCGAAGAGAAGACCGAGGTGGACAAGGTCGTGGCCTACTGCAAGGAGAACATGACCTGCAAGATCGAGGACAACTACCTGCGCAACGTGGCCGAGCTCAAGGTGGCCATGAAGAGCCTGGCGACGAAGTACGGCTGCAACGCCATCGCCATACAGTGCTGGAACGCGCTGCAGGACGAGATCCACATCATGCCCTGCGCCGCCAACGCGCTGCTGAACGAAGAGGGCATCCCGGTGGTGTGCGAGACGGACATCCACGGCGCCATCTCCCAGCTCATCGCCGAGGCCGCGTCCATGAACGAGCGCCGGGTGATGTTCTCCGACTGGACCGTGCGCCACCCCGACAACGACAACGGCGAGCTGCTGCAGCACTGTGGCCCGTGGCCGATCTCCGTGGCGAAGGAGAAGCCCTCGATCTGCGTGCCGGTGGCCTTCCCCCAGAACGGCGCGGTGTCCGCCGAGGCCAAGCACGGCCCGATGAGCCTGGTGCGCTTCGACGGCGACGACGGCGAGTATTCGATCCTGCTGGGCCACGCCCGCGGCATCGACGGCCCCTGGACCCGCGGCACCTACGTGTGGGTCGAGGTCAACAACCTGAAGCGCCTGGAGGCCAAGGTGGTCGAGGGCCCCTACATCCACCACGTGGCGGCCATCCATGGCGACGTGGTGCCGGTGGTGTACGAGGCGTGCAAGTACATCGGCGTCAAGCCCGACCTGTACGACCCCATCGAGGACAAGGTGAAGGCGTACCTGCACGGCGAGGACGTTGTTTTTGACGAGGTGTGATTATGCAGAACCTGAAGGCATTGAGCTACAAGCTCCGCCGGGACGTGATCGAGATGATCATGGCCGGCAAGGCGGGGCACATCGGCGGCGACATGAGCGTGATGGAAACGCTGGTCTCGCTGTACTTCCACGCCATGAACATCTCCCCGGAAAACCAGGACGACCCGAACCGCGACATGTTCGTGATGTCCAAGGGCCACTGCGTGGAGTCGCTCTACGCGGTGCTGGCGGAGAAGGGCTTCTTCCCCATCGAGACGTGCATCCGCGAGTACAGCCAATTCGGCTCGAAGTTCATCGGCCACCCCAACAACAAGCTGCCGGGCATTGAGATGAACTCCGGCTCGCTGGGCCACGGGCTGCCCGTGGCGGTGGGCATGGCGCTGGCGCAGAAGATGGACGGCCGCCCGTCCCGCACCTACGTGGTGATGGGCGACGGCGAGCTGGGCGAGGGCAGCGTGTGGGAGGGCGCGATGAGCGCCACCCAGTACAAGCTGGACAACCTGTGCGCCGTCATCGACCGCAACCGCCTGCAGATCTCCGGTACCACCGAGGAGGTCATGCACCAGGACAGCGTCGAGGACCGCTGGCTGGCCTTCGGCTGGAACGTGCTGAGCGTGGACGGCAACGACATCGACGCCATGAACCGGGCGTTCGACAGCGCGCGGGCCACCAAGGGGCGTCCCACGCTGATCGTGGCGAACACCACCAAGGGCAAGGGCTCCGGCGTGATGGAGGACAAGGTCGGCTGGCACCACCACGTGCCGACCCAGGAGGAATACGAGCAGATCATGAAAGACCTCAGGGCGCGCGAGGAGGAATACAGCCATGAATAAGATCACGAATCGCCAGATCGCCTGCGAGGTACTCGCCGAGCACGCGAGGACCGACAGGGACATCGTGGTGCTGTGCAGCGACTCCCGCGGCAGCGCGTCGCTCGCGCCCTTCGCCAAGGAATTCCCCGGGCAGTTCGTCGAGGTCGGCATCGCCGAGCAGGACCTGGTGGGCATCGCGGCGGGCCTGGCCAAGTGCGGCAAGAAGGCCTACGCCGCCTCCCCGGCGAGCTTCGTCACCACCCGCAGCTACGAGCAGGCCAAGGTGGACTGCGCCTACTCCAACACCAACGTGAAGCTCATCGGCATCTCCGGCGGCGTCAGCTACGGCGCGCTGGGCATGAGCCACCACTCCGCGCAGGACATCGCCGCCATGTCGGCCATCCCCAACATGCGCGTGTACCTGCCCAGCGACCGCTTCCAGACCCGCTGCCTGTTCGAGGCGCTGCTGAAGGACGAGAAGCCCGCCTACATCCGCCTCGGCCGCAACGCCGTGGAGGACGTGTATGAAGAGGGCAACGTGCCCTTCGAGATGGACAAAGCCACCGTGGTGACCGAGGGCGCGGACGCGCTGATCGTGGCCTGCGGCGAGATGGTCAAGCCCGCCAGGGACGCGGCGGCGCTGCTGAAGGAGCAGGGCGTCGGCGCGACGGTGCTGGACATGTACTGTGTCAAGCCCCTGGACGCGCAGGGCCTGCTGGCCGCGGCGAAGGGCAAGAAGCTCGTCGTGACCGTCGAGGAGCACTCTCCCTTCGGCGGGCTGGGCAGCATGGTCAGCCAGGTCATCGGCGCGAACGACCCGAAGAAGGTCATCAACCTCGCCCTGCCGGACGCGCCCGTCGTCACCGGCAACAGCAGGCAGGTGTTCGAGCACTACGGCCTGGACGCCGCGGGCATCGCAAAGACGGTGAGGGAGAACATCTGAAAACGGCATACCGGGGGTGCAAACCCCCGGCATGTTATCGTGAGGGAGATTATGAGCAAATACATCCTATCCATCGACCAGTCCACGCAGGGCACGAAGGCGCTGCTGTTCGACGGGCGCGGCGCGCTCATCTGCCGCGCCGACCGGCCGCACCGGCAGATCGTCGACGACCGCGGCTGGGTGGAGCACGACCCGGAGGAGATCCTGCGCAACACCGTGCAGGTCGCGAAGGACGCGGTGGAGAAGGCCGGGATCGACAAGGCCGACCTCGCCGCGCTGGGCCTGAGCAACCAGCGCGAGACCTCCGTGGCGTGGGACCGCGCCACCGGCAAGCCCGTGTACAACGCCATCGTGTGGCAGTGCGCCCGCGGCGCGGCCATCTGCGAGGCGCTGGCGGCGCAGGGCTGCGGCGAGGCGGTGCGGCAAAAGACGGGCATCCCGCTGTCGCCGTACTTTCCGGCGGCGAAGCTGGCGTGGATCATGCAAAACGTCGGGGGCGTGGCCGAGCGGGCGAAGCGCGGCGAGATCTGCGTGGGCACGATCGACAGCTGGCTGGTGTACCACCTGACCGGCGGCGGGCGCCATCAGACCGACTACTCCAACGCCTCGCGCACGCAGCTTTTCAACATCAACACCCTTGCATGGGACGATGCGCTGCTTCGCCTGTTCGGCATCGACCCCTCCTGCATGCCGGCCGTCACCGATTCCGACGGCGACTTCGGCATGACAGACTTCATGGGCTGGCTGGACCGGCCCATCCCCATCCGCGCCGCGCTGGGCGACAGCCACGGCGCGCTGTTCGGGCAGGGCTGCCTCAAGCCCGGCATGACCAAGGCCACCTACGGCACCGGCTCGTCCATCATGATGAACATCGGCGAGAGGCCCGTGTTCTCGGATTCGGGCGTGGTCACCAGCCTGGCGTGGAAGATCGGCGGGGTGGTCAACTACGTGCTGGAGGGCAACATCAACTACACCGGCGCGGTGATCACCTGGCTGAAGGACGACTTGAAGCTCATCGACAGCCCCGCGGAGACCGAGGCGCTGGCACGCGCGGCCAACCCGGGCGACCGCTGCTACCTGGTTCCGGCGTTCTCCGGCCTGGGCGCGCCGTACTGGGACAGCGACGCCCGCGCCGCCATCGTGGGCATGAGCCGCACCACGGGCAAAAACGAGGTCGTGCGCGCGGCGCTCGACTGCATCGCCTACCAGATCACCGACATCGTGCGGGCGATGGGCGAGAGCGCGGGCACGGCGCTGGACGAGCTGCGCGTGGACGGCGGCCCGACGAGAAACGCCTATCTCATGCAGTTCCAGTCGGACCTGCTGGGCATCCCTGTGCGCATTCCCGATTCCGAGGAGCTGTCCGGCATCGGCGCGGCCTACGCCGCGGGGCTGGCCTGCGGGCTGTACGACGAATCTGTGTTCGGCGTTCTGAAGCGCACGTCCTACGCGCCGGACATGGCGGAGGACGCGCGAAACGAAAAATACGCCGGCTGGCGGGCAGCCGTCCGGCGCGTGAGAGGATAAGGAGGGTTTACCATGCTTCGAGGCATTCCCGACATCATCGGTTCCGACCTGCTGAAGGCGCTGGCCGACACCGGCCACGGCGACCTGATCGTCATCGCGGATCACTTCTATCCGCACGTCACCAAGTGCCCGAACGGCGTCAGCATCCAGGCCAAGGGCGTGGGCTCCGTCGAGATGCTGGACGCCATCCTGCAGCTGGTGCCGCTGGACGTCGAGTACGAAAAGCAGCCCATACAGTACATCGTGCCCGACGCGGATTCCGGCGTCGTGGTGGAGAGCAATCCCGTGTGGGACGCCGTGAAGGCGACCGTCGAAAAGCACGGCTACGACGTAGCCTGCGTCGGCACCATCGAGCGCACGAAGTTCTACGACAAGGCCATGAAGGCCTACATCACCATCTCCACCAGCGAGCGCCAGCCCTACGGCTGCATCATCCTGCAAAAGGGCGTCATGTGATCGGAGCCCGGCGGCCCGCCCGGCATCGGGCGGGCCGTTCCATTAAAGCATAACAAAACTTCACTTGCGCAATTCCCCCAAACCCGCTATAATAGACGCACTGCGATGAGGGAGATTGTCCCGCGCGGGGCGTGCAGAGAGCGGGCCGGACGCTGAAAGGCCCGTCGCCCCAAGCGTGAACGCCCGCCTCCCGAGCAGGCGGGAGAACCCGCGCGACGCGCGAAATCCCGCCGGGCGCCCCCGTTACCGGGCCTGGAGTGGGCATGCCTTCGCATGCCAAGCAAGGTGGTACCGCGAAGCGACGGCTTCGCCCCTGCGCAGGGGCGGGCTGTTTTTTTCATCACGGATCGTCGTGGGATCCCCCTCTCCGCCGGCCGGCGACCGAGAGGCCATCGTTCCCCGGGAAATCGTGAAGAGCATTCAAATTGAGGAGGATTGTTCATGAAGGTCAGGAATCTCGTCTCCAAGCGCTTTAAGGAAACCCCGGCGGATTGCGTCATCGCGTCCCAGGCGCTGATGATGCGCGGCGGCTACATCAAGCCCGTGGGCAACGGCATCTTCACGCTGTTCCCCATCGCCAAGCGCATCACCTCGAAGATCGAAGCCATCATCCGCGAGGAGATGAACCGCATCGACGGCCAGGAGGTGCTGTTCCCCGTGGCCATGCCCGCCCAGCTTTGGAGGGACAGCGGCCGCTTCGATTCCATCGGCAGCGAGCTGCTGCGCTTTAAGGACCGCTCCGGCCAGGACATGGTGCTGGGCATGACCCACGAGGAGGCCGCCGTGCACTTCGCCAGGGACGTGGCCGATTCCTACACCCAGTATCCCTTCATGATCTACCAGATCCAGACCAAGTTCCGCGACGAGCCCCGCTGCCGCGGCGGCCTGATCCGCGT
>CADBCY010000053.1 GCA_902793325.1 uncultured Eubacteriales bacterium
TCTTTTGCTGCCCATTTTCGTTCCTTCCCTTGGATTCATCCCATAATGAAGAGGCTGCCTCAATATGACCTCTTCAAGTCATTTTGAGACAGCCCCTTTGCCTTCAGCGCTTCGCTATTGGGTGAAAACTCAGTTTTCAGCGAGGCGCTGATAGGAAGCCAGGCGATCCTCGGCGTCCTTCTGGCCGGCGGCAAACAGCTCGGGCGCGATGTCCGGGAACTGCCGCAGCAGGGACGCATAGCGGTTCTCGCCCTTGATGAAGTCCTGATAGGAGGCCTTCGGGGGCTTGGAATCCAGGGTGAACTTCTTCTCGGCTTCGGGATTGAAGCGGTAGGTCTGCCAGTAACCGGCATCCACCGCGCGGGCAATCTCGAGCTGGGCCTGGTTCATCCGGATGCCGTGGTTGATGCAGGGCGCGTAGGCGATGATCAGGGACGGGCCGTGATACGCCTCGGCCTCGGTCATGGCCTTCAGCACCTGCGCGGGATCGGACATGGCCACCTGCGCCACGTACACGTAGCCGTAGGACATGGCCATCATGCCCAGATCCTTCTTCTTGGTGCGCTTGCCGGCGGCGGCAAACTTGGCGACCGCCGCGTGCGGGGAGGACTTGGAGGCCTGTCCGCCGGTGTTGGAGTACACCTCGGTATCCAGGACCAGCACGTTGACGTCCTCGCCCTGGGCCAGCACGTGATCCAGTCCGCCGTAGCCGATGTCATAGGCCCAGCCGTCGCCGCCGAAGATCCAGAAGGACTTCTTGGTCAGCAGGTCGGCGTCGGCCAGGATGGCCTTGCAGGTGTCGCAGCAGGCGTCCTTGATCAGCTCAACCAGCTTCTCGCCGGCGGCCTTGGAGCCTTCCGCGCACCCCATGTTGTCCAGCCACTCCTTGGCGGCGGCCTTGATCTCGTCGCTGTGGTCGGAGTCGAGCAGGGCCTTCACGTTGTCGGCCAGCTTGGCGCGGCGCTGGGTGATGCCCAGGTTCATGCCGAAGCCGAACTCGGCGTTGTCCTCGAACAGGCTGTTCGCCCAGGCGGGGCCGTGGCCGTTCTCGTCGGTGGTGTAGGGGCAGGTGGGAGCGGAACCGCCGTAGATGGAGGAGCAGCCGGTGGCGTTGGCAACGATCATCCTGTCGCCGAAGAGCTGGGTGACCAGCTTGACGTAGGGCGTCTCGCCGCAGCCCGCGCAAGCGCCGGAGAACTCGAACAGCGGCTTCTTGAACTGGCTGTCCTTCACGGCCTTCACGTTCAGCTTGCCCTTGAACTCAGGCAGCGTCTGCGCGAACTCCCAGTTGGCTTCCTGGGCGGTCTGGGTGGTGAGGGGCTTCATCTCGAGCGCCACCTTCTTGCCGCCCTTGTTCACGGGGCAGACGGTGGTGCAGTTCTCGCAGCCGGTGCAGTCCAGCACGGAAACCTGCATGCGATACTTCAGGCCCTTGAACGCGGCGCCCTTGGCGTCGGTGACTTCGAAGGACGCGGGCGCCTTGGCGGCGTCCTCCTCGCTCAGCAGGTAGGGGCGGATACAGGCGTGGGGACATACGATGGCGCAGGTGCCGCACTGGATGCAGTTGTCGATGTTCCACTGGGGAACCGCAACGGCGATGCCGCGCTTCTCGTACTTGGTGGTGCCGGTGGGCACGCGGCCCGCGGCGTCGATCATGCTGACGGGCAGCTTGTTGCCGTCCTGGGCCAGGATGGGCGCGATGAAGGTCTTGTAGTAGGGATCGTCGGTCACGTGCACGGCCACGGCGCCCTCGGTGGCGTCGGCCCATGCGGCGGGCACGGGGATCTCGACCAGGCCGGAGATGGCGATGTCGATGGCATCCCAGTTCTTCTTGACGACCTCGTCGCCCTTCTTGCCGTAGGTCTTCTTCGCGTAGGCCTTCATGTACTCATCCGCCTGGTCGTAGGGGATGATGTCGGCCAGCTTGAAGAACGCCGCCTGCATGATGGTGTTGATGCGGCCGCCCATGCCGACCTCCTTGGCCAGCTTGATGGCGTCGATGGTGTAGAACTTGGCGTGCTTCTTCGCCAGGGCCTGCTTCATGGAAGCGGGCAGCTCCTTCTCCATCTCCTCAGCCGTCCAGGGGCTGTTGAGCAGGAAGGTGCCGCCGTCCTTCAGCGCGGACACCATGTCATACTTGGTGACATAGGCCGGGTTGTGGCAGGCGATGAAGTTCGCGCTGTCGATCAGGTAGGTGGACTGGATCGGGTTGTCGCCGAAGCGCAGGTGGCTGATGGTGATGCCGCCGGACTTCTTGGAGTCGTAGGCGAAGTAGGCCTGCACGTACTTGTCGGTGTGGTCGCCGATGATCTTGATGGAGTTCTTGTTGGCGCCCACGGTGCCGTCGGAGCCCAGGCCGTAGAACATGCAGCTGACGGTGCCCTTGGGGGCGACGTCCAGCGTGGCGCCCAGCGGCAGGCTGGTGTGGGTCACGTCGTCGGTGATGCCCACGGTGAAATGGTTCTTCGGGTTGGCCTTCTTCAGGTTGTCGTACACGGCCTTGACCATGGTGGGGTTGAACTCCTTGGAGCCCAGGCCATAGCGGCCGCCGACCACCTTGATGTCGCCGCGGCCGGCCTCGAGCAGCGCGGAGCAGACGTCCAGGTACAGGGGCTCGCCCAGGGAACCGGATTCCTTGGTGCGGTCCAGCACGGCGATCTTCTTGCAGCTCTCGGGGATGGCCTTCAGGAAGTGCTTGATGGAGAAGGGACGATACAGGTGCACCTTGATCAGGCCGACCTTGCCGCCCTTGGCATTCAGGTAGTTGACGGTCTCCTCGATGGCGTCGCAGCCGGAGCCCATGCAGATGATCACGCGCTCGGCGTTCTCGGCGCCCACGTAGTCGAACAGGTTGTACTTGCGGCCGGTCAGCTTGGCGACCTTCTTCATCACCTTTTCAACGATGGCGGGGGTGGCGTCGTAGTACTTGTTGGCCGCCTCACGACCCTGGAAGTAGATGTCCGGGTTCTGGGCGGTGCCGCGCTGGTGCGGATGGTCGGGGTTCAGGCCGCCCTCGCGGAAGGCCTTGACCTTGTCCCAGTTCACCAGGTTGCGGATCTCGGCATAGCCGTCCTTGGGATCGATGGCGTCGATCTTCTGGATCTCATGGCTGGTGCGGAAGCCGTCGAAGAAGTGCAGGAAGGGCACGCTGGCTTCGATGGCGGAAAGGTGCGCTACCAGGGCCATGTCGGTGGCTTCCTGGACGGAGTTGGAGGCCAGCATCGCGAAGCCGGTCTGGCGGCAGGCCATGACGTCGCTGTGGTCGCCGAAGATGTTCAGCGCGTGGTAGGCCAGCGCGCGGGCGGACACGTGGAACACGCCCGGCATCAGCTCGCCGGAGATCTTGTACATGTTCGGGATCATCAGCAGCAGGCCCTGGGAAGCGGTGAACGTGGTGGTCATCGCGCCCGCGGCCAGGGAGCCGTGCACGGCGCCGGCGGCGCCGGCCTCGGACTGCATCTCGGCCACGCGGACTTTCTGGCCGAACAGGTTCAGGCGGCCATGGGCGGCCCACTCGTCGGCCACCTCGGCCATGGGAGAGGACGGGGTGATCGGGTAGATGGCGGCCACATCGCTGAATGCATAGGCGACATGGCTGACGGCGGTGTTGCCGTCAACGGTAAGTTTGATGCTCAACGGAAAACCCTCCTTTATGATATCTGTTGAGTAGAAAGACAAACTTTCACACAAATATTATACGGAAATGGCCCTGTAAAGTCAAGCGAGGAAGCCCCCGATTGCGCCGGATTTCGGGTTTTATTTCGCATTCTGCGAACTTTTTGCGCGGGGTCCGCGCGGCGTCGCGCGCGCTCAGCGCAGCTCCGTATAAATCATGCCGTTTCGGCCGCGATCGGAGCGCATCAGGGCGATGTGGTCCACCGTCATGCCCGCCCGGGGCACCGCGACGCCGGGCATGGGCCGCCCGCCGGTCGTCGCGCGGCGCACCAGCGTGATGTGGGGCGAGAAGCGCTTGCCGTCGAAGGGGATGCCCGCGTTCGCCAGCCCCCGCCGCAGCGCGCGCACGCAGGCCGCCAGCGCCGGCGAATCCTCCAGCCCGAGCCACCACAGGTCCCCGAACGCGCCCAGGCCGTCCAGCCGCAGCTCGAAGGGGCGGAAGGGCACGGCGTCCAGCACCTCCAGCACGGCGTCCGGGTCGGGGTACTCCCCGATGAACGCCAGCGTGAGGTGGAGGTTCTCAGGCGGCGTGTAGTTGCCCTTCACGCCGCCGCGGCGAAAGTCGTCCTGCACGGCGCGGACGGCCGCCCGCATTTCCTCGCCCAGCGGGATCGCGATAAACAGGCGCACGGTTGCATACCCCCTCGTCTGTGGTCAGTATCCGTAATGCGCGCGGTTGCGCGCCAGGAAGATGAGCGTCACCGCCAGGGCGAGCAGCTGGGCGGGCAGGAAGGCCAGCCACACGCCGTTCAGCCCCAGCAGCCGCGGCAGCAGCAGCACCGCCGCGGATTCGAACAGGAACGTGCGCAGAAAGGAGATGGCCGCGGACACCCGTCCGTTCCCGAGCGCCGTGAAGAAGGACGAGCCGAAGATATTGAACCCGCACAGCAGGAAGGACAGCGCGTAGATGCGCAGGCCGTTCGCGGTCATCGCGCGCAGCCCGGCGTCGTAGCCCACAAAGACGTCCGCGATCACGCCGGAGAGCACCTCCGACAGGGTCGTCATGGCCACGCCCGCCGCGCCCATCAGCACCGCGCTCTTGCGGAGCAGGCTCTTCAGCTCGGGCCGGTCCTGCGCGCCGTAGTGGAAGCTGATCACCGGGGCGCTGCCCTGGGCGTAGCCCAGGAAGATGGCCACGAACACGAAGTCCACGTAGCACAGCACGCCGAACGCGGCGATGCCGTCCTCCCCGGCAAGGCGCATGAGCTGGAAGTTGTAGAGTATGGTCACCACCGCGGCCGAGGCGCTGCTGACCATCTCCGACAGGCCGTTGAAGCAGGTCTCGCCCAGCACCCTGCCGTAGAAGCGCGTGCGGCCCAGGCGCAGCAGGCTGTCGTTCTCCCGGGCGAAGTAGAGTATGGGCACCACGCCGCCCGTCACCTGGCTCAGCGCCGTGGCGAAGGCCGCGCCCCACAGGCCCCAGCGCAGCACCATGACCAACAGCGCGTCCAGCGCCATGTTGACGACGCCCGCGCCCACCGCCACAGCCAGCCCCAGCCGCGGCTTTTCCGCGGCCACGAAGAACGTCTGGAACACGTTTTGCAGCATGAAGAACGGCAGCGCCAGGCAGACGACGCGGCCGTACAGCAGGCAGTCCGACAGCATCTGCCCCTCCGCGCCCAGCCGGCGCGTCATGGCGGGCAGCAACAGCAGCGCCGCGGCCGTGATCGCCGCGCCGCCGATGACCGTCGCGTACACCAGCATGGAGAAGTAGCGGTTCGCCCGGTCCCTCTCCCCCTCGCCCAGGGTGCGCGCCACCACCGCCGTGCCGCCGGTGCCGATCATGAAGCCCAGCGCGCCCAGTATGATGAAGGGCGGGGCGGTCAGGTTGATGGCCGCGAAGGCGGTCTTGCCCGCGAAGTTGGAGATGAACAGCCCGTCGACGACGCTGTACACCGAGGTGAACACCATCATGACGATGGAAGGCAGCGTGAAGCGCAGCAGCCGCCCATAGGTGAAGTGATCGGAAAGCTGGATTCTCATGGTCTCGCGCGCCGCGGCATCAACCCCGCGGCCAGGTCGGAGGGCGCCGGGGCGCCGCTTCCGCTGTGAATGCACTAAATATGGATCAGCCCGAAGGCGTCGCAGATGGAGCTGACCAGGATCACCGCCAGCAGCGCCAGCGCCAGGTACTTCACCACGAAGCGGTACACGCCCCTGCGGCGGAAGGCGGAGGAACGGCTGATCTCGGCCTCGATGTTGTCCATGCCGATCACCCGCAGCACCAGCAGGATCGTGGCCGCCGCGGCGACGGGCATCATGACGGAGTTGGTCAGAAAGTCGAAGAAGCTGAGGATGTCCATGCCCATGGGCGCGACGTGCGCCATGACGTTGAAGCCCAGGCAGGACAGGCTGCCCAGCGCCGCCAGGATGACGCTCACCAGCGCCGCGGCCTTCGGGCGGGACCAGCCCAGCTCGTCCTCGAAGGTGGCGCACGCGGTCTCCGCCAGCGAAACGGAGCTGGTCAGCGCCGCCATCAGCACCAGCAGGAAGAACAGCACGCCGATCCACGCGCCGCCCATGGATTCAAACACCCGTGGCAGCGTGACGAACATCAGCGACGGCCCCTTGCCCAGCGCCGCGGCGTCGCCGCCGGAGAACGCGAACACCGCCGGAATGACCATCAGCCCCGCCAGCACGGCGATGGCGGTGTCAAAGACCTCCACCTGTGCGGTGGTGCGCTCGATGTCCACGTCCCGGCCCGTGTAGGAGCCGAAGGTGATGAGTATGCCCATGGCGATGGACAGCGAGTAGAACATCTGTCCCAGGGCCGAGACCACCGTCATCAGCGAGAAGTTGCGGAAGTCGGGGATCAGGAAGTACTTCACGCCCGCCAGCGCGCCGGGGCGGGTGACGGAAAAGCCCACCACCACCAGCGTGAGCACCGCCAGCAGGGGCATCATGATCTTGGACACCTTCTCGATGCCGTTGCGCACGCCGCCGAAGATCACCGCCATGGTCATGGCCGCGAACGCCAGGAAGCACAGCTCCGTCGCCACGGGGCTGCCGAGGAAGCCCTCGAAGCTGCCGTCCAGCGCCATGGCGCCGCCCTCCCCCGAGAGGTAGGCCCACAGGTAGCGGCACACCCAGCCGCCGATGACGGAATAATAGGGCACGATCAGCATGGGGATCACGGCGTTGATCCAGCCGCCCGCGCGCACGAGCCGCTTCCGGCTGAAGCTGCCGAAGGCGCTCACCGGGCTCTTGCCCGTCATGCGGCCGATGGCCGTCTCGGACATAATCATGGCGTAGCCGAAGGTCAGCGCCAGCAGGATGTACACCAGCAGGAACGCCCCGCCGCCGTACTTCGCCGCCAGGTAGGGAAAGCGCCAGATGTTGCCCAGACCCACCGCCGAGCCCGCGGTGGCCAGCACATAGCCCAGCTTCCCGGAAAAACTGCCGCGCCCGCTCTCTTGCTTCATATCTTCTTCTCCTCGCAGGTAATATGGGAAACGCATCGTTTCCACTGTATCGCAAAACCGGCCCCTCGTCAAGGAAGGTGAAGTAAAGCCGGCGCGGGAAAGCATGCGAAACGGGCAGGGCGCCGCCGTCGCGGCATCCTGCCCGTCAACCGTCGATCGCTTCGGGCGTCAGCGCCGGCTTCCGTCGACGCCGTCCTCCACCTCGCGGATCGTCAGCCCCTCCCGGCGGGCGATCTCCGCCAGGTCGTCGAACTCGGGCTTGAGGCGCTCCACGCCGTGGCCGAAGCTGCGCTTGGCCCGCACCGGGCCCCAGGGCGAATCCAGCGTCAGCGCCTCCCGGTCCAGCGCGTAGCGGCGCATCGGCGCGCAGCGCACCCCCAGCGTGGTGGTGTGCCGCAGCATCAGCGCCGCCAGCGCCCCCTGCGCCTCCGGGCGGCACAGGCAGCACAGCATCGCGCCGGGGCGGCCCTTCTTCATCTGGATGGATTCGCTCCACACGTCCAGCGCCCCCGCCGCCCGCAGCGCGTCCATCGCGAAGGCCAGCGCCTCGCCGGTCATGTCGTCCAGGTTGCAGCGCAGCTCCGCCACGTCCTCCGCGGGCGCGTCCGTTTCGCCCAGCAGCGCGCGCACGCAGTTCGCCCACTCGAAGTCCTTCGCGCCCATGCCGTAGCCGATCTTCTCCACGCGCACCACCGGCATGTCGCCGAAGCCGTCCGCGAAGTGGGTGAGCAGCGCCGCGCCGGTGGGCGTGCACAGCTCGCCCCGCACCCTGCCGCCGTAGACGGGCACGCCCCGGAGCAGCAGCGCCGTGGCGGGGGCGGGCACCGGCAGCATGCCGTGCGCGCAGCGCACCTCGCCGCAGCCCACGTGCACCGGCGAGACGATCACCTGCGCGGGGCGCAGCTCCGCCATCAGCAGGCACACGCCCACCACGTCGGCGATGGCGTCCAGCGTGCCCACCTCGTGGAAGTGCAGCTGCTCCATGGGTCGGCCATGTACCTCCGACTCCGCCCGCGCCAGCCGTTCGTAGACCTGCGCGGCGTCCAGCTTCACCCGCTCCGGCAGCTCCAGCCCCTCGATGATCCCCCGCACGTCCGCCAGGCGCGCGTGATGATGGCCGCCGTGATGGCCGTGTTCATGCTCCTCGCGCCCGTCCACCGTCACCGCCATGCGGGTGCCCCGGACGCCGCACTTCTCCGCCGCCGCGCGCGCCACCCGGACGCCGGGCAGCCCCAGGCCGTTCATGCGGGCGACGAAGCCGTCGGGGTCGGGGAGCAGCTCGCACAGCGCCGCCATCAGCATATCCCCGGCCGCGCCCATGTTGCACTCGATGTACAGCGTCCTCATTCGTCCATCCCCTTCATGCGGTTGATGCGGTTCGCCAGGAAGCCCGCGCCGAAGCCGTTGTCGATGTTCACCACCGACACCCCGCTGGCGCAGGAATTCAGCATGGACAGCAGCGCCGACAGGCCCGCGAAATTGGCCCCGTAGCCCACCGACGTGGGCACGGCGATGACGGGGCAGTCCACCAGCCCGCCGATCACGCTGGCCAGCGCGCCCTCCATGCCCGCCACGGCCACGACCACGCGCGCGGACTGCAGCGTCTCCAGGCCGGCGAGCAGCCGGTGCAGCCCGGCCACGCCCACGTCGTACAGCCGCGTCACCCGGCTGCCCAGCGTCTCCGCGGTCAGCGCGGCCTCCTCGCACACGGCCATGTCGCTGGTGCCTGCAGACGCCACCACGACCCCGCCCACCAGCGGCTGCGCCCGACGGTTGGCGATGCCCACGCGGCTGACGGGATCGTAGAACAGCGGCAGCGCCCGGCCCACGGCCTCCGCCTTGTCCGCATCCATGCGGGTGATGAGCACATTCGAGCCGCCGGCCTCGATGATGCGCCCGGCGATCCCCGCGATCTGCTCCGCGGTCTTGCCCGCGCCGTAGATCACCTCCGCGCTGCCGTTGCGCTGCTGGCGATGGTGGTCGATGCGCGCGTAGCCGAGATCCTCGAACGGCGCGCGGTTCAGCAGCCCCAGCGCCGCCTCCGGCGACAACGTCCCCGCCTGCACGGCGTTCAGCGTCTGCAAAAGGAGTTCCTTATCCATGTCTTTGCCCTCATACGGTCGATGGTGTCGGATCCATTCTATCACAAATCCGCCGCGAATGATAGTGGGAATCGCGCTTCTTTCCGGGAAACCGGGATGCGGCAGGCGGAAACCCGCGCCTTGGGCTCGCGGTCCGCGTTCCCGTCCGGCGTGCGCTGCGCTCGGTCTTTGCGATTTTGTGCAAGAGAAAGAGGACATTCAGTTGAATGTCCTCTGTTGAATCCGGCGACGACCTACTCTCCCGGGCCGTTTCCAGCCAAGTACGATCAGCGT
>CADBCY010000054.1 GCA_902793325.1 uncultured Eubacteriales bacterium
CGGCGATTGATCGAACAGTATTTCCTGTATGGAAAACATGAGTTAAGCTGACGTGGGGTTCGGCAAGCGCGTGGATCGTGTCGACTTAAACAGTCTGGACCCAATCATCCGGGAAATTGGATATGAAACCACAAAGTGAACTTCACCCCATCAAAAACAGAGGTGTGGATATTATGGAACGCATTGAGGCCTTTGAGGCCATGCTGAAGGCAGCGCTGGAGCAGTCCGAAGCGGAGCGGCAGAAGATGGAGACGCTGAAGGCGCAGGGCAAGGAAAAGTCCGCGACCTATCGACAGTACCTGGGCAACCGCCTGTTTTACAACCATTTGTTCGGAATGTACAGGCAATACGGCCTGATCGGCCAACGGAGGGAGTGAACGCGATGTGGTGGCTGTTTGCGTTGGGATCGGCAGTGTTTGCGGCACTGACATCGATACTGGCGAAGATCGGTATTGAGGGCGTCAATTCCAATCTGGCCACGGCGATCCGGACGGTGGTGGTCGTGATCATGGCCTGGGGCATGGTGTTCCTGACCCACGCGCAGGACGGCCTGTCGGGCATCAGCCGGAGGAGCTGGCTGTTTCTGATCCTGTCGGGGCTGTCCACGGGCGCTTCGTGGCTTTGCTACTACCGGGCGCTGCAGATGGGCGAGGTCTCGAAGGTGGTGCCCATCGACAAGCTGTCGGTGCTCATCACGCTTGCGCTGGCGTTCCTCTTCCTGCACGAGCAGTTCACCTTGAAGTCGCTGGTGGGCTGCCTGCTGATCGGGGCCGGGACGCTGGTGATGGTGCTGTGACGGCACCCTGGGATAAAGGCTATGAACGAGCAAAACATACTGAATGTCGCAAATCGGTGGGAATTCCGGGCGTGGCTTGAGGCACATGCATCTGCCGAGACGGAGTGCTGGGTGGCGGTGAAGCGCGGCAGGCCGAGCGCCCCGGAGACCTTCTACTATCTCGACGCAGTGGAGGAGGCGCTGTGCTTCGGCTGGGTAGACAGCGCGCAGAAGCTGATCGATGGAAAGCGGATGCAGCGTTTTTCGCTGCGCAAGAGCAACAGCCCGTGGACGGAGCTCAACAAGGCGTGGGTCCGACGGTTGGAAAGCCTGGGCAGGATGACCGATGCCGGGCGCGCGGTGCTGCCCGCGATGGGACCGCGCAGCTTCCGCGTGGACAGGGAAGTCGAAGCCGCCATGAAGGCGGCGCGCGTATGGTCGCAGTTCAGGTCATTCCCACCGCTGTACCAGCGGGTGCGGGCGTATAATGTCGCCTTCTACAAAAACCGCGCCCCGGAGATCTATCAAAAGGCCCTGGCCCATCTGATCGAGGAGACGAAGCGGGGCAGGATGTTCGGCGAATGGAACGACTACGGGCGGCTGCCCGATGACTGAACGGGGAGGCGTTTTTCATGTGGAAATGTCCCAAATGCGGCCGGGAGTTCAGCAGGCAGGGCCAGGATCATTACTGTATGAAACCGCAAACCATTGATGAATACATTGCCATGCAGGATGAGGCCGTTCAACCCCGGCTGCGGGAGGTGCGCGGCATAATCCATTCCGCCATCCCGGAAGCGGAAGAGCGCATATCCTGGTCCATGCCTACCTACTGGAAGGGCAGGAACATCATCCACTTCGCCGCGTCGAAGCGAAGAAGCATCTGGGCCTGTACCCGGGCGACGAGGCGACCAGGGTGTTCGCGGAAGCGCTCAAGGATTTCGATGTGAGCAAGGGCACCATCCGCATTCCCTGGAATCGTGCGCTGCCTGAGACGCTGATCCGGGAAATCGCTCGGTGGTGCTATGAGGAGTATCGAAAATGAACGTATTTGACATGCCGTTTTCAAAGGTGTATGCCTGTCTGGTGCAGAAGGCCGAGCGCAAGGGCCGAAGCAACGTCAGCTACGGCGCGCCGGAACAGGCGAAGGCGCTGCGCGAAGCGCTGAACCCCGCCATCCGCGCCGTGGGCGTGTTCGTGCGGGAGGAACCGGAGATCGTCGCCGGTCTGCTGGACGACGGTATCATCGACCTGGCCCAGCTCCACGGCGGCGAGGATGAAGCGTATATCGCGCGCCTTCGGGCGCTGACGGACAGGCCCATCATACAGGCATTCAGAATCGAAGTGCCCGCCGACCTCGACCGGGCGCGGGCCAGTAAAGCGGATTACATCCTGCTGGACAACGGCGCGGGCGGCACCGGCGCGGCCTTCGACTGGTCGCTGCTGACGGGCTTCCACCGGCCCTACTTCCTCGCGGGCGGGCTGGGGCCGGGGAACGTGGCGGAGGCCATCGCGGCGCTCCATCCATATGCGGTGGACGTATCCAGCGGCATCGAGACGGACGGACACAAAGATATATCAAAGATGCAGGCATTTGTTGCGGCGGCGCGGACCGCCGACGGAAAGGGTGAGTGACATGACCAATCCCAACGGGCGCTTCGGCATTCACGGCGGGCAGTACATCCCCGAGACGCTGATGAACGCCGTGATCGAGCTGGAGGCAGCCTACAACGAGGCCAAGGCCGACCCGGCGTTTCAATCGGAATTAAAGGCGCTGTTTGACGACTACGCGGGCCGTCCCAGCCGGCTGTACTTCGCCAAACGCATGACGGAGGACCTCGGCGGCGCGAAGATTTACCTCAAGCGCGAGGACCTGAACCACACCGGCGCGCACAAGATCAACAACGTGCTGGGGCAGGCGCTGCTGGCGAAGCGCATGGGCAAGACCCGGCTGATCGCCGAGACCGGCGCGGGCCAGCACGGCGTGGCCACCGCTACCGCCGCGGCGCTGCTGGGCATGCAGTGCGTGGTGTACATGGGGAAAGAGGACACGATAAGGCAGGCGCTGAACGTGTACCGCATGCGGCTGCTGGGCGCGGAGGTCATCCCCGTGGAGACCGGCACGGGCACGCTGAAGGACGCCGTGTCCGCCGCGATGCGCGAGTGGACCAACCGCATCTCGGATACCCACTACTGCCTGGGCAGCGTGATGGGCCCGCACCCGTTCCCGACGATCGTGCGCGACTTCCAGGCGGTCATCTCGCAGGAGATCAGGGCGCAGGTGCTGGAGAAGGAGGGTCGCCTGCCGGACGTCGTGCTGGCCTGCGTGGGCGGCGGCAGCAACGCCATCGGCGCGTTCTACCACTTCATCGAGGACAAGTCCGTGCGGCTGATCGGTTGCGAGGCCGCGGGCCGGGGCGTGGACACCTTCGAGACCGCCGCTACCATCGCTACCGGAAAGCTCGGCATCTTCCACGGCATGAAATCCTACTTCTGCCAGGACGAATACGGCCAGATCGCGCCGGTCTATTCGATCTCCGCGGGGCTGGACTACCCCGGTATCGGCCCGGAGCACGCCTGGCTGCACGACACGGGGCGGGCGGAGTACGTGCCCGTCACCGACGACGAGGCCGTGAACGCCTTCGAATACCTGTCGCGCATGGAGGGCATCATCCCCGCCATCGAGAGCGCCCACGCCGTGGCCCACGCGATGAAGCTGGCCCCGACGATGGAAAAGGACAAGATCATGGTCATCAACATCTCGGGCCGCGGCGACAAGGACTGCGCCGCCATCGCCCGCTACAGGGGGGAGGACCTGCATGAGTAATATCGCAAGGGCGTTTGACCACGGGAAGGCTTTCATCGCCTTCATCACCTGCGGCGACCCGGACCTGCAGACCACCGCGGCCTGCGTGCGGGCGGCGGTGAAGGGCGGCGCGGACCTGATCGAGCTGGGCATCCCCTTCTCCGACCCCACCGCCGAGGGGCCGGTCATCCAGGCCGCCAACGAGCGGGCCTTGAAGGGCGGCGTGACGACCGACAAGATCTTCGATCTGGTCGTGGAGCTGCGCAGGGACGTGACCGTGCCGATGGTGTTCATGACCTACGCCAACGTGGTGTATTCCTACGGCATCGAACGCTTCTGCGACCGCTGCGTCGAGACCGGCATCGACGGCATGATCCTGCCGGACGTGCCGTTTGAGGAGAAGGAGGAGTTCGCCCCAGCCTGCCGCGCGCGGGGGCTGGATTTCGTGAGCCTCATCGCGCCGACCAGCGAAAACCGCGTGGCGATGATCGCCAAGGAGGCGGAGGGCTTTTTGTACATCGTGTCCAGCATGGGCGTCACCGGCGTGCGCAGCGAGATCACCACCGACATCGGCGCGATGGTGAAGCTGGTGCGGGCCAGCACGTCCATCCCCTGCGCCGTGGGCTTCGGCATCTCCACGCCCGCGCAGGCGAAGAAGATGGCCGACCTCTCCGACGGGGCCATCGTCGGCAGCGCCATCGTGCGGCTGATCGCCGAGCACGGCGCGGACGCGCCCGGGTATGTGTATGAGTACGTGAAGTCGATGAAGGAGGGCATGGGCGCGTAATACGGCAGCCATCCATATTTGCGGAGAACAAAAAGGCACGATGCACCGGATCACGCAGGCAACGCAGGGCGGAAAGAGGGCTGAAAGATGCAGTTCCATGCGTATGGGGACCGCGATAACAAGAGGATACTGCTGCTGCACGGGATGCTGTGCGACTGGGCGAAGTTCCGGGCGCTGCTGAGGCCGCTGGAGGCATCCTATTATGTGATCTATCCCGCGATGACCGGCTGCTACGACGGCTCCGCGGATTTCGTCAGCTTCGCGGAGGAGTGCGCGCAGATCGAGGCGTATGTCCTCGAAAACCTCGGCGGGCAGTTGGACGCCGTCTGGGGCGCTTCCCAGGGCGCGACCGTGCTGACAGAGCTCCTGGCGAGAAACCGGGTCCGGGTGAATACCGCGATCCTGGACGGCGTGTACCTGGCGCACCAGGGGAAGCTGGCCGCCATGCTGGGCCTGAGGGCCTTTTTGAGGATGCAGCGAAACGGCGGGCAGGTGTCCGGGGCAATGCGGGCGGCTTCGAGGCTGATGGGCCTGAAAAAGGAGGACATGGCCGAGTTTTCGCTGATGTACCGGGGCGCGAGCCGCTCCAGCATGAAGGCCAACCTGATCGAGAACTACACCTACCGCGTCAACGAGGCCATCCGCGATTGCGAGGCGGAAGTGCACCTCTGGTGCGGCGACAGGGAGCCCTATGCCATAAAATCCCACAACCTGCTCAAGCCGCTACTCCGGCACTATGAGGAGAGGATCTGGCCGGACGCCGGGCACGGCGTGATGCTGTACTTCCATACGGACGAATACCTGGACGCCATCCGGGACGTGCTGGGACGAATCGGAGAATGACGCTGACCGCGGCGGCGAAAACGGGCAGGATACCGTTCATCCCGCCGAATCACAATCGATCCGGCGGGATGATCCGTCGTTCCGGCGCATATAAGGCGTTATTTCAGCTTGTTCCTCGGATTCGGAACGAGCTCGGTGGCGATCGCGCAGAGGATGGCGCCGACCAGATCCATCCAAATATCGAACTTGAAAGGTTCGTGCTTAAGCAGCGAAGTCACCAGCGTAATGCAGGTAAACAGCGCGATGTACCCGATACTCATCAACGCGATCTTTTTGATTCTTTCCGCGACAATGCCCTCCTTTTCGCGCATTCGGAGGATGTAACCCATGGGGAATTATACCACACGGGGGCCGCGCGCACAAGGGCCGGTCAACGAAAGGTTCTGCACGGGGACGAGAAAGCGAGGCAGAAGATGATCTTTGAGGGAATCGGCCGGACGTTTTCCACGGTGAACGAACGGCAGTATGCGACGATCGGGGCGTTCTGGGACGAACTGTCGGCGAAGTACGGCCTGGAGAACCTGCGGGGCCTCGGCTACGGCTGGACGGCGCATTCCATCGAGTACGTCATCGGCCTGAAGAACGGGAGGATCGACGGCGCGAACCGCGCCGTCGAGCTGCCGGACGACGGCTGGGTGTCCGTCCGCGGCCGGACGGAGCGGCTCGGGCAGATCTACGGGGAAATCTATAAAGACGGCCGGCTGAAGTACGAAATCGAGTGCTTTACCGACGAAGGGGATTGCGAGATCCGCTTCCTGAGGTGAACGGAGCGGGGGATCGGAAAGCATGGAAGAACGGGGCTGCCCGTTGCGACTTGTCATACATCGCAACAGACAGCCCCGCTATCATTGCCTCGGCTTACTCCAGGTGGAACGCCTTTTCGATGGCCTTGACCTCGTCGGGGGTGATGTACACCACCTCGCCGATGTCCTTGGAGGCGATCATGGCGGCGGCGCTGTACTCCAGCACCTCCAGGCGGTCGTAGCAGTTCAGCAGGCTCGCGCCGGTGACGATCACGCACTGGTTGTTCACGATGACCACCGGGTGCTTGCTGTCGAAGATCTTCGCCGTGCCGGGCACGTCCAGGCGGCTGGCGGCGTAGGGCAGGCGCACCACGTCCCGGAGGCTGATGTAGCTCTCGGGGATCAGGCGGCTGTCGAACTCGGCATCCGTCACCGCGAACGACATGATGGCCGGCGGATGGGCGATGATCACGGCGTTGATCTCGGGATGGGTGTTGAAGATCTCCTCCAGCAGCCGGGCGGCGCGGCTGGGCCGCTTGCCCACCTCGCGCATGCCGTGCTTGATGTGCACGATGTCCTCGGGCTCCAGGTACTTCCTGTCCTTGTTGTAGGGGGTGGTGAGGAAGCTGCCATCGCTGAGGCGCACGGCGAAGGTGCCCTGGGTGGAGGTGAACAGCCGCTGGTCGTAGCTGCGGTGGATGAATTCGCACAGGTCGCGCCGGCCCGCGCACTCCTCGCTCGAATGGCTGCCGGGGATGAACTCATCCAGGCTGGGGGAGGTGATCGAGCGGTCGACGTCGATCTGGTCCTTGGTCAGCGAGCGCGGCTCGCCCAGCTTCTTGGCGTCGATCTCGAGCCGGCCGCAGAAATCCAGCGTCTCAAAGGCCATGAACGCGCTGAACAGGTCCTTGTGGCCGATGACCACGCCGTGGTTCTCCATCATCACGGTGTTGTAGCCCTTCTCGAACTCCTCGGCGATGTACTCGCCCAGCTTCTTGCTGCCGGGCACCTCGTACTTGGCGTAGGTCACCTTGCCGCAGACCTCGCTGGCATTGGGCACCAGGGCGGTGTTGGGGATCTTGCGGGCCAGGGAGAAGGCCACCAGCGTCGGCGGATGGGCGTGCAGTATGCCCTTCAGGTCCGGGCGGCGGCGATAGATTTCACTGTGGAAGGGCAGCTCCACCGAGGGCTTGTGCGGGCCGATGACGGTGCCGTCGGGCTTGACCTGGCACATGTCGGCGCGGCGCAGGTTGCCCTTGTCGATGCCGGAGGGCGTGATCCAGATGTCGCCGTTGTCGTCCTTGATGGACAGGTTGCCGCCGGAGGTGGTGGTCATGCCGTAGCGATAGATACGATCCATGATCATCACGAGCTGGTCGGCGGGATGCATGAGGTCAAAGCGCATGGGGTTTTCCTCCTTTTTGTCGTGTTGAAAGGGGCTCTGTTGATACCATTGTACCAAGGCGGCCCGTCAAAGTCAACCGCGCAGGCGAGCATCCGCAAAGTTTTGTGCCGACGGGCCGCCGGGGGACGAATTCCCGCGCCGTGCATTGATTTCCCCGGGCTTTTATAGTATAATAGCACCGTGCGATGGCAGCCGAAGCTGCCGCGACAAAAGGAGGAAAGTACCATGAAGAAGCTGTTTGCCGTGATGCTGGCGCTGGTACTGGCGCTGAGCGCCTGCGCGTTCGCCGAGGAAGCCGCCGTGATGACCTACGCCGACTACGCCGCCGCCGCCATCAACGACGAGGTGACCGTGGAGGTCTACGTGCAGGCCCACCAGTCCTGGTGGGAGGACAAGGTGACCGTGTACGCCGCGGACCCCGACGGCGCCTACTTCATCTACGAGATGGCCTGCTCCGAGGAGGACGCCGCCAAGCTGCTGCCCGGCACGAAGATCCGCGTCAGCGGCTACAAGGCCGAGTGGTCCGGCGAGGTGGAGATCGTGGACGCCAGCTTTGAGTTCATCGAGGGCGCCGACACCTTCGTGGCCGAGCCGCTGGACGTGACCGGCCTGCTGGGCACCGACGAGCTGGCCTCGCACCAGAACCAGTTCGTGTCCTTCAAGGGCATGACCGTGGAGGACAAGGGCGACGGCGCGGCCTACCTGTACAAGTGGGACGGCTCCGGCGAGGACGGCGACGATTTGTACTTCGACGTGAGCAAGGACGGCCAGACCTACACCTTCACCGTGGAATCCTACCTGACCGGCGCGGGCACCGACGTGTACGAGGCCGTGAAGGCCCTGAACGTGGGCGACGTGATCGACCTGGAGGGCTTCCTCTACTGGTACGAGGGCGCGAACCCCCACATCACCGGCGTAAAGGCCGCGGAATAAGGCAAGCCGACAAAAGGGCCGCCGCACAACAGTGCGGCAGCCTTTTTTGTCGGGTAATCAGTGCTTCAGCCCCTTCAGGAACGGGCTCAGCGGCTTGTAGATGACGAAGCACAGCGCCACGGAGCACAGGCCCTTGACGAAGGTGAAGGGCAGGTTGAAGATCAGCAGCGCGTCCAGCAGCGTGTTCACGCTGGGCAGGATGGCCCGGTACATGCCGAGGATGGCCTCCATGGGCATGAACTTCGTGTAGATGGGATAGATCACGAAGTAGTTGGTCAGCACGCTCAAAAGCGCCATGCTCGCCGCGCCCACCAGCGCGCCCGCCAGCGCGCCGCCGCGGGTGCGCCTGGCCCGGTAGATCAGGCCCGCGGGCACCACGAAGCACAGGCCCAGCAGGAAGTTGCTCAGCTCGCCCACGCCGCCGGTGCCGCTGTTCTTGATCACCAGCAGCACCAGGTTCTTGATCAGGCATACCGTCGCGCCGCTGAGCGGGCCGTAAGCGAAGGCCGCGACGAGGGCGGGCAGCTCGGAGAAGTCTATCTTGATAAAGCTGGGGATCAGCATGGGCAGGGGGAAGGACAGGTACATCAGTACGGTGGCGACGGCGGCCAGCATGGCCGTGCCGGTGAGCCGGCGGGTTCGGGTGACGGTGATCTGTGTCATGACAATTCCTCCAATGAAAAACGCCCGCGGGAACGTCCCGGGGCGTGGACATCGACACAGGCGCTTTTGCGCGCGTTCGTCTTCTACCTTCCTGACTCTACAGTCGGTACCGGAATCGCACCGGTTCGTGCCCCGCCGTCGGGCGGAGGCTCGCGGACTATACCGCCGGTCGGGAATTTCACCCTGCCCCGAAGACAACGATCTTTCGATCTGGTTCCTTTATACTCCTTTGGCGGCCGCTTGTCAAGGGGGCGCGGGTAAAACATCGGGCGTCAGTACCCGTCGGTGTCGTAGTCGTAGGAGAAATCCTCCTCTATGCCGCAGCACTTGCAGCGCCGGCGGCCGTGACCGATCTTGCGCAGCTCGTTGTCCACCTCCACGACGTGCTCCAGGTTCTCCCAGTCGTGCTTGTAGTACGGGCTGTCCGGGCAGAAGTCCGACCCGTACAGGGCCTGGCAGATCGAGCGCATATAGTCGTCCGCGTCCCCGTAGTCGCGGGGCAGCTCCTCCAGAAAAGACTTCGCCTCCGGGAACCACTGCTTGCCCGCGGAATAGTCGCCCTTGCCCTTTTCATAGCGCTCGACGCCCGCCTCGTACAGCGCCGCGTACAGGCGCTCGCCCAGGGCCGCCTTGTCCGCGTACCCGTCGGGGATCATCCTGAAGCTCCTTGTGGCGCTGAGGAGTTCTCCCTTCTCCAGGCGCGCGACGCAATCCTCATAGTTTCGCCGCAGCCCGGCTTCCCGCTTCAGGCGCTCGCACTCGAGGCCCTTCGCCCTGCTGTCCCCGTAGCCCGCGAGGCTCTCGAACGCCTGCCGCGCCGCGTCGTACTCCCCCGCTTCCATTTTCTCAAGGGCGCGCCTGTAATCGCGCTCCCGCATGCGCGCCCGGCATTCCTCGATCATCTTCTCCGTCGGCTCCCCGTCGAGCCTCGAATCGGAGAATTCGAGGATGGCATCCGAGTACTTCCCCGCGTCCATGAGCGCGACGGCCCTGTCAAAGAGCATGCGGCGGGACAGGGGCTTGCATTTTTCGCACAGCTGCGCGCTATCCTTGTAGTCCCCCAGGGCCTCGAACAGGAACGCCGCGTTTTCATAGTCCCCGCCGTCCATTTGGGAGACCGCCTTCCGGTAGGTCGCTTCACAGCGCTTTTTCCGCTTGGACTTGTTCGAGAGGTTCAGGATCAGCCAAAGACCGACGATCCAGACGACGATGGCCGCCGCCACGATGACCCATACCATATTTCCAGCCTCCTTCCGGACGCGATGTCCATGCCGGGCCCGTCCCACAGGGCCTTCGGACAGCGGAACGGGCTGTCTCAAAACGAGGCAGCCTCTTTATAATGGGACACGAAAAAAGTAATGCCAGGTCTTGCGCAGACCTGGCAGCGTTTGTATGATATTGGTGTG
>CADBCY010000055.1 GCA_902793325.1 uncultured Eubacteriales bacterium
ATCCTTCTCTCCACTCTGCTTCGGTTCCCGCAAATCGGCTCGCCAAAGCCGCTTCGCTTCCCCTCCGCTGAGTGGCGATTCACTCTTAGAATTCTGACTGTTTTCTCTCTTCTCTGTATCGTTTTCAAGGTTCGCGCCGTCCGCTCTCGCCGATAGCTTGCTTAGTATATCAAACCAGTCGCTGTTTTGTCAAGCGACAAGAATTAATTTTAACCGCCTTTTAACTTTATACAGGCCTCAGACGCACATTATGCAGGATCTTCTGCATATCATGGATTGAATTGCAGCATTTCGGGAGGGATTTCCCATGTCCAGGTGGAAAACCGCGCTGTGCCTGCTGCTGCTCGCGGCGTTGGCGCCATTGCTGCCGCGCCTGCGCGGCGTGCTGCCCACGAACCGCCAGGCGCTGATCGAGGCAAAGTACGGCGGATGGAGCGGCGTGCTGCGGCTGTGGGTGTGCGAGGGCTGGCAGCCCGGCAGCGGCAGCTTCGCGGGCTGGCTGAACCGCTGTGTCGCCGCCTTTGAGAAGCGCCATCCCGGGGTCTACGTGCAGGCCGAATCCGTGGACGCCGCCACGCTGTCGGGCTGGGACGAGGGCGGGCTGTCCCCCGACCTGCTGCTGTTCCCGCCCGGCGTGCTGGCCTCGCCCCGCAATCTCGCGCCGCTGGATGCGCCGGAGTCGCTGCGCGCCGGGCTTCGCCGCGCGGGCGACTGGCGCGGCGCGTGCTGTGCGCTGCCCGTGGCCATGGGCGGCTATGCGGTGCTGCGGTCCTCCGCGGAGGGCGACTGCGTCGCGCCGGAGGACGACGCCTTCCACCGCCGGCATACGGCGCTGCGATACCTGCCGGCGCAGGCGGAGGCGCCGGAGAGCTCCGCCCGGCCCGTCCTGCCCGAGCTCGACCTCGGCCTGCCCGCCTCCGCGCAGTCCGCCGGGGCGGATTGGACGGTGAGCGCCGATGCCTGGAAGGACTTCGCCAACGGAGATGCTGCCGGTCTGCTGGTCACGCCGCGGGAGCTGCGGCGGCTGGAAGCGCTGTCGGTGCAGGGCCGGGGGCCGGACTGGCGGCTGGCGAGCACGTCGCGCTTCACCGACCTGCTGCTGTTTGCCGCGGTCTCCGCGCAGGGCGACGCGGAGCGGCAGGCGCTCGGCGCGGCGTTCGCTGCGTCGCTGTTGGAGGACGCTTGCCAGGGCGAGCTGTACCGGGCGGGGGCCTTCGCCGTGACCGGCGCGACATCGGGCTATGCGGCGGGCGATTCGCTGGGCGCGATGGAAGCCATGCTGCGGGAGGCGGAACCCGTCGCGGCGCGCGCCTTCGGGATGGAATGAGCCGCCGCGCCGACGCAATGTTCGGGAATTCGCCGGGCGTCCCCATACATATGCCCGTGTCGGCGCGCCGACACACCATCTATCGTCGGAAATCCGAACATTTCTTTTCTTACGCCCGTTATGTTCGTATTTTGTGTGTCTTTATAATAGGAAGAAATCCTTCCCAAAACCCTGCCGCCGATTTCCCGCCACGGCTTGTGAATCGTCCGGTTTAATGGTATAATAATGATTGGACAGCGACCCCGAGGGCGACGACCCGGGATAGAATAAAAAGTACAGGGACCCCTGCGGAACCCGACGATTGCACGACCGTTCCCGCCGCGGCGCGGCGCATGGAGGCACCAATGAAGAAACTGATTCCCCAGGAGACGCGCGCGCGCACGATGTCGAACCTCACCGTGGTCTGCGCGGGCATCCTGCTGGCGGCGGCGATACTGTACTTCGACCGCATCTGGAAGGGCGTGAGCCGGGTGGTCGGCGCGGCCTCGCCGCTGCTGATCGGCCTGGGCATCACCTTCCTGCTGCTGCCGCCGGTAAACTGGCTGGACCGGCAGTTCAACCGGCTGTTCTCGCGCCGCAAGCCCCACCCCAAGCTGAGCCGCGTGCTGGCCACCGCGCTGGCGGTATTGCTGCTGTTGGCGCTGATCACCGGGTTCTTCGCCATACTCGTGCCGCAACTGGTGAACAGCATCAAGATGGTGGTGCCGCGCATCGTGTCGGGCATCCAGGAGGAGTCGGAATTCATCAACGAGCTGTTGCTGAAATACAACTTCCTGACCGTGGAGGGCGAGCAACTGGTCATCTCCTGGGACAACATCGTCGCCCAGGTGCTGAACTACCGCAACGTGCTGCTGGAGAGCATCATGGCCGTGTCCGGCAGCATCTACACCATGGTGTTCCAGTTCCTGATGGGCCTGATCGCGGCGATATACCTGCTGCTGGACAAGGAGCGCTTCTGCGGCATCGTGAAGAAGGCGTGCTACGCGCTGTTCAAGCCGGAGACCTGCACGACGCTGATCTACTGGACCCGCCGGGCCAACACCATCTTCGCGGGCTTCATCTCCGGCAAGGTGCTGGATTCGCTGATTATCGGCGCGATCTGCTACGTGGGGCTGCTGCTGATGCGCATTGAGTACCCGGTGCTGATCAGCGTCATCGTGGGGCTGACGAACATCATCCCCTTCTTCGGCCCGTACATCGGCGCGATCCCCAGCATCCTCATACTGCTCATCATCAACCCCATGAGCGCGCTGTGGTTCACCATATTCATCGTCGTGCTGCAGCAGATCGACGGCAACGTGATCGGCCCGTTCATACTGGGCGACTACGTGGGGCTGTCCGCCTTCTGGATCATGCTCTCGATCCTGGTGGGCGGAAAGCTGTTCGGCTTCCTGGGCATGCTGCTGAGCGTGCCGGTGTTCGCGCTGTTCTACGCCATCGTGCGCACGCTGCTGGACGACCGGCTGAAGAAAAAAGGGCTGGCCACCGGGGTGGACGACTACGTCCACGCGCCGGAGGTCCCGCCGGAGGAAAGCAAATGATCAGACACATCGTACTGGACGTGGGCGGGGTCATCGTCTATCCCCGCCTGGGCGAATGGAACATCCCCTTCGGCGCGGCGGCCATACTGGGCGAGCGCGCGAAGGACATCGCCACCGCCGCGTACCTGCTCGCCCATCGCCGGGCGGTCCGCTGGCTGGACGAATCCCAGCGCATCGACACCGTGGAGGAGGAGCGCGTCCTGCGCCGCAACTACATCCGCGAGATGGACGCCGCCATGGGCTGGCACCTGTCGGAGGCGGACATCGACCGCCTCGGGGACGATTTCACCGACAACATCAACCGCTACGGCTTCTTCAACGACGTGCTGCCCTGGCTGAACCGCTGGAAGGGCCGCTACAGCGTGAGCGTGCTGTCCGACTGCCTGCCCAGCCTGCGTTCCTTCCTGGGCCAGTGGGGCGTGCTGCCGCACCTGAAGGCGCAGGTATACTCCTTCGCCGTGGGCGCCACCAAGCCCGACCCCAGGATGTACGAGGCGCTGCTCCGCGCGCTGGACGCCCCGCCGGAAGAGGTGCTGTTCGCGGACGACCGCGCGGACAACCTGCTGGGCGCCCGGGCCGCGGGCATTCAGGCCGTGCAGATGGCGCGGGCGGAATTCCTGCCCGCCGAGCTGTGGGACGGCCCCGTGGTGCGTACCTTCGAGGCGCTGAACGCCCATATCGAAGCCCTGAACGGAGCGTAAGCCATGATCCCGCTGCCGGAAGCCTTTCTGGAACAGATGCGCGAAATGCTGGGTACCGAATACCCGGCGTTTTTGCGCGCCCTGGAAGCGCCCCCGGCCCTGGCGCTGCGGCTGAACCCGCGGCGGGCGGGCGCGGAGGACGCCGCCCGGCCCTACGCGGAGGACGCCGTGCCCTGGGCGCCGTCGGGGCGGTACCTGTCCGCCGGGGAGGATCGGCCCCGGCCCGGCGCTTCCGTCGCCCACTGGGCGGGCGCCTTCTATCTGCAGGAGGCCAGCGCCATGGCCCCGGCGGCGGTGCTGGACGCCCGGCCGGGCGAGGTCGTGCTGGACCTGTGCGCCGCGCCGGGCGGCAAGAGCACCCAGCTCGCCGCGGCGATGGACAACCGCGGGCTGCTGGTATCCAACGACCCCGAGCCCGGCCGCGCGCGCATCCTCGCGGGAAACCTGGAGCGCATGGGCGCGGCCAACGCGCTGGTGGTGAACATGCTGCCCCGGCCGCTGGCAGACCGCTGGCCCGGCTGTTTCGACGCCGTGCTGGTCGACGCCCCCTGCTCCGGCGAGGGCATGTTCCGCCGCGACCCCGACGCCCGGGGCGAGTGGAACCCCGCCGCGCCCGCGGGCTGCGCAAAACGGCAGGCGGAGATCCTGGACCAGGCGGCGCGGCTGCTCCGGCCCGGCGGGCGGCTGGTGTACTCCACCTGCACCTTCAACCGGGAGGAGGACGAGGGCAGCGTGCTCGGGTTCCTGGCGCGCCATCCCGACTTCGCGCCGGAGGACTTCACCCTGCCGGGGGTCGGCGATTCCGACGGGGGCATGCTGCGGCTGTTCCCCCACCGGCTGCGGGGCGACGGCCACTTCGTGGCGAAGCTGCGCAGGGCGGGCGACGGGGCGCATCGGATCGCGCCGCACCGCTCCGATCCCGCCGCGCCGGCGCTGATGGAGGCGTTGGCCCGGGAGGTCTGCGCGCCGCCGGACTTCCTCGCGGACAGGGTCCTCGCGCTGCAGGGCGACCGGCTGTACGCCGTGCCGCGGGAGGCGCCGCCCACCGACGGCATCCGGGTCGTCTCCCCCGGTCTGTGCCTGCTCCGCGCCTTCGGCCGGGAGGGCGGAAAGCCCGCCGGGAGCCGCGCGGCCGCCGCGTTCCGCCGCGTGGAGCCGGAGCACGCGCTGGCCATGGCACTGCCGCCCGAATGCGCCCGCCGCCGGGCGACGTTGGACGACGGGCAGGCCGCCGCCTGGCTCGCCGGAGAGGCCGTGCCCTTCGAGGGCGAAAAGGGCTGGACGCTCGCCCTGTGGCGCGGCATGCCGCTGGGCTGGGGCAAGTGCGCGGACGGCTGGCTGAAAAACCACCTGCCGAAGGGCCTGCGCCGGCCGACGGCACGCAAAAAAGATTGACATTTCGTTAAATTCGGATTATACTGTTCACGGAAAAATCCGCATACGAAAGGAGACATCCCCATGGCAGGCAAGTTCATCATCTGCGCCACCGGCAACGGCAAGTTCGCCTTCAACCTGAAGGCTTCCAACGGCGAGGTCATCCTCACCTCTTCCGACATGTACGACTCCTTCGAGGCCGCCGAGGCCGGCGTGCAGGCCGTGAAGGCCGCCGCGCTCGCGCCCGTGGAGGATCAGACCCGCGAGGAGAAGATCGACGGCGCGAAGTTCGAGCTGTACCAGGACAAGGGCGGCCAGTTCCGCTTCCGCCTGAAGGACGCCGCGGGCGACAACCTGGGCAAGAGCGAGGCCTACAAGGCCAAGACCAGCGCCAGGAAGGGCATCGCCTCCGTGGGCCGCAACGCCCCCGAAGCCGCGGTGAAGGCCGAGGAGCCGAAGGCGTAATCCCCGCCTTTTCACCGGGGGCTGTCTCAAAACACATTTCAAACCGCTCACCGCGGAGCAGGTGTTCGGACGGATCGTTTTGAGGCAGCTCCCTTTTGATTGACCCGCCCACCGGTCAGCGGGCAGAACGGCGGCATCGGAGGGCATGCCCATGGTTTTGAAGTCGAACATCCACACCCACAGCAACTTTGTGGACGGGCGGGACGCGCCGGAGGACATGGTCCGCGCGGCGCTGGCGCTGGGCTTTCATACGCTGGGGTTCTCCGAGCACGGCCACGCCGACTACGACGACTGCTCCATGACCCCGGCGCAGGAGCCCGCGTACCGGGCGGAGGTGCTGCGGCTGCGGGAGAAGTACCGGGGCCGGCTGAACATCCTGCTGGGCTACGAGCACGACTGGTTCGCGCCCTTCGACCCCGCGCCCTACGACTATATCATCGAGTCGGTGCACTACCTGCCGGTGCCGGGCGGCTACGTGTGCGTGGACAATACGCGCGCCATACTGGAGGCCGCCGTCCGCGAGCACTTCGGCGGCGACCCCTACGCGCTGTGCCGCGCCTACTTCGACGCCGTGTGCCGGTCCATCGAGGGCACGGGCGCGGCGGTGCTGGGGCACATCGAGCTGGTGATGAAGTTCAACGAGCGCCGGGACCTTTTCGACGACGCCGATCCCCGATACCTTGGCCCCGTGCTGGCGACGGCGGAGCTGGCGGCGCGCAGCGGCCGGCTCGTCGAGGTCAACACCGGGGCCATCGCGCGGGGCTACCGCCGCGAGCCCTACCCCGGCCGGGCCATGCTCGAACACATCCGGGCCTGCGGCGGGCGGGTGATCGTCACCAGCGACTGCCACGACGCCGCCTTCCTCGACTGCGCCTTCCCCGAGACCCTCGCGCTGCTCCGCGCCTGCGGCTTCCGGACGGTGTGGATGTACGACGGGCCGGAGGCCGTGGAGCGCGCCCTCCCGCAAAACCTATCCTGACACATGGAGGCGGACATCATGCGCAAGATCGCCCTGTATGCCGGGTCGTTCGACCCCTATACCTGCGGCCACCACGCCATCGTGCGCAAGGCGGCGGCGCTGTTCGACGAGGTGGTGGTGATGCTGGCGGTGAACACGCAGAAGCGCCGCGCCTTCGACGCCGAGGCCATGCGCGCCGCCATCGGGGACGCCGCCCGCGCCGACGGGCTCGCCAACGTCCGCGCCGTGGTATACGACGGGCTGGTGGCGGACTACTGCGCCGCGGAAGGCATCCGCTACTACGTGCGCGGGCTGCGCAACAACATGGACTACGACTACGAGGAAAACATCGCGCGCATCAACCACCGCATCAACCCGGCGCTGGAGACGCTGTACCTCCGCGCCGACGACGACGTGATGTCCTCCAGCATGGTGCGCGAGCTGCTGCGCTTCGGCAAGCCCGTGGACGACTGCGTGCCGCCGAGCGTGGCCCGGATACTGCGGCCGTAGCGCAAGCATCCCGCCCCGCCGCGAAGCGGCGCGCGGGACCGCAGCGACCGCCGGTCATGCCGGACGGGACAGGGGATCGCAAGGGCTCCCCCGCCTCGCCCGGTGCGGCCGGCGGTTTTCTTTGGACAAGGCCGGGTCGCCATGCGTCCGCGATGCCGCGTCACGCCGCCACCAGCCGCAGGCAGATCGCCGTCATGTCGTCGCGCAGCTCCGGCGGCGCGGCGAGGGTCGCGGCGTCGAGGATACGCTCGGCGAGGGCGTCCATGTCCGTCTCTCCCAGCGCCAGCAGCGCGCCGAGCCCGTCGGGGCCGACGGCCTCCCATATGCCGTCGCTGAGCATCACCAGCGTGTCCCCCGGCGCGAGCATCGCCCGCGTGCGTGCGGGCTGCACCCGTTCAAGGATCCCCAGGGGCAGCCGCCCGCCCTGCACCCGGCGCAGGCCGTCGTCCCCGGCGATGATCGTGGGGCAGGCCGCCAGCTTCGTAAACGACGCCGAGCCGGTGGACAGCTCCAGCACCAGCATGTCCACCGTGGCGAACATGTCCTCGCGGCTGCGGTTCAGCAGCAGCGCGTTCACCGTCTCCACCGCGTGGGCGCTGTCCGCGCCGGCCTCCATGAACCGCGCCAGCAGCCGCACCGCCGCCGCGCTCTCCCGGGCCGCGCCGTCGCCGCTGCCCATGCCGTCGCACAGCAGCACCAGCAGCCGGTCGCCGTCCAGCTCCAGGATCAGGTGGCTGTCGCCGCTGGGCGCGCCGGCCCGGCGGGACGCGCACACCGCGCCCGTCTCCGCCCGCAGCCTGGGCCGCCGCACGAAGCGAAGCTCCCGGCCCCACGGGCCCTCGGGCCGGTACGCCCTGCCGAAGGTCCGCCGAAGCTGTTCCGAGGCCCTCGCCGCCAGCGCCCGGTCCCAGCAGCCCGCCTTCAGCGCGACGGCCAGCTCCACCCTCTGCCCGGACAGCGCCAGCACGTCGCCTACCGGCACGCCCGCCGCCTCCAGCGCCGCGCAGGCCCGCTCCGCCTGGCGGTCCCGCAGCCGCACGGGCCGGGACAGCGCCTCCGCCATGCCGTCCAGCAGCGCCTTTGCCTGCAAAAACTGGGCGGAGATCAGCCGGTTCTCCGCGCCGCGCTTCAGCTCCGCCTGCCGCGCGCGGGCAAAGTCCTCCAGCAGCTCGCCGATCCGCTCCCCCACCAGCCTGCCCCGGCGACACCGCCGCATCAGCTCCGGCGTGGGCTCGGCGTCGAAGAGGGGCTGTTCCATGTCCCCCGCCGACCATTCCACCGCCCGGGTGATGAAGTCGCACAGCAGCCGCGCCGCGCCGCTGCGCTCCCCCGCCCAGCACGCGCCGTAGCCGGGGCAGCCGTCGCACAGCCGCTCCCGCATGCGGGCGATCAGCGTCTGCTCGTCGGGGGTCTCGCAGGGCCCCAGGTAGCCCTCCGCCAGCTCCCCGAAGGCGGCGCTCAGCGCGCCGATGCGCTCCGACGCGCCGTCGCGCGCCAGCATCGCCACGCGGTCGGGGTCGCAGGCCTCCCGGGGCGGGCGCGCCCAGCCCGCCAGCGTTCGCCGCCAGGGCGCGGGCAACAGGGCGGGCGCCAGCGCCGCCGCCGCGCAGGCCAGGTCCGCCGGGGGCAGCCGAAGCGGCAGCGCGAGCGC
>CADBCY010000056.1 GCA_902793325.1 uncultured Eubacteriales bacterium
ACGGCGTGGCGACAAACGGCTGACAGAAGCCGGCATCGCCCCGGGGACGCCGCGGCGTTCACCGACGGACCAATAACGACATGCCGGGGAGGCGCAATCGATGGACGCTTGATCCGCCCGGCTGTCGATCCCCGCACACGGGGTCGGGGCCTTTTCAATCGCTCCGCCCACCCCGACCCCGTCGGACACGCCGCTCGACCGCCAAAATGGGTTGACGCGCGCTTTTCCTCCTCTGTACACTTGACAAATCGCCAAATACGATATACAATTTAGTTAGGATTACGAAGTAATGGATGTGACTGCATGCGAAATCTCCACGACAGCTGCGGGAGCTATGTCCATTAACTTCCAGAAATTTTAGACCTAAAACGCCGCTTAACCCATTTTCGTGAGGCAAGCGGCGTTTTTTATTCTTCATCGTCCTCTGATTTGATGTAGCGGAGAATGTCCTCGTAGGAGCGTTTACTCTTTATAACAGCATCCATCAGTTCTTCCGCCTGAAGCGATTTCTTTTTATCAAGAAGCTCTTTCAGGCGATCTGTTGCCGCATCATAGAATTCCCGGGAAATCTAATCATAAAGAGAAATACTAGTAATATATTCCTTCGGTCACAGATCGTGGAAATAAGACGCCGGAAGGACGGGCTTTATGCCGAGCGGGCGGAGCACGCCAATACAGAGGTGCAGATCAGGCTCCTGCTGGAGCTGGTGGACGAGATGGTCATGCGGTCGGGAGCCGCGCCGGTGTGGATGAGACAGGATGAGAATACAGAGGAAGGAAACAAGAAGAGCAAGGGATTTTCTGGAAGAAATGCTGGCCAACGGACCGGTCGATCATGCGACTGTCAAACAACGTGCCGAGGAAGAGGGTATCTCCACGCCGACGCTGAACCGAGCCAAACGGCGTTGCGGCATGGCCAGCAAGCGCATATCCAAGGGCCTGACAGTTTGGAGGTGAGTTTATCAAAAGTGAGATTATCATGATAAACTGATAAACTCACTTGTCTCCAGAGAAATGGTTACCCTCCGGGAAAGCGACCCGGAGGGCGTTGTATTATCCTGCCTGTAAGATTCTGCTCTCCTCAAGCAGCGTCCAGAATACGATATCCAATTCTTCGCCGATACGACCTGCCGGTTCCTGTTCGACAGGGTTCGTGTTCGCGTGTTCGTCACCCATGTTTGCTCACCCTTTTCGTGATCTTCTGTACACAGTATGCCGCTGGCCTCCGCTGCGTCGAACCATCGCTTCCAGCACGCAAAGGCAGCAACAGGATTCGTCAGATTGAAGAGTTTGCAAAACCCCTCCTTCATCGCATATACATCTTGATCAGGCTGAGGCTGCAGTCGTCGCACGCGCCGTCGATGTTGCCAATGGACTCCGTGACGATCTGCTCCCGTTCCTCCCGCGTGGTGTCCGCGATCAGCAGGCTCTTCATATTTCCGAACTGCCGGAATTCGTATTTCCGGACGGGAATCATGCGTCCGTTTTTACCCTCGTTCATCACCTGTCAGCCGGTTTTCTCCGCCAACCGCTCCGGCCATGGCATGGAATAGCGCCCGCCAAAGAAACCGCACGGATCATATCCGTAGGTATTGGAATCTCCGAAACACCAGATCGTCATACTTCTCATGCGATATCTACGTCCCCTCACAGATGTCCCAATATCAGTGAAATATTACAGTTGGTTTCACAGTGACAGTTATTATAGTTTTTGATACGGCCGTACTATTACCTGCCGCTATCATCGGTGCGAATTGTCTTATTCTGGCCCTTGCTTTATTCATTATTCTGTCGTATGATATATATAGGTATATTATGATTTTTCACGTCAGACGAAGCGTTTTGAATACTGCACGACGGGAATAAAAACACACAGAAAGGGAGGCTGTACCATGATCCAGGCAAAGCCAGCCATCAACCGTTCCGATATGATTCGATGCGTCCTGTGCATGGACGCGCCGTGCGACGCCGCCTGTGAGAGGATCGCGCCTTCTGGACTGCTACGCAGCATATGGTTTCAGAACGAACAGATCGCCGCGCAGCGCTTGCCGGAAGGAAATCCGTGCCTGACCTGCCCGGCCCCATGTCAGCGCGCCTGCGCCCGAGCCGGCGAGGTACCCATACGGGATCTGATCAATCGCCTGTACTATCAGGTCAAGCCGGAATGTGAAACGCCCGCGCCGCCGGATGAGAGCCGGCTGGGCTGCGATCTGTGCGGCATCCCGCTGGAAAATCCCTTTCTGCTCTCCTCCTCTGTGGTGGCGAGCACTTACGACATGTGCGCCAGGGCCTTTGAAGCCGGCTGGGCCGGGGTCTGCTTCAAGACCATCTGCACGCTGGATATCCACGAGGCTTCGCCTCGGTTTTCCGCCATTTCCGGCAACGACGGCAGTATCGTCGGCTTTAAAAACATCGAGCAGCTCTCCGATCACAGCGTGACAGAGAATATGGAGATCTTTCGCCGTCTGAAGCGGAACTACCCCACCAAGTTCATATTGGCCTCCATTATGGGTCAGAACGAGGCGGAATGGGGTGAGCTGGCCGCGCTGTGTGAGCAGAACGGCGCGGATGCCGTGGAGCTGAACTTCTCCTGCCCGAACATGGCCGAGGGCGGACTTGGCAGCGACATCGGACAGGTGCCGGAGCTGGTGGAGCGGTTTACCCGCGCGGCGAAGGCGGCCTGCCACATCCCGGTGCTGGCAAAGCTGACGCCCAACGTCGCCAATATGAGCCCGGCGGCAGAGGCGGCCAGGCGGGGCGGCGCGGACGGCATCGCCGCCATCAACACCATCAAGTCCGTCGTGGGCGTGAACCTGCACACCTACGTCTCCGCGCCCGCCGTGCACGGGCAGAGCGCCGTGGGCGGGTACAGTGGCAACGCCGTGAAGCCCATCGCCCTGCGGTTCATCGCAGAACTTGCCCAGAATCCGCTGCTCAACGGGATGCACCTGTCCGCGATGGGCGGCGTCGAGACGTGGCTGGACGCCCTGGAATTCATACTGCTGGGCGGCGGCTCCATACAGGTCACGACGGCGGTGATGCAGTACGGCTATCGCATCATCGACGACCTGAAGGCGGGGCTGAACCTGTATCTGGCGGAGAAGGGCTTTTCAAGCGTTCGGGAAGCCGTCGGCCTCGGACTGGACGCGCTCAGCAGCACGACGGACACGCTACAGCGGGATACCGTCGTCTTTCCCGCGTTCCTCAAAGAGCGCTGCATCGGCTGCGGGCGCTGCGTCATTTCCTGCTCGGACGGCGGGCATCAGGCGATTCGATTGGATAAAAACCGCCGCCCGGTCCTGAACGGCAAGAAGTGCGTGGGCTGCCACCTCTGCCTGATCGTGTGCCCGCAGCAGGCGATCGTGCCTGTCAGGAAGCGCATCGCGCCCAGGCGCTGACCGATACCGGCAACCGACAATACCAATGAATCCGTGAAGCGACATCGATTCGGCAGAGGGGATTGAAATGCCATGCGCAACCGTGAGAACGCGAAGTACTTCAAGTGGGGCGTGACCGGGGCGGCGGTCGTCGCCTTCGGTCTTGTGCTGTTTTTATTGTGCGATTATTCATCCGATGGCGAATTCTCCTGTAGACAAGCGCAGCGAATCTGCGCTATAATGGCATAAACGGAGCTTCGAACCGCTGTTTGGCAGGGGAGCGCAGGATTCTGTTGAACGGATCGCCTGATGTGATGGGGTGGAGGACGCAATGAAGAAGACGCTTTGCCTGTTGTTGACGCTTGCCTTTATTTGCTTTACGATCGCATCCGCCGAGGAGAGCGCGCTGATCCGCCAGCGCGTTGTGGATGACGCGCCGGGCGTCACGCTGTTTTCCGGCGGGGAGCTGCGGGACGTCTGCCTTTCCGCCGACAATTCTCTCACCGTTTTGCTGAGCGACGACACGCCTGCCTTCCTCTGCTTTCCCATACGGGAGGGCGCGTCGATGCAGAATTTCGGCAACACCTTCGCCCGCTGCTACAGCGAGGACGACCACATCCAGTTTCACTATAACTGCATGCGATATCCGGACGAGGATGTGCTGCAGGAGAACCGCGACAACGTGCCGGAGGAACAACGCGCCGTGGACTGGCCCGACGCGATCGGCGTCTGGATGCCGGAAGAGAACTACGGCACCATCCTGATGGCGGCGACGCCCATGGGGAAGGACATGTTCCTTTGGATCAACACGGAGTTTGTCGGGCTGGGGCCGGAGGTGTCCGAGGCGGAGCGGACGGAGATCATGACGGCCGCCATGCGGGACGAGGTGTCGCGCCTGCGCGGCGAGATGAGGGCCGTATCGGCGACGCCTTACTGGAACGCGGATCTTTACAGCGGCGTCGAGCTGATCGACGAAAACCGGCAGCGCAAGCTGCGCGTGGAATTCCCGGCGCTGACGAAGAGGGCGGACGGGGCCCCGAGGCAGGGGGGCGTGATCCTCGACTCCCTGTTCAAGGACGAACTGACCTGTTTCTATCGCTTTGACGCCGATCACTTCATCATGGTCACCGTGTCCCTCAAGCCGGGCAAGGACAGCTACGCCATGTCGAAGCTGCAGGCCGGGGACGGGCAGGCCCGCCGGGTGACGCTGGGCAACGGCAGCGAGTGGATCGTCTCCGGGCTGTCGACGGACACCGCCGAGACGAATTTCTGGTCCGCGGCCCGGGAGGTCCCCGGGGTTGCCGTCGATGGGGAGCCTCTCTACGTGAACCTGCAGATGGCCAAGCGCTATCGCGATGCCACGGTCGAGGCATGGAAGGACGAAGCGGCCTGCATGGAAGACCTGGCCCTGTTTGACGAACACCTCCGGGTGGTGGATATCGCGGACGATGAACAAGAACCGACCGCGGAACCGGGCGACGGATCCGCCGGCGCGGTTCAGGCGGACGGCGGCGGGGAGGTGTGGCTTTGCCCGACCTGCGGCAACGAAAACGCCGGCAACTTCTGCACCGAGTGCGGTACGCCGAAGCCGCTCGTCGAGGCATGGCTCTGCCCGCAATGCGGATCGGAAAACACGGGGAAATTCTGCCCGGAGTGCGGCGCCCCGAAGCCGGTTTCCCGGGCGTGGCTCTGCCCGAATTGCAACAGCGAGAATACCGGCAACTTCTGCACCGAGTGCGGTGCGCCCAGGCCCTGAGCCGGTGCGCGTGACGGGGCCGTCTCTCACTTATGAGAGGCGGCCCCGTTTTTCATCCGACGGCGAATGTGCGGCGCATGCGAACGCCGTTGCAGCGCGCTTTCGGACCCGCACTTACTCCGGATCTCCGCAGTCAAAATCCCGTCCCGGCGGGCGCAGGGCGGCGCGCTTGCCGAAAACGGGCCGAAAACCAACGGTGGGTCCGCGAATCTTACGAGGATTCGACCAAGAGTTAACGCGGCCATCACGATAAACCGTGGGCAATCGATGATATAATGAAGGGGGCTGACAACGACCAAAGGCAAACGGGCGCTTCATAACGGACGGCGCACCCGAGGAGAGGGCAAATGAGAAGTATACGAGAGGGACTTGTCTATACAAACGACAAATGCATCGGCTGCAACAAGTGCATCCGCGCATGCAGCTGCATCGGCGCCTGCGTGTCGACCGAGCCGGACGAACACGGGAATTCCAGGATCATGGTGGACGGCAGCCGCTGCGTGTCCTGCGGGGCCTGCTTTGATATCTGCGAACACAACGCGCGCGATTTCAGGGACGACACCGAACGGTTCTTTGAGGACCTCAGGGCCGGCGAACGGATCTCGCTGCTCGTCGCGCCCGCCTTCCCCGCGAATTATCCGGATACATATGCGAAGATCCTGGGCAAGCTGAAGGAGATGGGCGTGAACCGCATCATCAGCGTATCCTTCGGCGCGGACATCACCACCTGGGGCTATATCAATTACATCCGGGAGCGCAGCTTCCTCGGCGGCATCTCCCAGCCCTGCCCGGCCGTCGTCGGGTATATCGAGCGTTATCTCCCGGAGCTGCTCCCGAGGCTGTTCCCGGTGCAGAGCCCGCTGATGTGCGCGGCCATCTATGCCCGGCGGGAGCTCGGCATTACGGACAAACTCGCCTTCATCAGCCCGTGCATCGCCAAGAAGCTGGAGATCGACGACCCGAACAACCACGGGTACGTCAGCTACAACGTGACCTTCACGCACCTGATGGACTATGTGGAGCGCTACGGCCTGTACGGCGAGCCCTGCAACGGCGAGATCGAGTACGGCCTGGGCGCGATCTACCCGATGCCGGGCGGGTTGAAGGAAAACGTGCTGTGGCTCCTCGGCCGCGATGCGTTCATCCGTCAGGTCGAGGGCGAAAAGAGGCTGTTCCATTACCTCGAAAAGAACAGGGAACGCCTGCGCGACGGAAACACGCCGTTTTTGTTCGTGGACGCGCTGAACTGCGAAAAGGGCTGCATCTGCGGCACGGGCACGGAGATGTCCCTGTCCGCGACCGATGAATCGCTGTACAACCTCCACGACATCAAGGAAGCCGTCGAGAAGGATACCGCGGGCAGCGCGTGGTCCAGGTCCGCCTCGCCGGAGGAAAGGCTCGCCTGCCTCAACAAGCAGTTTGAACATTTGAAGCTCGAGGATTACCTGCGCGCCTATACGGACCGGTCGGCGGAGTGCTCGCTGCGCGTCCCCGACCCCGAGGAGCTGGAGATCATCTTCCTCGAGATGAACAAGACCGACGAAGCCTCCCGGCACATCAACTGCTCCTGCTGCGGCTATGATTCCTGCCTGGAAATGGCGACGGCGATCCACAACGGCTTCAACCACAAGGAGAACTGCATCCACTACCTGAAGGACATGTACGTGCAGAAGGCGGCCGAGACCGACATCATGACCGGGCTTCCGAACGCCGCCGGGTTCAGGACCTTTGTCAGCAGGGTGCGGGCCGTCGGGACCCTGATCGACTACAATGCCTTCTATATCAACCTGAAGAGCTTCGGCCTCGTCAACAAGAAGTACGGGAAGCAGGAGGCGGACCACATCATCGTCCGCTTTGCGGAGTGCCTGGCGTCCTATATCGACGACGACGAGTGCGCGGGGCGCATGTCCGGCGACGCCTTCATACTCCTGGTCCACAAGGACAAGACCGACGCCGTGCTGAAGCTGACCGAGGGCGTGAACATCCGCGCGACGCATAACGGCCAGGAGGAAATGACCATCCTGCAGGCGGCCGCGGGCTGCCTCGACATCGACGACGACGACATGGACAGCGAGAGCATCCTCGGAAGATGCTCGACGGCGCTGAACGTCGCCAGGTACGACAGGCACGTTCCCTATCTGTTCTCCACCCCGGAAATGCACAGCAGGGCCATCCGGCAGAAGCAGATCCTGTCCGCTTTCGCCGACGCCCTGAAAAACGGGGAGTTCAGGCCCTTCTATCAGCCGAAGGTCAACACCAAGACCCGGACGCTCGTCGGCGCGGAAGCGCTGGTGCGCTGGATCAGGGACGGAAAGACCCTCGCCCCGGGCGTGTTCATCCCCGTCCTGGAAACCGGCGACAGCATCTGCATGCTCGACTTCTACATCTTCGAGCATGTCTGCAAGGACATCCGCAAGTGGATCGACGAGGGCATTGAGCCCGTGCGCGTATCCACGAATTTCTCCCGCAGGAACCTGTCGAATCCCGACTTTCCCGAAAACATCAAGCGGATCCTCGCGGCCTACGACATCCCGAAGCGCTACATCGAGGTGGAGGTCACCGAAACCATCAGCGAGGAAGAAAACGACAGGCTCAGCAGGTTCATGAGCGACATGCACGAATCCGGGATCGCCATGGCCATCGACGACTTCGGGACGGGCTACTCTTCGCTGAATCTCCTGCGCGATTTCTCGGCGGATGTCCTCAAGCTCGACAAGTCGTTCATCGACGGCCACACGGGCACGAAGCGCGACAGCGTGGTGGTGTCGAACGTGGCCAAGATGGCCAACGAGCTGGACATGAGCGTGATCACCGAGGGCGTTGAGAGCTGGGAGCAGGTGAAATTCCTGAACAGCGTCAATATCGACATGGTGCAGGGCTTCCTGTTCGACAGGCCGCTCCCGAAGGAGGACTTTGAGCAGCGCCTGCGAAACAAGGCCTACGACTGAACACGGGGCTGTCTCAAAATGACTTGAAGAGGTCATATTGAGGCAGCCTCTTCATTATGGGATGAATCCAAGGGAAGGAACGAAAATGGGCAGCAAAAGA
>CADBCY010000057.1 GCA_902793325.1 uncultured Eubacteriales bacterium
TCTTTTGCTGCCCATTTTCGTTCCTTCCCTTGGATTCATCCCATAATGAAGAGGCTGCCTCAATATGACCTCTTCAAGTCATTTTGAGACAGCCCCGTGATTACTTGTCCTACAGGTCCTTCAGGTCCTACAGGTCCTCCAGCCGTATCTGCGAGTTCTCCCGCGCCTGGCGGTAAATGCAGAAGCGGTTCCCGATGGTCTGCACCGGCTCGGCGTGGACGCGCTCGCACAGGGCCGCGCAGGCCTCGCGGGTGGTCTCATAGGGTGCGCCGCGCTGCACGGTCACCTTGATGAGCTCCCGCGCCTCCAGGGCGTCCCAGCACTGCTTCACCAGGTTGTCGGTAACGCCGTCCTTTCCGATATGCAGCACAGGCTCCATCGTATTGCACATGGAGCGCAGCTTTGCGCGCTGTTTGGTGGTCATATTCCCGTATCCTCCGTATTCACTTGATTGTCGGCGTGCACACGTTGTGGCCCGCCGACCCGGCCAACCGCCCTTCGGGCCGGTTGCCTAATCTTTGTAGCTTGATTGTCGGCGTGCTCGCTCCGCGGTCCGCCGACCCGGCCAACCGCCCTTCGGGCCGGTTGCCTAATCTTTGTAGCTTGATTGTCGGCGTGCACACTTTGTGGCCCGCCGACCCGGAAAGCCTTCTTTTTTCCGGCTCACTACTCCACAAAGTCGAATTCCATATCGCTGACGATCACGGTATCCCCTTCCTTCGCGCCCTTCTCGCGCAGGGCGTCGATGATGCCCAGGCGGCGCAGGGAACGGTGGAAGTAGTTGAGCGACTCCTCGTTGCCGAAGTTGACGGACGCGATCAGCCGGTCCACCTCGCGGCCGGACACCACATATGCGCCGTTCTCCACCGCGATGGCGAAGGGCTCGCCGGACTCCAGCTCGCTCAGCTCCGCCAGCTCCTCCTCGGCGAAGGGCTCGGCGGGCGGGCAGCTCTCCAGCATCTCGATGGTCGCGTAGATCAGCGGGCGGAAGTTCTGCTTCGTGGCGGCGGAGACCGGGAATACGGCCACGCCCGTGCCCTCCAGCTTCTCCCGCAGCCGCGCCAGGTTCTCCTCCGCGCCGGGCAGGTCCATCTTGTTGGCGACCGCGATCATCGGGCGGTTCTTCAGATCGCCGTAGGCCTCCAGCTCCTTCATGATGGCGTCGAAGTCCTCCAGCGGGTCGCGGCCCTCGCTGCCGGAGATGTCCACCACGTGCAGCAGCATCCGCGTGCGCTCCACGTGCCGGAGGAACGCATGGCCCAGGCCCACGCCCTCCGCCGCGCCCTCCACCAGGCCGGGGATATCCGCCAGCACGAAGCTGTAATCGTCCTGCTGGACGATGCCCAGGTTGGGCTGCAGGGTGGTGAAGTGGTAGTTGGCGATCTTGGGCCGCGCCGCGGTGACCACCGACAGTATGGTGGATTTGCCCACGTTCGGGAAGCCCACCAGCCCGACGTCTGCGATGGACTTCAATTCCAGCGTCAGCTCGATCACGTCGCGCTTCTCGCCGGGGCGCGCGAACTGCGGCGCCTGCCGGGTGGGCGTGGCAAAGTGCTGGTTGCCGAAGCCGCCCTTGCCGCCCCGCACCAGCGTCTTGCGGGCGCCGGGCTCCCACAGGTCCAGCAGCAGCTTTCCGGTATTCTTCTCGCGCACCACCGTCCCCGGCGGCACCTGGATGACCACCGGCTCGCCGGATCGGCCGCTCTTGCGGTTGGCGCTGCCGTCCTCGCCGTTCTCGGCGGTGAACTTGCGCCGGAAGCGGAAGTCCATCAGCGTGTGCATGCGCTCGGTGGCCTCGAAGATCACGTCCCCGCCCTTGCCGCCGTCGCCGCCGTCCGGCCCGCCGGCCTGCACGAACTTCTCCCGGTGGAAGGACACGCAGCCGTTGCCGCCGTCCCCGGCCTTGACCGTGATCGATACAACATCAACAAATAGCGCCATAACTACTCCTGTCTGTCGGGGGTTTACTGCAAATGCTTCTCGCAGAGGCCGTCGTTCAGCGGGCAGCGCTCGCAGGCGGGCTTGCGGGCGGAACAGCACCGCCGGCCGTGCCAGATCAGCCAGTGGTGGCCGACGGACCAGATGTCCCGGTCCAGGATCGCCTTGAGCTGCTCCTCCACCTTCTCCGGGGTGTTCGCGTCCGCCAGGCCGATGCGCCGGGACACGCGGAACACGTGGGTGTCCACCGGCAGTTGGTCGTCGCCGAAGGCCGCCAGCAGCACCACGCCCGCCGTCTTCTGCCCCACGCCGGGCAGGGCCATCAGCTCCCTGCGCGTGTTCGGCACGCGGCCGTCGTACTGCTCCACCAGCGCGCGGCTGGCGGCGATGATGTTCTTCGCCTTGCTGTGGTACAGCCCGCACTCGCGGATCATCGGCTCCAGCTCCTCGGGGGTGAGCTTCGCCATGGTGAAGGCGTCGGGCACCTGCGGGAACAGCTTCGCCGTCACCTGGTTCACCCGCTTGTCCGTGCACTGGGCGGAGAGTATGGTGGCCACCAGCGTTTCGTAGGGATTGCGAAAATTCAGCTCCGGCTTCGCCTCCGGGTACAGTTCCTTCAGCGCCGCCATCGCGCGGGCCGCCTTTTCCCTGTCCATGGGATCCCCTCCCTGCATCCTGTGTACGACTTTCCCATTATACAATTCCCCGCCCGCGCCGGTCAAGCGCAAAACCCGCACCGGCTCGTTAATTCGGGGGATACGCCGCCGGGCAAAGGGATGTCGCCCTTCGCCCGGGGACGGGTAACCGGTCGGTTACGCGAATCGACGTCAGGAGAAGGAGTATCCGAGCGCAAAGCCCTCCACCCGCGTCGGGGCCACGCCCGCGCGCGCCCACATCGCCAAGACGCCGTCGGTGATTTCATCCCGCCAGGTGATGGTGCTGCCGGGGTTGACGCCAAACCAGAATATCTTCATCAGCTCTTCCCCTCGCATCCCCAGTATGTTGTCCTCGTCATCCAGCACGACGAGGAAAAGGGACAATCTGAACAACGTTTCGTCGGTCGGGTTCGTAAACTCCGCCGTGGCAAAATTGTACGTAAAGGGATAATCCTCCACGTTCTCCTCGTAGTATGCTTTCACCGGGTAGCCGCTCCGGGACCGACCGGGTCGTGCTCTCGCCCGTCATGGAGAGCCTGTAGTCCGCAACCTCGTCAAGGGATTCAATGCCCTCGATCCTGCCCCAGGCTTCGACATACCCCACCTCGCCCGGCGCAAGCCGACCGGGAAACGCCCTCGCGCTGTCGCTGGAGAGCAGCACGCCGCCCTGGGCGTCAAACACCTCGAGCAGCTTGTCTTTGATCTCGACGTTTTCGTCGCCCGTGTTTTCCACCTTGGCGTATGCATACGCGAAAAAGCCGGTGCCCTCTTGCAGGTAGAAGTTCTCCTTCACGACGGTCAGTTGTCCCTCCGCCAGGGCGGAGCCGGGCCGCCAGCAGGACGACGAGCGCGACGATCAGCGTGCGAATCGCATGGTTCTTCATGTTCATGCCCTCCCTTTTTGCGGCGCGTCCGCCGCCGTTAACACGACTATAGCATAGAATACACAATCCGTCAATCGGCGGCGGGCGGCCGTTTACGGGAGGGCTTCTTCCCGGCGCCTCGCGCCCTTACGCCCGCAGCGGCGCGACCTTCGTCCGCGCGCCGTCGCGCTCAACGCGGTACAGGCCGATCAGTCCGCTTTGTCCCTCCGCGCGCACCGCCGCGCGCGCCTGCGCGGCGTACTCCAGCGGAAAGCGCACCGACAGTCCGCACCCCAGCGCGATGACCCTGGGCGTGGTCACCGCCTGCGCCGGGACGCCCATGCGCCGCAGCCGTTCCTCCAGCCGCAGCACCTGCGTGCGCGAGCGATAGGCCGCCAGGCCGTAGCGCTCCTGCATGTTCCTCACCTCCATCCCCGACTGCGCCGGGGGACGCATGCCCGCGCACCCCGGCGTGTAAGATAGAGTACGCGACCGCGCCGCGGCACGTGAAGGAGGGAAAACCATGCCCATCTACCTGGACAACGCCGCCACCAGCCATCCCAAGCCCGCGGGCGTGCTGGAGGCCGTGACCCTGGCGCTCACCGAGGACAACGCCAACCCCGGCCGCTCCGGGCACGCCGCGGCGCTCCGCGCGGCGCGCAGGGTGCTCCGGACCCGCGAGGCCGTCGCCGCGCTGCTGAACGCCGAAAGCCCGCTGAACGTCGCCTTTGCCTTCAACTGCACCGACGCGCTGAACCTGGCCATCAAGGGCGCGCTGCGCCGGGGCGACCACGTGATCGCCAGCCAGCTGGAGCACAACTCCGTGCTGCGGGTCGTCGCGGCGCTAGCCCGGCGCGGGCGGATCGAACTGACCCTGCTGCCCCCGCGACCCGACGGCTTCATCGACCCCGACGACGTGCGCGCGGCGATCCGCCCGAACACGGCGCTGGTGATCTGCACCCACGCCTCCAACGTCACCGGGGCCATACAGCCCGTGGCGGCCATCGCGCGGGTCGCGCGGGCGGCGGGCGCGCAGTTCCTCATCGACGGCGCGCAGGCACTGGGCGGGCTGCCGGTGGACGTGCAGGCGCTGGGCTGCGATTTGTACGCCTTCCCCGGCCACAAGTCGCTGCTGGGGCCGCAGGGCACCGGCGGGCTGTACATCCGCCCCGGCCTCGCGCTGAACCCGCTGCGGGAGGGCGGCACGGGCACCGATTCCGACCGGCTCGAACAACCCGCCGAGCCGCCGGAGCGCTACGAAGCGGGCACGGTGAACCTGCCGGGGCTGGCCGGGCTCGGCGCGGGCGTCGACTTCGTGGCCCCGAGGATCAGCCAGATCATGGGCCACGAGCGGGAGCTGACCTCCGCGCTCACGGAGGGCCTGCGGAGGATCCCCGGCGTGACGGTGTATTCGCCCTCCGAGGAGGCCGCGCGGGCGGGCATCGCGTGCTTCAACGTGGGCGACCTGTCCTCCGGCGAGGCCGCCGACCGCCTCGCCGCGCAAGGCATCGCCGTGCGCGGCGGGCTGCACTGTGCCCCCGGCGCACACCGCTTCCTGGGGACGCTGCAGCGCGGCGCCGTGCGCGCCAGCGTGGGCCACGCAAACACGCTCGACGAGATCGACGCCCTCCTGGCCGCGGTGCGGGCGCTGGCGCAATCGGGCTGATCCGGCGCGTCCCGCCGCGACCCCAGGCCGCCCGACGGTTTCCGGCGAAGCCCTGCGGCCGGTTGCCCAATCGCGTATCCTCCCAAGACAAACGCCGGAGCGCTCGTTGAGCGCTCCGGCGCAGGCGCGGGCGACCATCGTCACCCAGCCAGATCGGCGTTTACGCCGCGTCCGCCGCGTCGTCTGCCGAGAAGTCCTCGGGAAACAGATCCTCGTACAGCGTGCCCGCGATCGTGAGGGCGAATTCCTTTGTCAGCGCCTCTTCGTCCGTCCGGGTAAAGCGGAAGACCACCTCCCGGCCGCCGTCGGTGAGCACGTACACGAACAGCCTGCCCTCCGCGTCCTCCCGAACCGCGCCGGGGTAGAATCCCACCTGCGTCAGCGCACAGGGGGACTCGCCGCCGCGCTTCGCCTCGGCCCACGCCTCCGGGTCAGCAACGTCCCCGGCGCCCAGGCAGATCATCATGTCGGCGGCGCCGTCGTCCTTCCGGGCAAAGTACAGCGCGTCCGGGCGCTCCTCCTGCGTCCAGCCCTCGGGCAGGCACAGCTCCATGCCCAGGGCGGGAATCTGCACCCACGTGCCGTCGTAGCCCTCGTCGTCGAAACTGAAGCTGAAATCGCCCGCCTCCGCGCCGCTGTCAAAGCCCTCCGCCATGTCGCCGTCGATCTCCCCGGCCAGGGCAACGCCCGCGAGCAACAGCATCGCCGTCAGCAGCGCCAACACCCGTTTCACATCGATCCCTCCCGCGTTCGAGCATTCCCAACAGCATTATACCGCGCGCGCGCAGGCTTGTCCAGCGCCGCCGCCAATCGGACCGATTTCGCCTCCGTTCCGCCACAATCCCGCGCGCAAAGGAACCCGCCGACATTTTCTGCCGGCGGGATTTTTCTATCTTGCTATTCAGTTTTCTATATGGATTGCGCGTCGCGCTCTTTGATGGCCCCGCGCATTCCCCGGCTGAGCGCCTGCTCCTTCATGCGATGAATCGATTCCGTCTGGAATTCGTTCCTGTGAGGACTGTCAGCCTTATTCCCGGTGGGAACCGCGGGCGGTGATCTCATTGTTCATGCAGTCCAATGGCAACGCCCCCTCTCTGTAGGATTGAAGATCTGGCATCTTCGAAGGAATCTGTTCTCCCTCTTTCTGGGACCATCATACCACAGAACGCCCCGTTTGTCAACCTGTTTTTAACCATAAATTATCTTATTTAACAATAAGGAGCGCTTTGATCCGCCCGGCAACGCCCCGCAGGCCGCCCGCTCTTGCGGCGAAAACTTGCCGTTTCCTGTGGACAGATCGCGGTATTCGTGTTAAGATGGAAGGGACGGGAGGCGACGGCATGCATCGAAAACCGAGGATCCTGGTGAGCGCCTGCCTGCTCGGCGCACGCTGCCGCTACGACGGCCGGGCGAACACGTGCCCCGCGGCGCTCGCGCTGGCGGATTGTGCGGAGCTCATCCCGGTGTGCCCGGAGCAGCTCGGCGGCCTGCCCACGCCCCGTACCCCCGCCGAACGCAGGGCGGACAGGGTCGTGGCTCGGGACGGGACCGACGTCACCGACGCCTTCCTGCGCGGCGCGGAGGCCGCGTGCGCGCTGGCGGATCGGCTCGGCGCGCGGTACGCGATGCTCAAGTCGCGCAGCCCGTCCTGCGGGTACGGGAAGATCTACGACGGCAGCTTCACCGGGCGGCTGGTCGCGGGCAGCGGCGTGGCCGCGGCAGCGCTGGCGGCGAGGGGCGTGCGGGTATTCGACGAGTACGACGCGGAAGCGCTCAGGCAAATGATCGAGGGACCAGAGAGGAGCATAGCCATGTTGAAGAACTATCGTGCGGAGCTGGTGGGCGTGCTGGGCGATCCCGTGGACGGCAACCCGACCGGCGCAATGGAGGAAGCGGGCTTCGAGGCCGCGGGCCTGAACTGGCGCTACATGACCGTGCGGGTGCTGCCCGGCGAGCTGGACGACGCCATGCGCGGCGTGCGCGCGTTCCACATGCGGGGCGTAAACCTGACCATGCCGCACAAGATCGACGTGCTGAAGTACATGGACGAGCTGTCCGAGGCGGCGCGGGTCATCGGCGCGGTGAACACCGTGGTGTGCCGCGAGGACGGCACGCTCTTCGGGGAAAACACCGACGGCAAGGGCTTCGTGCAGTCGCTGCGGGACGCGGAGATTCCGCTGGCGGGCAAGTCCGTCTGCCTGCTCGGCGCGGGCGGCGCGGCGAGGAGCATCGGCGTGGAGTGCGCGCTGGCCGGCGCGACGCGCGTGACGATCATCAACCGGAACCAAGCGCGCGGCGAGGCGCTCGCGAAGGTCATCGCGGAGCACACGCCCGCCGAGGCCGAGTACCGCCCCTGGGTCGGCACGGCGGCGATCCCCGAGGGTACGGACATCCTCATCAACGCCACCTGCGTGGGCCTGCACCCCCACGGCGACCAGTGCCCGGACGTCGATTTCTCCGGCGTGCGCCCCGGCATGGTCGCCTGCGACGTGGTGTTCAACCCGGTGGACACGCCCTTCCTGAAGAACGCCGCCGCCCGCGGCGCGCGCACGCTGGACGGGCTGGGCATGCTGACGAACCAGGGCGCCATCAACTTTGAGCTCTGGACCGGCGTCGCCGCTCCCAGGGACGTGATGTACGCGAAGCTGAAGGCGGAGTTCGCGGATTCCTGAGCGCAGCGGGCGCAAAAAGAAGCGCGCCGACCCGCGCGAAGCCGCCGAAGGATCACTCCCTCCCCCGCAGGGCCGGGCACTGGATCGCCCCCCGCAAATGCATTTCGATGGACAAACTGACGGGGCTGTCTCAAAATGACTTGAAGAGGTCATATTGAGGCAGCCTCTTCATTATGGGATGAATCCAAGGGAAGGAACGAAAATGGGCAGCAAAAGAG
>CADBCY010000058.1 GCA_902793325.1 uncultured Eubacteriales bacterium
GGCCTGGGCGGCGCTGCGCGCCCGCGCGCCTTCGCTGCCCGAGCGATGCGAGGCGCGGCTGCGCGGCCAGCTGGACGCGCTGGGCGTGCCGGAGCACCCCGGCCGGCGGGCGCTCGCCGCCGCCGTGACGCTGGCGTGGTGGGACGGGCGCAGGCTCGTCGACCGGAAGCGCAACCTGTATCCGCAGGCCGCGCGCATGGCGGGCATGACGCCGGCGCAGGCGGAGCGGGCCATCCGCTACGTCATCGACGCCGCCTGGCGCACGGGCGCCATGGAGGAGCAGAACCGGATCTTTGGCGATACCATAGACGCAAGGCGCGGACGCCCTACCTGCGGCGAAATGATCGCGCAGCTTGCGGAACACCTGCGATGGGAGGGTTATCCATGAAGAGAATCAAGCGCGCTGTGGTGATCGTGCTGGACGGCGCGGGCGCCGGCTGGCAGCAGGACGCCGAAAAGTACGGCGACGTGGGCGCCAACACCCTGAAGCACGTCGTCGAGCAGGCTCATCCCGACCTGCCGAACCTGACGGACCTGGGCCTGATGAAGGTGCTGGGGCTGCACCCCGCGGACGCGGACGATCCCGTGGGCTGCTACGGCACGATGCTCGAGAAGGCCGCGGGCAAGGACACCACCACCGGCCACTGGGAGATCGCGGGCCTGACGCTGAAGGTGCCCTTCCCCACCTATCCCGACGGCTTCCCGCCGGAGGTGATCGAGGCCTTCGAGTACGAGACGGGCATGGGCACGCTGGGCAACAAGGTGGCCTCCGGCACGGAGATCATCAACGAGCTGGGCGCGGAGCACCTGCGCACCGGCAAGCTGATCGTGTACACCTCCGCCGACAGCGTGTTCCAGATCGCCGCCCACGAGGCCGTGGTCCCGCCCATGACGCTGTGGGACATGTGCCGCACCGCGCGGCGCATCCTGAAGGGCGAGCACAACGTGGGCCGGGTCATCGCGCGGCCCTTTGTGGGCGAGGTCGGCGCGTTCGTGCGCACCGCCAACCGGCGCGACTTCTCCGTGGACCCCACGGGCCGCACCATGCTGGACGCGCTGAAGGCCGGCGGCTGGGACGTGCTGGGCGTGGGCAAGATCGAGGACATCTTCAACCACCGCGGGCTGACCGGCTCCAACCACGCCGCGGGCAACCCCGCCTGCATCGACGCCACGCTGGAGTACCTGCGCCGCGAGCGCTGGAAGGGCCTGCTGTTTACGAACCTGGTGGACACCGACATGCTCTTCGGCCACCGGCGCGACGTCGCGGGCTTCGCCAAGTCGCTGGAGGAGTTCGACCAGCGGCTGCCGGAGATCATGAAGCTGCTGGGCGAGGACGGGCTGCTGATCATCACCGCCGACCACGGCTGCGACCCCAGCTTCACCGCCCACACCGACCACACCCGCGAGCGCGTGCCGCTGCTGGTGTGGGGCCTGGGCTGCGAGGAGGGCGTGAACCTCGGGGAACGCGCGAGCTTCGCGGACATCTCCGCCACGGTGCTGGAGGCCCTGGGCTGCAACGAAAAGCTGGACGGCACGTCCTTCTTCCGCGACATCGCCATGAACTGACGGCGCCCTCCCTTTCGCTTGCCTGCGACGCGGTTCGCGGGGGAAATCGCACAAAAACCGCCACGATTTACAAAAACCCCTTGATTTCCGCGGCACGATAGGGTAAAATAAAAATGTAGGCATAGGTGTTGCGGGCCTGCGTCCGCACCGCTGCTCAAAGAACCATATTTTAGGAGGAGATTCCAATGGCTGTTAAAGTTGCTATCAATGGCTTTGGCCGCATCGGTCGCCTGGCTTTCCGTCAGATGTTCGGCGCTGAGGGCTACGAAGTCGTCGCCATCAACGACCTGACCACCCCCAAGATGCTGGCTCACCTGCTGAAGTACGACTCCACCCAGGGCAACTACGCCCGCGACCACAAGGTGGACGCCGGTGAGGACTACATCGAGGTCGACGGCAAGAAGATCACCATCTATGCCAAGGCCAACGCTGCCGAGCTGCCCTGGGGCGAGCTGGGCGTGGACGTCGTGCTGGAGTGCACCGGCTTCTACACCAGCAAGGCCAAGGCCCAGGCGCACATCGACGCCGGCGCCCGCAAGGTCGTCATCTCCGCGCCCGCGGGCAACGACCTGCCCACCATCGTCTACAACGTCAACCATGAGACCCTGAAGCCCGAAGATACCATCATCTCCGCCGCTTCCTGCACCACCAACTGCCTGGCGCCCATGGCCAAGGCTCTGAACGACGGCTGGGCCATCGAGAGCGGCATCATGTGCACCATCCACGCCTACACCGGCGACCAGATGATCCTGGACGGCCCGCAGCGCAAGGGCGACCTGCGTCGCTCCCGCGCCGGCGCCATCAACATCGTGCCCAACAGCACCGGCGCCGCCAAGGCCATCGGCCTGGTCATCCCCGAGCTGAACGGCAAGCTGATCGGCGCGGCCCAGCGCGTGCCCACCCCCACCGGCTCCACCACCATCCTGAACGCCGTCATCAACGGCCAGCCCACCGTGGAGGAGATCAACGCCCAGATGAAGTCTGAGGTCACCGAGTCCTTCGGCTACAACGAGGACCAGATCGTTTCCTCCGACGTCATCGGCATGCGGTTCGGCAGCCTGTTCGACGCCACCCAGACCATGGTCTGCAAGCTCGAGGGCGGCAAGAGCCAGGTTCAGGTCGTGTCCTGGTACGACAACGAGAACAGCTACGTGAGCCAGATGGTTCGCACCATCAAGTTCTTCAGCGAGCTGAAGTAATTCTCAAACCACTGCGTCCCGCTTCCATTCGGAGGCGGGACGTTTTATTGATCCGGGATATTTCACCTCGCCCCGCCCTCCCCGGAGGGCGGGTTTGTTGACAGGGGGGCGGTGGGTGTGGTATGCTGGGGGTACCGAAGGGAGGTTTTACCATGAAACGCACGCTGCTCAAGGTTCTCTCGCTGTGCCTGCTGCTGGCGGTGCTGGCGGGCGGGGCCTCCGCGCTGGCGGAGCCGCACCTGCGCAAGCTGACCCTGTGGCTGGGCGCCACCTATGCCACCGCGGTGGAGGGGCTGGAACACGATACCTGGTATGAGATCCTGTCGGTCAAGTCCAGCAAGCCCAAGGTGCTGAAGGTCCGGTTCGACGACGGCGGCACGCTCGTGGACCTGAAACCCCTCAGGCCCGGCAAGAGCACGGTCACCGTGACCTACATGGAGGACGACGACTCCCACACCGTCTCCGCCACGTACAAGGTGAAGAAATACCCCAAGCCCTTCGCCTGGATCAAGGTCAACGGCAAGTCCGTCAACCTGAAAAAGAAGAAGTTCGCCGTCACCTACGACGACTACCGCAAGAAAAACGTCAAGGTGCAGTTCAAGCTGAAGAAGGGCTGGAGGATCGCGAACCTGCCGCTGTCGACCTGGAACGACAGCGAATCGAGCGAAGCCACGTGGAAGAACGGCGACACGATCGAGCTCCCCATGGACCGCAACGCCTTCCTCGGCATCGAGCTGAGAAAGGGCGACGATACCTTCAGCTACGCCCTCAACTTCTTCCGCGACCTCCCGGGCGAATGACCGCCCCGAGCCCACAAAAACGGGCCCCGCCATGCGGCGGGGCGCATTTTTGTGCTTTGGTATCAGTAGGCTTCGTGAATCTCGATGTTCGCGTAGCGCTTCAGGCCGGTGCCGGCGGGAATCTGCTTGCCGATGATGACGTTTTCCTTCAGGCCCAGCAGGTGGTCCACCTTGCCCTTGATGGCGGCCTCGGTGAGCACGCGGGTGGTCTCCTGGAAGGACGCCGCGGACAGGAAGGACTCCGTGGCCAGGGCGGCCTTGGTGATGCCCAGCAGCGTGCGCTTGGCGGTGGCGGGCTGGCCGCCGGCCTCCAGCGTCTTGCGGTTGGCCTGGTCGAAGCGGAAGATGTCCACCAGCGCGCCGGGCAGCAGGTCGGTGTCGTTGGCTTCCTCCACCTTGACCTTGCGCAGCATCTGGCGCACGATGACCTCGATGTGCTTGTCGGCGATCTCCACGCCCTGGCTGCGGTAGACGGACTGGACCTCCTTCACCAGGTAGTCCTGCACCGCCTTCACGCCCAGGATGCGCAGCAGGTCGTGCGGGTTGATGGAGCCGTCGATCAGCTCGTCGCCGGCGTTGACGGTCTGGCCGTCCTCCACCTTCAGCTTGGAGCCGTAGTTGATCGGGTACTCCTTGGTCTCCGCGTCCTCGGTGGACTGGATGATCAGCTTGCGGCGCTTCTTGGCGTCGCTGGTGATGTGCACCACGCCGCCGATGTCCGCCAGCGTCGCCTCGCGCTTGGGCTTGCGGGCCTCGAACAGCTCCTCGACGCGGGGCAGACCCTGGGTGATGTCCTCGCCCGTGGCCACGCCGCCGGTGTGGAAGGTACGCATGGTCAACTGCGTGCCGGGCTCGCCGATGGACTGCGCCGCGATGATGCCCACGGCCTCGCCCACGTCCACCAGGTTGCCGTTGGTCATGTTCGCGCCGTAGCACTTGGCGCACACGCCCACCTGGCTCTGGCAGGTCAGGACGCTGCGGATGTTGACTTCCTCGATGCCGGCGTTGCAGATGCGCTTGGCGATGTCGTAGGTGATCAGCTCGTTGCAGGCCACGATGACCTCGCCGGTGGCGGGATCGATCACGTCCTCGGCGGCCACGCGGCCGCGGATGCGGTCGTTCAGCTCCTCGATGATGTTGCCGGCGGTGCCGATGGCCTTCACCTTCATGCCGCGCACGCGCTCTCCGCGGGCGGCGAAGCAGTCGACCTCGCGCACGATGTTCTCCTGCGACACGTCCACCAGGCGGCGGGTCATGTAGCCCGAGTCGGCGGTCTTCATGGCGGTGTCGGCCAGGGACTTGCGGCTGCCGTGGGAGGACAGGAAGAACTCCAGCACGCTCAGGCCCTCGCGGAAGTTTGCCTTGATGGGCAGCTCGATGATCTTGCCGGTCGGGGACGCCATCAGGCCGCGCATGCCGGCGAGCTGGCGGATCTGGTTGGTGGAGCCTCGGGCGCCGGAATCCGCCATCATGTTGATGGGGTTGAACTTCTCGAACTTCTCCAGCACCTGCTGGGTGACCTTGTTGGTGGCCTCCTCCCAGATGCGGATGACGGCGGTGTAGCGCTCGTTCTCGGACATACGGCCGCGCTTGAACTGCTTCTCGATCTGGTTGACCTGCTGGTCGGCGTCGGCCAGGATCTGCTTCTTGGTGTCGGGCACGATGATGTCCGCCACGGAGACGGTCAGGGCCGCGCGGGTGGAGTAGCTGTAGCCCAGGGCCTTCACGTCGTCCAGCATCTCGGCGGTGCGGGTGACGCCGTGCGTGCGGTAGCAGTTGTCGACGATCTTCGCCAGCTGCTTCTTGCCCACGACCTCGTCGATCTCGAACTTGAACATGTCGTCGATCGTCTCGCGCTTCTGCATGCCCATGTCCTGGGGAATGGCCTCGTTGAAGATCACGCGGCCGATGGTGGTCTCCACCAGGCGGGTGTGCTCCACGCCGTCGATGGTCCGGGTCATGCGGATCTTGCAGGGGGCCTCCAGGGCCAGCTCGCCGGTGGCGTAGGCCATCAGCGCCTCGTCCACGTCGGTGAACACCTTGCCGGTGCCCTTCTCGCCCTCGTGGATCATGGTCAGGTAGTAGCAGCCGAGCACCATGTCCTGGGTGGGGCAGATGACGGGCTTGCCGTCCTGGGGCTTGAGGATGTTGTTCGCCGCCAGCATCAGGAAGCGGGCCTCGGCCTGGGCTTCCATCGACAGCGGGACGTGCACGGCCATCTGGTCGCCGTCGAAGTCGGCGTTGAAGGCGGTGCAGCACAGCGGGTGCAGCTTCAGGGCCTTGCCCTCCACCAGGATGGGCTCAAAGGCCTGGATGCCCAGGCGGTGCAGCGTGGGCGCGCGGTTCAGCATGACGGGATGGTCCTTGATGACCTCCTCCAGCACGTCCCACACCTCGGGCTTGAGGCGCTCCACGGCGCGCTTGGCGGTCTTGACGTTCACCGCCTGGCCCTGGTTCACCAGCCGCTCGATGACGAAGGGCTTGAACAGCTCCAGCGCCATCTCCTTGGGCAGGCCGCACTGATAGAGCTTCAGCGACGGGCCGACCACGATGACCGAACGGCCGGAGTAGTCCACGCGCTTGCCCAGCAGGTTCTGGCGGAAGCGGCCCTGCTTGCCGCGCAGCAGGTCGGAGAGGCTCTTGAGCTGGCGTCCGCCCGCACCGGTGACGGGGCGTCCGCGGCGGCCGTTGTCGATCAGGGCGTCCACGGCCTCCTGCAGCATGCGCTTTTCGTTGCGCACGATGATGTCGGGGGCGTTCATCTCCAGCATCCGCTTCAGGCGGTTGTTGCGGTTGATGACGCGGCGGTACAGGTCGTTCAGGTCGGCGGTGGCGAAACGGCCGCCGTCGAGCTGCACCATGGGCCTGAGCTCCGGCGGGATGACCGGCACCACGTCCAGGATCATCCACTCGGGCTTGTTGCCGCTCAGGCGGAAGGCCTCCACGACCTCCAGGCGCTTGATGATCTTCTGGCGCTTCTGGCCCTCGGTGTTGCGCTTGGTTTCCTTCTCGGAGAGCTCGCGCAGCTCCTTGCGCAGGCCGTCGGCCAGCTCGTCCAGGTCGATCTTCTGGAGCATTTCGCGCACGGCCTCCGCGCCGATGCCCACGCGGAAGTCGAAGCCGATCTCCGCGGCCTCCTGCTTTTTCTTCTGGTAATCCGTCTCGCTGAGCAGCGTGTAGGGCTGCAGCTTGGTCACGGCGGGGTCGCCGGGATCCAGCACGATGTAGCTGGCGAAGTACAGCACCTGCTCCAGCACGCGGGGGCTGAGGTTCAGGAGCGTACCGATGCGGCTGGGGATGCCCTTGAAGTACCAGATGTGGCTCACGGGCGCGGCCAGCTCGATGTGGCCCATGCGCTCGCGGCGGACCTTGGCCTTGGTGACCTCGACGCCGCACTTGTCGCAGATGACGCCCTTGAAGCGGGTGCGCTTGTACTTGCCGCAGTTGCACTCCCAGTCCTTGGTCGGCCCGAAGATGCGCTCGCAGAACAGGCCGTCGCGCTCGGGCTTGAGGGTACGATAATTGATGGTCTCCGCCTTGGTGACCTCGCCGTGGGACCACTGGCGGATCTTCTCCGGCGAAGCGAGGCCGATTTGAATGGAATCCAAATTCGTCAGTTCAAACAAGGAGCTCTCTCCCTTCTGGTGATCGAAAGCGGGGCGGCTGCCCCGGAAGGCTATTTTGAGAAGTGACTAAAAGTCATCGTCAAGCAGGGAGTCGTCGTCGCCGAACTCCAGATCGTCGAAGTCGAAGTCCTCCACCGCGGTGTCCTCGTCCTCGGTCATGTCCTCGGGCACGATGGTCGGCCCGATCTCGTCCTTGAACTCGCTCTCGGTGGCGTAGATATCGTCCTCCAGCTCGTGGATTTCGATTTCGTTCTTCTCCTCGTCCAGCACCTTGATGTCCAGGCACAGGGACTGCAGCTCCTTGATGAGCACCTTGAAGGACTCCGGCACGCCCGGATCGGGGATGTTCTCGCCCTTCACGATGGCCTCGTAGGTCTTGACGCG
>CADBCY010000059.1 GCA_902793325.1 uncultured Eubacteriales bacterium
GCCAAATCGAGGTTGTCTTCCTCGACCGGCTCCTCGGCCTGTTCGACGACTACGTCGTCGGTTGCAACGTCCTCGACGAGCGCGATGTCCTCAACGGACACGGCCTCTACGCCGAGGTCCTCCGCGAACGCGAAGGTCGGGATAGCGAACAGCAGCACGAGCAACAGTGCCAGTGAACGCTTCAGGGTGTTCTTCATCGTTCAGTCCTCCTTACAAAAGATTCGATGAATTGTGATGGGCAGGGTTACCCACTGGACAGAGTATAGCACATCTGGGATGATTTGGCAAGGGGTTTTGGTGAAAAAAATGAATTTTTCTATGATTTTCTATATAATTCTGAAACAAATTTGTGATTTGTTTGAAATAAGACCGAATTGTGGCAAAAATGCGCTTGTTTCCCCATCCCAGCGGGGTTTATAAGCGGTCAGAAGTGTAGAACAAGTGCTTATTCTCTGTAATATAATTGAAACCAACCCCGTGTGTATGGCATAAAATTTACATTTCTTTGCGAAATTGACATCTTCTTTTTTCCGCTGAGAGCACTTTCCCAAACAGACTTTGGTCGGTCAATCCAGACTTCGGTCTGAAAACAAAGAGGCCGCGGGGCGGCCTCATGCATCGCATCACAGGTACTGGTTGAATTCGAGCTTCTCGCGGTTGGGGCCCAGGATGGTGAAATACCTGACCCCGTTCTCCCAGAAGGCCAGCTGGCCCTCCTCGATGACCTCCAGCTTCATCGCGTCGGCGATGCGGCGGGCCTCCTCCACGTCGGTGACGTTGATGGCGATGTGGTCCACCGCGCCGGCGGCGCCCACGGCCTTGCCGTTCTGGTAGGTCTCGATCATCAGGTCGCCCAGCTTGAGGAAGGCGACCAGCTCGCCGTTGTTGTCCGCCCGGTGGGCGACCTCAAAGCCCAGGGCGGTGTAGAAGCGGATGGTGTTCTCGATGTCGTTGGTAGGCACGCCGATGTGCTGCAGGCCCGTGGCGATCCTGGAAAAGGACATGGGGGTTCCCTCCTTGTACTTATTATATATGTAGGAACTCAGCGGTCCGCGAGGCGCAGTATGGCCTCGATGTCCGCGGGGGTCATGGGGAACACGCCGCCGGTGGTACCGTCGGGGTTGGTCTTCTTGGTGTGCGCCGCCAGGGCGGGGATGTCCTCCGGCCGCGCGCCCAGCTCCCGCAGCGTGACGGGCATGCCGATGTCCCGCAGGAAGGCCTCGTGTGCCTCGATGCCCCGCAGGGCGGTCTTCTCCGGGTGCTCGAAGTCCATCCCGCAGCCGTACACCCGCACGGCGAACTGCGCGAAGCGCATGACGTTCTTCTCCATGTGGTAGCGCATCCAGGCGGGGAACACCACCGCCAGGCCCGCGCCGTGGGGCACGTCGTACAGCGCGGAGAGCTCGTGCTCGATCTGGTGGCTGCCCCAGTCCTGGGTCCGGCCCACGGCCAGGGTATCGTTGTGGGCGATGGTGCTCCCCCACATCAGCTGGCATTGGGCGTCGTAGTCGTGGGGGTCCTTCACCGCGACCCGCGCCGCGCGGATCACCGCCAGCATCGCGCCCTCGCACAGCCGGTCGGTCAGGTCCACGTCCGCCTCGCCCGTGAAGTAGCGCTCCATGATGTGGGCCAGGATGTCCGTCGCGCCGCAGGCGATCTGATAGGGCGGCAGCGTCATGGGCAGCTCCGGGTTCAGCAGCGCAAAGCGGGGGCGGTTCAGCTCCGTGCGCAGGCCGCGCTTGGTCTTCGTGGCCTCCTGGGTGATGACGCAGCTGTTGGAAGACTCGCTGCCCGCGGCGGCCATGGTCAGCACCGCGCCCACCGGCAGGGTGCGCTCGGGCTTCGCCTTGCCGCAGAAGAAGTCCCAGAAGTCGCCGTCGTAGCAACTGCCGTGCGCGATGGCCTTGCCGGTGTCGATGACGGACCCGCCGCCCACCGCCAGGATGCAGTCCACGCCCTCGCGCCGGACCAGCTCGATGCCCTCGTACACCAGCACGTCCCGGGGATTGGGCTTCACGCCGCCGAGGGCAACGTGGGCCACGCCCGCGCCGTCCAGCGACGCCTCCACTCGGCCGATGAGCCCGGAGCGCACCGCCGAGCCGCCGCCGTAGACGATCAGCGCCTTCGTCGCGCCCAGCTCCCGGACCTGCGGGCCCGCTTCCGCCTCCACGCCGCGCCCGAACACGAACCGCGTGGGAATGTGATAGCTGAAGTTCTTCATATTATATATCGCACCTCCCGCTCCTGTATTGCTCCCGTCCTGATCTCATACGCGAATTGCTCTCCGACCAATCTTCTCCTCAACAGGCCTAGGCGGAACGCTTTCTTTACATACTTGCAGGCGTCCCCTCTTCGAACGCCGGTTTCAGCCACCCAGTCTTCCGGCGTAAACACCAGCTTCCCGCTCTGTATCCTTTCCGTCAGGAAAGCCGAGATGTTCTGATCCATGGCAGAGCTGGCGTGCTGCCCGAGTTCCATAATCAACCCGAGCCCCGTATGCCCGGTAACTGCCTCGTCGACATCCTCTCCGCTGTCATCGTAGACCTTGAACCTGTACACCCCTACCGGGCTGGGATTGTCGCTGGATATGTATCCGACGACACTGACCAGGTTCCAGTTCAGCAGTGCCGCCCGGACGGCTCGCGTTTCCTTCTCAGAGAGCCCCAGCTCCGCCGCGATCTCCTCCATGGTAAACTCGTAATTGCCCTGAACCGCCTTCGCCTTCAACGCCGGCGCCACACGCCGCACAATCATGGAGTTTGACTCCTCGACTGCCTCAAACTTTGTCCAGAAGTTCTGGTCGCCGAGCCTGGCCACTCTCGCGATCGAGAGACCGTCACCGTTGCTGTACAGGTCCGACAACTCCGCGGGGCTGCTGAAACAGAGTGTGTACGTGTATTTCCCGATACACCATTTCCTGTCCGCCAGCCCGTAGGTGAACAGCTTCCGAAGGTCGTGCCTGGCCTGTTCTACCGGGATGCCCTGCGTTTTCGCCCATTCCATGGACGTAAACCGCCATTTCCCCTGCGCGAGCACAGTGCTCATCTTTTCCGCAAATCCGTCGATATTGACCTGCGTCCCGATCCTCGGAAGCAGGCCCTCGTAGCTCTCGTCGTGGAGAGCCATCGGACTTTCGGGCTCCCGCCGGTCAACCTGTCCCTCATCCCAGAGGGTGGCTCCTTCTTCCTCCTCCGCTTCCTCAGCCGTGCCCGGTCCGTCGCCATAGATCGTAAACCTGTAAATGCCCCGGTAGCCTCCGGTGTCACACCTGACATTCCGAACCAGCCTGGCGATGTTCCTGCGCGCAAATGCAGACCGTACGTTCGCCGCCTGATCGTGGGTCAGGCCCAGCGCCTCCCGGAGCTCCAGCATCGTGAACTCCGCCCGGCCCTGGGACAGGAACTGCCGGAGCAGAACTGCGGTCCGGTTCAGGTGCCTGGAATACGATGCCTCCATCGCAGCCAGCTGCTGCCAGAATAGGGCCGTCTCGTCTTCATCCACCGTCACGAGACTGTCGTTCTGCATGGCGGCGATTTCTTCTCCCGAGTAGGGTTCATGCCGGGAAACCCAGGCGCCGGCTTCATATTCGCCCGGCGGCACGGCCGGCATGCTCGCGGGCGGCTTTTTCGCTTCCGCGAGCGCCCGGGCAAGCATGTCCAAGTAGTATTCCAGAAAGTACGTGAGGTCTCCGTCCGCGTCCGGCCTCGCCGAGTCCCGAATCGCCTTCACGTAGCGGAAGCTCTCCCTCGCGATATACGCGCTGAGACTAAAGTTGAGCAGGAAGGCGTATCCGTTTCTGGCCAGCACATACGAGCTGACGATCCGGCCAAGGCGCTCATTTCCTTCCGTGAAAGGCCTTGAAACGATGATCCAGACCTGCGCGACAGCCGCCCGTACGAGAGGGTGAACGCCGGTGTCGCAGATAAAACCGCAGAGCCGGACAAAGAGGTCAGGGAGCATGGCAGCCGCCGGCACCGTGTAAGGCTCGCCGGCCATGGCCGGGATGTCCGCCCAGTCCTCGAAGCGATACCCAATTGTACCATCCTGGGTTCCCTCTGTCAAGCTGGCCGCGAGGGCCCAGAGGACATTCCCGGCCGTCTCAGGATCCCCGGGCGCCCCCAGCATATTGAGCATGTACTCCCACGAATGATAGTTGTTTATGATGTTCTGTTCATAGACGTTTTCCGGCTCAAGTTGGCCTGAAAGAAATTCGACTGCCTCCTCCAGCGAGTACTCCGCCCCCTCCAGAAAACTGGTGAAATACGCTTCCTGGGACATGGCGGCGGAGATCTCAGGCGTGATCTCGACGGCGAAGGGGTCAAATGTGCCAAAGCGCTTCAGCGCTTCCTTGCAGAGCCTGTCGCTGGCTGCGACCATCTTCTCTGTAGAAACGAACCAGTAAGGAGCGCCCGACGGGGAACACAACGGCAGGTTCACGCTCCGTTGCTTCCTTCGCCGGGTCAGCTCCTCCCAGAACTCTCCTATGTCAATGTTTAGCGGCAGGCTGCTCAGCACCTCGGCACGGGGCAGGTAATTCTTCTGGAACAAGCTCAGCAGGTCTTCCCTGTCCACACCGGTCACTTCCCATCCGTCCCGTACTCCCTTGCAGGGCATATCACGCCTGCTTCAGTAAACCTGTCAGCAACGCCCCTCAGAAAGGGCTATGGCTCCTCCTCGGTCTCCATATGCCCCTGCAAGCGGACAATGTTGTCCTGGCTGAGCGGCGGCTGCAGCACCGCGATCTGGGCCAGCATCAGGTCAAACACAATCGCATTCGGCTGGGGCAGGTGGAGCCCGTAGAGCACCCGCGGTCGGTCATCCCGCCATTTGGTGATTCTCCGGATCCTCCGGATGAGCGATCTGCCCGGCATTTCGAACTGGTACAGCGGTTCTTCAGGAATCAGAACAGACTCACGCGCGCCTTCCGCGCAGGGCTGCACCAGCAGCGAAGCCAGGTCTTCGTTGATCAGAATCTGGATTTGGCGTGGGTATCCCAGGCATCCGAGCGTACCCGCACTGACGAGCACCATTTCTTCCTTCTGGCAGAGTGTCAGCATCAGCTGCGCTTCCGTCATACCGACACCGCCTCCCTATTCGTGGAGTCGGCCTCTTCCGCCGTCTCCAGCTCATAGGTCCCACCGACATAACCCTTCTTCAGGTCCACGTCCATATACTTCTGGTGGTCCTCTACGGACATGCCGAACGAGTCTTTCAACGCCTCCGGCAGAATGCGCTCGCCGGCGCGTCTCCTGCCATTATCGTCCACAATGGGCGCCGTGTACTCCTCCGTCGCAGTCAGGTCAAAAATGAAAATCTGTTCATCGTTATAGGGGATCTGCGTTCCCTGCAGCCTGAAGCGGTGCGACTGCTCCCACCCCATAAGGTTGTAGAGCTTTTCCGTAAAATCAGGGCAGGTAATCTGCCGGCTCTTGCGCTTGTCTTCTCTCACCGTGCACCAGCGGATCGCGTCCCGGGTGCCCTCCCTGCAGGGCCGGATCACCAGCCTGTGCTCCAGCGGGTTGACCAGGAGGTTGATGTACACAACCCCGTCCAGCTGTTTGAGGCAGGTCGTGTTGAAGCTGATGTTGTTGCTGCGGACCGTCAAGGTCGGGTCGAACCGGTTGGAAATGAACTCACGCCTCACGACCATGTAGCCCTTGTAGCCATTCCTGGCAAAGGCGGCAGCAAGCGCCGCCGGGTCAGGCCGGTTGCGCACCTGCGGCTGGTACGCGGCAGAGGTGGGTTCGGGCGTCGGTTTGCCGGGCGGAGCATACGGATGATGAACCTGTCCTCCTTGGTACGGTGTTTGCGCGCCAGGGTAGGGGGCCTGTCCAGCCGGATACGGCGCCTGTGCTCCGGGGTAGGGTGTCTGTGCTCCCGGGTACGGCGGGCGTGGTGGGGTATAGGGTACTTTCGCTTCCATGGGCTGCGCCTCCTTGTTCTTTACTGTGATGCGTCATATAGCCGTAGGGCCTTTGCCTACAGCTCGTCCACAATCAGCTGATCCAGCTCACGGCAGATATCCGCCGCACAGTCCGCCAGATCGCGGTCCCCCAGGTCCAGCCTGCCGTACTACCGCCGCATGAAGGGCTCCTCAAGCACACTGTAAACCATGCGGCTGGCCTCTTCATGAAGCAGGGACTCATACCGGTAGATGTAGCCGAGCCAGTAGGCGTACTCGTAGGCGGCAAGCACTTCGTCAGCCACCATCCCCTGCTCTTCTTCCGGCGCTGTCCTTGCTGTGGGGGAAGGCAGGGATGAGCCTGCATCGGCCTGCGCGTGCCCGTCGGTCGGCGCGTTCCCATCGGGCAACGCGCTCTCATCGCTCAGCGCAGCCTCTTGCCTGGGGATATCGCTGTACACCTTTTCAAGCGCTTCATTCGATGCGGGGGTGCGGTTCAACGCCCTGATTACCGCGGCACGGGGGCTTTCATCGCTGCCAAGCTTGCTGACGATTCCCTCCACCCAGAGAAGCACGTCCACAATCAGGTCGGGGGACTTCAAAAGCATGGGCACCTGCAAGTACTCCGGCAGGCTCTCCTCGTTCTGTTCCCCCGGGTGGAAGAAGCTGAAGTCTATGACCGCGGACAACTGGCTTCGCATAAACAGCGGTGCAAATTCCTCCATGCCCAGTCCCCTGTCCACTGCAGCCATGAAGATGCTGCCCTGCATGTCGCAGTAGACGAGGTCTTTGACGGCGAGCGTGCGCCCGGCTTTCACCACGTTGGGATTCTCCGGAGACGCCCTCGCGGCCTTCATCAGGCGCCTCACGTTCGCGGACAGGGGCCTGCTTCGGGCAGGGTTTCTCGCCATTATCATCACGCTCCGATCTTCCGTTTGCATCCTTTTTATCAGTCACCGCTCCCCCTGTCACGCCTCGTCGGTGGCAGGGGAGATGGGTTCCTTGACAGTTGAATCAGCCTCTAAAACCAGGGAGCCGGTTTCCTGATCCGAAGTGTCGGCATCGGCCTGTGAGGCCGGCTCACCCGCCCGGCTCGTCATCCGGGCCAGAATCTCATCAATCCGGGCTTCGTCCACGCGGTGGTTCTCATCCAGCGGTCGCGCCTCTGCATACAGATCCCAGTCGTCTTCACACTCGGGAAGGCGCAGCTCAGGGTTAAAATCGAGCATTGCCGTCCCGAAGTTCATTCGCTCAAACTCCGCCAACTGCTCCAACCGCTCCTCCACGCTGTCCTCAACCAGCTGCGCTTCGTCATCTGCGCCGTAAAATATACCGTGTGTCTCCTCGGAGTCCACTACGGCAGCAGGGGCTTCCTCCGCCTTTTCCGGCGCAGGGACAGGCTTTTTTCTTCGGAGCCCGTACGTGTTTTCCAGGTCGAACAGCAGTACCTTCTCCCCATTATGGCTCACCACCACAGGCTCGATTTTGTAAGCGCACTCCTCATCCCAGTCCAGGATT
>CADBCY010000060.1 GCA_902793325.1 uncultured Eubacteriales bacterium
AGGCCGAAGAAGATGGCGGTGTTCTCGCCGTTCATGTCGGTGTTGGCGGAGCAGTGCATGGCGGCAATGCCCTTGAGCGGCAGGTAGTAGTTCATCATGGAGAACATGCCCTTCTTCATCTCGCCGCCGTACCAGGTGTTGATGATGACCTGCTCGCGGGAGGTGACGTTGAAGGCCACGACGGTCTCGCTGTTCAGGCCCAGCTCCTTGTAGTTCTCACACTTGGCCTTGCTGGCGGTGTAGACCACGAAGTCGGGGGTGAAGCTGGCAAGCTCTTCCTCGGTGGGCTTGATGAACATGTTGGTCACGAAATGGGCCTGCCAGGCGACCTCCATGATGAAGCGGATGGCCATGCGGGTGTCCTTGTTGGCGCCGCAGAAGGCGTCCACGACATAAAGCTTCTTGTTGCACAGCTCGTCCTTGGCCAGCTTGCGAACGACTTCCCAGGTGGATTCGGTCATGGGATGGTTGTCGTTCTTGTAGCCCTCGGTGGTCCACCACACGGTGTCCCTGGAGTTCTCATCCATCACGATGTACTTGTCCTTGGGGGAGCGGCCGGTGTAGATGCCGGTCATGACGTTCACGGCGCCCAGCTCGGTGAGCACGCCCTTGTCGAAGCCCTCCAGGGAAGGATCCATCTCGTCCTTGAACAGCTGCTCATAGGAGGGATTGTGGATGATCTCAGTGGTACCGGTGATGCCATATCTGGTCAGATCGATATTCGCCAAGTGAATCAACCTCTTTCTTCAAGATTTGGATATAGTATAGCATAAGCACATATGGGCGTCAATCGCGAAAACCGACGGTTACGGTAAAATTTGACGCAAATATGGTGGCGACGGAATCACTTGGCAAAAGCGCGCAAATGGTGTATAATCCTTGTAACCAATGCACCGAGCAAACGCTGGAGGAATACCCATGGAGAACGCGCAAACCGCGAGCCTGACGCGGTTGATGGACGAGGAAAGGGAACGGCTGCTGGCGCGCCTGGCGGAGGACCGTTCGCCCGCGGCGGCGCGCGAGGCGCTCGCCGGGGCGCTGGACCGCATAGGCTACCGCTATGTGGAGCTGTGCGGCGACGCGCGGCTCTCCGCCGCGGCGCAGGGCATGCTGTGCGCCGTGAAGAACGCCCTTGCGCTGATGGAAGCGGTGAACGACTGCCGCACGTGGCGCAGGGAGCTGCCGGGGAGGGAAAAGAAAGCCCTCGCGCCGCTGACCCTGGGCATGCTCGTCGCCGGGGCGGTGCTGGCGGTGGCCGGCGCGCTGGCGCAGTACTTCGCCTCCGGGCGGCTCGGCGCGGTGGGGGGCCTGCTGCGGGCGCTCCTGCCCGCGCTGCTGGGCGGGGGACTTCTGTTCTGGGCCGGCCTTCGCGCCGGAAAGCCCGGGAGGAAGGACGAGAAGAAGCGGGACGAGCCGGAGGCGCGGCTGGAGTTCCTGGTGAACCCCGAGGACGCCTGGCACGCCGTGCGCGCCGCCGTGGTGCTGGCCGACGCCGACCTGGACGCCCTGCGGGAGCAGATGGCGGTGGAGCGGCTCGACCGCGAGTCGGCGCAGGCCCGCGGCCCGCTGTCCGCGGCGGAATCGGAGCTGCTGGCGAACCTCCTGGAGACGGCCTACGCCCACCGGACGGACGCCATGGCGGCGGACGCGGCGGAGATGATCGCCGAGATCCGCTACTTCCTGCACGGCATGGGCGTGGAGCTCGCCGACTACGCCCCCGACCGCGCCGCCTGGTTCGAGCTGCTGCCCGCGCCCGCGCCCGGCACGCTGCGCCCCGCGCTGGTGCGGGAGGGCAAGGTCCTGAGGAAGGGCCTCGCCGCGTCCGCCGGGGCGGAATGAGCCGTCCGCGTCGCTCCGGGCGGCGGATACAGACCCACGCAGCCACCACGACAGACGCATCCGGCGATCCGGCCGAACGCGGATCGCCGATCCTGAAAGGACCGCCATGAACAGATTCTACGGCTTTGACCTGGGCGACGCCGAGAGCGCCGTCACCCGCCTGTCGGGGCAGCGGGACAGCGTGCCCGAGGTGATCCCGGTGCTGGAGGCGGGCAGCTTCGTCACCGCCTACGCCCAACTGCCCAACGGCGAGCTGCTCGTCGGCGAGGGCGCGTGCTACGACACCACCGCCGTGCGCCGCGGCCTTCGCTTCAAGGCGGGCTTCCTCACCGATCCCGAGAGCGAGAAGGACGTAAAGCGCTTCGCCTCGGGCGTGCTGGCGGCGCTGTACGCCGACGGCGGGCTGGTGAAGGGGGAGGACTGCGCCTTCTACATCGGCTGCCCCGCGGGCTGGGATCGCGCCGCGCGGGAGCGCTATCGCCGCATCTTCGAGGAGGTGGGCTATCCGCCCGCCCGCATCGTGTCGGAGTCCCGCGCCGCGCTCATCAGCGCCTGCCGCTCCAGGCACTTCCAGGTGGGGTACGACATCATGTCCCGCCCGGTGCTGGTGGTGGACATCGGCTCCTCCACCACGGACTTCGCCTTCATACTGGGGCGAAAAGAGGTGGAGCTGCAGACGGCGGGCGAGGTGCGCCTGGGCGGCGGGATACTGGACGAGCTGCTGCTGGAGGAATCCATCCGCCGCTGCGGCGACCCGGACTACGTGCGCGGCCTCCTGTCGGAGAGCGCGCCGTGGCGCAGCTACTGCGAGTTCGCCGCGCGCCGGCTGAAGGAGAAGTACTTCTCCGACGAGGAATACTGGCGGGAGAACGACTGCGCAAAGACGCTGCGCGTGCTGGCCGGGGGCGGCGCGCGGCTCACGCTTCGGATCGACGCGGAGATCGCCGACATTATCCTGAACCATGGCGCGCCCCAGTTGGGCGGCAAGTCCTTCCGGCAGGCCTTCTGCGACAGCCTCGAGGCGGTGCGGGAGCGCATGGGGGCGCAGCGGCCGGAGCTGCTGTTCCTCACCGGCGGCGTGTCCCGGCTGCCCGCGGTGCGGGACTGGTGCGCCGAGGTGTTCCCCGAGGCGGTGGTCATCACCGGTGCGGAGCCGGAGTTCTCCGTGTCCCGGGGCCTGGCGTGGAGCGGGCGCATCGACGAGGACCTGCGCCAGTTCCGCGGCGAGGTGGACGCGCTCATCGAGTCCAGCACCGTGGAGCGCATCGTCGGGCGTCGGGTGGACAACCTGTACCGCAGCATGGTGGAATCGCTGGTGGAGCCCATCCTGAGGCAGGTGGCGGTGCCGGTGTTCGACCGCTGGCGCGCCGGGGACATCCGGCGGCTGTCCGACATCGACGGCGTGATGGAGAAGGAGATCGAGGCGTGGCTGCACACCGACGAGGCGCAGCGCCTGCTGGTGAAGCCCATCGCCGAGTGGCTCAAGCCCGTGGCCTACGACATCGAGGAAAAGACCATGCCGATCTGCGTGAACCACGGCATTCCCTACCGGGCGATGAGCCTGAATTCCTACTTCTCGCTCTCGGACGTGGACATCCGCATCGACGCCAAGGACGTGTTCGCCGTGGAGGGCTTCACGTGGTTCATCAACGCCATCATCTCGGTGCTGGTGGGGCTTTTGTGCGGCGGCGGCGGCATCGCCGTGCTGTCGAGCGGCATTTCGGGCATCGTGGCGGGCACGATACTGTCGCTGCTCATCCTGCTGCTGGGCAAGGAGAAGATGCAGGAGCTGTTCATGAAGATGGACATTCCCGGCCCCATGCGCAAGCTCGTGCCGCGCAGCCACTTTGAAAACCGGCTGGACCGCATGGCCGAGGAGGTCAAGCAGGGCTTCCTGCACAGCCTGGAGAACGAGAAGAACGGCGAGATCGCCGCGCGACTCACGTCGGAGATCTCCCAGCAGATCGAACAGTGCCTGCTGAAGATGGCGGAGATCGTGGAGATCCCGCTGTAGGGCATCGCGGCGCTTCGGCGCGAAAAGGAGGCGGGCGCATGGCGCGACTGTGGGCCAGGATCATCGCAAAGCACCGCATCGAGCGGCAGGATACCCGGGAGTGCACCTGGGAGGGGGTGGAGGACGCCCTCACCGAGCTGTGCCGCGGGTTCGACATCCCGCGCCCGCTGTGGCTGAACAAGCACGTGCGGGAGTTCGAGGAGTTCCGCCGCACGGCCTTCCTGCCCGATCACTTCATGGAGGACGTGCCGTTCCAGCGGCTGGAGATCGAGTTCCTGGAGGACGACGGCAGGACGCGCAGGAGCAACGACCCCCGGAACCAGTTCGACTGGTAGCAGGCCGCCGTGTTAAAATCGTGCCAATTCCCCGGAATCCGTTTGACGGGGGCCGGGGTTGATGCTATAATGGTTGCTGTCGATGACGGAGAGGAGTAGTTTCGCACTTCCCAAGAGAGGGCGGCCCGCTGGCTGGAAGGCTGCCCGGAACCCTGCGGGACGAAGGTCGCTTCGGAGGCGGTCGGGCGAACGGAGTAACCCGGCGGGGCGCGCCCCATACAGCGCGAAGAGGTTCCGGCGCGCGCCGCCGGGATGAACAAGGTGGTACCGCGGAGCACTCCGCCCTTTGGGGAGGAGGCTCCGCGTTTCTTTGCGTACCGAGGAGGAGGTGTCGTTATGTCGGGAGAGCGCGGGCCCAATGAGTCGAAATTCCAGCCGGGCCGCATGCTGCCGGTGATCGTCGTGTTCGTGGGCGCGTACCTGCTGTACAGCGCCGCGAGGAGCGGCACGCTGAGCGCGGTGACGCTGAAGCCGCTGAACTGGATCGGCCTTGGGCTCATGGTCGTGGGCGCGGTGCCCGCGCTGATCTCCAAGAACCTGACGTGGCGGCTGGGCGGCGTGCTGGTCTGCAGCACCGGCGCGGCGATGGTGTTTCTTTAGTCGAAAATCAAAACCAGAATTGAGAATTGTCGATGCGATGCGCCGACGCCGTCGGTTCTTCAGTTCTCAATCACATCAAGGGGGATTTACAGAATGGAAGCCAAACAGGAATTCACGATGGAAAAGGTGTTCCAGCCCGGCCAGGTGGAGAGCCGCATCTACGACATGTGGGAGCGCTCCGGCGCGTTCCGGCCGGTGAAGGACGAGAGCAGGAAGCCCTTCGTGATCGTCATGCCGCCGCCGAACATCACCGGCCAGCTCCACATCGGCCACGCGCTGGACGAAATGCCCCAGGACGTGCTGATCCGCTACCACCGCATGAAGGGCGACCCGACCCTCTGGGTGCCCGGCACCGACCACGCCGCCATCGCCACCGAGGTGAAGGTGGTGGACGCGCTGCGCAAGGAGGGGCTGAGCAAGCAGTCCATCGGCCGCGAAAAGTTCCTGGAGCGCACCTGGGCGTGGAAGAAGGAGTACGGCGGCAGGATCGTCCGCCAGCTCCGCAAGCTGGGCGTGTCCTGCGACTGGGACCGCGAGCGCTTCACCATGGACGAGGGCCTGTCCCGCGCCGTGCGGGAGACCTTCGTGCGCCTGTATGAAAAGGACCTCATCTACCGCGGCAGCCGCATGATCAACTGGTGCCCCTGCTGCCGGACCTCGCTGTCCGACGCCGAGGTGGAGTACGAGGCGCAGGACGGCCACTTCTGGCACATCCTGTACCCGGTGAAGGAGACCGGCGAGCTGCTGGAGCTGGCCACCACCCGCCCCGAGACGATGCTGGGCGACACCGCCGTGGCCATCAACCCCGAGGACGAGCGCTATAAGCACCTGCACGGCTGCCACGTGACGCTGCCGCTGGTGAACAAGGAAATCCCCATCGTGCTGGACGAGCACGCCGACATGGAGAAGGGCACCGGCGTGGTGAAGATCACCCCCGCCCACGACCCCAACGACTTTGAGGTCGGCAAGCGCCACGACCTGCCCATGGTGCGCGTGTTCACCTACGACGGCTACATGACCGGCGCGAAGGAGGCGGCGGAGAACGCCGAGCTCATCGCCAGCGGCCGCGCCACCGTGGACCAGCCCACCGTGCTCGACTGCGGCAAGTACGCCGGCATGACCACCATGGATGCCCGCAAGGCCATCGTGGAGGATCTGAAGGCGCTGGGCCTGCTGAAATCCGTCGAGCCCCTCAACCACGAGGTCGGCACCTGCTACCGCTGCCACACCACCGTGGAGCCCATGGTGTCCAGGCAGTGGTTCGTGAAGATGGCCCCGCTGGCCAAGCCCGCCTGCGAGGTGGTGTACGACAAGAAGCTGCGGTTCATCCCCGATCGCTTTGAAAAGACGTACCTGCACTGGATGGAGAACACCCGCGACTGGTGCATCAGCCGCCAGCTCTGGTGGGGCCACCGCATCCCGGCCTTCTACTGCGACGACTGCAACGAAACCTTCGTGACCCGCGAGGACATCACCGTCTGCCCGAAGTGCGGCAGGCCCGTGCGCCAGGACGAGGACGTGCTGGACACCTGGTTCTCCTCGGCGCTGTGGCCCTTCTCCACGCTGGGCTGGCCCGAGCAGACCGACGACTTCAAGTATTACTACCCCAACACCGTGCTATCCTGCGGCTACGACATCATCTTCTTCTGGCTGGCGCGCATGGTGTTCTCCGGCCTGGAGCAGACCGGCGAGTGCCCGTTCGAGGTGGCGCTGATGCACGGCCTCGTGCGCGACGCGCTGGGGCGGAAGATGTCCAAGTCCCTGGGCAACGGCATCGACCCCATCGAGGTCATCGACAAGTTCGGCGCGGACGCGCTGCGCTTC
>CADBCY010000061.1 GCA_902793325.1 uncultured Eubacteriales bacterium
CAGCGCGGCGCACGCCGCCCCCGCCGCGGGCAGCGACACGGACCCCGCGCCCGCCGCCAGCATGCCCGCGAGGATCAGCAGCCCCGCGCGCTCCTCCGCCGCGAGGAAGCGCCGGCCGGGGCGCACCGACAGGGCCGCGCACAGGAACGGCGCGGCGCAGGTCGCCGCCAGGCCCGACGCCGTGGCGGCCAGGGATGGGATGGGTTCGCCGCCCGCCAGGATCAGTTCCGGGAGCAGCGTCGCCGCTCCCGCCAGTATGGACGCCTGCGTCTGCGCCGCGCGGGTCGGCGACCGCGCCTGCGTCCTCGGCCCTTCCTGCCGCACCGCCCTCAGCGGCCACGCCTCCGCGCCCGTCCTCCGTCGTTCCCGCAGGGCCTCCGCGCCCCAGAACGCCAGGTTGCCCGCCAGCACCACGGCCGCGCCGCACAGCAGCGCCACGCCCCGGCCGTCCAGCCCCGCTCGCAGCGCGCCGACCGCGCAGCCCGCCAGCAGCGCGCTCAGGCTCCGGCCCAGCGGCACCGCCGCCGCCAGCAGCGCCATGGCAAAGCCCGTCGTGCCCCCCGCCGCGCCGCACAGCAGCGCCATCGCCGCCGCCAGCGCCAGCCACAGCCCGGCCCGCCTCAGCCTGTCCCACAATCTCTCCCGGCCGCCCGACACGTCCTCCGCCAATGCCCTCAGCATCCGCATTCCTCCCTTCAAGCGTGGCATTATTTATGAACCGCACCTCCGGGAAATGCCTCGCGAGAGACAATCAAAGCGCCGAACCCCGTGGGGTTCGGCGCTCGCGGAATCGTTCGGTTTACGAGAGTTCGGTTTACCAGAGCTCCGTATACTTGGAGGACACCCAGCCGGTGCCGCCGTTGTACTCCACGCAATACCAGGCCACGCCGCGGGCGTCGTAGGTGGTGGTGCCCAGGTAGTCCAGCGTGCAGCCCTGCTTCAGCGTGCCCAGTTGCTTGTAGTCCAGGCCGGGGCCGCTGCGCACGTTGGTGTCGCCGTCGCTGGCGTACACCGTGCCCTCGACGTAATCCTCGTACAGCGTGGTGTACTTGGAGGACACCCAGCCGGTGCTGCCCTTGTAGCGGACGAGGTACCACGCCACGCCGCGGCCGTCATAGGAGGTGGAGCCCAGGTAATCCAGGGAGTTGCCCTCCTTCAGCGTGCCGATGTCGGCAAAGTCCAGGCCGGGGCCGCTGCGCACGTTGGTGTCGCCGTCGCTGGCGTACACCGTGCCGCTGCCGCTGCCGCCGGAATAGTAGCTGCCGGAGCTGCCGGAGCCGGAGCTGGAGAAGCTGGTATAGCGGGAGGACACCCAGCCGGTGCCGTCGTTGTAGCGGACGCGGTACCAGGCCACGCCGCGGCCGTCGTAGGACGTCTCGCCCAGGTAGGTCAGCGAGTTGCCCTTCTTCAGCGTGCCGATGTCGTCGAAGTCCAGGCCGGGGCCGCTGCGCACGTTGGTATCGCCGCCGCTGGCGTACACCTTGCTGCTGCCGCCGGAATAATAGCTTCCGGAGCTGCCGGAGCCGCCCTTGGTGAAGCTGGAAAAGCGGGAGGACACGTAGCCGTTGTGGCCGTTGTAGTACACATAGTACCAGGTGACGCCGCGCGCGTCGACCTCGGAGTACTCGTTGTAGACCATCTTCGCGCCCTTCTTGACGGTGAGGATGTCCGAATACCCCAGGCCGGGACCGGTGCGCAGGTTGACGTCCCCGGTGGCGTAGAGATAGGTGGTGGCCAGCGCGCCGGCGCCCAGGGCCAGCATGAGCGCGGCCGCCAACAGCATGGCGACGATTTTCTTCATGGAAATGCTCCCCCTCTCTGTTTCATGCGTGCGCATGGGACCTTTCCCAATCCGTTCCCATTATAACATGCCACGTCGTTTGGCGCAATCCGTAATTGCGCCGCCCTCATCCCCTTAGACCCCGTTTCCGCGGTTCCGGTTCCAAAAAAGGCCGTCTCAAAATGGTTTTTCAGGCAAAAGCAGGGGCGCCCGATGGGCGCCCCTGGGAATGATGCGGCCTGGCTGTTTTGAGACCGCCCTTTCGCGGGTTCGGTCAACTGGTGTAGGATTCCAGGTCGATGCCGCTGACGATGCCGTTGGTCAGGGTGACGTAGACGACGCCGCCGAAGTCGCCGATGGCCTTGAGCCAGGCGTTCTCGCCGGGGTACTCGAAGTCCATGCGGGTGGCGCTGTCGCCGACCAGCGTCAGGCCCGACGCCAGCAGCGCGGCCCGGGCCGTCCCGGCGTCCATACCGACGCCTGCGCCCGCCAGGGTGTAGCCCGGCGCGTTGATGATGATGCACTCCACTTCCTCGTTGCCCGCCAGGGTCAGCGCGTCGTTGAAGTAGCGGTTGGGCACCTCGGAGACCACGCTGGCGTACTCGGACAGGCCCAGCGCGCCGGCGGCGGCGATCAGGTCGGTGCGGTACTTCTCCAGCACCTCCACGTAGTCGCCTGTGTCCTCCACCCGCGCCACGGGCTCGGCGTCCGTCAGCCTGGAGTAGCGGGAGGAGATCCACGCCTCGCCGACGTCCGAGGCCACGCGATACCATTCCACGCCGCGGGCGTCCACGGAGCTCTCGTCCAGGTATTCCAGGTGGATCCCCTCGGGCACGGCGGTGATGATATCATAGTCCAGGCCGGGGCCGACGCGCAGGTTCACGTTGCCGGTGGTGACGACCTCGCCCGCCAGGGCGGAACCCAGGCAGAGCAGGACAAGCATGATTGCAAGTGTCTTTTTCATTATTGTTCCCTCGCTTTCGCAGGGATTATAGCATGCCTCGCGCATAGATGCAAGGCACGATCGGGTAAATTCGCGTTTCGCGCCGCGATGGTATATTTTTCGCACCGCGGGACAAACTGTTACCACAACGCCGGATTGACGGCAAAAAAAGGAGTGTTTGACATGTTGGATCGCGTTTCGCTGGTGCTGAGCATCATCGGCGGCATCAACTGGCTGCTGGTCGGCCTGTTCCGCCTGGACCTGGTGGCCTACCTGTTCGGCGGCCAGGCGGCCACGGTGAGCCGCATCATCTACACCATCGTGGGCATCGCGGCGCTGTGGTGTATCTCGCTGCTGTTCCGGGAGCGGGAGGTCGTGCGGGAAACCGTGACCAGGAGCTGACCGAATCCGCGCCGACGATTGCGTCGGCGCGAATTGTTACTTAGGTGGCCTCCGGACCAGTGTTTCCAAATCGTTCATAAATCATCGAATCTTTGTTTATTGACTTTGATCTTCACTGACTATATAATAAGCGCAGCGATTGAGCGAGAGGCGGAAATCCGCCGGGCTCGCGCGTAAGACACAATCCCGAAAGGAGCGCGTTATTATGAAGACGACACAGTGCAATCCGCACAATAGAAAAAACACCCGCTACGCCCGCAGGAACCGTAGCGCGAAAATGATCCTGGTCAGCCTGGCGCTGGTATGCGCGCTGGCCATCGGCGGCCTCTTGGCGCTGAAGCCCGGCCAGGCGGCCACCGCCGAGAGCACTTCCCTGCCCGCGGCCGAGCCCGTGGCCGACACCAGCCCCGCCATCTACGTGGCCGAGAAGAACGCCAACAGCGTGGTGGGCATCATCACCAACACCTCCGGCTGGAGCCGCAGCACCGGCCCGCAGGAGAGCACCATCGCCGAGGGCAGCGGCGTCGTCATCGCCGAGGGCGGCTACGTACTGACCAACTTCCACGTCATCGAGGACGGCAACACCTTCCAGGTATTGATGCCCGACGGCACCAAGGTGGCCGCGTCCGTGGCCGGCACCGACTCCAGCATGGACTTGGCGGTGCTGAAGGTGGACGAGGCCGCCGCCGACAAGCTGGTGCCCGTGTCCATCGGCAGCAGCGTGGATCTGAAGATCGGCAGCACCGTGATCGCCATCGGCAACCCCGGCGGCGAGATCCTGGCCAACACCGTGACCCAGGGCATCGTGTCCGCCCTGGAGCGCAGCAGCGTCTCCAGCAACAACACCACCCGCAACGTCAACTACATCCAGCACGACGCCAGCATCTCCAGCGGCAACAGCGGCGGCGGCCTGTTCGACTTCCAGGGCAACCTGGTGGGCATCAACACCCTGAAGTACGGCAACAGCTACTACTCCTCCGGCAGCAGCTACGAGGGCCTGGGCTTCGCCATCCCGGTGGAGACCGCCTACCCCATCGCCCAGCAGCTGATCGCGAACGGCAAGGTCATCCGTCCCCAGATGGGCGTGACCGTGTCCACCTATGAAGGCCCCGACGAGCCCATGGCCAACCAGGGTCCTGCCAGCGCGGTGGTCATGAGCGTGACCGGCGACAGCGCCGCGGCCAAGGCCGGCATCCAGCAGTATGACTTCATCACCGCCATCGACGGCGAGCGCGTGACCACCGTCCGCGAGCTGACCACCAAGCTGGATCAGTACAAGGCCGGCGATACCGTGACCGTGACCGTGGTGCGCTACAGCAACGCGCAGATGGTCAACACCTACAACAACAATAACTACTACGGCTACAACAGCCCCTTCGGCTACGGCTTCGGCGACTTCTTCGGCGGCTACGGCTACGGCGGCTACGGTTATGGCAACGGCGGCTATGGCAACGGCGGCTACGCCGGCAACGACAGCGGCACGCTGACCGTGGGCGGCACCTACGAGACCATCGACCTGGAGGTCACTCTGGAGGTCCCGCAGGACGAGCAGTAAGCGGAACGCATCCGAACTCCGATACCACAAACGCAAACGATTCCCCATCGCGGAGGGGCGCCCAACGGGCGCCCCTCCGTTTTTGTCGATAGCGCCTATCGAAAGCGCCGCCCGGCGGGAGGTTTTCAGAAATCATTCAGAAGCATTTGACATCTCCGCGATATGCTCTATAATGGAGGGTATAAACCATCTCGCTCGGGGGGACGTCATATGAAGAAAATACTCGTGCTTTTGCTTGCGCTCGCGCTGTGCCTGCCGCTCGCCCTGCCCGCCCCGGCAGAGGAGGCGGCGCCGGAGCTCCCGGGGCTGACCTACGTGGAGACCCTGCCGCTGCGGTTCGCGACGCAGTTCCGGGTGGACTACTACGAGGGCGGCTACAAGCTGCTGAGCGTCGCGGACGGCAACCGCTACCTCATCGTGCCGGAGGGCGGGGAGGTCCCCCGCGGGCTGGAGGGCGTGCGCATCCTGCAGCAGCCGCTGGACGCCGTCTACCTGGCGGCGACCTCCGCCATGGCGCTGTTCAACGCCGTGGACGCGCTGGACGCCATCCGCCTGTCGGGCACCCAGGCCGACGGCTGGACCATCCCCAACGCCGTGGCCGCCATGCAGGCCGGGGACATGCTCTACGCGGGCAAGTACAGCGAGCCGGACTACGAGCTGCTGCTCAGCTCCGGCTGCGACCTGGCCATCGAGAGCACCATGATCCTGCATACCCCGCAGGTGCAGGAGATGATCGAGCAGTTGGGCATCCCGGTGTTCATCGACCGCGCCAGCTACGAGGACCATCCCCTGGGCCGCACCGAGTGGGTAAAGCTGTACGCGGCCATGGTGAACCGGGAGGAAGCCGCGGCGGAATTCTTCGACGCGCAGGCGGCGGTGGTGGACGCGCTGGCCGACTTCCCCAACACCGAGCGCACCGTGGCGTTCTTCTACATCGGCAGCGACGGCAGCGTGAGCGTGCGCAGCACCACCGACTACGTGCCGGTGATGATCGAGCTGGCCGGCGGCCGCTACGCCTTCCGCGACGCGCTGCCCTCGGAGGACAACCGCAGCACCGTGCGCATGAGCATGGAGGAGTTCTACAGCGTGGCCGTGGACGCCGACTACCTGATCTACAACGGCACCATCGACGCTACGCCGGAGAGCGTCGACGACCTGCTGGGCAAGAGCGCGCTGCTGGCGGACTTCCGCGCCGTAAAGGAGGGCCGCGTGTTCGCCACCGACAGCGCCCTCTACCAGGCTACCGACACCGTCGCCCAGATGATCGTGGACATCCACCGCATGCTCCAGGGCGAAACCGAGGGCATGACGTTCCTGACGCACCTGTCGTAACACAGAACGAACAAACGCGACCTCCGTTCCGGCGGTCGCGTTTCAGCATGTTGACGAAGTCGACATGCTGCAGAGGGGCGAGAAAGGTTGCAAGGCAAGGAAAGCCGTCCTGCGGATGCGGGAGCTTACCCAACCGTAAGTGACCAAATCCGCAGGGCGACCTGACGCAGAAAGCGGAGATTCCCACCGCGTCAGCGGTCTTTCGGGGAATCTCCGCGGTTGCGGCCTTTATCGGCGCTCTGAAGGGGCTGTCTCAAAATGACTTGAAGAGGTCATATTGAGGCAGCCTCTTCATTATGGGATGAATCCAAGGGAAGGAACGAAAATGGGCAGCAAAAGA
>CADBCY010000062.1 GCA_902793325.1 uncultured Eubacteriales bacterium
CAACTGGACGGCCATGACCGGCGTGGACGGCTACCAGATCCAGTACGGCCTGAAGAAGAGCAAGGTCAAGACCGTGACCGTGGCCAACGCGGCGGCGGCGAAGAAGACCATCAAGAAGCTGAAGGCCCGGAAGAAGTACTGGGTGCGCATCTGCGCGTACAAGAACGACGCGGCCGGGAAGCTGGTCTGCTCCGACTGGAGCGCGTGGAAGAGCGCGAAAACAAAGTAACCCCGCTCCCCTGAGCACCCCGCCGCCGCCGTGGAAACACGGCGGCGGCTTTTTCATGGCGATACGAGCAAGACAATAAAGGACAGCCGCCATGCTTTCGCACAGCGGCTGTCTGGGGTTAATCCTTGGTTCTCACAGAAGCGTCAAGCTTACTTGATCTTCTTGGACCTCTTCCACTTGCTCCGGGCGGAGTACTCAACCTTGCCATTCACCTTCTTGTAGGTGCGGATGCCGAAGTAGTACCTCTTGCCCTTCTTCAGCTTCTTGATGACCTTCTTCGCGGAAGCCGCACCTTCGGCAAACACGGGGTCCCTTTCAGCAGCGCCCCTCTTCAGGCCATACTTGATGGGTAAATAGTCGTCTTGGTGTAGGGAGTGGACGGATAGCTGGCGTTGGCGCCGGGCGCGACGGTTGAAGTCTCTGTTCAAGGACGCGCTGCGCCAGAAGTTGTTGTTCTCCACCAATGTGGATGCCGTTGCCCCTCAGATGATCCACCGGGGCGATTCGGGGTCGCAGGGACGACGGGTACTCTTCACCCTCATCCGTTGCCTCACCCTGCCTGCCGCCCGGTCGAATCCCACAGCGCTTCGCGAAGAAGCGTTTTTCTTGACGGATTCGCCGCCCGCGCCGGCTGTGATCTCCTGTCCGTCGCGGGCCTTCGGCACGTGCGCCGTCCGCCTATGCCGGCGGCGCGCCGCTCGCGCGGGCCAGCAGCTCCTCCAGGATCTCGTCGCTCACCGAGCCCGCCTGGTTGTACACCACCACGCCGTCGCCGTCGAGCACGACGGTCTGCGGCAGCAGCGCGGAGCCGTCGATGGCCTGCAGCGCGGCGTCGCCCTCGTCCACGGCGAAGTCCAGCGCCCAGCCCTTGTCCGCGAGGTACGCCGCCACGTCCTCCGTGACCAGCGAGGAATGCACCGCCAGCACCTCGATCTCCGGGTGCCCGGCCTTCAGGCGGTCGAAGCAGGGCATTTCCCGCACGCAGGGCGCGCAGTAGGTGGCCCACAGGTTGATGAACACCACCTGCCCCCGGTGCTCCGACAGCCGGAAGGTCGTGCCGTCCAGCAGCGGCAGCGTGAAGTCCGCCAACTGCTCCCCCACCGCGCTGCCCACGGCCGCCTCGGGCGCAGCCTGCTTCGGCGCGCCGGGGAGGTTGAACGCCACCAGCGCCGCCACCAGCGCCATGAGCGCCGCGGCACGGACCGCGCGACGGGCGCGGCGCGGCCGCTCCGCCGCTGGCTTCGGGCCGGACAGCACCGCCCGTCCGGCGCACAGCGCGATGGCGCCCCGGGCGCAGGCGTCCACGCACTTGCCGCAGGAGATGCACTCCCGGTCGCCCACGCGGCGCGCGTCCATCGGGCAGCGCCGCACGCACGCGCCGCAGCCGTTGCAGCGGTCCGCGTCCACCTTCACCCCGATCAGCGCCACGCGGTTGAACAGGCCGTAGAGGGCCCCCAGCGGGCACAGGAACCGGCAAAACGCCCGCCAGCAGAACACGCAGGCCAGCGCGATGAGCACCAGCGCGACGAACTTGCGGGTGAAGGCCAGCCCCAGCATCGCAAACAGCCCGCCGTTGGCCGGGTTGGACAGCAGCCCCACCGCGCCTTCCAGCGTGCCCGCGGGACAGAGGTATTTGCAGAAGGCGGGCAGGGGCATCCCGTGCCGCAGGCCGTACCCCAGCGGGAGCGCGACCACCAGCACCGCCAGTACGGCGTACTTCACCCAGGATAGCGCGCGCGTGACCCTGCCCTTGCCCAGCTTCGGCGTGGGGATCCCGTGGAGCAGCTCCTGCAGCAGGCCCATCGGGCACAGCCAGCCGCAGACGGTCCTGCCCAGCGCGAGGCCGAACAGCGCCAGTATGCCCAGCACGTACCAGCCCGCCCCGTGGCCCGCGGACGCCAGCGCGTTTTGCAGCGCCCCCAGCGGGCACGCGCCCACGGCGCCGGGGCAGGAATAGCAGTTCAGCCCCGGCACGCACAGCGCCTTGGTCGGGCCTGTGAAGATCTCCCCCTGCACAAATCCCTTCAGGTGGGCGTTGTACAGCAGCGCCGCGTACAACTGCACCAGGGCCCGGGTCGACGGGCGATGCGCCCGCCACCATGTCCGTACCTTATCCAAGCCCAACACACTCCGTACAGATATTCACGGCCTTGTAGAGCACGTCCCGCGCGCCGCCGTTGCACGCGCCCAGCGCGATCATCGCCGCCGCCAGCGCCAGCAGGACAAGCCTCAGCCTCGCCGTCCGCCGGGGCTCCTCCCCGCGCACGGGGATCTTCCCGCAGGCGGCGGGTCGCCGGCGCGCGTCCCGGACGCCCAGCGCCAGGCCGACCAGCGTCAGCCCCAGTGCAAGCCCCGCCAGCGGCGCGAGCTTCGCCAGCCGCCCGGCGACCCGCTCCCGGGTAAACAGCGGCGCGGCGACGTCCCCCGCCGCGCGGAGCGCCATGCCTTCCCGGTACAGCCCCACGGCGCCGGCGATCAGCAGCGCGGCCAGCAGCGTCCACAGCGCCGCCTGCAGGATCAGGTAGATTCGCTTTCCCGTCATGGAAACCTCCCGTTTCAATGGGATATCACCCCTCGATTATACCAGACCCGCGGGCTTCCCGCAACCGTTCCCGGCTTGAAATGGACGCCCGGCTGTGCTATAATCATGGTATTCCATGGCGATTCAACGGGGCTGTCTCAGGGCGACGCAGACCGATCACCGCCCCCGCAATGGCGCATGACGGTCTGAAAGCGCGGAGGCGGCCCCTGTTACGACGGAAGCGGTGCGCTCAAATACGACAGGGGGGAACGCCATGCTGGTCATTGGTGCGGTATTTATGGATGTGAAGGGTTTTGCCCGGGAAGCGTACATGCCCGAAGGGCGGAACGTGGGCGACGTGCAGGTGGTGGCGGGCGGCGTGTGCCGCAACGTCGCGGAAAACCTGACGAAGCTGGGCCAGCCGGTGCAGTTCGTCAGCATGGTGGACGACAACGCCCTGGGCCAGGACGTCCGCGAAGGCCTGCGGGCCGTGGGCGTGGACGACGGACACGTGCTCTCCACGAGCCGGGGCATGGGCATGTGGCTGGCGATTCTGGACGAAAAGGGCGACCTCGCGGGCTCCATCTCCCGCCAGCCGGACTTCTCGCCGCTGCAGGCGTACCTGGAGGAAAACGGTGCGGAGATCGTGTCCGCCACCGACGGCATCGTGCTGGAGTTCGACATGAACGCCGCCATCGCCGAGCGGGTGATGGCCCTGGCGGCGGAGTACGGCAAGCCGGTCTACTCCATCGTGGGCAACATGGGGGTCATTCTCAAGCACACGGACTACCTGCGGCACGTGGCCTGCTTCATCTGCAACGAGATGGAGGCCGGCCGGCTGTTCGAGCGCGACCTGACCCGCATTCCGCCCGAGGAGATGCTGGCGGTGCTGAAGCCGGAATCCGCGGCCCGCGGCATCCCCAGCATGGTGATCACCATGGGCGCGCAGGGCTCGGTGTACGTGGACAACCGCACCGGGGCGTGCGGCATCTGCCCGGCGCCGCGCGTGAACGTGGTGGACACCACCGGCGCGGGCGACGCCTTCTTCTCCGCCGCCGTGGCCGCGCTGATGCGGGGCGAACCCCTCGAAAGCGCGGTGGCGCTGGGCACGGCGCTGGCGGCAAAGACACTGACCGTCGCAGGAAGCTGCGGTTGAAAACACAGGACAGGATGGGCGCGCGCATGCAATTCCAGGGCTTTTCCCAGGCCACCGGAGACTTCCTCTGGGGCCTGACCATGAACAATGACCGGGCCTGGTTCCAGGCGCACCGGGACGAATTCGAGACCCACCTGAACCGCCCCTTCCGGGCGCTGCTGGCGGACACGCTGGCCCTGATGCGGGCGCGGTACCCCGACCTCGAGCTGGAGTCCCACGTCTCCCGCATCTACCGCGACGCCCGGCGGCTGTTCGGGCGCGGGCCGTTCAAGGATCACTTGTGGTTCACCATCCAGACGGGCAGCCACCGGGACGGCGGGCCGGTGTTCTGGTGCGAGGTGGGCGCCACCGGCTGGAACTACGGCGCGGGCATCTGGGACGACGCCGCGGACCTGTCGGAGGGCTTCCGGCGGCACATCGACGCCGACCTGCCCCGCTTCGAGGCGCTGGCCGCCGACATCGCCGCGCTCGGCGATTACAGGCTCTACGGCGAGCGCTACAAGCGCCCCAAGGGCACGCGCAGCCCGCTGATCGACCCCTGGTACAACAGCAAGCACCACAGCGCGGGCCGGGAGTGCCCCTTCGGCGGGCCGATGTTCGATCCCGCGCTGCCGGAGTTGCTGGCGGAGGAGTACGGCAAGCTCATGCCGCTGTACCGCTTCCTGCTGGAGGTCTGGCGGGACGTCACCGCCCAGCGCGCCGCGAAATTCGCCCAGGCCGCCCTGGGCGGGGAATTCCTGTAGGCGCAGCCGATCAAAGCGAGGTGTCCCATGTCCATCCGCGTGTATTCACTCATCGTCAACGTCGCGATCGCCGTCGCCGTGCTGGCGGCCTGGGGCGGCATGATGTTCGCCGCGAACGAACGCGGCGCGCTCGTCGCCCACGGGCTCTCCAGCCTGCGGTACTTCACGGTGCTGTCCAACCTGCTGGCCTGCGCCGGCTCGGCGGTCTACGCCGTCTGCCTGGCGCGCCTGCTGCGGGGAAGCGCCGCCGCCGTGCCGCAGTGGGCGGTGGTGCTGAAGTACGCCGGCGCGGTGTCGGTGGCGCTGACCTTCCTGACCGTGGTGCTGTTCCTCGGCCCCACCGCGAAGGACGGCTTTTGCAGCATGTTCCTGGGCTCGAACCTCTGGTTTCACCTGATCGTGCCGCTATTGGCCGTGGCCGACTTCTGCTTCCTGAACCCCGACGGTCCGCTGCCCTTCGCCTCCAGCTTCCTCGCCTGTGTGCCGATGGCGCTGTACGCCGTGTACTACCTGGCCAACATCCTCGCGGTCGGCCCCGAGAAGGGCGACTGGTACGGCTTCCTGCGCGGGGGCGTGCCCATGGGCGCGGCCATTTCGGCGATCAACTTCCTGGGCACCTGGGGCCTGGCGCTGCTGCTGCGGCTGACGCACCGATAGCTTGCCCCCGCCCGCAACCTGTGTTATAATAGCATCATCACGCCAGAGGAGGCAGTACCTATGAGCATCATCACCATCAGCCGCGAGTACGGCGCGGGCGGGCATTCCATCGGCAAGTGCGTGGCCCGGGAGCTGGGCATCGAGATCTACGACCGGGACATCATCCGCAACACCGCGAAGGACAGCGGCCTGGACGCCAGCGTCGTGGAGCAAGAAGAGGAGGAGCTCTCCCGCGCGGACGCCTTCCTGCGCATGATCACCCCCGCCGCCTACGTGGACCGGCGCGAGGCCATCCACGACATCGAGCGGCGGGTCATACTGATGCTGGCCAGCAAGGGAGACTGCGTGATCCTCGGCCGCTGCGCCGACGTGCTGCTGGAGGAAGCCAACGTGGAGTGCCTGAACGTGTTCATCTACGCCGACGTCATCCACCGCGCCGCGCGGGTGAGCCAACTGATCGGCAGCTCGAACCCCACGGAGGTCCAGCGCGCCATGAAGCGCACCGACGCCGCCCGCCACAGCTATTACCAGCAGTTCACCGGCCGCAAGTGGGGCGACTACCATAACTACAACCTTTGCCTGGACAGCGGCCTGCTGGGCTACGAAACCTGCGTGAAACTGATTTGCGACGCCGCCCGCGGCCTGCACAGCCCGTCGAATGCATAACCGCCCCGCACGCAACGCCTGAAAATGCCCCGCGCCGCGCCCGATCGACGCCCCGCGCAGTCCAGGCCGCCGCAAGCGTTCATATGACGCTGCCGATGATTCGAGCGCCCCGCCGTCCGGCGGGGCGCCTGTCTTTGCGTTTTGTGCAAGAGAAAGAGGACATTCAGTTGAATGTCCTCTGTTGAATCCGGCGACGACCTAC
>CADBCY010000063.1 GCA_902793325.1 uncultured Eubacteriales bacterium
TACCAGATCCAGACCAAGTTCCGCGACGAGCCCCGCTGCCGCGGCGGCCTGATCCGCGTGCGCGAGTTCACCATGAAGGACGCCTACTCCTTCCACACCAGCCAGGAGGACCTGGAGCAGTACTACATGCGCTGCTACGAGGCCTATAACCGCGTGTACGCCCGCTGCGGCGTGCCCGAGGTGGTGGCGGTGGCCAGCGACAGCGGCATGATGGGCGGCAAGGTCAGCCACGAGTACATGCTGCTGACGGACGTGGGCGAGGACACCATCGTGCTGTGCCGCGACTGCGACTACCGCGCCAACATGGAGGCCGCGCCCTGCCTGCTGGAGAACGAGCCCGGCGAGAAGGCGCCCCTCGAGAAGGTGGCCACCCCCGGCGTCAAGACCATCGAGGACCTGTGCGCGTTCTTGAAGATCGACGCGAAGCAGACCTGCAAGGCCGTGATGTACCAGCGCAACGCGGACGACAGCATGGTGATCGTGTTCCTGCGCGGCGACCTGGACGTGAACGAGACGAAGCTGCGCAACTTCCTGAAGGCCGAGGTACACCCCGCCGTCGTCACCGAGGACAGCGGCATCCACGCGGGCTTCACCGGCCCCATCGGCCTGCCCGCGGGCGTGACCGTGGTGTACGACCGCAGCCTCGAGGGCATCGAGTGGTTCGCCACCGGCGCCTGCGAGGAGGACGCGCACTACGTGGGCTTCAACATCGCCCGGGACGTCGGCGCGGTGGAGTACGTGGACGTGGCCAAGGCCATCGACGGCGGCATCTGCCCGGTGTGCGGCAAGAAGCACATCTACACCAGCCGCGGCATCGAGGTGGGCAACATCTTCCAGCTCGGCACCAAGTACACCGAGAGCATGGGCATGACCTACGTGGCCCAGGACGGCAGCCTGAAGAACCCCATCATGGGCTGCTATGGCATCGGCGTGGGCCGCCTGGCGGCGTCCGTGTGCGAGGCGCACCGCGACGACTACGGCCCCATATGGCCCATCAGCATCGCACCCTGGCACGTGCAGATCTGCTCCCTGCGCGCCGACAACGAGGAGGTCGCCGCCGAGAGCCGGAGGCTCTACGACGAGCTGACCGCGCGCGGCGTGGAGGTGCTGTGGGACGATCGCGCCGTCAGCGCGGGCGTCATGTTCTCCGACGCCGACCTGTTCGGCGTGCCGGTGCGCGTGGTGGTCAGCCCCAAGGGCCTGAAGAACGGCACCATCGAGATCGCCGCCCGCGACAAGAGCATGAAGGAAATCGTGCCCGCGGCGGAGGCCGTCGACTTCGTGACCGACTACGTGAAGGCGGGGCTGGAGAAGCTGGAGTGCAGGCTGTAAGCCATCCCCGGCATAAGCGCAAACCCGGCGCGATCCGTTCAGATCGCGCCGGGTTTGCCGTTTCATGCTGTGGTCAGAGGATCTGCTCCATGCCCACCTTGTAGGGGACCAGGCCCAGCTTTTCGTAGAAGCGCATCGCGCCGGGGTTGCAGCTCCACACGTTCAGCGTGACGTTGTAGCAGCCCAGCGCGCGGGCGTAGTCCAGAATGTGCTCGTACAGCGCGCGGCCCACGCGCCGGCCGCGCGCCGCCTCGTCCACGCAGATGTCGTCGATGTACAGCGTCGTGATCCCCGTCATCAGCCGGGTGTTGGCCTGGCGCTGGACCACGCAGAAGCCGTGCCCTAGCACCGCGTCGGTCTCGTCCACGCAGACGAACACCGGCGCGTTGTCGTCTGTGAGGATCTGCCGCAGCTCGTCCTCGGTGTACTTGGTGGTGGGGCCCTTGAACAGGTCGGGCCGCCCGTTGTGGTGCACCATGTTTACCTGCACCAGCAGCTTCATGATGGCGGGAATGTCGCGCGCCTCGGCGCGCCGCACGGTATGCATGGGTATGCCTCCTTTGTCGGATCAATACCCTGCCATTGTAGCACAGGCGCGGCGGGCTGTCCATCCCGTTTTATGCGGCGCGAATGCGGTTTTTCCATGGCTTAACGCTGCGCGGCTGGCCTTCGCCCCGCAAGTATGTTATAATACACGGGTATGTTTCCGTTGACCCCATCGAATATAAGGAGCGAACCCCATGTCCAATATCGCCATACTGATTGACGCTGAAAACGTGCTGCCCGGCTACGCGGAGCAGATCTTCGGCCAGGCCGCCGCCCTGGGCGACGTGGCCTGCAAGGAAATCTTCGGCGCGGCCCAGGCGCTGACCACCTGGGTGGAACCCGTGCTGAAATACGCCATCCACCCCAACCTGACCATCAAGGCCTCCAAGGGCAAGAACAGCTCGGATATCGCGCTGGTCATCGGCGCGATGGAGCTGCTGCTGGCCCACGACATCGACAAGGTGATTCTCGCCTCCTCGGATTCCGACTTCTCCGCCCTGTCCGTGCGCCTGCGCAACGCGGGCATCGACGTGATCGGCATGGGCACCGAGAAGTCCAACCCGCTGTGGCGCACCTCCTGCTCCAGCTTCGTGGTGCTGCAGCAGCCCGCGAAGCAGCCCGCCGCCCAGCCCGCCAAGCCCGCGCAGAAGGCCCAGCAGAAGGAGAAACCGGCGCAGCAGAAGGAAAAGGCCGAGCCCAAGTCCGCCGAACCGAAGCAGGAGGCCGCCTCCACCCACGAGGAGCGGGTGGGCGTCATCCGGCAGTTCATCGACAAGCACCTGGCCTCCCACGGCGGGCGCATGATGGTCTCCCAACTGATCTCCGCGCTGAACGGCCTGAAGGAGTACCGCATCGACAAGAAGGGCTCCGGCAAGAAGCCCCAGAACTACCTGACCGGCGCTTACGGCGCGGACTACGCCTTTGAGATCAACGCCGACGGCGCGAGCTGGATCGCCGCGAAGGACTACGTGCCCACGGAAGCCGCGCCTGCGGAGGAAGCGGCTGCGGAAGTGCCCGCCGAGGGCGTCGAGCCGGTCGCGGCGGAGCCTGAAGCGGTCGCGGAAGCGCCCGTCGAGGCCGTCGAAGCGCCCGATGCGCCCGACGCGCTGGCCATCCTGCTGGACGCGGGCATCCCCGAGGACGTCGCGCAGCAGATCGTGGTGATCTTCACCGAGAGCCAGAGCCTGCGCGAGGCCTACAACCAACTGCGCCGGACCTTCGGCCAGGTCGCCGGACGGGAGTACTACCAGAAAGTCAAGGAGCTCGCCGCCGGCCAGGGCGCGAACGGCTGACGCGCCGCCGCATCGCTACCCGAAAAAAGGGGCTGCCCCCCACGATCTGTCATAAGTCGTGGGAGGCAGCCCTTTTGCGTTGGGATTATTTGAACATTTCCTTGGACATGTTGTCGATCTCCCGCGCGACGGCTTCGTACACGCCGGGATAGGTGCTGATCGGCAGGCCCTGGGAGGTGCAGGGGATGAAGTACTTGGTGCCGCAGGATTCGCAGGCCATGCGCACCTGCTTGGCGACCTCTTCCTCGGTCCAGCCCTCATAGTCCACGGTGGCGCTGTCGATGCCGCCCATGAAGGTGATCTGTCCGCCGTACTGCTTGATCAGCGCGGGGATGTCGTTGGTGCGCATCACGCCCTGCCACACGTCGATGCCCATGTCGATCATGTCGGGCACCAGGGTCGCGGCGTAGGAGTCGGAGTGGTGCACGATCAGCTGCACGCCGTGATCCTTGTAGTAGTGGTAGATCTTCATGTAGGCGGGCTTGATGAACTCGCGGAACATGTCGGGGGACAGGAAGGTGGAAATCTGGCTGCCCCAGTCGTCGTGGTGGAACAGGCCCTCGGGCTTGAGGTACTTGCAGATTTCGGCGGCGTAGTCCAGCTCGAACTGGGTGATGCAGTCGATCAGCTCGTGCATCTCGTCCGGGCTCTCATAGAACGCCATCAGGCAGTTCTGGATCTCCAGCAGGTAGTGGCACTGCTCGAACACGCCGGGGGCGAAGTAGGTGCAGGCGAACTGCTCGTTCCGGTCCACCTTTTCATACATCTCGATGAAGGGCTCCCATTCCTCGGCGTCGTACACCACGCGCGGCACCTTCAGGTACTTCTGCCACTCGTCGATGTCCTTGATGACGATTTTGTCCGGGGTGTGCACCGGGAACGCGCCCGGCGTGCCCTTGGGCCAGGACTTGGTCACGCCCCAGGCGTTCACCACGTTCAGCTCGCCCGGCTTGGGGTTCGGGTTGCGCTTGCCGAAGGGAGAGCCCATGACAAGGCCCAGCGCTTCATAGCCGTTGACGAAGCGGTCCGGATGGCCGCCGCGCATGGTTTCGATCATGTTTTGTCTCTTGGTCAGCATATCTCGTCGTCCTCCTAAACAGGCTCGGATGGTCGTTTGGGTAACCCTTGAAAAACTCCCTCAGCGCGACCGGCATCGGCCGCAGCTTCCCTGAGAGGCCGCCCGCTCGCGGGGCTGTCAGCGAAGCTGACTGAGGGAGCTTTCCGTCGGACGGCTACGTCAGGCTGCCGTCAGTCCGGGGATTACGCGTTGCGGGCGTCGATCTCCTTCTGGGCCTTTTCGACAACTTCCTTGGTGATCTTGAAGCAGAAGATCAGCAGCACAGCGCCCACTGCGCAGAAGATGGCGGGCACCAGGCCGAAGGCGACGGTCATGCCCTGGCGGGCAGCGCCCTCAAGCACAACACCGCTTTGCCAGCCTACCGCAGCAAGAACAGCAGGTACAATAGAACTGCGCAGGAAGATTGCAACCTTCAGGGGCAGGTTCTGCAGGCCCATGATCCAGCCGGCTGCGTTCTTGCCGGTCTTCCAGGTGGTGTAGGTCACGGTGTCGGCGTACAGAGCCGGAGAGGACGCGAAGGCCACGCCGTAGAAGAACTGGGCGCAGGTCATGAACACGATGACCATCTTGGCGTTGGCGTAACCTAAGTAGATCAGGAACAGGAACAGCGCCATGCCCACGTAGGAGATGATGGTGATGGTACGAGCAGGCATGACCTTGACCCAGAAGCGCACGATGTAGGCACCCACCATGGCGGCCAGCGCGATGCACAGCGCGTAGGGCACCATCAGGCCAGCATCGCCGGCGGCGTCGCGGAAGTAGTAGATGGCGGAGGCGGCGGTGACGAACTTCACGCACCACTTGGCCAGGTCAGCCAGCATCAGTATGATCAACTGGGGATTCTGGAACAGGGATTTGAACATGTCGGGGATGGAGATCTTGTTCTGCTTGGCAACCTTGGAGTGGCCCTCGTCCTCAATCTCCTCGTAGCCTTCAGTCATCTTGAAATGTGCAAAATACCCTACAACCATCGTAATTCCCAAGAAAAACGCAGCAACTGCATAGGTTAAGCCCTTCGATTCCAACTGAGTGGTTTTCAGATAATTGATGAACTTAACGCCAGCATAGGTCCATAGCAATCCACCGATGTTGTTCCAGGTCGCGCGGGAGGAGGACAGGGTGGCCTTGTCCTCGGGGGTCTTGCCCACGACGGACACCAGCGTGGCGTTGGCCACATAGCCGATGTTCCAAATCACGTGGGACACAACTGCTGCGAGGATGATCAGGAAAGCTGCCAATCCTTCATTACCGCCAACCCGTATGAATTGGAACATGTAAATGAAGGGCACAATCCAAGGAGTCAGTACCAGCCAGGAGCGGTAGCGGCCCCACTTCTTGGCCTTGGTGCCGTTCAGGATGCCGCCGTAGATCCAGCTTAGGCAAGCATCGATGATCGTAAAGATCGATCCGATAAGGCCTGCAATTGCTGTAGTAAAGTGTGAAGTAAGAAAGTCGGTGAAGAAAAAGGTCTCGACGTTGCTCATCAGCACAAAGCCGGCGTCGCCGACGCCGAACAGATTCCGCAGCGCGGAGCTAAGACCCTTCTTCTGTGTTTGACCCTTGTTCTGACTCATACTTGATTCCTCCCCTTCTTATTCTATGCCGGGAGCGGTTCGCCCCGTGCAAATGGGTTCTGATTGACCGGGATCAGCCCAGCGCCAGGTTGACCAGCTCCTTGGCCTTCTGGGCGGCGGAGGCGGCGTCCTCGGTGTAGGCGTCCGCGCCGATCTTGTCCGCAAACTCCTGCGTGATGGGCGCGCCGCCC
>CADBCY010000064.1 GCA_902793325.1 uncultured Eubacteriales bacterium
AGGCCGCACAGCGCCGCCGCGCAGGCGGCGGCCAGGTACAGCCCCGCGGCCGACGCCTGCGCCCCGGCCGCGGAGGCCGCGGTCGCCATGCCGCTGCCCGCGAATACGATCGCCAGCAGCGCGACGAGGAGGATGCGAAGGAGTTTGGCTTGATCTTTCATGAAACCTCGGACAGTGCGGGTTTTTCTTCTGCCGGAATGGCGGGCCTGCGTTCGATCAGAAGTCCGCGTCGTATTCGTCGTCCAGCGCGGCGGCGGCGGCCTTCCTGCCCGCGGCGCGGGCGTCGGCGGCCCAGGGGTCCAGGCGCTCGGCGCGGACGCCGCCCATCTTGAGGCGCTCCAGCATTTGCAGCTCCGCCTCCGGGGCGTCGTCCACCACCCAGATGAGCTTCGTCACGATGCCCGAGCGCTGCATGCGCAGCGCCATGTCCGCGATGCGCGAGGTGAGCCTGGCGGTCACCAGCACCGCGCCGCCGGTGCGCTGCAGGCGCCCCAGCATCAGCGTCAGCACCTGTTCGTAGCCGTAGGGGCTGTCGAACCGCACCCGCAGCAGCGCGTCCTGGAAGGCGGGCAGGTCCAGCGCCGTCTGCCCCCAGGGCTCCTGGGGCCGCGCGGCGGTCAGCGGCATGCGCACGGGGTAGCCCGCCTCGAGCTGGGCCTTCGCCATGGCCAGGCACGCCTCGCACACCGCGTCCTCCAGCGTGAGCTGCTGGTCCTTCAGCGCCGACATCTCCGTCAGGTCGGGGACGATCAGCGTGTCGGGCCGGGCGGTCTCCTCATAGGTGCGCACCATCAGCTCCCGCTTGCGCAGCGACAGCTTCCAGTGCACCTTCTTGAGCTCGTCGCCGCTGACCCACTTGCGGATGTCCGACGGCGAGGCGTTGTCCTCGACGCTGCGGCTCATGAACGCCGGGCCCTGGTCCGCCGCACCCAGGGGCAGGGGACGGGCCTCGTTCACCCGGGGATGCACCTCCACGCGGATGAGCTTCGCGCGGGGGCGGCGGGAGAAGGTCATCATGCCGAAGATGTCCGTGACGCTCAGCCGGGTCACGCCCGCGTCGTACACGCCCCGGTGCGGGCACTGGATCACCTGCCGGAAGCGGCGGGTGGTGAAGGGCGGCGCGGAGACGTTGACCACCTGGCTGGGGGCGTAGGACGAGGGCACGCTCAGCTCCACGCGGATGGCGGACACCGGCAGCAGGCAGGCGTGGCGCACGGTGAACACGGTCATCATGCTGCCGCCGCGGGCGACCCTGCGCTTCACGCCCTGCATGTCCAGCCGCAGGCTCCACAGCGTCCACAGCGCGGACACCGCGCCCAGCGCCAGCATCGCCGCCAGCAGCAGAAACAGCAGGTAGTAGAACCGCGCGCCCGTGCTCAGGCCCGCGGCCAGCATGGCCAGCATCACCAGCGCGTAACCCACGCGCCGGGAATTCAGCAGGCTCACTTGGCCTTCACCGGCACCGGCACCGCGCCCATCACGCCGTTCAGCACCCGCTGGGCGGTCATGTTGCGCATGCGGGCCTCGGGGCTCAGCACCAGGCGGTGGGCCAGCACCGGCTCCGCCATGCGCTGCACGTCCTCGGGCTTGACGTAATCCCGCCCGTCCAGCAGCGCCGTGGCCTGCGCCGCCCGCACCAGCGATATGGCCGCGCGGGTGGACACGCCCAACTGCAGCGCCCCGCTCTTGCGGCTGGCGGCGGCGATGTTCGACACGTACACCCGCACCTCGCGGGAGGCGTAGACCTTTTCCACCTCCTGCTGCAATCGCACGATGTCGCCGCTGGTGCAGATGGGCTTCAGTTCCTCGATGGGCCGGCGGCCGGAGGTGTAGCGCTCGAGGATGTCCACCTCCTCCTCGGCGGAGGGGTAGCCGATGGACACGCGCATGAAGAAGCGGTCCAACTGGGCCTCGGGCAGCGGGTAGGTGCCCACGAAGTCCACCGGGTTCTGGGTGGCCAGCACGATGAACGGCCGCGGCATGGCGTGGGTGACGCCGTCCACGGTCACCTGCCCCTCCTCCATGACCTCCAGCAGCGAGGACTGGGTCTTGGGCGAGGTGCGGTTGATCTCGTCCGCCAGCACGATCTGGCTCATCACCATGCCGGGGTGGTACTCCAGCTCGCCGGTCTTGAAGTTCGCCATGGAGAAGCCGGTGATGTCGCTGGGGGTGATGTCGGGGGTGAACTGTATGCGCTTGAAGGAGCAGTCCAGCGAGCGGGCCAGGGCGCTGGCCAGGGTGGTCTTGCCCACCCCGGGCACGTCCTCGATGAGCACGTGGCCCCGGCACAGTATGGCCGCCATCATCAGCTCCACGGCCTCCCGCTTGCCGACGATGACCTTGCTCACGTTGCCCGTCAACAGCTGGGCGAAGCGCTGCGTAACCTGCATAATTCAAAACCTCTCGATTCGCGTAATGCTCTTTGGACGGATGACGGCGCGGCGCCGGTTCCGCGCGCGGGCCGCCCGATCATCCCCCATATTGTAGTATACATTTTTTTTGACCGATTTACAAGGAAAACCGCCCAAATGCGCGAAGATATGTTATAATGTTAAAGGTAGCGCCGCATTTTCGCAGCCGTTTGGGCGGAGTGCGGCAGAGACGGCGATCGGCTTCGGCGAGGTGACGGTATGATTCTGGGCGTGGGCATCGACCTGTGTGAAATCGCGCGCATGGAGGCGGCGCTGGAGAAGCCGCGCTTCGCGGAGCGCGTGTTCACCCCGGCGGAGCGGGCGCGGCTGGATGCCGCCCGCGGGAAGCGCCGCGCGGAGGTCGCCGCGGGGCTGTTCGCCGCGAAGGAGGCCGTCGCCAAGGCGCTGGGCACGGGGTTCGTCGGCTTCGGCCCCTGGGACGTGGAGATCGTCCCCGACCCGGCGGGCCGCCCCGTTTGCCGGCTGCTGAACGGCGCGGCGGCGCGCGCGGCGGCGCTGGTGGAGGGCGGGGAATGGACCGTCCACGTCAGCATCACCCATGAGAACGGCGCCGCCGCCGCGGTGGCGGTGGCGGAGAAGCGGTAGGCCGGGGCGCCGACGGCCGGAATTCTTTCCAATTCTTCGATTTTTGCAAGGTGACGCTATGCTTCCTCTCATTGCGCCCGCGGCGATGCGGGACATGGAACAGCGATACTTCGCGCAGACCGGCACGCCCTCCATCGAGCTGATGGAGCGCGCGGCGCGCGCGCTGTGCGAGGCTATACTGCGCCGATACGGCGCGGAGCGGCGCGCGGTCTTTGCCTGCGGGCCCGGCGGCAACGGCGGCGACGGCTACGCCTGCGCCCGGATGTACGCCGCGATGGGTGGGCGCTGCGCCGTTGCGCCCGCCGCGCCGCCGCGCTCCCCGGACGCCGTGGAGGAAGCGCGCCGCGCGCGCGAGGCCGGCGTGCGGACCGTCGGCACGGCGGAGCTCGCCGACGCGCCCGAGCTCTGGGTGGACGCGCTGTACGGCACGGGGCTGTCCCGCGCGCCCGAGGGCGAGGCCGCCGCGCTCATCCAAAGGATGAACGCCGACCGCGCGCGCGGCGCGCAGGTGATCGCCGTGGACATCCCCTCCGGGCTGAACGGGGCCACCGGCGCGGCGTTCGCGCCATGCGTGCGGGCGGACGCCACCTTTACCTTCCAATACGCCAAGCCCGGCCACTACCTGGGCGACGGCCTCGACGCGACCGGGGCGCTGGAGGTGCTGGACATCGGCATTCCGGCCGCCTTCTACCCGGCGGACGCCCCCGCGCTGGAGGACGCCGCCGACGTGCGCGCACTGCTGCCCGACCTGCCGCGCAACCTCCACAAGGGCAGGAACGGGCGGCTGGCGATCGTGGCGGGCTCGGTGGGCATGGCCGGGGCGGCGGCGCTGGCGGCCCGGGCGGCGCTGCGCGGCGGCGCGGGCCTGGTGACCGTGGCCTGCCCCGCGCCCGTCGTGCCCATCGTGCAGACGCTGGCGCCCTGTGCCACGTGCCTGCCCCTGCCCGAGGCGGACGGCGCGCTGGCCCCGGCGTCCGAAGGCGCGCTTTCGGCGCTGCTGGCGGGCGTTGACGCCGCGGTGTGCGGCTGCGGGCTGTCCCGGCGGGCCGCGCCGGAGGCGGTGCGGGCGGTGCTGGAGTGCGGCGCGCCCGCCCTGTTGGACGCTGACGCGTTGAACCTGATCGCCGCCGATCCCGCCCTGCGCGCGCTGCTGCGCCCGCGCCATGTGATCACGCCGCACCCCGGCGAGGCGGCGCGGCTGCTGGGGCGGCCCGTCGTCGATCCCATCGCGGACGCCCTGGCGCTGCGGGAAATGGGCTGCGAGGCGCTGCTGAAGGGCGCGACCACGGTGATCCCCGTGGGGCGCGCCGCGCGGCTCAGCGCCAGCGGGTGCTGCGGCATGGCCAAGGGCGGCAGCGGCGATGTGCTCTCCGGGCTGACCGGGGCGCTGATGGCCCAGCTCGCCGCGCGGGGCGCCCGCGTGGAGGGCCTGGCGCTGGCGGAGTGCGCCGCCGCGGCCAGCGAACTGCACGGCGCGGCGGGGGAGATCGCCCAGGCGAAGCTGGGGCCGCGGGGCATGTGCGCCGAGGATCTCATAGGCGCCCTGCCCGAGGCGTTCCTGCGCTATGACTGACGCCGCGTTTCGCAGCGCGCCCGCGCTGGCGGAGGCCCTCCGCGGCGCTGCCCGGGCGGCGCTGCCCGAAGGCGCGATCCTGCGGCTGGACCGGGGCGACGGGCTGTTCGCCGCCTGCGCGGCCCGGGGCGCGCCCGGCGCGGACTGGGCCGGACGCCTCGCCGGGGCGGGGTTCGC
>CADBCY010000065.1 GCA_902793325.1 uncultured Eubacteriales bacterium
ACGAGTTCGTATCCGCGCTTTATGGCGGACCCTAAGGGATTCGAACCCCTGACCTTCTGGTCCGTAGCCAGACGCTCTATCCAGCTGAGCTAAGGGACCTTGCGCTTGCTCTCGCAAACTGCCTAATTATAATACACCTGCGGGGGGGTTTTGTCAAGTCCGGGCAATGTAAAATATGCCGACCCCTCCCCGGAACGCCCTCGCGTTGAGGCATGGCCGGGCCCGGGGTGGGTTTTCGTCCCGAAACCGTCGCCCGGGGCGAAGCGGTCCCGGGGCGAAAACGTCCGGAGGCGCGATTTCGCAGCGGGAATCGCGGAAGCAGGGCGCGGCGGGCGTAGATCGCGGCGGTGAGGCCCGCCGGACCCGCGCCCACGACGATGCTGTCGGCCATGGATCAGGCTTCCATCAGCGCGGCGACGGCCTGCTTGGGGATCAGGCCCACGCTGCGGTTGACCTCCTGTCCGTTCCTGAACACCAGCAGGCAGGGAATGGAGGAGATGCCGTAGGCAATCGCCAGCTCGTCCTCGTCGTCGATGTTGACGGACACGATCTTGTAGGCGCTGGTCTCGGCGGCCAGCTCCTCCAGCGTGGGCTTCAGCATGCGGCAGGGGCCGCACCAGGATGCGTTGAAATCGACCAGCACGGGCTTGTCGGACTTGAGGACCTCGGCTTCAAAATTCTGCTTGTTGACTTCGATGACAGACATGATTCACAGCTCCTTTTCAATGTTGTTCAGGATCTTCCCGATGAGGCCGCACAGGGTCTCCGCCTCCTGCGGTGTCAGGCCCAGCGCGCAGCCCATGCGGGCGGGGATGTCCAGCGCGGCGTCACGGAGCGCCGCGCCGGCGTCGGTGAGCGCGACGACGAGGTTGCGCTCGTCGGCGGGGTCCCGGGCGCGGGAGAGGTAGCCCTTCTGCTCCAGCTTCTTCAGGATGGGCGTCAGGGTGCTGGGGTCCAGCAGCAGGGCCCGGCTGAGCTCCCTGGCGTTGGAGCGGCCCACCTCCCAGAAGTACATCATCACCACGTACTGGGTGTAGGTCAGGTTCAGGCCGTCCAGCATCGGCCCGTACAGGCGGATGATCTCCTTCGAGCACAGGTACAGCGGGAAGCATAGCTGGTTGCGCAGCCGCAGCGGATCGTAGGAAGCGCCCATGCTACAGCAGCGCCTCGCGGGCGGCGGTGTTGACGATCGGCAGCGCGCGGCCCTTGGGGTCGGCCGGGTCCGGCGCGGCGCCGCGCGCCCTGACGGTGTGGTTGCAGAGGCTCATGGCTCGGACCTCCTTTTGTTTTGCTTGCAAATCAATTTTATCACATTAATTTGTGTCTGTCAACCGTTTGACCGTGTTTTTAACATTCGTCCGCGGGACGATCGCCTTCCCCATCGTTCTTATCCTATCCTCGCCGTGCAAATTCATGCGTGATGTGTTATAATGGACTCGTCAACCGGCGCATGGCGCGGTTGAACGGGCCGCGGGCGACAGTCACAATCCGGCGGCTGAAGGGGAGAGGCGCGCATGAAGCTGGAATCATTTGCCGTGGACGGGCGGGAAGTCGTCCGCGCGCGGCGCGGGCAGGGCGGGGTGCTGCTGGTGCAGCCCGTGGACGAGCACGACCTCGCCGGGCTGGAGGCGGAGGTGAGCGCCCTGGCGGCGCAGACGGGCGCGCTGCCCTTCGCGCTGGCGGCCTTTCGCGTGGCGGACTGGAACGACGAGCTCTCCCCCTGGCCCGCGCCGCCGGTATTCGGCGACGCCGCCTTCGGTGGGGGCGCGCCGCGCACCCTCGCCTGGGTGGAGGAAACGCTGCTGCCCGCGCTGGGCGCGCGGGATTACGCGCGCCTGGCCGTCGGCGGCTACTCGCTGGCGGGGCTGTTCGCGCTGTACGCCGCCTGGACGGGCGACGGATTCAACGGCGCGGCGGGCGTGTCGCCGTCGGTGTGGTTCCCGGGCTGGACGGCGTTCGCCACGGCGCAGCCGCCCCGCGCGGGCAGCGTGTACCTGAGCCTGGGCGACCGGGAGGAGCACACCCGCCACCCCGTGATGCGCACCGTGGGCGACGAGCTGCGCGCGCTGCAGCGCAGGCTGGACGCGACGGCGGGCGTGCGGTGCTGCCTCGAGTGGAACCCCGGCAACCACTTCCGCGAGCCCGCGCTGCGCACGGCGAAGGGCCTCTCGTGGCTGGTGCGCGCGCTGTCGGAGTGATCCCGCCCCCGGGGCGCTCGCAAAGCATGCGCCGTACCCGCAAAACGACGCTTTGGGGTTCCGCGATCGATGTGTTAGGCTGTACAAATCCGTTATTGATATGTTATACTATAGATTGGTAGAGTAAGCGCATGGGAGCTGACGCGCGTCGAACGTCCGCGGCGCATGCGCGCTCATCGCGGGATCGAAGGCCCGCGGCAAACCGGGAGACTGCACAAGGAGGCGGGAAATCGCATGGGACACTTGAAGACGGAAGCCGTGGAGAAGATTCGGGAAATCTGCGGCAGGTACAAGGACGAAAAGACGCCGCTGATGATGATTCTCAGCGACATCCAGAATGAGTACGGCTACATCCCCCTGGACGTCCAGGAGATCGTATCCGAGGAGACGGGCATCTCCGTGGCGGAGATCTACGGCGTGGTGACGTTCTACTCGTTCTTCTCGCTCACGCCCAAGGGCCGGTTCGTGATCGGCTGCTGCCTGGGCACGGCGTGTTACGTGAAGGGCGCGCAGCAGGTGATCGACAAGTTCTCCGAGGAGCTGAAGATCAAGCCCGGCGAGACCACCGACGACGGCATGTTCACGCTGGACGCCCTGCGCTGCATCGGCGCGTGCGGCATCGCCCCGGCGGTGAGCATCAACGGCAAGGTCTACCCCAAGATGACCGTCAGCCAGGTGCGCGAGGTCATCGCCCAGCAGTACCTGATCGTTGAAAAGGAGAAGGAGGGAGCAACCGCATGATCAACAGCGTCGACAAGCTGAACGACAGGATCGCCGAGTGCACCCGGTGCCTGGACGACAAGATCACCGGCGCGGACGGCAAGCGGCACATCGTGCTGTGCGGCGGCACGGGCTGTCTTTCCAACAATTCCGCCGAGATTCGCCAGCGCTTCATCGACGTGCTGGCTGAAAAGGGCCTGTCCGACCGGGCCACCGTGAACCAGGTGGGCTGCTTCGGCTTCTGCTCCCAGGGCCCGTTCGTGAAAATCTATCCCGAGGATACCCTCTACCGGCTGGTCAAAATCGAGGACGTCGAGGAGATCATCGAGTCCGACATCGAGGGCGGCGTCGTGGTGGAGCGGCTGCTGTACGAGGACCCCTCCACCGGCGAAAAGGTCAAAAAGCAGGACGACATCAACTTCTACAAGAAGCAGCGGCGCGTGGCGCTGCACGGCTGCGGCGTCATCAACCCCGAGAACATCGACGAGGCGCTGGGCATGGGCGCGTTCCAGGGCCTGAAGCGCGCGCTGAGCATGGAGCGCCAGGCGGTCATCGACGAGGTGCTGGCCTCCGGGCTGCGCGGCCGCGGCGGCGCGGGCTTCCCCACCGGCCGCAAGTGGCAGTTTGCCTACAACAGCCGGAGCGACGAAAAGTACGTGGTCTGCAACGGCGACGAGGGCGACCCCGGCGCGTTCATGGACCGCTCCATCCTGGAGGGCAACCCGCTGGCGGTCATCGAGGGCATGGTCATCGCCGGCTACGCCATCGGCGCGCAGAACGGCTACTTCTACGTGCGCGCGGAGTACCCCATCGCCGTCAAGCGCCTGCGCATCGCCATCGCCCAGGCCAAGGAACAGGGCCTGCTGGGCGAGCACATCCTGGGCACCGACTTCAGCTTCGACTGCCACCTGCGCCTGGGCGCGGGCGCGTTCGTGTGCGGCGAGGAGACGGCGCTGCTGAACTCCATCGAGGGCAAGCGCGGCATGCCGCGGCCCCGCCCGCCGTTCCCGGCGGTGAAGGGCCTGTGGGGCCAGCCGACCATCATCAACAACGTGGAGACCCTGGCCTGCGTGCCCTACATCCTGCGCGAGGGCGCGGAGAAGTTCGCCGCGGTGGGCACGGAGCGCTCCAAGGGCACGAAGGTGTTCGCGCTGGGCGGCAAGGTCAACAACGTCGGCCTGGTGGAGGTGCCGATGGGCACGACGCTGCGGGAGCTGATCTACGACATCGGCGGCGGCATCCCCCACGGCAAGAAGTTCAAGGCCATCCAGACCGGCGGCCCGTCCGGCGGCTGCCTGACCGAGGAATTCCTGGACGAGCCCATCGACTTCGACAACCTGGTGGCCAAGGGCTCCATGATGGGCTCCGGCGGCGCGATCGTCATGGACGAGGACAACTGCATGGTGGACGTGGCCAAGTTCTACATGGAGTTCATCTGCGACGAGTCCTGCGGCAAGTGCTCGCCCTGCCGCATC
>CADBCY010000066.1 GCA_902793325.1 uncultured Eubacteriales bacterium
GAAATACGTGAAAAAGCCGAAGGCCACGAAGCTGACGATCAAGAAGCTGAAGGCAAAGACGAAGTATTACGTGCGCGTGTGCACCTACCGGCTGGACGACGCGAAAATGGTGCGCTCCGACTGGAGCAACGTGAAGAGCGCCAAGACCAGGTAGCAGAATGCCCGCCGCCGCGCCGCCTCGAGGAGGCCGGACAAACAAAAAGCGCCCCGGAGGGTGTTCCCTCCGGGGCGCACAGAGCGTCGATAAAGGCCGCAACCGCGAAGATTTCCTGAAAGACCGCTAACGCGGAGGAAATCTCCGCTTGCTGCGTCAGGCCGCCCTGCGGATTTGGTCACTTACGCTTAAGTAAGCTCCCGCATCCGCAGGACGGCCTTCCTTGCCTTGCAACCTTTCTCGCCCCTCTGCAGCATGTCGACTTCGTCAACATGCTGAGCGCCCCGGAGGATGTCTCTTCCGGGGCGCGGGTTTGTCTACAGGCTCCTGAGCGCGTCGACCAGGGCGGTCTTGGCCTGGGTCTTTTCGTCCTTCATCTTGATGACCCGCGCGGGCACGCCGGCGACCACGGCGTTGTCGGGCACGTCGCTGATGACCACGCTGCCGGCGGCGACCACGGCGTTGCGGCCGATGTGCACGCCCTCGATCACCACGGCGTTCGCGCCGATGAGCACGTCGTCCTCCAGGATCACCGGGGTGGCGCTGGCGGGCTCCACGACCCCGGCCAGCACCGCGCCCGCGCCGACGTGGCAGCGCGCGCCCACGGTGGCTCGGCCGCCCAGCACCGCGCCCATGTCGATCATGGTGTCGGGGCCGACCACGGCGCCGATGTTGATGATCGCGCCCATCATGATCACCGCCCGGTCGCCGATCTCCACGCGGTCGCGGATGATCGCGCCCGGCTCGATGCGCGCGTTCACTGGCTTGGTGTCCAGCAGCGGCACCGCGCTGTTGCGGCGGTCGCTCTCGATCACGCAGTCGAGGATGGCGTCGCGATGAGTCTCCAGCGCGGCCTTTACGTCGGCCCACTCGCCGAACACCACGCAGTCCTTTTCGCCGAATACCCTGCAGCCGGGGAAATCCACCGGGGCGCTGGCCTTCACATAGGCCTTCACCGGCGTCTTCTTCTCGGCGTCGTGGATGAAGCGTATGATTTCCTGTGCGTTCATGCAAAGAACCTCCGGAGCTTATTTTCCCGCTGACGGAAAGAGGATGTCGTCCACGCCGTAGAGTCCCGGGGCCTTCCGCACCGCGAATTCGGCGGCCTTGAGCGCGCCGGCGGCGAAGATGCGGCGGCTGGCGGCGCTGTGGCGGAACTCCAGCGTTTCGTCCTCGCCGAAGAAGAACACGCTGTGCTCCCCGGCGACGGTGCCGCCCCGCAGGGCGTGCACGCCGATCTCCCGGCCGCGCTTGCCCACCATGCCCTCGCGGCCGTACACGCGCGGGCGCTCGCCGTCGGGGTCCACCGCGGCGAGGAGCTGCTTGGCGGTGCCGCTGGGGGCGTCCACCTTCTGGTTGTGGTGGGTTTCGACGATCTCGATGTCGAAGTCTTCCCGCAGGATGTCCGCGGCCATGGCCACGGCCCGGCGCAGCACGGCCACGCCCAGGGAGAAGTTGGAGGCGTGCACGATGGGCACCTCCGCGGCGGCTTCGCGGACCTGGAGCGCCTGAGCCTCCGAGAGGCCCGTGGTGCCCAGGATCACGGCGCAGCGGTCGCGCCGCGCGCGCTCCAGTATGCCCGACAGGTTTCCGGGGTAGGAGAAGTCGATGATAACGTCGGCCTTGCCGGGCACGTCCGGCGCGCTGTCGTACAGCCCCGGATGCACCACGCCCAGGATGTTCATGTCCTCCCGGGGCAGGATCAGGCTCTCCAGCATGGCGCCCATCTTCCCGTAGCCGCAAAGGATGATGTTCATGCTCAGTCCTCCAGTACCTTCATGGCTTCGATGAGCCTGGCGCGGTTGGCAGGGTCCATCTCGCACAGCGGCAGGCGGTAGCCGCCCACGTTCAGGCCGCGGAGGTTCATGGCCTCCTTGATCGGGATGGGGTTGACCTCGATGAACAGGGCGTTGATGAGGGGCAGGTACTTGAGCTGCATCTCCCTGGCCTTCCGGGTGTCGCCGTCAAACCAGGCCGCCACCAGGTCGTGGGTATCGCGGGGGCAGAGGTTTGCCCACACGCTGATCACGCCCGTGCCGCCCAGCGAGAGGATGGGCACGATCATGTCGTCGTTGCCGGAGAGCATGCAGAAGTCGTCGTTCAGCAGGCAGGCGATCTTGGCGGCGTAGGAGATGTTGCCGCTGGCCTCCTTGATGCCCACGATGTTCCGGTGCTTCGACAGGGCTTCCACGCAGTCCACGCTCAGGCTGCAGCCGGTGCGGCCGGGCACGTTGTACAGCAGGATGGGCAGGTCCACGGCGTCTGCCACGGTGGCGAAGTGCCGGTACATGCCCTGCTGGTTGGCCTTGTTGTAGTAGGGCGTGATGAGCAGCAGGCCGTCCGCGCCGCAGTCCCGGAAGGTGCGGCTCTTCATCAGGGACGTCTCCGTGCTGTTGCTGCCGCCGCCGGCGATGACCGGGATGCGGCCGTTGACGCAGTCCACCACGCAGCGCACGATGGCGGCGTCCTCCGCGTGGGAGGTGGTGCTGGACTCGCCCGTGGTTCCCATGACCACGATGCCGTCGGTGCCGTTTTCGATATGCCAGGCGCACAGCTCCTTGAGCTTCTCATAGTTCACGCTGCCGTCGGGATGGAAGGGCGTGACCAGCGCCACGTAGCTGCCCTTGAACATGGAATCACCTCATTATAATAGTCGTATGGCCGCAGGGCCGGTGCTTTACGGCTTTATCATAACAGAACGGAACGTTGAATACAAGGCGTTCCCGTTAAGATTCAGCGGGCGGAATGGAGCGCCGTAAAAGTTCAACGATATTTTACAAATATATGACGAATGAATCGTAAATGCTTGTCGGAGATGTGCTATAATCGAATCACAGGGGGCGGTATGCCGCCCCGGAGCCCGGCCTGGCCGGGAGAAGTCATTTGACGGCGGTTGGCCCCGGTTTTCCAGGGCGCGCGGTTCGGGCGGGAACGCCGGCGCGCCGGAGGGGACGCCGCGATTTGATACATCGGCCGTTCCCGCACAGGAGTATTGACCTTGACCACCGAGAGAATTCCCTACCGATACGGCGCGTCCCGCGTCGAACGAACGGAGTACGGCGCGCCGCGCGGGCGTTCCCACAGCGCCGCGCAGGCGCGGAGGCCCGCCGGGCCGACCGGCTTGGAGTTGAC
>CADBCY010000067.1 GCA_902793325.1 uncultured Eubacteriales bacterium
GGGCGGCGCGCCCATCACGCAGGAGTTTGCGGACAAGATCGGCGCGGACGCCTACACCGAGGACGCCGCCTCCGCCGCCCAGAAGGCCAAGGAGCTGGTGAGCTGACCTGCTTCCGCCAATCCCTCCGCATTGCCCGGACCTTCGGGCGGTGCGGAGGTTTTTTGCGCCGCTTCGGTTGTGTTTGCCCCAAGAATATGGTATCATGAAGGCAAATACAGTACGGGGGATTCGCCATGGAATACAATGTGCATTTCATCCTGGAGGGCCGCAGCGTGACCGTGGCCGAAGGCGCGACGCTGCTGGAGGCGCAGATCGCCGCGAACCTGCCCGCGGACGCCCCCTGCGGCGGCAAGGGCGCGTGCGGCAAGTGCGCCGTGGACTTCCGGCCCAGGGGCGCGGAAGCCTGGCAGCGCGCGCTGGCCTGCCGCACGAAGGTGACGGAGGATATGGAGGTCCGGCTGCTGCGCGGCGGCGAGAAGCTGCGGGTGCTGACCGACGGCGCGGGCGCGGACGCCTTCCCCTGGAACCCCATGGTCAGGGTGCTCGAGCTGGAGGTGGAGCCCTGCCCGCGCGGCGAGAGCTCCTCGGACTGGACCCGGCTGTGCCGGGCGCTTGCCCGCGCGACGGGCCGCGACGCATGGCGACCGAACCTCGCCGTCTGCGCCTCGCTGGGCGCACGGTTGGCCGCGACAAAGGGCCGCGTCCGGGCCGTAGTGAGCGGCGAAAGGGTGCTGGAGGTCGCCGCGGAGGAGCCGCAGGTCTACATGGCCGCCTTCGACCTGGGCACCACCTCCATCGCGGGGTATCTCATCCACGTCAACGACGGGCGCCTGGCGGCCACGGCGGGCATGCGCAACCCCCAGGCCCAGTACGGCGGCGACGTGATCTCCCGCGCGGAATTCGCGCTGGAGCGCGGCCCGGAGACGCTGGCGACCTGCGCGCGCGAGGCCATCGACGACCTCTGCCGGCGCATGTGCACGGAGGTCGGCATCTCCTGGGAGCGCGTCTGCGCCGTGCTGCTGGCGGGCAACACCGCCATGCACCACCTGTTCCTGGGCATTTCGCCGGACTCGCTGGTGAAGGCCCCCTACAACCCCGTGATCAGCGAGCCGCTCGCGCTGCGCGCCGCGGCATACGGCCTGCGCGTCCACCCCGCCGCGCCGCTGTTCCTGCTGCCGGTGATCGGCGGCTTCGTCGGCGCGGACACCGTGGCCTGCCTGATCAGCGGCGACTGGCTCCGGCGGGAGAAGCGCACGCTGATGATCGACATCGGCACCAACGGCGAGCTGGTGATGGGCAATCACGCCCGGCGCATCGCCTGCTCCACTGCGGCCGGCCCGGCCTTTGAAGGCGCGAAGATCACCTGCGGCATGCGCGGCGCGGACGGCGCCATCGACCACGTGTGGGCGAAGGACGGCGCGCTCGGCTGGCACGTCATCGGCGACGGCCCGGCGCGGGGCATCTGCGGCTCCGGGCTGGTGGATCTGACGGCGGCGCTGCTGGAGCTGGGCGAGCTGGACGGCTACGGGCGGCTGAAGGCCGGGGAGCGCTTCGACCTGGGGGACACCGGCGTGTTCCTCACCCAGAAGGACGTGCGGGAGATCCAACTGGCAAAGGCGGCCATCGCCGCGGGCATCCGGCTGATGGCGGCGCGGCTGGGGATCGCGCTGACCGACATCGAAGAGGTGGACATCGCCGGCGCCTTCGGCAACTACATCGACCCGGACAGCGCCTGCGCCATCGGCCTCATCCCCGCCGAGCTCCGCCGGCGCATCGTGCCCGTGGGCAACGCGGCGGGCGAAGGCGCGCGGCGGGCGCTGTCGGACGCGGACGCCTGGGCGTCGGCGGAGGCGCTGGCGCGCGGCACCGAGTTCCTGGAGCTGGCCACCCTGCCGGAGTTTCAGGACGCATTTGTGGATCAGCTGAACTTCTACGACGACGAGGAGGATTGACCATGCTGGATTTTGAAGCCCTGAACGCCCTGGCGCTGGAGGCCGGCTTTACCCACGCCGCGCCGCTGGACGCGGGCACCATCGAGCTGAAGGACGAGGTGCGCGACATGTGCGGCGCGTGCGGCGTCTACAACCACAACTGGAGCTGCCCCCCGGCCTGCGGGACGCTGGACGAGCTGCGCGCAAAGGTGGCGGGCTACCGGGAGGGCATCCTGGTGCAGACCGTGGGCGAGCTGGAGGACCAGTTCGACGGCGAGGGCATGATGGAGGCGCAGGAGAACTTCAAGGACAGCTTTACCGCCCTGCACGACCGCCTCGCCCAGGACTACCCGGGCCTGCTGTCGCTGTGCGCAGGCACCTGTACCCGCTGCAAGAAATGCACCTATCCCGACGAGCCCTGCCGCTTCCCCGACAAGCGGTTCTCCTCTATGGAGGCCTACGGCATCGTGGTGATGGACACCTGCAAGGCCAACGACCTGCAATACTACTACGGCCCGAACGCCATCGCCTACACGGGCTGCTTCCTGCTGAAGTAAGGCCGGGTCGGCGCGGCCCGTTTCACAGCTTTCCAAAAGAACCGAAGATCCTTCGCTCTGCCCGGGGGACGGGCGCGGTCGCGCCGTCGCCCCTTGGAGCGAAGGATCTGTCTGTCCGGGAAGCCTATCCTCTTTTTAATAGCTCTTCACGGAAAGTTGTGGGATTCCAGCCAGGCAACCGGCAGAGCGAGGTAACGAATGAGGGTGAAGAAGTACTCGTCATCCCTGTAGCCGTAGCC